>NZ_DASPIS010000098.1:0-169673 GCF_035628975.1 Azospirillum sp. | reverse complement strand
TGGCGTTCTGCGCGGCGGCGACGGCGTGGGCGGTGGCGATCGTCGTGCTGGGGGCGGAGATCACCGGGTGGGTGCTGGCGTAGCGGGGACTTCCGCAGCCGCCCTCAGTGCTCCGCCCTGGCGTTCTCCAGTGAGCGCACGATGTGCTCGGCCAGCAGCTCGGCGGCCTTCGACAGGGCGCCCGGCGCGCGGTACAGGGCGATCTCCGTGTCGGCGAGGTCTGGCAGGTCGTGTTCGGCGCCCATCATGTGGAAGCCGGCGGCCACCAGCTCCTTGGGCAGGATGGTGATGCCCAGCCCGGCGCGCACCGCCGCCTGCACGCCGGCGAGGCTGGGGCTGGTGTAGGTGATCCGCCAGGGCCGGCCGTGCGCGTCCAGCGCCTCCAGCGCCCGCTTGCGGTAGATGTCCGGGTAGGGCCCCAGCACCAGCGGGATCGGCTCGCCGGGGTGCAGCAGCAGCCGCTCCGACGCCGCCCACACCAGCGGCTCGCGCCATACCTTGGTGCCGCCGGTGCCGCCCTGCGGCTCGCGCTTGCACAGGATTAGGTCGTATTCGCCGCGCGAGAAGCCGTCCAGCAGGTTGGCGGTGAAGTCGCAGTTGACCTGCAGCCCGACCTGCGGGTGGGCGCGCGCGAAGCGCCAGAGCACGTCGGGCAGGTGCGCGGTGGCGAAATCTTCCGGCGTGCCGAGGCGCACGATGCCGTCGACGTCCGGCTCGGTCAGGCGGGCGCAGGTCTCGCCGGCGAGCTGGAGCATGCGCCGCGCCGCGGTCAGCAGGATCTCGCCGCTGGGGGTCAGGCTGAGGGCGCGGCCCTCCCGCTCGAACACCCGCTTGCCCAGGCCGTCCTCCAGCCGCTTGATCTGCAGGCTGATGGTGGACTGCGTGCGCCCCAGCCGCTCGGCGGCGCGGGTGAAGCCGCCGCAGTCGACGATGGTCACGAAGGTGCGCAGAAGATCGAGGTCGAACGGCGGCAGCGGCGTCGGCATGGTCCCTCCCCTGCCCCCACCCTAACCGCGCGCGTCCGATTTGGCGAGAGCGGGGCCTTGAACGCGGCCGTGGCGGGGCCATCTCCACAGTCGTCCTGATCCGGGCCCCTCTGGCAGGCGGGTCGCCGCCTGCGATGTCGGATCTCTTCGAGTGCACGCGCGCCGACGGGCGCACCTGCTTTTGGAGGGTTCGCGTGTTGCGGTCCAACAGCCCCTTCGTCGTGGCCACCGCCGGCGGCATGCTGTCGCTGGTGGGCGACAAGCTGTGGCTTGCGTTCGACTGGCTGATCAAGCCCATGGCCGGCGACCATTACGCCTGGCTGGCCTACACCTTCATCGGCGGGACCTTCCTCGTCGGCATGGGCCTGATGGCGTGGTCCGTCGTGCTGTTCCGCCGCAACGGCCACGCCTTGCAGGAGCTGCGGGCGGAGATCGGCCACCGGCGCCGCCTGATGCAGCGCCGGCGCTACGGCCGCATCGTCGCCGGCTGAGCGCTCAGCCCGCCGTCAGGCGGGCGAGCGTCAGATAGAGCGGAATGCCGAGCAGGATGTTGAACGGGAAGGTGACGCCCAGGCACAGCGGCAGCGACAGCCCCGGGTCGGCGGCGGGCAGCGCGTGCCGCAGGGCGGCCGGCACCGCGATGTAGGAGGCGCTGGCGCACAGGGTGGCCAGCAGCGCGGTCTCCCCCAGCCCGAGGCCGAGCCCCCGCGCCGCCGCCAGCCCGATGACGCAGCCCAGCAGCGGCATGCCGATGCCGAAGGCGAGGATCCGCGCGTTGAGCGTCATGGCCTCGCGCAGCCGCGCCGTGGCCAGATAGCCCATCTCCAGCAGGAAGAGGCTCAGCACGCCGTCCCAGGGCGCCACGAACAGGCCGCTCAGCCGGTCCAGCCCCGGCTTGCCGATCACCAGCCCGACCAGCAGCGCGCCCGCCAGCAGCAGGACCGAGCCGTTGAACGCCGCCTCCCGCACCGCGCCGCGCCAGAGGCCGACGTCCCCTGCCCCTGCCCCTGCCCCCGCTCCCACCACCGCCACGGTGCCGCCGCCCGCGCCTGCGGCGACGCCGACGGTCGCCGCGGCGCCGACCGCGCCGGAGAGCAGCAGCCCGGCCACGATGGCCGGCCCCTCCATGATCGCCAGCGCCGCCACCATGTGGCCGCCGAAGCCGATGCCCTGGCTGTTCAACACCTCGGCGGCGGTCACGAAGGTGACGAGGCTGACCGAGCCGTAGTGCGCCGCCACCGCCGCGGCGTTCACCCGGTCGATCCCGACCGGGCCGCGCAGCAGGGCGAACGCCAGCACCGGCATGGCGAAGCTGAGCAGCGCCGCCGTCATCAGCAGCGGCAGCACCTCGCCCGCCGCGGTGCCGGCCAGCGCGACGCCCCCCTTCAGCCCGATGGCCACCAGGAGGTAGGCGGCGAGCGCCTTGCCGAAGCCCTCGGGAAAGGGAATGCGCGCTCCCGCCAGCGCGATGGCGGCACCCAGGCCGAAGAACAGGATCGGTGGAGAGAGCAGCACGTCGAGCGCCGCCCCGGGCATAGTCGGAATCATCGTCAGGTCCCATGCGAAGGCACGGGCCGGCCGCCCGCCGCGGCGACTATGGAGCGAACGTGTCCGCTGGGGAAATTGATAGATGAAAGGCTTGCCATTGAGATTATCAATGGCAAGCCCGCCGCCACCCATCAGCCCGGGACGATCACCATCCACGTCACGCCGAAGCGGTCGGCGACCATGCCGAAGCGCGGCGAGAAGAAGGTCTTCCCGATGGGCATCACCACCCGGCCGCCGTCGCCGAGCGCGGCGTACACGCGGTCGGCCTCCGCCTCGTCCTTCACGGTCAGCGACAGCCCGAACCCCTGCGTGCCCGACGTGCCGGAGCAGCAGCCGTCCGAGGCGAACAGAACGCTGTCGCCGACCTGGACCTCGGCGTGCATCACCTTGTCCTCGAACCCGGGCGGGATCACCCCCTCCGGAGCCGGGTCCGGCGAGTCCTTGAAGCGCATCATCATGCGCACCTCGGCGCCGAGCGTGCGGGCGTAGAAGTCGAGTGCCTCCTCGCACCGGCCCTCGAAGAACAGATATGGCTGGACGTGCATGGTACCCCTCCCTTATCGTTGACGAGGAAAGTTGATATCAACATATTGTTGGCATGTCAAACGACGACGTTCCGTTCGAGACGACCCTGCTGGTCCGCGACACCTGCCTGTGCCTGCACGTGCAGCGCGCCGCGCGGGTGCTGGCGCGCGCCTTCGACGAGGCGTTCCGGCCGCTCGGCCTGACCAACTGGCAGTTCTCGCTGATGATGGCGCTGAACCGGCCGGAGCCGCCGGGGATCGGCGCCGTCGCCCCGCTGCTCGGCATGGACCGGACGACGCTGACCGCCGCGGTGAAGCCGCTGCAGCGCCGCGGGCTGGTCGCCATCCTCAGCAACCCCAGCGACAAGCGCGGCCGGCTGCTGTCGCTGACGCCGGAGGGCCGGGCGCTCCTGGCGCAGGCCGTGCCGGTCTGGAAGCGCGTCCACGCGGAGATCGAGGGCAGCCTGCCCGAGGGCGGCGACGGGCTGCGCGCCGGCCTCGTCGCGGTGTCGCGGCCGCCGGGGGAATAAGCCTCACAGCGCCCGGTAGGCCGCCCCGACCGCCACCCCCAGCACCAGCGCCAGCAGCGTGCGCTTGGTCGCCAGCATCACCAGCGCCGCCGCGGCGACGGCGATCCACGCGGCGCCGCCCTCCTGCAGCGCCGCCGGCACCACCAGCGCCACCAGCACCGAGCCGGACAGGTAGCGCAGGAACGACTCGACCCGCCGCGACATCGGCACGTGCACCATCAGCCACAGCCCGCCGGCCCGCGTGGCGTAGGTGACCACCGCCATGCCGGCGATGGCAAGCAGGGCGATCTCAGCGTCCGGCATCGCGCAGCACCCCCGCCACCCCGCCGGCCACGCCGCCGACCAGCACGTGCCAGTGCGGCGGCAGCCACCACAGCGCCGCCACCGCCGCTGCCGCCGCGACCAGCCAGGGCAGGTCGTCGCGGCCGTCGCGCCGCATCTCCACCAGGATGCAGGCGAAGAAGGTCACGAAGATCAGGTCGAGCCCGAACGCCTTCAGAGCCGCCGCCGACAGCGTCGCCAGCATCGCCCCGGCCCCGGTCCCGGCGGCCCACGCCGCCCACATGACGAGGCCGCTGCCGATCAGATAGCCGGCGTCGCGCTCGCCCTTCGCGTGCGCCTGCACCGCCTGCGCCCAGTTGGCGTCACTGAGCAGAGTCGCCGCGGCGTAGCGCTGCCACGGCGGCAGGCCGGAGAACCACGGGTACAGCGAGGCGCCGAGCAGCAGGTGCCGCGCGTTCACCGCGAAGGTGGCCACCAGCAGCGGCCCCCAGGGAATCGGTGCGTGCCAGAGGTCGAGCGCCGCGAACTGCGAGCCGCCGGCGAACACCGCCATGCTCATGGCCAGCGCGGTCCAGCCCTCCATGCCGACGCCGCGCGCCGCCACCCCGAAGGTGACGCCGAACAGGAAGGTCGAGGCGGTGATGAACGCCATCTCCCGCGCGCCGCGCATCACGCCCTGCATGCTCAGGCGGACCGTCATTCCGTGACCCTGACTGGTGGAACCGTGCATAATGGGACCACGGGCGAGGCCCGACAAATGAGAGGAACTTGTGATGGGCACAAGTTTTTCTCATCGATGAGAGATCGAAGCGAAGGAGGCGCGGTGTCCCCCGAAGAGTCCCTGTGGCGGTTCTCGCTGGCGGTGTACGGCCGGCCGGGCGTCGACGCCGCGTGCATCGACCTGCAGGACCGGCTGGGCGTCGACGTCAACCTGCTGCTGCTGGCGCTGTGGGCCGGCGCGGTCTGTGGCGCCCGGCTCTCCGGCGCGGAGGCGGAGCGGCTGGCGGCCGAGGCGGCGGCGTGGCACCGCCCGGTGGTGGCGCCGCTGCGCGGCGTGCGCCGGCACCTGAAGGGCATCGACGGGGCCGAGGCGCTGCGGCAGGCGGTCAAGGCGGTCGAGCTGGAATCGGAGCGGTTGGAGCAGGTGCGGCTCTGCCGCGCTTCCGGCCTGCGGCCCGGCACGCCGGACTGGGACGCGGCGGAGGCCAACCTGCGCCGGCTGGTGCCGGACGAACCCGCCGTGGCGCTGCTGCTCGCCGCCGCGAAACACCATCAAGGAGAGTAGAGGAATGGACACCGCCGCCCGGCTGTATCTCGCCCCGGCCGAGTATGTGGACAGCGACGACCCCGCGGTGCAGGCCTTCGCCCGCGACTCGGCCGGCGACGCCGCAACCCCCGTGGAGACAGCGCGCCGGCTCTACACAGCGGTGCGCGACGGCATCCGCTACAACCCGTACGTCGACTACGGCGATCCCGCCACCTACCGGGCCAGCGCGGTGCTGGTGGCCGGCGACGGTTACTGCGTCGGCAAGGCGGCGCTGTATGCGGCGGCGGCGCGTAGCGTCGGGCTGCCGGCCCGGCTGGGCTTCGCCGACGTGCGCAACCATCTGGCGACGCGCCGCCTGCTGGAGGCGGTGGGCACCGACGTCTTCGCCTGGCACGGCTACGTCGAGGTGCTGCTGCAGGGGCGCTGGGTGAAGGTGACGCCGACCTTCAACGCCTCGCTGTGCGCCAAGCTGGGCGTCGAGGCGCTGGAGTTCGACGGTGTGGCCGACGCGCTGCTGCAGCCGACCGACAGCGCCGGGCGCCAGTTCATGGAGTACCTCGCCGACCATGGCCTGTTCCACGACGTGCCGGCGCACTTCCTGATCGGGGAAATGGCCCGCCTGTACCCGAAGCTGTGCGGCGGCACCGGCGGAGACATGGAGCGGGAGGCGGAGACCGAGCGCACCGATCCGCGCGGCGGATGAGACGGTGACGTTGCCGCCGGCCACTTACCGGAACGGCCGGTGACTCTATGGCCGTGCCCGGCCAAGCGCGGCCACCCTATGCGTTTTCCCTCCGTACGGTCTGCCGCCAGGAGGCGCCTAGCCATTCAGGAACGCGCTGCACGTCGCTTTGAGCTGATCCGGGAAATGCCTGGGAATAAACACGTTCGCGCCGCCAAGGCTGACCTCGCGATAGCCTTCCGGCGTCTTCTGCATGTGCCAGTACCCCCGCAGAGCCGACACCCGCCCGAAGAACTCGTCGACAGCCAGCGCCACACCCGGGTGGAACCCAGTCCCGGCGTTCGGATTCGTGATGAGGAAGTCGACGGACTTGTTCTGCTCCGCCACCTCACGCCCGACGTCGGAGATCTGCATTTCGAGGTCGTCTCCACACATGATTCCGCCGTCAACCAGAAGTTCGTCGGCGAGCCTGATATCCCTCAAAACGTCTTCGTAGTAATGGCTTCCGTCAATATAAATGATGTCGAAGTATTTTTCCCTCAAGTGCGGGAGGATGTTCGATGACGCGCCCCTGATGTGATCGACCCGGACTCCGGGGGCGGAAAATTTGATATTATGACAAAACAGATCGTAGGCCAGACCGGTTCTCCCCATGAAGTCCATTGCTTCATAGGATTTTGACTTTCCAATATCGTCCTTGCTGAAATAAGAGGCCCAGGGATCCACACAGACGATCGTTCCCTTGTGCGGACAGAACCTCGCGATCGCTTCTGCCCACGTCAAAGTGCTGAAACCTATCCAGGAACCAATCTCCAGGATGCGGATCGGGCGGTCCCCCGGCGTCGCCAGCCCTACCGTCGCCCCCATCAGGAGATGCCTGATCGGTTCGCCGCCCTGAATGCCGCAGGTCATGCCGCCGAAATAAGGCGCGTCAGGGAACAGAATATTTGAAATGGCTTCTTGCATCATCGGATTTCCTTTTCATGAAGGCTCGGCGGCAGGTCGATGCACCGGATACGGGATTGGCGGAAGACGAACATTCGCTTCATCTCCCGAGCAACGGTCAGAGGCGCCGGACGGCCCGGATGTGCAATCCATGCGAGAGAAGCTTGCTCGACCCGGTGTCCCGCGCGCTCAGTTCGCCCAGGCAATCCAGCAGGCCCCGCAGCGTGCCGATCATGTTGTCGCTCAGCCCCGCGTTGCAGAACCGGGCAGCCATCCCCGGCAGGCGGTGGATTTCCTGCGCCAGGCATTCGAAGAAGTTTCCGTTCTCCTCGATCTCCAGGTCGAACCCCAAATGGGAGAGGTGGGTCGTGTAGAAATGTTCGCTGAACCCGGTGTAGTAGAAGTGCGGCGACTGGTGGGTGAGGCAGGCAAACGGCGCGGTCAGCAGCAGCGTCGCGCCCTGCGACCGCTTCAGGACCCGGCTGATCTCCCGCAGCCCCTGGATCGGGTCCCGCAGATGCTCGAGCACCTCGGTGCAGATGACGGCATCGAATGTCCCGTCGTCCACCGGAATGTCGGTGATGTCCGAGACGATGTCGATCTGGCCGTAGTCCCACGATCCGGATTGCAGGCCCTGGCCGTCGCCCGTTCCCGTGTATTGGCAGAAATCCTGCGATGTGTAATCGAGGTGCGAACAGAACTTTTTGTAGCGGCATGGCCCGGCGCCGATGTCGATGATCTTCTTATTCGCTGGGATCAGGCCAAGCTGCCGCTCAATCCACGCGTCCCTGTTGGCGTCATTCGAAAGTCCAGCGACCATGCGTGCATCTTTTCTGAAAAGAACATGGAGCCAAATACGCTATAGGAGCTCGAAAAGACTGTCAACGTGAGGTCAGTGACCTCGGCTGCACTTCTCTCCATGATCACAGCAATCGACCGGTCAACCGGCCGCCGCGGCACCGACGTCGAATCGCACGAACGGCTGGCCGGTTCCGTCGCGCAGCACATGCACACGGCGGCCGGCCAGAACGTCGTCGCGATATCGCCCCCATACATCATTGTAGAGGGCCAGATAGCGCTGGTTCTTTTCGGAGAACTGGTCCTGCTCCGGATGCGTCCGGCCGAAATTGGCCAGGATCGGCTGGTAAGCGGCCAGGAAGCCGAGGCGGTGGAATTCGAAGTGGACGCGCAGGATGGGGTCGATGCCGTTCAACTCGGGAAAATCGCCGCTCTCCCCGATCAGGGCGCGGAAGACGTTGAGTCGCATGCAGTAGTTGAGCTCGGGCAGATACGCGTGACTGAGCCCGTGCGTGAGCCAGAGCGACGCCATCTGCTCCCGTTGCGGCGCGCTGGCGAGCACGCTTCCCGGATAGGTGACGCCGCCCAGTGTGCCGTCCTCGCTCATCGCCGCGCTGGCGCCGAAGACCAGCGACACCTGCGGCTCCCGATCGAGAAGGGCCGCGACGCTGCTGAACCAGTTCCGCGACAGGTATCCGTCGGTCGAGGTGGTGAACATGATGTAGCGGCCGCGCGCGGCGGCCGTCGCGCGCAGGATCCCCTCCGGCCGCGACCGGTCGCTGCCGGGAAGCAGCCGGATGAACGGGTATTTCGCGATGACGTCGAGGGAGTTGTCGGTCGACCCGCCGTCGGCGACGATGAACTCGAAATCGTCGAACTTCTGGCCGAGGACGGACAGGATGGAGTCCTCGATGTACGCGCCGTGATCCTTGTTGAGGCAGATGACCGAAATCGCAGGCTGTTCCGGCGGCGGCCCGGCGCGATTGAAAACGAACCCCGCGTCAGCCGCAATTCCCGTCATCGCCGCACTCTCCCATCCACGTGCTCTGTCATTCTTTTCGGGTACAGCCTACTAAGATCGCCTTAACCGCGGGCCTTACCAGCCGGGCAGCCAGCCGTCCGCCAGGGGTTCGGTCCGCCGCTTGATGAGATGGAAGCAGCCGCATCCGTAGAACTGCGCATCGGCCTCCGCAACCGACGCCTGGGCGAGAAACGCCCCCTGGTCGGTCAGCAGCGCGAAGTCCTCCAGGGAGAAGTTCCGGCCGAACGCCTCCATGACATGGCGGTACGAATAGATGCGGTGGGCGTTGTAGACGATGCGCGGACTCCCGACGGGCACCACGAACAGCAGCGATCCGTCGGGCGCGACGACCCGGGCGAGTTCCGCCATGGCCTTGGCATCGCCGTCATAGTCGATGGCGTCGCCGTAGCGGCCGAGCCCGATGTGCTCCACGACGTGCATGCACGATACGGACGGCAGGGAGTGGCTTTCGAACGGCAGGTTCGTCAGGTCGGCGCGTCCGGGCTCCACCCCCGCCATCGCGAACGAGGACGGCTGGTATTCCATATAGCGGAACGGAACCATCGCCGAAGCGATCGCGACGAAATAGATGGACGACGCAAAGTCGACGTGCTCGGCCGGCGCGATCACGCCGAGGCGCCGCGCCGCCCAGGCGGTGTGATAGACGTAGTGCGCGTCGAACTCCGGCGGGCGCACGTCGTCCTCCAGCAGCGGAAAGACCCGCGTCTCGTTCAGGTCGAACCGCGGCGCGGTGGCGGAGTGCTGCCGGCACAGAAGGTCGAAGTTGGCTTGGAAGGTTGCCTGATCCATGTCCCTGCCCCTGGCCGCGAGGGCTCATTGACACCGAAACGCCGACCACGGTCAAGCGAGCCCGCAGCCGCGGCACGGTTCAAATCCTGTTTCTTCGACGGCGTGCATGGGTTAGCTTCGATCGACATCGGCGATGTCTTTCCAAGGCGAAATGATGGTCATCAGCGACATAATTGGCGGCCTGGGCAACCAGATGTTCATGTACGCCGCCGCACGCCGCGTGTCGCTGATGCAAGGCGTCAAGCTCAAGCTCAACACCACGCACTTTCAATCATCCTACGGATGGCGGCGGTATGGCTTGAACAATCTGTCCATCGTTGAAGACATCGCGGGAATCGAAGACCTCACCACCGTCCTTTACCAGGGGCATATTTACAGCGAGCCCGGCCCGTTCTCCTTCGATCCCAAGCTCGACCGGGTGGCCGTTCCGGTGTACATGCGGGGCTATTTCCAGAGCTTCCGCTATCTCGAAGGCGTCGAGGACTCCATCCGCTCGGAATTCCAGGTCCGCACGCCGCCGGCCGGCCAGAACGCCCAGTTGCTGGAGATGATCCGCGGCAGCAATTCGGTCGCGGTGCACATCCGCCGCGGCGACTACGTCACCGATCCCGGGGTGGCAAGGATGCATGGCGCGCTTCCGCTCGATTATTATCTCTGGGCGCTGCGGCTGATCGTCCACCGGGCCGGCGCCGCCACCCTGTTCGTGTTCTCGGACGACATCTACTGGGCGCAGGCCAACCTCGCCACCGGCCTGCCGACGGTCTTCGTCGGCCACAACGGCCCGGACCAGGACTACGAGGACCTGCGGCTGATGAGCGCCTGCAAGCACTTCGTGATCGCCAACAGCAGCTTCAGCTGGTGGGCCGCCTGGCTGGGGACGCACGAGGGCAAGATCGTGTGTGCGCCGGCGCGCTGGATGGCGTCGAACCCGGACACCAGCGACCTGATCCCGGAGAGCTGGACGCGGATCGCGCTGTAGCGGTGCCCGTGTTGCGGACGTCGGGCACCGATGCTACAGATCACCCGACGCGGCGGGGTATCGGATAATGTCGGCTAACCAGCTCCTTGTCAGGGCGGTGAACGCGCTCCAGGCCGGCCAGATCGGCGAGGCGGAAACCCTGTACAGGAACGTTCTCGCCTTGCGGAAGAACGACTCCATCGCGCTCCATCATTTGGGATTGATCGCCTATTGGAAGGGGCAACTTGCCGAGGCGGCGGACCTGATCGGCAAATCCCTGACGATCCAGCCGAAGGTCCCGGAGGCCCACAACAATCTCGGCAACGTCCTGAAGGACCTGGGACGGCTCGGCGAGGCGGAGGCGCAGTACCGCCACGCCATCCGGCAGCGGCCGGACAATCCGGAGGCCCGCAGCAACCTCGGCCTCGTCCTCGTCGCGCTCGGTCGCCTGGAAGAGGCGGAAACCCTCTTCCGCGACGCCGTCCGGCAACGCCCCGACTACCCGGAGGCCCTGTACAACCTCGCCAACCTGCTCACCCAGCGGGGGCGGTTCACCGAGGCGGCGGAGAGCTACCGGCAGGCGCTCGCCCAGCGCGCGGTGTTCCCGGAGGCGCTGAACAACCTGGGCAACCTGCTGAAGAACCAGGGAGCCCTGGCGGAGGCCGAAGCCTGCTACCTGCAGGCGGTGCAGCAGCGTCCCGGCTTCGCGGACGCCTACAACAACCTGGGCATCGCGCTGGAACGGCAGGGGAAATACGCCGAGGCCGTGGCGGCGTTCACGCAGGCGCTGAACGCCAACCCGGACTACGCCGACGCCTATTGCGGCCTGGGATACGTCCATCAGGCCGCCGGCCGGCCGGAGGACGCCTTGGCCTGCTTCGCGCAGGCGGTCCGCCGCAAGCCCCTGTTCGGCGAGGCGCTGAGCGGCCTGATCTTCCAGCAGCAGCGTCTGTGCCACTGGCCGGGCCTGCCGGAAAACGAGCGGCGGATGCGCGAGATCGTCCGCGCCGGCACCGGGCGGGCCTCGCCCTTCGCGTTCCTCACCCAGGATTCGACGGCGGAGGAGCAACTGGCCTGCGCGCGGCTGTGGGCGGCGCCGATGACGCTGCCGCCCGCCGAACGGCTGCCCGAGCGCCAGCCGCGGGACGGGGGACGCATCCGCATCGGTTACCTGTCCGCCGACTTCCACGATCACGCCACCGCCTACCTGATGGCCGAGCTGTTCGAGCGGCACGACCGCGCGCGCTTCGAGATCCGCGGCTATTCCTACGGCCCCGACAGCCAGGGCCCGATGCGACGGCGGCTGGTCGCCGCCTTCGACCACTTCGCCGACGTGCGCGCGCTGTCCAACCTCGAGGCCGCCCGGCTGATCCACCGGGACGAGGTGGACATCCTGGTCGACCTCAAAGGCTACACGAAGGACGCGCGCAGCGAGATCCTCGCCTACCGGCCGGCGCCGGTCCAGGTCAACTTCCTGGGCTTCCCCGGCACCATGGGCGCGGAGTTCGTCGATTACCTGATCGCCGACCCGTTCATCGCCCCCATGGACCGACAGGCCCACTACAGCGAGCGGCTGGTGCACCTGCCCGAGGTCTACCAGCCGAACGACACCAAGCGCGCCATCGCCGGGCACACGCCCGACCGCGCGGCGTGCGGCCTGCCGGACGAGGGCTTCGTCTTCTGCAGCTTCAACGGCCTGTACAAGATCACACCGACGGTGTTCGCGGTCTGGATGCGCCTGCTGTCGGCGGTGCCGGGCAGCGTTCTGTGGCTGCTCGACAGCAATTCCACCGCCAGGGAGAACCTGCGCCGCGAGGCCGCCGCCGCAGGGATCGATCCGGCGCGGCTGGTCTTCTCGCCCGCGATGCCGCTGGCCGAACACCTCGCCCGCCACCGGCATGCCGACCTGTTCATCGACACCCTGCCGGTCAACGCGCACACCACCGCCTCGGACGCGCTGTGGGCCGGGCTGCCGGTGCTGACCTGTGCCGGGGAAACCTTCGTCAGCCGCGTCGCCGGCAGCCTGGTGCGGGCCGCCGGCCTGCCGGAACTGGTCGTGTCGTCGCTGGAGGAATACGAGGCGACGGCGCTGCGTCTGGCCCGCAACCCCTCGGACTTGGCGGCGCTGCGCGAGCGGCTGGCCCGCAACCGCCTGTCCTCGCCGCTGTTCGACATCGCCCGCTTCACCGCCCATCTGGAGGACGCCTTCGCCGGCATGTGGGACATCCGGCGGGCCGGGGAGACGCCGCGCGCCTTCATCGTGCCGCCACGCCCGGCCGCGGAGCTTCCCCCCCAACCGACCGCACAGCCGGCGCCGGCCGGGATCGCGTACGAGCGCTGCCCGCTGTGCGCCGCCACCGACATTCCCGCCGTGCTGAAGGCGGCCGCACCGTCGGTGCCGCAGGGCATCGTGTGGTGCCGCTGCGGCGCCTGCGACCACCTGTTCACGCAGGTGCACCCGTCGCCGGACACCGCCGCGGCCCCGGCCGGCGCAGAGCCGGCGGTCGGCCGCAACATCGAGGCGGCGCGGCCGGTCGCCGGGCGCACGGTGGAGCGCGTCGCCCGCCTGGTGCCGGGCGGCGACTGGCTGGACGTCGATTTCGGCGACGCCGGCCTCCTGCTCACCGCCGCCGAGTGGGGCTACCGCCCCTGCGGCGTGTCGCGCGACGCCGCCGCGGTGCAGGCGCTGCGCGATCTCGGCGGCGAGGCTTGGTACGGCGGGCCGGAACAGATCACCGACGGCGCCGGCCGCTTCGGCGTGGTCAGCCTGATCGGCGTCCTGGAGCGCGCCC
This sequence comes from Azospirillum sp., assembly GCF_035628975.1. GTDB lineage: Bacteria > Pseudomonadota > Alphaproteobacteria > Azospirillales > Azospirillaceae > Azospirillum. The sequence continues at coordinate 156,530 of NZ_DASPIS010000098.1, read as the reverse complement.
CCTTCCCCGCCGCCCTGCTCGCCGACCTGCGGCGCCTGCTCCGGCCGGGCGGCGTGCTGGTCGTGCAGACGCCGAACCGGGATGCGCCGGCCTGGACCCTGGCGGACCGCCGGGGCGACAACACGTGCTGGGGCGACGCCGCGGTCCGTCACGCGTTCACCCGCGCGCACCTGTGCGCGTTGCTGGAGAAGCACGGCTTCGCGCCGGCCGGCTACGCCGTGGGCGAAGCGTGCCGGTTCGGCATGGAGGTCATCGCCGTCCGCGGCGATGGGCCGTGACACACACCGTCGGAGGCAGGATGCTCGAACAGGCCGCGATCTACCAGATCAACCTCGACCGCCGGGTCGACCGCTGGGAGCAGTGCCTCGCCAACCACGCCGCCATGGGGTTTGCCGACCTCGGCGTGCAGCGCGTGCCCGCCGTCCTCGAGAAGGGATTCGGCGCGCTGGGCTGCACCAAGTCGCACGTGAAGTGCTTCTCCCGCTTCCTGACCGAGGACACCCGCGATTACTGCATGGTCCTGGAGGACGACTTCGACTTCAACATCACCGCCGGCGAGCTGGACCGGCAGCTGCGTCAGGTCGCGGAGTGGGGGATCGATTGGGACGTCCTGCTGCTGGCGTCCTCGAAGATCAACGCGTTCGGCACGCCGCACCGCGAACTCGGCCGCGTCTTCGAATCGCTGACCACGGCCGGCTACATCGTCCGGCGGCGCTACGTGCCGAAGCTGATGAACTGTTTCGTCGAATCGCTGATGTCGCTGGAACGCTACCGCGAGCACACGCCGCGGGAGCTGATCATCACCCGCTTCGCCTGCGACGTCCTGTGGCAGAGACTGCAGCACATCGACAACTGGTTCATCCTGCTGCCGGTCGTCGGCGGCCAGCGGGCGTCCTATTCGGAGGTCGAGGACCGGTTCGTCGATTACAGCAACGAGCCGGTGTAGCCGTCACGGCCGCACCGCCGGCGTTTCCAGCGGCATGCCGCGCGCCCGCGCCATCAGGTAGGCCTCCAGCGCCACCAGCTCGGCCGAGCCGTACGCGTAGGGCTCCGCCCGCACCGCGCCCTGGCAGTTGCGCAGCCGCCGCTGCAGCGATCCCATCCCCTGCCATTCCAGCCGGTAGAGCGGATAGCCGGTCGGGTGCGCCTGCGGGATCGGGTTGCCGGCCAGCCGCTTGCCCGCATTCTCGTCGTGGCATTGGCTGCAGGCGAGGTCCAGCTGCCCCTGGCGCTGCCGGAACAGCCGCTCGCCCTCGGCGCGGACGGCGTCCAGGCGCGGGTCGGGATCGGGCGCCGCCGGCAACCCGCGCGACTGGTGCGCCACCACGGCGGTGAGCGCCAGCAATTCCTGGGTCTCGTAGGCCAGAGGTGCTGCGCCCTGGTGCTTCGTCCGGCAGCGGTTGATGCGCTGCTCCAGGGACAGCGGGGCGTCGTCGAACACCGGGTAGCGCGCCGCCACGCCGCGCATACCGTCCACCGCCCCGTGGCAGTCCGCGCAGGATCGTCCGTCCTCGGCGCGGGTCCACAGCGCCTCGCCGTCGCGCACCCACAGCATGCCGGGGTTGGCGGTATCGTCGCGCTGCATGGCCTGGGTGTCCGGCCCCATGTAGTCGAAGCCGGAGCGGCGGTCGTCCGCCGCGGCGGGGAGTGCCATCAGCGCCAACGCCAGCGCCAGCCGCCTCATGTCACGGTGATCCGCGCCGTCTCGGTGTGGGTGGCGCCGTGGTCGTCGGTCCAGTGGAAGGCCAGCGCGCCGCTCTCCGTCGCCACCGCGGTGAAGCTGAGGAAGGGATTGGCGGCGAGGGCCGGGAACAGCTCGGCGCGGAACACCTCCTCGCCGTTGTAGGTGCAGACGAAGGTGTGGATGATGTCGCGCGGGCGCAGCCGGCCCGACTCGTCCGGGCGGAAGCCGGTCTCCATGGGATGGGAGACCAGCGTCTTGATCTCGAACACCGTGCCGCGGGGAACGGACTGGGGCACGTTGATCATGGCGCGCGGCATGGGTCAGCCCTCCAGGCAGGCGGCCAGCGTCACGATCACCTCGGCGCTGGCCGACCAGAACGTCCCGTCACTGAGTTCGGCGACGGCGACGATGGTCTGCGAATCCGCCAGCCGCATGCGCGTCGACACCACCGCCCGGCCGGAGCGCGGGGTGAGGTGGAAGACGGCGACGTTCGGCTGCGGGTTCTTCTCGTTGAACACGGCGATGCGGCGCACGAAGGAGTCCGGCGTCATCGGGCTGTCCACCGCCACGGTCAGCGGCGCGGAGTTGCCGTTCTCCACCAGCGCCGGCAGGTCGAGCGTCACGCGGCCGGGTTGCGCTTTAGCGGCGCCCCCGGCGAAGGCGCGGATCGCCTCGGCCATCGCCTGCGGCGTGGCGTGCGCCGGGCGCACCAGCAGCAGCGCGGTGCCGGCGGCGAGCAGGGAACGGCGGGTCAGCTCGGTCATCCTCGTCCTCAATCGCGCAGGGTGGCCAGGAACGCCACCACGTCCTCGATCTCCGCGGCGCTCAGCACCGGCTTGCCCTGGAACGCCGGGGCGACGCGGGTCAGTCCCTCCACCTTGAAATAGGACGGCATGATCGTATCGGGAGTGAGCCGGCGCGCATCGACGATGCGCAGCCGCAGTTGCCCCTCGCTCAGCCGCGCCCCGGCGCCGGACAGGTCGGGGGCGAGGTCGCCTTGGAAGCGTTCCTCCGGGAACGGCCCGGAATGGCAGAGCAGGCACAGCCCGCGCCGCCGGTCGGCGACGATGGCCCGCCCGCGCGCCGGGTCGCCCCGGACGCCGGTCAGCGGGTCGGGAATCGTGTCCTGGGCGAAGGTCGTCGTCGGCACGGCAAACGACAGCATCAGCAACAAGGCCACGAGAGCCCCTGAATGCACGAACTTGGACGCGAAAACACAGAGGCACAGAGACACAGAGGACCACAGAGAAAAATAAATCTCTGTGTCTCTGTGCCTCTGTGTTTCACCCCCACCGTATCGAGGATTTCCCCTCCGCCCGGTGAGGCTAGGAGCCGAATACGGCGCTCGTGACGGTGCGGAACCAGGCTTCGGCATAGGCGGCTTCCTGGGCACGGACGGAGCGGGCGGCGTCGGGCGGGCTGGTGCCGCCGGCGCCTTCGATATCGACGAGGCGGCCGTCGGCGGCGCGGTACACCCCGGCGACCGAGATGCCGTAGTCCGGCGCCACCAGACTGTAGCAGGTGTTGATGAGCTTCGGCGGGTCCGGCGCCGCACCACGCAGCAGGGCGGCCACGGCGGCGGCACACACCTTGGCCTGGGCGTTGGCGGCGAAGGCGGACTTCGGCATGGCGCCGGCGATGGCGGCGTCGCCGATGACGTGCACGCCCGGGCGCAGGCGCGATTCGAAGGTGACCGGGTCAATGGGGCACCAGCCGCTCCGGTCGGCCGCTCCGGCCGCCGCGGCGATGGCGCCGGCCCGCTGCGGCGGGATCACGGTGGCGACGTCGGCCGTGACGCGCTGGAAGTCGGTGACCAGCGCGTTCCCCTCCACCGCCGTCACCTTGCCGCCGGCCGACAGCGGCACCCATTCCAGCAGGCCGGGGTACAGCTCGGCCCACGCCTGCTGGAACAGCTTCTGCTTTGAGAACGAGTCCTTGGCGTCGAGCACCAGCAGCTTGGAGCGCGGCTTGTGCGTCTTCAGGTAATGCGCGATCAGGCTGGCGCGCTCGTAGGGGCCGGGCGGGCAGCGGTAGGGGTTGGCCGGCACGCTCATCACCACCGTGCCGCCGTCCGGCAGGGCGCGCAGCCGGTCCCGCAGAAGCACGGTCTGCGGACCGGCCTTCCAGGCGTGCGGCATGCGTTCCGCCGCCTGTTCGTCGTATCCGGGCAGCGCGCCGAACACGATGTCGATGCCGGGCGCCAGCACCAGCCGGTCGAACGGCAGCCGCCCGCCGCCGGCCAGCGCCACCGCACCGGTCTCGACGCCGACGGCGCGGTCTGGCACCAGCGCCACGCCCTCGCGTGTCAGGCCGTCGTAGCCGAAGGTCTGCCCCTCCATGTCGCGCAGGCCGGCGACGACGGCGTTGCTGAACGGGCAGGCGGTGTAGGCCGGGCTTGGCTCGACCAGCGTGACGGCGATCCCGGCGCGGTGCAGCGCGCGGGCGCAGGTCGCCCCGCCGAAGCCGCCGCCGACCACCACGACGCGCGGCTTCGCCTGGGCAAAGGCCGGCAGCGGCAGCGCCGCGGCGCCCAGCAGGGCCAGGACGGCCCGCCTACTGGGCACGGGCCACCCAGGCGGCGACGGCGCGGATCTCCTCATCCGTGAAGCCCTTGGCGATGCGGTCCATGACGGTGGCCGGGCGCGCGCCGGCGCGGAAGGCCAGCATGGCGGCGGCGATATCCTCCGCCGGCTTCCCGGCCAGCGGCGGCGGCGCGCCGGCGGCCTGGGCCGCCGGATGGCAGCCGGCGCACCCCTCCGCCCCCGGCGGGGCCGCCGCCGCGCCCGCCGACAGGACGGCGAGCACGGCGGCCGGCACCAGCCTACGCATGGCGCAGGTCGGCGTTCTTCAGCGGGACCGAGCGGATGCGCTTGCCGGTCGCCGCGAAGATGGCGTTCAGCACCGCGGGCGCGGCGACCGCGATGGTCGGCTCGCCCACCCCGCCCCAGAAGCCGCCGGACGGCATGACGATGGTCTCCACCGCCGGCATCTCGTTCATGCGCAGCGGCGGGTAGCTGTCGAAGTTCTCCTGCTCCATGCGCCCGTTCTTCAGCGTGCACTCGCCGTGCAGGCAGGCCGACAGGCCATAGGCGAAGGAGCCCTCGACCTGCGCCGCGATCTGCTGCGGGTTGACGGCGTGGCCGGGGTCGGTGGCGGCGACGATGCGGTGGATCTTCAGCTGGCCGTCCTTGCTGACCGACACCTCGGCCACCGCGGCGACGTAGCTGCCGAAGCCCATGTGCTGCGCGATGCCGCGGAACACGCCGGCCGGCGCCGGGGTGCTCCAGCCGGCCTTCTCCGCCACCGCGTTCAGCACGGCGAGGTGCTTCGGGTGGTTCGCCATCAGCTTGCGGCGGAACTCCAGCGGGTCCTGGCCGGCGGCGTGCGCCAGCTCGTCCATGAAGCACTCGACGTAGATGGCGTTCTGATTGTGGTTGACGCCGCGCCAGAAGCCCGGCGGCACCGGCGGGTTGCGCATGGCGTGGTCGATCAGCAGGTTCGGCACGCCGTAGCCGAAGGTTCCGTCGCCGCTCGGCAGCAGGCCCTGGAAGGTCGCCATGTCCTTCCCGTTCTGCAGGTTCTGCGGGAAGATGCCGGCGACGATGGACTGGCCGGAGATGCGCATGTGCAGCCCGACCAGATTGCCCTGGGCGTCCAGGGCGCCGGTCATCTTCGCCTGGGTGACCGGGTGGAACCGGCCGTGCAGCATGTCCTCCTCGCGGCTCCAGATCAGCTTGACCGGGGTGCCGGGCATCGCCTTGGCGATGGCCACCGCCTGCCGCACCCAGTCGTGCACCGCGCCGCGCCGGCCGAAGCCGCCGCCCAGGTGGACCTTGTGCACCTCGCACTGGGTGGCCGGAAGGCCCGCGGCCTCCGATGCCGCGGCCAGCGCCGCCTCGCCGTTCTGGGTGGGCGTCCACACCTCGCAGCGGTCGCCGGTGAACAGGGCGACGGCGTTCATCGGCTCCATGGTCGCGTGGTTCTGGTGCGGGTAGGCGTAGGTCGCCTCCACCACCCTGGCCGCGCCCTTGATGGCGGCGGCCGCGTCGCCGGCCTGATTGCCGACGAACGCCTCCTTGGCGTCGAGGCCGGCGCGCAGCGTCTCCGCCACATCGGCGCTGGAGAGTTTCGCGTTCGGCCCCTCGTCCCACTCGATGGGCAGGGCGTCGAGCGCGGTCTTGGCCCGCCACCACGTGTCGGCGACCACGGCGACCGCGGTCTCGCCGACCGGGACGACCTTCTTCACGCCCGGCATGGCCTGAACGGCCGCGGCGTTGAAGCTCTTCACCTTGCCGCCGAAGACCGGGCAGTCGCGGATGGCGGCGTTCAGCATGCCGGGCATGGTGAGGTCGATGCCGTAGACCTGCTTGCCGTTCAGCTTCTCGGCGGTGTCCAGCCGCTTCAGCGGCTTGCCGGCGACGGTCCAGTCCTTGGGGTCCTTCAGCGGCACCTCGGCCGGCGGGGTCAGCCGCGCCGCCGCGTCGGCGACCGCGCCGTAGGTGGTGGTGCGGCCGGTGGGCGTGTGGGTGACGACGCCCTTCGACACCGTGCATTCCGTGGCCGGCACGGCCCAGCCGTCGGCCGCCGCCTGCACCAGCATGACGCGTGCGGTGGCGCCGCCCTTGCGGACGTAGTCGTGCGACTCGCGGATGCCGCGGCTGCCGCCGGTGGAGAAGTTGCCCCACACCCGCTTGCGGGCGAGGTTCTGGCCCGGTGTCGGGTATTCGGTCGTGACGCGCACCCAGTCGCACTCCAACTCCTCGGCGACGAGCTGGGCAAGGCCGGTCAGCGTGCCCTGCCCCATCTCGGACCGGGCGATGCGGATCACCACCGTCTCGTCGGGTTTGACGACCACCCAGGCGTTGACCTCCGCCGGGCCGGACGCCGCCTCGGCGAAGGGAATGTGGAATCCGAAGGTGAAGCCGCCGGTCGCGGCGGCGGAGCCCGCCAGGAAGGCGCGGCGCGAAACCTGTACGTTCATCGTGTCCCTCCCCGGCATCAGGTGCGGCTGGCGTCGCCACCGCCGTCGGCGGCAAGCTTGATGGCGGCGCGCACCCGGTTGTAGGTGCCGCAGCGGCAGATGTTGGTGACCTCGCGATCGATGTCGGCGTCGCTCGGCTTCGGCGTCTTCTGAAGCAGCGCCGCGGCCGACATGATCATGCCCGACTGGCAGTAGCCGCACTGCGGCACGTCGAGCGCCGCCCACGCCTTCTGCACGGGGTGGGAGGAATCGGCGGACAGCCCCTCGATGGTGACGATCTTCTGCTCCGGCTTGAGCGCCGAGAGCGTCACCGCGCACGCACGCACGGGCGTGCCGTCGATGTGCACGGTGCAGGCGCCGCACTGGCCGACGCCGCAGCCGTACTTGGTGCCGGTCAGCCCGGCCTGTTCCCGGATCACCCACAGCAGCGGGGTGTCCGGTTCCGCGTCGACGTCGCGCACCGTTCCGTTGATGGTGAGCCGGACCATCGCTCTTCCTCCCTGGCTGGGACATCTTGTCGCTTGGGGGCACCCCGCGCCTGCCGAGCAAGGTGGTTCGACCAGAGGTGGCGCCAAGCGATTATGCGCTTTTGGAGATGCCTCGGCCGGGCACCGCCGTCCGCACGAGGGTCCCTACCCCCAAATGCGTACTTTCCTCCGTCCGCGGCATCGGCAAGACTTCCTGGACACGAGCCTCAGTTTTCGTTCGCCGTTTTCTTTTGCGGCGCCACGCATGATGACGCACCGCAACAACAAGGAGCGGGGAGAAGCCATGCTGTCTCTGCGCGATCTGGTCGATTTCGCCGCCTGTTCAGGGGAAGACGGGCGCGCCGTGCTCAAATCGCTTGGCCTCACCGACGAGGATTTGCGGCGCCAGACGGTGCTTGTGTCCACGCGGCATCCGCTGCGTCCGGCGCGCACCCCGGCCAACCCGACGCCGATGTGGCGGCAGTAGCGCGGGCCTTCCCGCCCGCCGGAATCCGGAAGCAGCCTGGACGGCCGATCCACCCGGCACACCGAGTCGCACGCGCCCCCCCGCCCGGTCGCCGTACCGGAGGCGCGCTCGGAGGGATATGCCGCGCCCTCCCGCCCGTCGACAGCGGGGCCGGCAGCCGCGACAAAGCACCGCGCATGCCGGCAATCCCATCGGGAAACCAGCACACGCCCGGCACTCGAATCCGACACACGGACAAGCCCTTCAACCCCGTTTCAAAAGGCGCGAGGCCCCCGCCCGCGCCACGCTCGCGCTGGGAAAATGTTGGAGGTCGGTCGGTTTGGCCTTGCGTACTAATATATTAATATGCTATCCCAAAATCAGAGACACAGGCTGACCGCCGCGGGCCGTCACCGGCCGCACACTCCCGACCGCCAGACCGACAGACAAGAGGGTTTCCGATGAAGATCGCCGTCCGCCACGCGTCCCACCCGGACCACGTCCGCGGCTTCGACACGCAGACGCTGCGCGACCACTTCCTTGTCGAATCGCTGTTCCAGGCGGACGACATCGTCCTCACCTACAGCCACATCGAGCGCTTCGTCGTCGGCGGCGCCATGCCCGTCGCCGGCCCGCTCACCCTCGAGGCGCCGAAGGAGATCGGCTCCCCCACCTTCCTCGCGCGGCGCGAGCTGGGCGTGGTCAACGTCGGCGGCCCCGGCCGCGTCACCGTGGACGGCGCCGTCTACGAGCTCGACACCCGCGATTGCCTGTACGTCGCCCAGGGCAGCGTCGACGTCCGCTTCGAGAGCCTCGACCGCAAGACGCCGGCCAAGTTCTACCTGAACAGCACGCCGGCCCACGCGCGCTACGAGACCATGAAGATCTCGATCGCCGACGCCAAGCAGCGCCACCTCGGCGATCCCTCCACCTCCAACGAGCGCACCATCTTCCAGATGATCCACCCGGACGTCTGCAAGACCGCGCAGCTCGTGCTCGGCCTGACCATGCTCAAGCCGAACAACATGTGGAACAGCATGCCGCCGCACACGCACGACCGGCGCAACGAGGTCTACTTCTACTTCGACCTGCCGGAGAGCGCGCGCGTCTTCCACATGATGGGCCAGCCGCAGGAAACCCGCCACATCGTCGTTGAGAACGAGCAGGCGGTGATCTCGCCGCCGTGGTCGATCCACTGCGGCGTCGGCACGCACAACTACACCTTCATCTGGGCCATGGGCGGCGACAACCAGACGTTCGACGACATGGACCAGGTTCCCCTGGTCACCATGCGCTGACCGGGGAGGCGGAACGATGAGCAACCTCTTCGACCTTTCGGGCAAGGTGGCGATGGTCACCGGCGCCAACACCGGCATCGGCCAGGGCATCGCCCTGGCCCTGGCCCAGGCCGGCGCCGACATCGCCGCCGTCGACGTCGTCTCGCTGGACGAGACCAAGGGCCTCGTCGAGGCCGCCGGCCGCAAGTTCCACGCGATCCACGCCGACCTGACCAGCATCGCCCCGGTCCAGGGGCTGGTTGAGGAGACGGTCGGCACCCTCGGCCAACTGGACATCCTGGTCAACAATGCCGGCCTGATCCGTCGTGCCGACGCGGTGGACTTCACCGAGGCCGACTGGGACCTGGTGATGAACATCAACATCAAGACGGTGTTCTTCCTCTGCCAGGCCTTCGGCCGCTATGCGATCAACAACGGGCGCAAGGGCAAGATCGTCAACATCGCGTCCATGCTGTCCTTCCAGGGCGGCATCCGCGTGCCCTCCTACACCGCGTCGAAGAGCGGCGTCGCCGGCATCACCAAGCTGCTGGCCTGCGAATGGGCGGGCAAGGGCATCAATGTGAACGCCATCGCGCCGGGCTACGTCGCCACCAACAACACCGCCGCCCTGCGCGCCGACGAGAAGCGGAACGCCGAGATCCTCGGCCGCATCCCGGCCGGCCGCTGGAGCGTGCCGTCCGACATCGGCGGCCCGGCGGTGTTCCTGGCCTCCGACGCGGCCGACTACATCCACGGCACCATCCTGCCGGTCGACGGCGGCTGGCTGGCGCGCTGAGCGCCGGGGGACTACGGTTCCAGCCTTCTGCACGGCCTGCATTCCGGGGGTTCCCCGGTATGCGGGCCGTCCGCTTTTCCGGGGTCGTTTCCTTTACGGGCTGGGTGCGGAGATCTCGACCGGCATGCGGACGAGATCGCGATTCCAGGTGATCCTGCACCCGGTCAGGTTCAGCCGCGTCATGTAGAGGTAGGCGGTCCCGCCGACATCCTCGAAATTGCGGCTCTTGCTGACGGGGTCGAGAAGGGCGGGGTAGTCGAAGGCCGCGGCATCGCCGCAGCCGTAGCGGAACAGCAGGGGTGCCGCCCACAGCAGCTGCGGTTTCGACCAGGTGAGCAGGTCAGGCGAGGTCGTGGTCCAAATGCCGGTCTGTCCGTTACGGGTCATCGCCAGCGTGGCGATGAATTGGCCGCTCGCCCGATGGCGGACGACGCTGCGGACGGTGCCTTGCAGTGTGCCGGGCGCCACCGGGGCGCAGAGATGGGCTTCCGGCGCATCGCTGGTCTGTCCGTCGCGGACGAAGCGGACCGCGAAGGACTTTCCATCCCAGCCGCGCCAGGATTGCGGATCGGCGAGGTTGTCGGTCCGCATCAGGCAGGCGCCGCGCTTCTGCGCGCCGAACCGTTCGGCCCATAGGAAGGCGTACCAGTGGTCGCCATGGCGGACGATGTTGCTGGGGGCGAAGTAGCCGGTGCGTTTGCCGGCGTCGCCGCTGTAGGCATAGGGCAGCGTCGCGACGGTGTGGCCGGGCGGAGCGGCGCTCAGCCGGAAGCTCGCCCCGCCGTCGGTGGAGACCGCCGCGGTGATGCTGTTGCGCCAGCAGCGCATGTATTCGCCGGATGGGCAGAGCGCCCGCCGCTTCTGGGCATGGAACTCGTTGCTGACCAGCGCGAACACCGTGCTGCCCTCCAGCGTGTAGAAGGACGAAATCCAGCTGCGGTCGTCGTGCAGGCGCGGGTCGTCCTGCCCATGGCCCTCGAAGATGACGGCGCAGTTGGGGCGCACGTCATCCAGCGACGCGCCGGTGAGGGCCCGCGCGGTGGAGTGCGAGGCGATCAGATGCACGGTGCCGCCGGAATCGCGAAAGGCGCGCGCCGGGGTGTCCGGCGCGTCGCTCTTCGCACAGGCGTCACGCTGCCAGGAGGTGACCGTTTCCGGCTCCCCGGCTTTCCTTACCGTCAGCGTTTGCGCTTCCGCTGTCCCTGATATCAAGGCAAGGCCCAGCGACAGCGCGAGCGCTGCGGTCCGGCGGCGCATGGCCGGGGTCACTTGCCGGCGGCGATGGACTTCAGGAAGGGGGCCGGCTGCAGCCGGTTGGCGACCAGGAAGTCCAGGTAGCGGGTGGCCGACTCCGCACGGTGGCGGTCGTAGGCGTCGGGATCGAAGCTGATCAGCGACTTCAGGCGCGTACGGGTCAGCGGCGCCGTCAGGTCGGCGGCATCGACATAGGGAACGCCGGTGTTCTCGCACAGCTCGCGCGTGCGGGAGTCGATGGTCACCGTCAGGCCCATCCGTTCCGCCTGGATCGCCAGGGCGACGCCGTGATAGCGGCAGCCGATGGTCAGGTCCTGCTGGCGCAGGGTATCCATCCAGGCCGGCACGTCATAGTAGGAGCGCATGTAGTTCCGGCACCAGGCCTTGAACTCCTCGAAGGAGTAGTGCGGCACGGTGTGGCGGTGGATTTCCTTCAGCGCATGCGCGTCGATGCCGTCGAACAGGCCGCGGGAGGCCTTGATCATCTCGCCCATCGATTGGACGATGTACTGGCCCGGCGCGATGGGGTCCATCATCAGGGCGATCAGCTGGTGTTCGATCTCCCGCGTCTTGACCCAGGCCTGATGGCCGCCGGCCACCGTGATCGAGCGCGGCAGGTCGAGAGCCGACCAGTTCGCGTGGATCTTGCGGCCCAGCCCCGGGGCCTGGTTCAGGAAATGCGACGGGCAGCCGCCCGGCAGGGAGCCGGTGATGCCGAGCTTGTCCAGCTGCGCCGTGGTGTAGGCGCCGCGGGTGTAGATGTTGGGGGAGGTCGCGGAGGACGGGTTCGACGCCGCGATCACCTGGGCCCAGCGCAGCGTGCCGGGGCTGAGTTCGATGTCGTGGTCATAGCTGTTCGCCTGGGCGCCGAGGCCGATGGCGACAATCGGCAGGCCGGACTTTTCCAGATTCTCCGCCATCTGCCCGTAATCGGTGTGGCGGCCAAGCTGGTTGGCGCAGGGGATGACGATGATGTCGGCGTTGTTCCGCAGCGTGTCGGCCGAGGATCCCCAGCTGAAATGCTTCACCGGATTGGTGATGTGGCTGCAGATCGAATGCACGAAGGCGAGGTTGCCGTTGTTGTGCCCGATGCCGTTGTACAGGTCGTCGAATGCGGCGTTCGAATACAGGCCGAGATTCGGCGTCTTCCACAGCACCGCGACGCGCAGAGGCTGGGACGACGCACGGCCGGAGCCTTGTCCGGAAGTGTGCGGCCGGTCGACAGGAGTATCGATGACGATGTCTTCAAGCATGTCGGCTCTAGCCTCGGGTCGGTGGATGCTGGAAACGAACCGACGGTATGCGCAGAAGAGGTACGACTGCAAGTGACATCCGAAAAATAACACAAAGAGGAAATTCGCAGACTATGCTTTGATTTTCTTTGCAAAGTAGGGTGATCGCGGGCTCTTGGCCGACCGGCAGCAAGATATCCTGTGATAATTCATGGAAGCGTATCGAAATTCGAACGAAGTTCCTCCAGGGATCATGAGAGGCGTCGCGCCAGAGCGATGGGCTTGAAACCGGCAATGCGCCGTCCTATTTCAGCCGAGGTTCCCGCCAATCCAGATGCAGGACCAAGCGTAAGCTAAGGTGCCAGGAAAATTCACCTGGGCGCCCCTTTAATCCGTTGCCGAAATTCCTATATAGAGTCTGTTGCGCCGTTGAACGCGCCGGCCCCTACAGGATGGTTTCCGCTTTTGTGATCGATCCGTTCCCTTCGGTTCGGCTGCGCTGAATGGCGTGGCCCTGCCTCTCCTCTCCGGCCCCGTGGCGTGCCGGCTGCCGCGATCCTTCCCCGGTCGCGGCGCTGCCCGCGGGGCTGGAGAGGACCCTTCACGATCCAGCACCGCCACCGGTGCACGCCGTCCGGCAGCGTCGAATGCCGGCAACGCAACGAACAAACAAACCCAACGTCAACAGGACCGACCCGAACGACGCGGGGGGCAATCCCCTGCGCCGCCGTTTCCGTCGGCTGGGAGAGACAGAGACACCATGCAGCGAGACGCTGAAACCCACACCGTTCAAACCCGCACCACCCAATCCAACTCCACCGGGGCTCGCATCAACGAACCGCGTACCGCCGAACCGATGCAGCTTTATCTGCAGGATGCCCGCAAGTACCAGTACCTGACGCCCGAGCAGGAACATGAACTGACCGTCCGCTGGCACGACCACCAGGACCCGGCGGCACTCGACAAGCTGGTCGGCAGCCATCTGCGGCTCGTCGTCAAGATGGCCCGCGGCTATCTCGGCTATGGCTTGCCGTTGGCCGATCTGGTGGCCGAAGGCAATGTGGGCGTGATGCAGGCGGCGCAGAAGTTCGATCCGTCCAAGGGCTTCCGCTTCGCCACCTATGCGTCCTGGTGGGTGCGTGCGGCGATCCAGGAATATGTCCTGCACAACTGGTCGCTGGTGAAGATCGGCACCACGGCCGGCCAGAAGAAGCTGTTCTTCAGCCTGCGCCGCCTGAAGGCGCGGATGCAGGAACTGGAGAGCGGCGACCTGTCGCCGGACGCGGTGGAGACCATCGCCACCGAACTGAACGTGTCGAAGGCCGAGGTGGTGGAGATGAACCGCCGCCTGGGCAACGACCGTTCGCTGAATGTCGGGCTGTCGGAAGACGGCGACGCCGAATGGCTGGATCTGCTGGCCGACGATCGTCCCGACCAGGAGACGACGCTTGCCGACTCCGAGGAACGCCGCCGGCGCCAGCAGTTCCTGAAGCTGGGGCTGGGTGTGCTGGACGACCGCGAGCGCCAGATCCTGGTAGCCCGCCGCCTGCGTGACGAGCCGCTGACGCTGGAGGAGCTGAGCCAGACCTTCCACGTCTCGCGCGAGCGCGTCCGGCAGCTGGAGGTGCGTGCCTTCGAGAAGCTCCAGAAGGCGGTGATCGCCAATGCGCGGACGGAACAGGCGGCAGTGGAAAAGAACCGTCTGCTGTCCCGCGCCTGATCGCGCGGGTTCGAACCTGTTGTCTCGAATTTGAGTGTCCTGGGGCGCGGCTTTCGGAAGGCCGCGCCTTTTTCTTGTCCGGACTCCTCACTCCCCCTCGAACGACACCACCCGCATGTCGCGCCCAGCCAGCAGAGTGCGATCATGGCCGCCGCAAGATGGGCAGGGGGAGATCAGTGTTTCCGGGGAGAAGTCGGTTCCGCAACCGGTGCAGCGGGCCTTCAGCGCGATGCGGTTGACGACGAGTTCCGCCCCCGCCGCGGCCGTGCCCTCCGTCACGATGGGAAAGCAGAACAGCAGGGCGTCCGGATCGATGGCGGATGCCACGCCGATGTCGACCGTCACGCGGGTGACCCGGTGCAATCCCTCACGACGGGCGCTTTCCGCCACCATGGCGACGATGCTTTCGCACAGCGACAGTTCATGCATCGATTACACCCGCCGAACGACCAGCCGCCAATTGTATCAAGTCTTCACCGCAAACGGTCTGCGCGCGTTGATGTAAATCATATCGGAGCATGCCAAGTCGTGATAAAGCTGGCATGTCTGTTCCAAAGATTGCCAGACCCGCCTTCCAGACCAAGTCGCCAGACGGGCCCTATGTTTTTCCGATCATAGCGGGCCAAGATTATGAACGACACCACGGCGCGTAGCCTACTCTTCCCCAACATCTCCTTCCGCGGGATGGAGCCGGTCATCGCCGGTTGCCACCCACCCTGAGCCCGGAACCGTCCTGACGGATCGGCATCGTCCCCGGACCGGTCCCCGACGGACATCACCCGCGCATCCCGTGCGCCGCATGCCGGCGCCCTCCCTGTCGACGCAATTGGACCGCCCATCCTTTTGGCGGCGATCCGCATTGCGTGCGGGGGTGCGGGACCATCCGGGGTCATCCCAGAGCCGGACGCGCAAGAACGGCCGCCAACCGCAAGCTGCGCCCGCGTCACGGTATCGAGGAGGTCATCGACCATGAGCATGATGCTGATGATCCATCCGGACAAATGCACCGGATGCCGCAATTGCGAACTGGCCTGTTCCATGGAGCATGAGGGGAGCTTTCGCCCGAAAGCGTCCCGCGTCCATGTCTATACGTGGGAGCGCGAAGGCTTCTCCGTTCCCATGATGTGCCAGCAGTGCAAGGACCCCGCCTGCGTCGCCGTCTGCATGCCCAAGGCCATGCACCGCAACCCGGGGAACGGACAGGTGGAGCTGGATGCCGGGAAGTGCATCGGCTGCAAGATGTGCGTGCAGGCCTGCCCCTTCGGCTGCGCGTCCTGGGATTTCCAGAGCCTGCAGATCCTGAAATGCGACACCTGCGACGGTGCGCCGTCCTGCGCGGCCATTTGCCCCACCCATGCGCTTGAATGGGTCGAGGACACCGTCTCGGCGCAGGCGCGCAAGCGCTCCTTCGCCGCCAAGCTCAAGAACGCCTTCGCGGAGGTCTGATCATGCATGGCTGGATTGGAAAAATCCTTCGGGTCGATCTCGGCACCGGCAAGATCACGACCGAAGCGCTGAAGCCCGACTTGGCGCGCGATTACATCGGCGCCCGCGGGCTGGGCACCAAATACATGTATGACGAGGTCGATCCCACGGTGGATCCGCTGTCGTCGGCGAACAAGCTGATCTTCGCCTCCGGGCCGATGACCGGCACCTTCGCGCCGTCGGCCGGGCGCTACGATGTCGTCACCAAGGGGCCGCTGACCGGCACCATCGCCGCGTCGAACTCCGGCGGCGCCTGGGGGCCGGAGCTGAAATATGCCGGCTACGACATGCTGATCCTGGAAGGCCGCGCTGCCAAGCCGGTCTATCTGTGGATCCAGGACGACAAGGTGGAAATCCGCGACGCCGCCCATCTGTGGGGCAAGGATGTGCCGGAAACCACCGAGACGCTGAATGCCGAGACGGCGGCCGACGCCAAGATCGCCTGCATCGGCCCGGCGGGCGAGAAGCTGTCCTACATCGCCTCGATCATGAACGACATGCAGCGCGCCGCCGGCCGTACCGGCGTCGGTGCGGTGATGGGGTCCAAGAACCTGAAGGCGGTGGTGGTGCGCGGCACCGGCGCGGTGACCGTCGCCGACAAGGAGGCCTTCCTTGCCGCGGTCGCCAAGGCCAGCACCATGATCAAGGAGCATCCGGTCGGCGGCACCGGCCTGCGCCTCTACGGCACCAACGTGCTGGTCAACATCCTGAATTCGGTGGGCGGCCTGCCGACCGGCAACTTCCAGGACGGCCATTTCCCGACCGCCGACAAGGTCGGCGGCGAAACGCTGGCGGCCAACCAGCTGCAGCGGCCGAAGGGCTGCTTCTCCTGCATCATCTCCTGCGGCCGTGCCACCAAGGTCAGCAACCCCAAATACAAGGGCGAGGGCGAAGGGCCGGAGTATGAAACCGCCTGGGGCTTCGGGCCGGACTGCCGGATCGACGACCTGGATGCGGTGGTCAAGGCCAACTATTACTGCAACGAATATGGTCTCGACACCATCTCCATGGGTGGCACGGTCGCCTGCGCCATGGAGCTGTTCCACCGTGGCATCATCACACGTGACGATACCGAAGGGCTGGAACTGGACTTCGGCAACGCCGACGCGATGGTGGAGGCGGTGCGGCTGACCGGCCTGGGGCAGGGCTTCGGCAAGAAGCTGGCGCTGGGATCTTACCGGTTGGCGAGCCTCTACGGCCATCCGGAACTGTCGATGACCGTCAAGAAGCAGGAGATGCCGGCCTACGACCCGCGCGCGGTGCAGGGCATCGGCCTGAACTATGCCACCAACAACCGCGGCGGCTGCCATGTCCGCGGCTATACCATCAGCCCCGAAGTGCTGGGCGTGCCGGTGAAGGTCGACAAGGACAGCATCGACGGCAAGGCCGAACTGGTGGCGCTGTTCCAGAACCTGACGGCGGCGCTGGATTCGAGCGGCTCCTGCCTGTTCACCACTTTCGGCATCGGTGCGCCGGAATTCGCCGAACTGATGACCGCGCTGACCGGCTTCGCCTACACCGGCGACAGCTTCATCGAGGCGGGCGAGCGGGTTTGGAACCTGGAGCGGCTGTGGAACCTGAAGGCCGGCCTGACGGCCGCCGACGATACGCTGCCGCCGCGCCTGCTCAATGAGCCGATCGTGACCGGCGCATCGAAGGGGGCGGTCAGCCGCCTGCCTGAAATGTTGCCGCTCTACTACGGTGCCCGCGGCTGGGACGCCCAAGGCGTTCCGACCAAGGAGAAGCTGAGCGCCCTGGCGCTGGCCTGACCCCACCGGACCGCCGCCGCATCCAGCGGCGGCGGTCCGGCCTCGGTCCGGTGCCTATCTGGGCAGGAAGGCAGCTGTGCCATGAAAGTCTCCTATTTCGCGCTGCTGCGCGAAGCGACCAAAAAACGCAGTGAGATCTGGGAGCGGCCGGCACCGACCGTCCGCGACCTGCTGCGCGATCTGGTCGCCGAATACGGCCCGAACTTCGCCCGATGGATCCTCAAGGACGGTGAATTGGCCGGCTTCGCCATCATCCTGGTCAACGGCCAGGACGTGCGCGGCCTGCAAGGGCTGGACACGCCGCTGACCCCGGATTCCGACGTCTTCATCTTTCCGCCGCTGGCCGGCGGCTGAGAAAGGGGCGGGCCATGACCTCCATCACGCTCCCCATTCTTCTTCTGCTTGGCGGCTTCGTCCTGCAACTGCTCCTCGCCCGGCTGTTGACGCCGGTCGGCAAGGGCGTGCTCGCGACCGCGGCGGTCTTCGCCTCCTTCCTCGCCACGCTGCCGCTGGTGCCCGCCGCCATGGCCGGCATCGCGATGGAGGCGCCGCTGCTGCCGGTGTGGGACGGGCCGTTCTCCCTTGGCCTGCGCATCGACGGGCTGAGCGTCCTGTTCATGCTGATGGGGACCGGCATCGGCGCCGCCATCCTGCTGTTCTCCGTCCGCTACATGGAGCATGAGGAGCAGGGCACGACGCGCTTCTACGCCATCATGCTGGTCTTCATCGCCGGACTGCTGCTGCTGTCGAGTGCGGCCGACATGCTGGGCGCCTATATGGCGTGGGAGGTGATCGGGCTGTGCTCCTACAGCCTGGTCGGCTTCTGGTACCGGCAGAGAGCGGCGACCGACGGCGCCCGCAAGGTGCTGGTCATCACCCATCTGGCGGGCTACGGCTTCCTGATCGGGCTGGTGCTGGTCTATTCCCGCGCCGGGACGCTGGTCTGGACCGATCCGGCGGTGGGGTCGGCCTTCACCTCCGGCGTCGCGGCGCTGTTCATCGTCGCGGCGATGGCGAAGTCGGTGATGTTCCCACTGCACACCTGGATTCCGGAGGCGATGAACGCCCCGACTCCGGTGTCGGCACTGCTGCATTCCGCCTGCTACGTCAAGGCGGGCGTCTATCTGATCGCCCGCATGTATGTGATCGGGGATGGGCAATGGCAGGTAGCGCTGGAGGTGCCGCTGCTGGCGGTCGGCTGCGTCACCATCCTGGTCGGCGTCATCTTCGCCATGGCGCAGACCGATCTGAAGCGGCTGCTGGCCTTCCACACCGTGAGCCAGCTCGGCTACATCGTCGTCGGGCTGGCGCTCGGCACCGATCTAGGGCTGGCGGCCGGGCTGTTCTATTGCCTGAGCCATGCGCTGTTCAAAGGCACGCTGTTCATGTGCGCCGGCGCCATCCAGCACGCGACCGGCACCCGCGACCTGCGGGATCTCGGCGGGATCGCCACCGCGATGCCGGGAACGGCGAAGGTGTGGATCGTCGCCGCCGCGTCGATCGCGGGCGTGCCGCTGACCAACGGCTTCGTCGCCAAATGGCTGCTGTTCGGCGCCGCGTTGGACAAGGGGCTGCTGATCGTGGTGCTGGTCGGCTGGATCGGCAGCATCCTGACCGCCTTCTCCTTCCTCAAGGCCACCGTCAACGCCTTCTACGGCGTGCCGTCCAAGGCGATGCTCGGCCGTCCAGTGCATGAGGCGTCGCCCAGCATGCTGGCCGGCATGGGTTCCATGGCGGGGCTGTGCCTGCTGTTCGGGCTGGCGCCGCAGCTGCTGATGGTGCCGGTGGTGGCGCCGGCCGTGCGCTCGCTGGGCTTCGACTGGGCGGTGCAGATGAGCTGGCTCGGCATCCTGACCGACCGCGGCAGCATCGCGATGACCGTTGGCGGCGTGGTGGTGCTGGCATCGGCCATGCTGGGGTTGCTGGTCTACCGGCTGGCCCAGGCGCCGGCGCCCGGGCTGGTCTCGGTTTATTCCGGCGGCGAGCCGCTGCCGGCCGGCGACCGGCCCGGCGCCGTCGATTTCGCCGAGATGGCCGAACACGCCTTCCATCCCGTCTATTCGCTCGATCCCGATCCCGGTTACCTGCGGATCTGGCGCGGCCTGACTAGTGTGGCCGGCGCAGCGCAGACCGCGGCGCGCATGGTTTTCGAGGATCGTCCGCTCCTGGCCATCGGTCTCGCCGCGGTCGCGGCGCTGGCCGGCGTGTGGCTGGTCTGAGCGCAGCCGGAGGCATCCATCATGGACATGGTGCTGATCCCCCTCTTTCTGGCGATCGCGCTCGGCGTCGGGCTCTATGCCCGCGTGATCCCGCAGGGGAACGGCGGATGGTGGCGCTTCGCCGCCGCCACCGTCGCCCTGGCGGTCGCCGCCCGGCTGGCCGGTCATGGCTGGGCCGCCGTCCTGCTGGCGTCGGCCGCCGAATTCCTGGCGGTGGCCATGGTGTGGAGCGGCGGGACCGCTGAGGCCCGCGCCGCCGCCCGCAAATACCTGACCGCGGTGGCTCTCGCCACGCTGTGCGGCTGGACGGCGCTGGCGCTCATCCAGCTTGGCGCGGTGCGCCCGGCCGCGCCCTGGGACCGGCTGGCGGTGGCGCTGCTGCTGGTCAGCGTCGCGCTGAAGCTGGGTCTGGTGCCGGTCTATTTCTGGCTGCCGGCGGTGGCCCGCGCCTCCTCGGCGATGACGACGGCGCTGATCGTCGCTGTGGTCGATGTCGGCGCCTTCTGCGAGCTTCTGGCCCTGCGTGACATCGCCCCTTGGCTGTTCACAGACTTTGCGCCGCTGTGGATCGGGCTGGCGGTGCTGTCGCTGCTGGGCGCGGCGCTGCTGGCGCTGGCCCAGCGCGAACTGAAGCCGATGCTGGCCTTCTCCTCCATCGACGACATGGGCTATCTGCTGCTGGGTCTGGTTGCCGGCGGGACCGACGGCATGGCCGGGGCGTGGTTCGGCATCCTCGGCCATGCGATGGGCAAGATCGTGCTGTTCGGCGCGGTTGGCGCGGCCGAATGGCATCTCGGCCGGGCGTTGACGTTGGACGACCGCGGCCTGTCCACCCCGCTGCCGGTGGCGAGCGCCGCCTTCATGCTGGGGGCGCTGGGCTTCATCGGCATCCCGCCGACGCTGGGCTTCGTCGGGCATTGGCGGCTCTATCTGGCGGGAGCGGAGCTGGGCGGGCCGCTGCTGCTGGCGGTGCTCTATGCGTCGTCGGCCATGGCGCTGCTCTGCTATGTCCGCGCCATCCACCGGGTTTGGCTGGGTCCGGTGGAGGCGCCGGTCGTAGGACGGTCCCTTCCGCGTGCCGCCGCCCTGGTGCTGCTGGCCTTCGCCATCGCCCCGGTGCTGTTCGGGTTGGCTCCCAACGGGCTTCGTCCGGCTTCCGAGCCGCATCCGCATGTCGCCGCACTGCCGACAGAGTCGGCGGGAGGTGTGAAATGAACCTGATCGAACGGGTCATCGCGATCTCGCGCCGCCGGTCTCCCTGGATCTGCCGCCTGAACGCCGGGTCCTGCAACGGCTGCGACATTGAGATCACCCCGCTGCTGAGCCCGCGCTACGACGCCGAACAACTGGGGATCGAACTGCACGGCACGCCCAAGCATGCGGACATCGTGCTGATCTCCGGCACGCTGACGCTGCGGTCGCGCGAGGCCATCCTCGACATCTACGCGCAGGTGCCCAATCCGAAGGCGGTGGTGGCGCTGGGGTCCTGCCCGGCATCGGGCAACGTCTTCGCCGGCAGCCCGCTGGTGCTGAGCGACTCCCTCGACAGCGTCGTTCCGGTCGACGTCTGGGTGCCCGGCTGCCCGCCGCGGCCGCAGGCCATCCTGGACGGCATCGCCCGCGCCGCGAAGCTGCTGGAGGACGGCGCCACCAAGAGCCAGCTGGAGAGCCGGCGGGGGAGGCTGTCATGAACGCCGTCTGGTCCTATCTGGTCGCCTTCGCCGTCTGGCCGGGCCTGCTGCTCGCGGCCCCGCTGGGATGGCTGGAACTGTGGTTCATGCGCAAGCTGGTGGCGCGGCTGCAGGGGCGGCAGGGCCCCCCCTTCTTCCAGCCCTTCTTCGACTTCATGAAGCTGCTGGGCAAGGAGACGGTGATCCCCCGCGGCGTCAACCGCGGCATCTTCCTGGCCCTGCCGGTGGTGTCGGTGGCGGCGGTGACGGCGGCGCTGGCCATCGTGCCGCTGCCCGGCAACCCGGCGCCGTCGCTGCCGGGCGACGTCGTGCTGCTGCTGTACCTGATGGAGGTGCCGATCCTGTGCGAGGTGCTGGCCGGCTATGTCAGCCGCTCCATCTACGGGCAGGTCGCGGCGATGCGCGAGGCGCTGCTGTCGCTCGCCTACAATCTTCCCTTCCTGGTCGCCATCATCGCCATGGCGCAGGAGGCCGGAAGCTTCCAGATGAGCGCGCTGCAGGCCGCCCCTTACGGCATTGTCCATCTGCTGGCGGCGGTGACCTTCCTTCTGGCGCTGCCGGCGCGGATGAAGCTGAACCCCTTCTCCATCGCCAATGCCGAGCATGAGATCGTCGCCGACAGCCACATCGAATACAGCGGCCCGCCGCTGGCCCTGTTCAAGCTGTCGCATGCGGTCGAGCTGGTTCTGCTGACCGAGCTGTTCGCCGTGGTCTTCATCCCGGCCACGCCCTGGCCGCTGGTCAACCTGCTGGTCTATCTGGCGGCGGGCGTCGCGGTGCTGGGCGGGGTGACTCTGCTGGCGACCGCCACGGCGCGGCTGCGGCTGACGCAGGCCTTCCGCTTCTACTGGGTCTGGGGCGGGCTGGCGTCGGCCGTCACCATGGCCGCGACGCTGGTCCGTTGAGGGAGGATGCGCCATGGCCATGCTGAAAACCATCCTCGGCAACCTGCTGCGCCCCTCGCGCACCCGGGCGCCTGCCGATATGCCGGAGGTGCCGCCGGTCTACCGCGGCGCGTTGGCCCATGATGCCGCCTGCTGCACCGCCTGCGGCACCTGCGCCTTCGTCTGCGCACCGAAAGCGATCAGCTTCACCCAGGATCCCGGCGTGTCGGTGTCCTGGCATTTCTTCATCGGCCAATGCTCCTTCTGCGGGCTGTGCGCGCAGAACTGCCCGATGCGGGCCATTAGCCTGCAGGCCGACGCGCCCGCCGCGACGAACAGCGCAGCCGGCGACGGGCTGCGGTTGGAAAGCGTCATCCGGCTGCAGCCCTGCACCCGCTGCGGTGCCGCACATGTGCCGCTGCCGGATGCGACCATCGAGGCGCTGTGGGGCGTGGAGGAGGCCGAGCGCGGTCTTTGCCCGGAATGCCGGCGCCGGGCGGCGAGCGAGAAGCTGCGCGCTGCCTTCGTACCGGCGGAGGAGGCCCATCATGACCGCTGACCGCAACCCCCGCCGGCTTGCCGATGCGCTGCAAGCCATCCCCGGCGTCAGCACCGTCGTCGAACGCAACGGCGCCCTGTGGGTCGATGCCCCGCTGCTGGAGGTGGAGGCGATGGCCGCCGCCATGGCGGAGCTCGGCATCCGGCTCGGCACCGTCACCGCCATCCCGCATGCCGAGGACGCCGAATCGACGGTGATCTACCACTACATCGACGAGCATCGCGTCATCAACGTGAAGACCTGCACCCGCAACGGCGCGCTCGCCTCGCTGGCGCCGACCGTCCGCGCGGCGTCCTGGGCGGAGCGGGAGATCCGCGACCTATTCGCGGTGGAGTTCCCCGGCCATCCCAACCCGGTGCCGCTGATCCGGCCCGAAGGCATCGACACGGCCACCCTGCGCGCGGCGATGTGCCGTCCGGCGGAGGTCGCGCGCAAGCCTGCTTCGCCGCTGGCCTCGCCTTTGGCCGCCAAACCGGCCCGTTCCTAGGAGTTTCCGGTCATGCCCTACAGCTTTCCGCTCGGCCCATACCACCCGGCGCTGGAAGAGCCCTTCAAGGTCAAGGTCCAGTGCCGCGGCGAGGTCATCGACAGCGCCACCGTCGAGGTCGGATTCAGCTTCCGTGGGATCGAGCTGCTGGCGCAGAAGCGCAATTGGGTGGAGGTCATCACCCTGATCGAACGTGTCTGCGGCATCTGTTCCAACACCCATGCCATGACCTTCTGCATGGCGGCGGAGACGATCGCCGGGATCGAGGTGCCTAAGCGCGCCGCCCACATCCGCACCATCATCGCCGAGCTGGAGCGGCTGCATTCCCACCTGCTGTGGGCCGGGGTGGGGGCGGAGGACATCGGGTTCCATTCCCTGTTCATGGAGGTCTTCACGCTTCGCGAACTGGTGATGGACACGCTGGAGGCGATCAGCGGCAACCGGGTGAATTACGGGATGAACTGCATCGGCGGCGTCCTTCGCGACATTCCCGATCCCAAGCGCTACCTGCCGGCGCTCGACACCCTGTCCAAGGGTCTGGCGGAGATCGTCATTCCGACCTTCACCGAGAATCCGACGGCGCTCGCCCGCACCCGCGGCGTCGGCCGGCTGACGCGGGAGCAGGCGGTGGAGTGGGCGGTGGTCGGCCCGGTCGCCCGCGCCTCCGGCCTCGACATCGACGTGCGCAAGGACCAGCCTTACCTGTCCTATGCCGATCTCGGCTTTGAAAGCGTCGTCCGGCCGGAGGGCGACGTGCTGGCCCGGGTGGTGGTGCGGGCGCTGGAGATGGTGGAGAGCATCCGCCTGATCCGCGAGGCGCTGCAGTCCCTGCCCGCCGGGCCTTTGCGGGCCACCCAGGGCTTGCCGGAAATTCCGGCCGGCGAGGCCACCATCCGCACCGAGGCGCCGCGGGGCGAGGCCTTCTACTATGTCGCCTCCGAAGGCGGAGCCACCCCGGCGCGGGTCAAGATCCGCACGCCGTCCTTCGTGAACATTCCGGCAATCGAGGCGATGGTGGTGGGACAACCGCTGGCCGACCTGTCGATCATCCAGGCCTCCGTCGATCCCTGCATTTCCTGCACCGACAGATAGCGGGAGAGGGATGTCGGAACCACCCTTCACGGGCGGCGGTTGACGGGACAACGCCATCATTCGAAAGGGCAGTCCCATGGCTCGCGCCGCCAACACGCAACTCGCCATCGTGACCGGAGCCTCCAGCGGCATCGGCCTCGAACTTGCCAGGCAATGCGCCTCCAATGGATTCGACCTCGTGATCGCCGCCGACGATCCCGCGATCGAACAGGCGGCGGGCGAGCTTCGCAAGCTGGGGGCCGCGGTCGAGACGGTCCAGGCCGACCTCGCCACGCTGGAGGGGGTGGACCGGCTCTATGCCGCGCTGAAGGGCCGGCCGGTCGATGCGCTGCTCGCCAATGCCGGGCACGGGCTGGGCCATGGCTTCCTCGACCAGGATTTCGCCGAAGCCCGCCATGTCATCGACACCAACATCACCGGCACGCTCTATCTGATCCAGAAAATCGGCCGCGACATGCGCGCCCGCAACCAGGGGCGCATACTGATCACCGGCTCCATCGCCGGTTTCATGCCCGGCAGCTTCCAGGCCGTCTACAACGGCACCAAGGCCTTCATTGATTCCTTCTCCTTCGCGTTGCGCGACGAGTTGAAGGACACCGACATCACCGTGACCTGCCTGATGCCCGGCCCGACCGACACGGAGTTCTTCGAGCGCGCCGACATGATGGACACCGCGGTCGGCCAGGGGAAGAAGGACGATCCGGCGATGGTCGCCAAGGTCGGCTTCGATGCGATGATGAAGGGCGAGGGCGACGTGGTTGCCGGCTGGAAGAACAAGCTGCAGACGGCGATGGCGACCGTTACCCCGTCCGGCCTGCTGGCCAGCCAGCACCGCAAGATGGCGGAGCCGGGGTCGGGCAAGCACTGAGGCCCCGGCTCTCACCGCCCGGCGACATCAGGTATCGAGGCAGCCGCCCCGCGGTGCGACGGTGATGCGGATCAGTTCCGCACTGCCGCCGCCGAAGACGTTGCCGCCGGTATAGGTCAGGCAACCTTCGTTGCGATAGATGACCTGGAGCCGCTGGGCGTCGTTGCCGAAATAGAAGGGGATCCAGCGCTTGCCGGTCTCGTGCCGGATCATGTTGTCCGGCGCGCCGATCAAGGTGGATACCTCTTCCATCGTCATGCCGATCTGCAGCTTGGCGAAGCGGCTGCCGGGGGCGGGGGTGCCGATCAGTTCGCCCTCATAGCGGCCGTCGCGCGATTTCACCATCCGCCCGCCCGGCGTCGACGGCGCTGCCGACGCCGTCGCGGCGGTGCCATTGCCGGTGCCGTTGGTGGTGGTCGACGCCTGCTGCTGGCCGGCGCAGCCGATCAGCAGCGCCACCGCCGACAATGCCGCCCAAGTCGCTTTTCCCGCCATCTCTGTCCCTGCCTGTTCCGTTCTGGTCGATTCCCTGTGCCCGCGACTATGGGTCCGATAACTGCAGGACGGCATCGGCAAAGGCGGATGAAGAACGCCAAAGAGGGGTAATATCAACAGGCAGTCCGCCCGCTTCCCTGCTTTCAGGCGGCGGGATCGGACTGCCGCCGGCCGGTGTAGTTCTTGAACAGGTCGTAGTCGGTGTCGCAGCGGACCTGAGTCAGACCGGCGGCGGCCATTGCCGTGGTGATGACCTCCGGTTCCACGCACTGGTCGATGGTCTCCCAGTAGTAGCGCATCAGCGTACGGCCCTCCTCCCCGCCGCCGCTGAGGCGCGAGACCGTCGGCACCACCATGCCGAGATAGGCGTTCATCAGATGCCGGGTGACCGGGCGCCGGGGGCGGCCGATCTCCATCACCAGCACCGTGCCGCCGGGCCGCAGCACGCGGCGGAACTCCCGGAAGGTGGCGGTCAGGTCGCCGACATGGCGAAGCGCGTAGCCGATGGTGACGAGGTCGACGCAGGAATCGGCGAGCGGCAGCGCGTCCGCCACGCCCTGGATCAGCGGTATGGGCAGGCTGCGCCGCGCCTCCGCCAGCATCGCTTCGCTGAGGTCGAGTCCGATGACGTCGTCGGGACCGCCGCAGATCGCCACCGCCTCCCGCGCGACCAGTCCGGTGCCGATGGCGACGTCCAGCATTCGCATCCCCGGCCGCAACCCCGCCCGGCGCAGGCATTGCGCCCGATACCAGGAACCGGAGCCGAGCGCGAAGATCGTGTTGATGCGATCGTAATGATGGGCGGTCCGGTTGAACAGACCGCGGACGAAGCGCAGCCGCTGCGTCTTGTCGCGATAGTAGGAGTCCAGCACCGGATGTGGTTCGACGGCGCCGACGCGTGGGGTGGGTTCGGTCGGCACGGCGGTGTCTCCTTCGCGGTTGGTGCAAGCTCAGTCGAGGATGTCGCTCACCGCGCTGACCCGGCTGTCCGACCGGTAGAGCGAGAAGGTGAGGCCGGCCCCGACCGACAGGTTCACAGTGCGCTTGTAGAGCGGGCTGTCGTCATTGGCCGCACCGGAGAACAGCTCTCCCCGGACGGCGCCGAAGGCGGAGATGCGGTCGGTCACCGGCATGACCAGGGAACTGTGCAGGCGCAGGCCCAGATAGCCGGCGCGCGCGTCGTAGGCGTCGCGTCCGGGGCGGGCATATTGCGGATCGACCTGATAGAAATAATCCATCAGATGGCTGGATGCGAAGATCGGTCCCAGGCCGAAGCGGAACTGGTCGTCGCCGGATATCAGCCCGGCCTTGCTGTAGGCGATGTCGGGCGCGAAGACGAGGCCGCGGTACTTGATGCGGCTGAAGTCGGTGGAGAAGACGCTGCGCACCGGCAGGGTCAGGTCGATCCGCTCGCGCAGGCCCCTGTCGCGGTGCAGGTTGATCTTCAGCGCCGGTCCGACCTCCCCCAGCAGATCGATGTCTGGCATGCCTTGCCGCGCGCGGTTGTCGTCGGCGGAGGAGCCGAGCGCCCCTTCCAGGCTGACTTCGAAGGTCACGCGGTCGGAGCGGTAGAGCCGGCCCTGGATGCCGTTCCGGTCGGCGCGGAACACGTCGCCGCGATAAATGACGTAGGGCAGGGCGGCGGCCTGGACGTGGTTCTGATCGGCCGCCGGATAGTCGGGGATGTATCCGACACCGCCGCCGATGCCGATCTCGAACAGCGGCCTGCCGTTCTCAGTCCCCGATTCCTGGGCAAGGGCTGGCCCCGATGCGCAGAGGATCGCCGGCAGGGCGCAGGCGGCAACGGCAAGCGTCGTTGTCAACACACGCACCATGCATCCCCGATCGAGTTCGCCGCCTTCAGGCCGTGCGGCATCTTGTAAGCGCCGGACACGGCAGGCAAGTAGCATTGCAAATCGCGAAATGGGTAACCAATCAAGCTAGTTGCGCTTTCCCAAGTGCAATGGCGGAAATCCACGAGCAATGTGTGGAGGTGGTGCAATCGATCCGCAATATTGCTGCCGCGGCGTCTTCAAACAGGAGATGCTGATATCGGAAAGCTGCGGATATATCATTTTGGGTATGCCCCGGATAAAGGGCATGCCGGGCTTTTATCCCTGGAACGCCCGTGACGGGGTCTGATAAAAATAAGGACATGACCTCCTGGTCGCATTGCAGGAAACGGGTATCGGAAATCGAACAACCCAAAGCAGAACAACCGGGAGAGCGGCAAAGGCCGCAAAGGCGATGATGTCGAACGGCTCCGATTATGATTGCGACGTTCTGGTGGTGGGTGGCGGTCCGGCCGGATCGACCGCGGCGGCTCTTCTGGCCGGCAAGGGCCATCGGGTGATTCTGCTGGAGAAGGACCATCACCCGCGCTTCCACATCGGCGAATCGCTGCTTCCCTGCAATCTGCCCCTGCTGGAGCGGCTGGGCGTGCTGGAGGAGGTGGAGCGGATCGGGATGCTGAAATATGGGGCGGAGTTCGTGTCGCCCTACCATGGCAAAGCCGTCACCTTCGACTTCGCCAACGCCTGGGACAAGACCAAGCCCTATGCCTTTCAGGTCCGCAGGTCGGAATTCGACCATATCCTGATCCGCAACGCCGCCGCCAAGGGGGCGACCGTCATCGAAGGCTGCAAGGTGACCGACGTCGATATCCGCGGGACGGAGGGCACCATCGCCACCGCCCGCCAGGATGACGGCACCATCCGCAGCCTGCGCACGCGCTTCCTGGTCGATGCGTCGGGCCGCGACACGCTGCTGGCCTCCCGCTTCGGCATCAAGCGGCGCAACGTCAAGCACAACAGTGCGGCGATGTTCGGCCATTTCACCGGCGCAAAGCGGCTGCCGGGCAAGGCCGAGGGCAACATCACCGTCTTCTGGTTCGACCATGGCTGGTTCTGGTTCATCCCGCTGGCGGACGGCACAACCAGCGTCGGCGCGGTCTGCTGGCCCTATTACTTCAAGACGCGCAAGACCGACCAGACCCGCTTCTTCCTGGACACGGTGGCGCTGTGCCCGGCGCTGGCGGAACGGCTGGAGGGGGCGGAACTGACCGGCCCGGTGACGGGAACCGGCAACTTCTCCTATCAGGCGGACCGCATGTCGGGGCCGGGATACGTCATGTTGGGCGACGCTTTCGCCTTCATCGACCCGGTCTTTTCCACCGGCGTCTATCTGGCGATGACCAGCGCCTTCGAAGGGGCCGAGGCGGTCGATGCCTGCCTGCGCGAACCGGCGCGGCAGAGCCAAGTGCTGAAGCATTTCGAGCAGACCGTCCGGCAGGGGATCGGCACCTTCTCCTGGTACATCTACCGGGTGACGACACCGGCCCTGCGAAACCTGTTCATGGGGCCGCGCAACGTCTTCCGGGTGGAGGAGGCGCTGCTGTCGCTTCTGGCCGGCGACGTCTTCCGTCCGTCGCCGATCAAGGCCCGGCTGAAGATATTCAAGGCGATCTACTACATGAACGCCCTGCTGGACTTGAAAAGGAACTACATGGCATGGCGGAAACGGCGACAGAACGTGCGGACGCCCCTGGGCGACGCCGTCTGACCTTTGTCGGCGCGGTCCGGCAGGTCTGGGAACATATCCTGTTCTATGGCCTGCTGTTCCTGTTCGGGCTGATGTCGCTGGCCTGGAGCCTGACGGCGGCGCTGATCGGTCCGCTGCTGCCGCGCCGCATCGCCGGTCCGCTCGGCCGGCTGGCGATCAAGACCGGCTTTCGCCTCTATCTCGGCACGCTGCGGGCCTGCGGCGTGCTGAAGACCGATCTGTCGGCGTTGGACGGGTTGAAGGGCGACAGCGGTTTGCTGATCTGCCCGAACCATCCGTCGATTCTGGATGCCGTGCTGCTGATCTCGCGGCTGCCGGACGTGGTCTGCATCGCCAAGGCCAAGGTCTATGACAATCTCTTCCTGGGCGGCGGGGCGCGGATGGCCGGCTACATCCGCAACGACGCGCCCAACTCCTTGGTCAAGATGGCGGCGCAGCAGGTCCGTTCTGGCCACCATCTGCTGATCTTCCCCGAAGGCACCCGCACCGAACGCGCGCCGGTCAACCCGCTGAAGGGCGGCTTCGCGCTGATCGCCAAGACGGCGGGGGCGCCGGTGCAGACCGTCTTCATCGACAGCAACACCAATTTCCTCGGCAAGGGCTGGCCGCTGTTCCGCAAGCCCGAGTTTCCGCTGGTCTACACCGTCCGTCTCGGCCGCAGGTTCGATCCGGTCACGGACGTGCGCGGCCTCGTCGCCGAACTGGAACACCACTACAGGTCCGAATTGTGATCACCGACGCGTCATCCAGCCACCTCGTCCTGATTCCCAGCTACAACACCGGGCCGAAACTGTTCGAGACGGTGCAGGCGGCGCGCCTGCATTGGGCGCCGGTCTGGGTGGTGGTGGACGGCAGCACCGATGGCACGGTGGAGGAACTGCGGGCCATGGCCGCCGACGACCCCCATCTGCGTGTGCTGGAACTGCCGGCGAACCGTGGCAAGGGCGCCGCGGTGCTGCATGGGCTGGAGGAGGCGGAGCGCTGCGGCTTCACCCATGCGCTGACCATGGATGCCGACGGCCAGCATCCGGCCGACCGCATTCCGCAGTTCCAGGGCGTTTCGCTGGCAAACCCCGATGCCCTGGTGCTGGGCAAGCCGGTGTTCGATGCCGCCGCCCCGCGGCTGCGGGTGGGTGGGCGCAAGATCTCGAACTGGTGGGCCAATCTGGAGACGCTGTGGGGCGGGATCGGCGATTCGCTGTTCGGCTTCCGCGTCTATCCGATCAAGCCGCTTAGGGCGGTGATGCGGCGCAATCCCTGGATGCGCCGCTTCGACTTCGATCCGGAGGCGGCGGTGCGGCTGTGCTGGCTCGGCCTTCCCACCATCAACGTGGCCGCACCCGTCCGCTACTTCAAACCGGAGGAGGGCGGGGTTTCCCACTTCAAGTATGTCCGGGACAACGCCCTGCTGACCTGGATGCACACGCGGCTCGTGCTGGGCTTCATCGGCCGGCTGCCGATGCTGA
The DNA here is from genome assembly GCF_035628975.1 of Azospirillum sp. Classification (GTDB taxonomy): domain Bacteria; phylum Pseudomonadota; class Alphaproteobacteria; order Azospirillales; family Azospirillaceae; genus Azospirillum. The sequence goes on along the minus strand of NZ_DASPIS010000098.1, from coordinate 126,077 downwards.
CGATCCGCCGGCTCCGCTCCCGGCCGCTCAGATCATCCCCCCGTTGATCGAGATGATCTGGCCGGAGATGTAGGCGGCGCGGTCGGACGCCAGGAAGGCGACGAGATCCGCCACCTCCTCCGGCCGGCCGGCACGCTTCATCGGCACCATCCGCTTGACGGTTTCGGCGTCGAAGGCGGCATCGGCCATGGGGGAGGCTATGATGCCCGGCGCCACCGCGTTGACGGTGATGCCGCGCGGTGCCAGTTCCAGCGCCAGCGATTTCGTCGCGCCATGCAGCCCGGCCTTGGCGGCAGCATAGTTGGTCTGGCCGCGGTTGCCGGCGATGGCCGCCACCGACGACAGCGTGACGATGCGGCCCCAGCGCGTGCCGATCATCGGCATCAGCAGAGGCTGCGTCACGTTGAAGAAGCCGTTGAGCGAGACGTCCACCACGCGGCTCCACTGCTCCCGCCGCATGGCCGGCATCACCGCATCGTCATGGATGCCGGCATTGTTGACCAGAATCTGGATAGGGCCGGCTTCGAGCGCACGCTCCAGCGCGGCGGCCGCAGCATCGGCGTCGGTGACGTCGAAGGCCAGCGGCTCCGCCGACCCGCCTGCCGCAGCGATCTCCGCCGCCAGTGCCGCGGCGCGGTCGGCGGCGCCGTTGGCGTGGACCAGCACATGACAACCATCCGCCGCCAGCGCCCTGCAGATCGCAGCCCCCAACGCCCCGCTGCCACCGGTGACGAGCGCGCGTCTCATGCCGCCCCCAATTTCGCAACTCCGGCGTCGATCACCACCGCCGCCCGCCCCTTCAGCAAGTCGCGGTCGCCCGCCGTGATGGAGAAGGCGTAGATCACGCGGCTGCCTTCGCCGGTCAGGTTCTCTGCATCAATGATCAGGTCGTCCGCCACATCGTCCAGCCGTTCGACATGGCAGGCGAGGTCGCGCAGGCTGGCAAGGTAACCTGCGGCCGGGCGCGTTCCTCCCCCCGTTAGTCCGCCATGCACCGCCATGGCCTGCGACGCGTATTCCACCCCGCACAGGGCAGCCAGGCGCCCGGCATGGCGCAGCGGATTGTCCAGATCGCGATGATTCCGCGCGATGCAACGGATGCGGGTCTCATCCCAGGATAGCACCACGTCCAACAGGCACATGGTTCCGGCATGGGGAATGAGGGCCGCCAACGCCTCGCGCGTCATCAGCATGGCGCACTTCCATGGACCAAGCCCACCCGGATCACCAACCGTCCGCCCGGCGGCAGGTCCAGCACCACCCTCTCGGGGCCGCCCCCCGCACAGACGCGCGCCAGCGCCGACAGCAGTGGCAGGGCGCGGGCGGTCGGGTTGCCGGTCCGCAGCGCCTCCAGCCCGATGTCGGCCATGCGGGTGACCGGTTCGTCTCCCCGCGCGATGTCGATGTCTAGGCAGGCAAGGCAGCGGTCGGTCGGCGTATGCGTCAGGACCAGCGCGGTGCCGAAGCTCCCCGCGATGGGGCGGGCCCTGTTCAGCGGCTCCGGATAGGGCAGGTCGTAGGCGATCAGCCCGACGGTCCATCCATCGGCGACGACCTCCGCCGCCGCCTCCAGCAAGCCGGCCTGGAAGCTCTCGTCATGGGCCGACAGGCTGGTGGAGGGCTCGCGCGAGCGGGTGGCGATGCTCCAATAGCCGGCCGGGGCGTTGTGGACGGAGTTGTGGAAGCGCGTCGGCGAGATGTCGCGCTCCTCCGTCGCCAGCGTTTCCAGAATCTGGTGCAGGGTGTCGGGATCACCGCTGGAGGAGGCGAAGACGGTGGCGACGGTCGCGGGATCGCGGCCTGCCTGCTCCATCGCCTCCGCGCCCACCGCCATGGCGAGCTTCACGGTCGGCACGCTGCGCCGCCGCTCGGCCTGGGGCAGGAGGGGGCTGGCACTCAGTACGGTCGGCGTCGCCACATAGGGGCTGTCGCCGGTGAGGATGGCGCGCGAAGCCGCCCAGCCGGCCAAGCCGGGGCCGAGCAGGCCGATGCCTTCGATATGGACCCGCATCAGGCGGCCCACCCGAAGATCAGGCTGCTGTTGCTGCCGCCGAAGCCGAAGGAATTGGTCATCACGCGGTCCATCCGTCCGGTTTCGTTGGCCTGGAGGTAGCGGCTGCGCAGGGCGGGATCGAGAGTGCGGGTCTGCGGGCTGCCGGGAATCAGCCCGGTGCGCAGAGCCAGTATGCTGACGATCGCCTCGACGACGCCGGCGGCGCCCAGCGTGTGGCCGGTGTAGCCCTTGGTCGAGCTGACCGGGGTGCGGGTTCCGAGCAACTCGGTGATCGCGCGGTCCTCCGCCGCGTCGCCATAGGTGGTCGCGGTGCCGTGCAGGTTGACGTAGTCGATGTCCCGAGGCTGCAGGCCGGCATCGGCCAGCGCCCGCTCCATCGCCAGCCGGGCGCCCAGCCCCTCCGGATGCGGGGTGGACATGTGGTGGGCGTCGTTGCTTTCGCCGGTCCCCAGCAGATGGATGGTGCCCGCCGTAGGGTTGAGGTCGCGGCGCTCCAGCAGGGCGAAGCCCGCGCCCTCGCCCAGCGAGACGCCGCTGCGCTGAGTGTCGAACGGCCGGCAGGGGGTGGGGGAGACCAGTTCCAGCGAGTGGAAACCATAGAGCGTGGTCAGGCACAGGCTGTCGGCCCCGCCGACCACCGCCGCGTCGCACAGGCCTGCCGCGATCATGCGGGCGGCATTGGCGAAGACCTTCGACGTGGTCGCACAGGCCGACGAGACGACGAAGGCCGGCCCCTCCAGCCCCAGGCGGCGGCGGACGAAATCGGCGAGCGAGCCGGTGCTGTGGGTGGTCGCGAAATTGAACTCGGCCGGCAGGGCTCCGGTCTGCGGATCGCGCGCCCGGAAGGCCAATTCCGCCGACAGGATGCCGGAGGTGCTGGTGCCGAGGAAGACGCCGATCCTGTGCGCGCCATAGCGTTCCCGTGCCGCGGCCACCGCTTCGGCAAAGTCGTCCTGCCGCAAAGCCATGTCGGCCAGCCGGTTGTTGCGACACTCATAGCCGGCAAGCTCCGCCGGCAGGCGGACATCGTCCAGCCCCTCCACCTCGCCGATATGCGTGTCGAGCGTGACCGTCTCGAAACTGCAAGGCTTCAGGCCGCCACGGCCATTGCGCAGAGCATCCAGGGTGGCATCCTGCCCAGCGCCAAGGCTGCTGACGATGCTCATATGGCTTACGGCAAGTGACTGCACGATGAATTTCTTATGAATGTTGGACAGGTCTATGGTCGGTCTGCGTTTTCATTGCACGTTGAATGCTAGCATCTGCAATTTCATGCGAGAAAGGACAAAAATGGACTGGATCGCTGCTTCGGCGGGCTATGAACAAGGTGTTGGCGAAGGGCGTGCCCTGGCTCATCGGCAGGGCGGTGGCGGTCAGGCCAAGCCCGTTCATCAGGGATAGCCAATCGGCCGAAGGGCGGTAAGTCAGGGTTTGCCGCCATTGGCCGCGTGTGGCGCAGGCGGCCTGCTCGGCCCAGCGGGTGATTTGGAATGGCAGGCCGCCACCGGAATCCGCCTCCCGCAGCAGCAGAACGCCGCCCGGCGCCAGCGCCTCGGCGCAGCGCGCCAGCACCGCCGCCTGCTCCTCCGGGTTCAGATAGAGCAGGACATCCAGGATGACGATGGCGTCGCTGGGCGGCAGGTCGACCTTGCGGATGTCACCGTAGCTGACGGCATCCGCGCCCAGCGCCGTCCGGGCGATCCGGACCCGCCGAGGCGACAGTTCCACCCCCCGGGTGGCGAGGTCGGTGGGCGGGGCCGGCCAGTCCGCCGGCCAGTCGCCAGAGGCGTGCCGCTGGGCCGCGGCGCGCAGCAGAGCCGTCAGCACGCCTTGTCCGCAGCCGAGGTCGAGCAGCCGTCCGCGGGCGGGAAGCAGCGGCTGGCTCAGCAGGTGGCGGAAGACGGGATCGCCGGCAAGCTTGCCCTTGGCGAAATGCCAAGCATAGCGGCCGCAGGGGCGGTAGGGCCGGGCGGCGGCGGTCACCAGTTCCCGGAAGACGGCCTCAGACATCGGGCACTCCATCGGGGGCTACTCCCTCCAGCGATACGGCCGTCAGCCCGCGGGCGGCCAGCCTGTCGAGCAGGCGCGGCAGCACCGTCAGAACCACCGGCCGACCGTCGCCGTCGCGGGCGGCGGAGCCGTCATGCAGCATCAGCAGGTCGCCGGGGCCGAGTCCGCGGAGCAGGCGCCGCTCCACCGCCGCCGGATCGCGCCGCACCGCATCAAAGCCGCGCCGGGTCCAGGTCGCCAGACGCAGGCCGAACCCGGCGAGGACGGGATCGAGCAGGGGGTTGCGCAATCCCGCCGGCGGCTTGAAGAAGCGGGGCGGGCGGCCGGCGAGATTGGTGAGGATGGCTTGCGCCTCTCCCACCTCGCGCCGGATCGCGCGGATGCCCATGGCGGCGAAACGGTGTGAATGGTGCCAGCTGTGGTTCTCCACCGTGTGGCCGCGGCGGATGATGGCCTCGATAAGGGCGGGGTGGCGGGCGGCACGATCGGCGATGCAGAAGAAGCTGGCGCGGGCGCCCGCGCGGTCCAGCAGGTCGAGCACGGCGGGCGTCACCTCCGGATCGGGGCCGTCGTCGAAGCAAAGGCCGACCTGACCGAGCCGGGCGTTGGCCTCCGGCAGGCGGCGCAGGTTGGGGCCGAGCAGGCTGCTGCGCGGCCAAAGCCCGATTGCGCCAAGCAGGGCGTGGTTGCCCGCCACCGCTCCCAATGCCCAGGGCCAGGACGCCGGGGCCGCCGCGACGCCGACCGCGGCGGCGACGTGCAGAAGTGCGGATGCCCACAGCAAGGTGGACGGACGCCAGCGCATGGGGTCAGGCATGCCTCTTCACCTCCGGCGCAGTGGCGGTGTCCTGCCGGCTCAGCACGGCGGCGAAGGCGAGGCAGAGGAAAGCGCCGATGGCGACGGTCATGCCGATGCCGTGCAGGACGGGGATGCCGGAGAAGGCCAGCGTGCCAAAGCCGATGACGGTGCAGAGATTGGCGATGGCGACCGAGGCGACCGTGCGCTCGCGCAAGGCGATGGACGGTTCCGGCCGCTCGAACAGCAGCGAATAGTTGGACCCCACCCCGACCACCAGAAGCAGCCCCACAAGATGGAAGATCGACAGCGCCTGTCCCAGCGCCGTCAGCAGCGCCATGGTGACGACCACCGCCGCCGCCAGCGGCATCACCGCCACGACCAGCGACCGCACGGAGCGGAGCGCCGCGGCCAGCAGCAGCGTGATGGCGCCCGCACCCAGCACCGCCAGCGTCAGCGCCTCCTGCCGATAAGTGCGGTAGAGGCGGTCGGATTCCTCCTTCAGGTTCAGCAGGACGGCTTCGCGCGCCGTCTCCTCGCCGGCCAGCCGGGCGGCAACGGCCTGCGGGTCGGTGACGCCGCGCAGAGGCAGCATGGCGGTCCAGCCGTCCCCATTCCGGACCAGCAGGGAATCGAGCTTCAGCTTCAGGCTGGTGCCGTCCAGGCTGGCAGGGGTCAGCAGCGGCATGGTCCTGGCCTTCTCCGCATCGGCCAGGAAGGGGGCGAAGGCGTCGGGACGGAAGGGCAGGCCCTGCAGTGCTTCGTTCAGCGCCGCGCGCAGAGTGTCGGGCGGCGGCAGGGCGGCTTGGCGTGCGCGCTGGGTCGCCTGGCTCGGCAGCGTCAGGGCGGGGGAGTCGTAGCCGGCGATCAGCTGGTCGCGGACCAGCGCCTCCAGTGGGGCGACCAGCCGTTCGGCGGCGGCCAAGGCCTCGTCGGCCGTGGCGGCGCCGGTGACCAGCAGATGGCCGGCGTCGGGCGCGCCGAGGTCGCGGCGCAGCGCCTCGTCCAGCTTCTGGTCGGCCTCCGCGATGGGGCTCAGGCTCGACAGCTCCGCCGACCAGACGGCCGGCCCCTGATGGACCAGCCATGCCAGCGACAGCAGCGTCGCGGCGGCGAGCGGCAGGCGCAAGGCCGGGGCCGCACCGGTCAGGGCGGTCAGCACCGGTGCCAGCCGTGCCGGCCGCTCCGTCGAATATCCCTCCGGCAACAGTGTCGGCAGCACCCAGCGGGTAACGGCCAACGCCACCAGCAGCCCGGTGATGGAGAAGAGACCGAGCTGTGCCAGCCCGCTGAAGTTGGAGACCAGCATCGCTCCGAAGCCGACGATGGAGGTCGCCACCCCCAGCAGAAGCGTCGGCCAGATGCGCAGCAAGGTCCGCCGCGCAGGGCTGCCCGGCTGGGTCTGGGTGAAAAGATAGATGGCGTAGTCGACGCTCTCGCCCAGCAGGGTGACGCCGAAGCCCAGCGTGATGCCGTGCACCGTGCCGAAGCCCAGCCCGACCGCCGCCACGCCGGCCAGCGCGCCTGTCGCCGCGGGCAGCAGCGACAGTGCCAGGACGCGCAAGGAGCGGTAGACCAGCAGCAGAACCCCGGCCACCAGCAGCGTCGCGGTGATGGAGGCGCGGGTCGCATCCGCCTCGATCCGGTCGCGCGTCTGGACGGAGAAGACCGCCGGCCCGGTCATCACCAGCCGCGCGGCGCCGTCCGCCCCGCGAACCTGATCGAACGCGTCGCGGACAAGGTCCAGCGTCTTCTGTTGGGCGTCGAGGTCGAAGCCGGGGGCGGTCGTCTGCACCAGCAGCAGCGCCCGTGCCCCATCTGCCGAAACCCACACCCCGTCACGGCTGGCCGGGCCACTGGTGCCGCCCATAATTTGGTCGGTCAGGCGTAGGATTTCGGCGGTGGGATCGGCCGGCAAAGCCTGTTTCAGGAACATCCCCGCCGGCGATTGCAGAAGGCGCAGGTCGTTCTGCAAGGCCTGCCGCAGCCCGTCGGCGGTGAAACGGTCCGGCGTGATGGCGGGGCTCAGCAGATAGCGATTGGTCCAGAGATAGGCACCGTCGGCGCCGCGTTCGGTCCGCTCGCCATTCTCCACCGCTGCGACCAGCGGGTTGCCGCGCAGCCGGGCGGCGAGGTCGCGGCTGAGGCCGGTCAACCGGTCCGGGGCGTCGCCCTCTACCGCAACGAGGATCAGGCGGGAGACGACGCCGTCGCGCAGTTGGTTGACCAGCAATTGCTGGGTCGGAGACGGCGAGCGGGGCAGGAAGGCGGAGAGGTCGGCGGTGACGGGCGTGCGCGCCACCAGCAGCCCGCAGGCGACCAGCCCGGCCAGCCACAGCGCGATGCCCCATCCAGCCCCCCATCCGCCCCGTCGCACCGCACCGGTCATGCGGGGTCCGGCTGGATGGTCATGATCGAGCGGTCGCCATCGGCCTGGAGAATCTCGATCCGGCGGATCACCGCCTCTCGGCCGGCGATAACGATGCGCTGCACGGTTGCGCGCGCCTCATCAGCCCGCGGAGTCAACTGCATGCGCCAGTCCTGCTCCGTGCCGTTCAGCGCAACCTCGTAGAAGCGCATGATGGCGGGAACGTCGCCGCGCAGGGTCGCGCGGATGCTCTCCACATAGGTCTGGATTTCCGGCACCGAGGATACCGACAGCGTGCGCGACGCCCCGTCGGCCTGGGTCAGCGTCAGCCGGTCGCCGTCCAGCCGCAGGCTTTCCGCCTGGGGCTGCAGGGTGCGCTTTTCCAGGAAATCCGGCCGCCGGTAGGTCAGCGTTCCGCTGCTCTCCATCGGCGCGTTCAGCAGGCTGACCTCGCGCGTCTCGACGAAGCGGGCGTTGGAACTGCCGATCGCGGCGAAACGGGCGAACAGGTCCTCCAGACCCCACGGTTCCGCCGCCATTGCCGGCACGGCGATGGCCAGCAGGGCCGCGGCCAGCCCTGCGGTAATCAGGCGTCGGGGCAGGCGCCCCCCCGGTCTATTTCCAGAAATCATAGAAATTGAACCAGTTGTAGGGGTGGGAGCGGGCGTAATGCTCCAGCCGGTCGGCGAAGCGGCCGGCGGCCCAACGCACCAGACCCGGCCGGTCCTGCACCGGCACATCGGAGAAGTCGGCGATCCGCTCGAAATGGACGTCGTAGCGCCGGCCACCATGGTAGATCCCGACCATCAGCACCACCGGCCGCTTCAGCATCGCCGCCAGTTGGAACGGACCCAACGCGAAGCCGGCCGGCTGGCCCAGGAAGGGCAGGCGGACCTCCTCCTCCCCGTCGAGGGTGCGGTCGGCCAGCATGCCGACGAAATGGCCTTGGTCCAGCCGTTCACGCACGCGCAGCATCGAATCCGGCCGGCCGAGCCCGATCACCTCCATCGACAGCAGCGGGTTGATGGCGTTGAGCACCGAATTGATCTTGCGCGCGTTCTCCTCGTACATCACCAGGCTGACGCGCAGATCCCTTTGGCGGTGGCCCAGCATGCGGATCGCCTCGAAGCTGCCCATATGGGCGCCGAGCAGCAGGCAACCCTCTCCCCGCTCCATCAGGTCGATGACGATGTCCTCGCCATGGACGCGGATGTCGAAATCGTCGGACTGGTCGTTCAGGAAGAAGACGCGGTCGAGCAGGCAGGCGGCGAAGACGTGATAATGCCGGAACAGGTCGCCGAAGCCGGGCGCCCGTCCCAATGCCTTGGACAGGAACAGCGCCGAGGCCACGCGCGGCTTGCGCGAGAACAGGACGAAATAGAGGCAGATCGGGTAGAGCAGCAGCCTCGCCGCCCGCCGGCCGAGCCGCAGGGCCACCCAGACGATGAACTTGATCGCCGTCGTCGTGCTGCGCTCCGGCCGGTTCATCCACTCCTTGCGGCGGCGGCGCGGCGGCGGCGGGGCGATGGGGGAGGCCGCGGCGTCCGCTGCCGGCTTCGCGCGCAGGGGAAGCTTCATGAGGTCACGCTTTCCATCGCCACGCTGGCGGTCATCACGGGACGGCCCGCGACGCTGCCGGTGAAGGCGATGCCGCCGGCGGCCGTAGCCTGCCATTCGACCTGCATCCGGTCGCCCGGCCGCACCGGATGCAGGAACTTGGCCGAGCGCAGCAGGCAGGGACCGGGCCGGCGTCCCTCCGCCGCTGCGATGGCGGACAAGGCGGTGTCGAGCAGCACGGCCCCCGGAATGACCGGATTGCCGGGGAAATGCCCGGCGGCGGTGGGATGGTCGACGGGGAACCCGATGTCGGTCTGATGAGGCACGGCGGCGGCACCTAGTCGCGTTGGGGGGTGTCGAGCATCCGCAGCAACGCTTCCCGTGGCAGCTTGCCGGTCGGGTTGCGCGGCAGGGCGTCGACGAAGCGCAACGGGCGCGGCAGGAAGATCGGGTCGATCCGCTCGCGCAAGGAGGCCAGCAGCGTCTCGGTGTTCAGGCCCGGCGCAACCACCAGCGCGGCGAGGCGGGTGGTTCCGCTCTCCCCCTCCTTCGGCATGAAGAAGACGCCGTCCTTCACCCCGTCCACCGAATTCAGATGGTGGTTGAGGAAGGCGAGAGAGCTGCGCTTGCCGGCGATGTTGACCTGATCGGCGGAGCGGCCGTGCAGGATGAAGCGGGTGTCGCTCTTCAGCTCGATCACGTCGGCCAGCAGCGTCTCGCCGTCCAGGAAGTCGCCCGACGCCCAACTGCCCTGTTCGTCCTGGCGCAGGCGGATGCCGTCGATGCACAGCCACTCCGCCGTGGCGCTGGTGCGGCGGACGGCGACCTGACCGGTCTCCGAACAGCCGTAGATCTCGTGCAGCGGCGCACCCAGCTTCGCCTCCGCGTCGATGGCCAGCTGCGGGGCGAGCGGGGCGGTGGCGCAGAGGATCAGGTCGAGCGGCGGCAGGGCGGTGCCGTCGCCGAGCAGGGCCTGCAGGTGGACCGGCGTGGTCACCAGGATGCGGGGGCCTGGGAAGTCGCCGAGGCAGGCGGCGATGTCGGCCGGGAACAGCGGCCGGCCGGCATGCAGGACCAGCCCATGCTGCAGGGCCAGCAGCGCCACCGATTCCAGCCCATACATGTGCTGGTGCGGCACGGTCCCGACCAGACCGGCGGAGCCCAGCCCGGCGATTCCGAGTGCGGTTCCGGCGCCATGGACGCTGCGTACCAGCGTTCCCCAGCTTTTGACCTGTGGCATCGGCCGGCCGGTGGAGCCGGAGGTGAAGGCGATGGCCGCGACCTGATCGGCCGGGAAGGCGAGATCGTCGTCGAAGGGCAATGCAGCGGCGGACAGGCGGTCGAGCCCGCCCGGCGGCACCGCTTCGATGCAGGTCATGCCGGCATAGCCGGCCCCGACATCGGTCAGGCAGACGAGGCCGGGGTAGCTTTCCTCAAGCTGGCGCAGGGTGGCCGGCGTGTCGTTCGGCGGCAGCAGGCTGACCTGACGGCGCAGCAGGGCTGCCCCCAGCCCGACGACGAAGCCCAGCCGGTCGCCGCACAGGTTCAGCACGAAGCCACCGTCGGGCAGGCGCCGGGCCAGATCGCGCACCGCGGCCAGATAGTCCCGCACCGTCACCGGCCGGCCGTCGTGCCAGGCGAACAGGTCGTCGGGACTGCCGTGCCGGATCAGGGGCAGGCGGGTGGTGGATAGCATCGTCATGGCAGGACCGTCATCATTGGGCCGTCATGGATTTGGCATCATGGGGATTTGGCCGCTCCGAAAAGACGCGGACGACATCCGCGATGGAGCCGTGGGAATGGTTGCGGAATTTCCGCAGCCGGTAGGCGTATTCGGCCAGGAACATCGCCGCCACCAGCGGCAGGTCCAGCACGTTGATGAAGAAGGACCAGACCGTGTCGGGGGCGAGGCGGAACAGCAGGGCCGACATCGCCAGCTGCCCGGCGAAGAACAGGCACCAGGCGATGGTGACGCGGCGGGTGTAGACCAGCATCCCGTCGGTCAGGGTGCCGCGGATGCGCCGCGCGATCCAGGTGATCAGCGGCTCCCGCCCGGCGAGCAGGGTGCGGCCGAACAGGACAAGCAGGCCGACATAGATGGTGGCGTGGCTGACCGCCGAGGCCGCCAGCAGCCCGTCGCGGGCGGAGCGCCAGGACAGGCCCAGCAGGACGATGGCGGCGGCCAATGCCACCCAGCGGTATTGGGGAGCGGCACGGCTGACCGCCACGCCGGTCACGGTGGCCTGGACCAGCGCCAGGGCCATGGTGGTGTCGGCATCCAGGTCGGCGACGATGGCGCCATGGACCAGCAGGGGGTAGAGGGCGACCAGCGACAGGCCGGCGCCGACCGCGAGCGCGCTTCTGGCACCGTTTCCGGCACCTCTGCCGCCTCCCCGGGCCTGGGCCGCGACGTCCGGCATCAGGCGGCTTTGAGCTGTTGAATGTGGTCGTTCAGCGTGCGCAGCGAGGTGAAGATCCTGGTGTTGTTCTCGTCATCCGCCCGCAGCTTCACCCCGTAGGTCTTGGAGACGGCGAGGGCCACCTCCAGGATGTCGATCGAATCGAGCCCCAGCCCTTCGCCGTACAGGGCGGCGTCCGGGTCCATGTCCTCCGGGGTGGTTTCCAGCGTCAGGGTCTTCACGATCAGGGTCGCCAGATCGAGTTCGGCGGGAGACATGGTCTTCAAGTCACTCATTATGCCTCGCTAAAGCAACGCCTGTGACTCTCGAACTATTCTACCCCTTTCGATATAATCCGAGGGTGTAGAAAACCGTATTCGAGTCTCAAGATTCGCAATTTCAGGAGTCACGATAGCCACGCACCCGAAGCGATGCCATCATTATTTCGGAGTGATCAGTTTGTTTTGTTAAAGATTGAGTTTCTTTGCATCGATGTGTCGCCTGGGCCGCTCGGTAGGGTTGCCGATGGGGGGACCGGGTGAACATTTGAAACACAGTGGAACGGTTTTCCGGCCTCTGTTCACTGTTTCATGCGGCGGCACGGCAGCATGGGCGAAGACATGGCGACGTTTCCGGCGGAAGGCCGGACATGGTCGGAGGTGGGGCGGACAGGGCTGTGGAGACGACGCCAAAGTCTAAGGTCGGGCGAAGCCGCTGACCATCGAAAGTTGGAAAGAGTGGCTTTCAGATCACGATGCCGGCAAGGGCCGGGCTCTGCTCCAACGTGTCGGCCAGGATCTCCAGCATGTGGCGGCAGTCAGCGCGTGTGACCGGGGCGCCAAGGCAGATGCGCAGGGCCTCCGGGGCGGGGCCGGCGGTGAGAAAGGTGTCGCTGACGGCGGCGGCGATGCCGCGGCTGCGCAGATGGGCGGCGTACTCCCCGCGCGTCCAGGCCGGCGGCAGGCGGAGCCACAGGTGGAAGCCCTCCGGGTGGGCGGTCATCGCGGAGGACGGCAGCAGGTCGCGCGCCATGCGCTGGCGGACCGTCGCCTCGGCCCGGATGGCGGCGAGAAGCGCGTCGGCGGTGCCGTCGGCGATCCATCGGGTGGCGACCGCGGCGGGGATCGGCGGGGTGCCGAGCATGGTCGCCCGCTGGGCGGCGGCCAGCCGCATCGCCTGACGGGCATCCGGTGCCGCGACATAGGTGATGCGCAGGCCCGGCGCCACGCATTTCGCCAGACCGGTGACATGGAAGGTCAGGTCCGGCGCCAGCGTCGCGATCGGCGGCGGCGCATCCTGCGGCAGCACGCCGTAGATGTCGTCCTCGATGATCGGGAGGCCGTGGTCGCGGGCAATGGCGGCGATGGCGGCGCGCCGGTCCGCCGGCAGGGTCGCCGTCGTCGGGTTGTGCAGGGTGGGGGTGCAGTAGAGCGCCTTCGGCGCATGGGCCTCGACGGCGGCGCGCAGGGCGTCGGGATCGAGCCCGTCGCCGTCCATCGCCACGCCGACCACCCGCAGCCCCAGCTGCCCGGCGATAGCCCTGAAACCGGGATAGGTCAGCGCCTCCGTACAGACAGTGTCGCCGGGGCGCGTCAGCATGCTGAGCAGTGCGAGCAGGGCGCTTTGCGTGCCGGGGCAGACGACGACCCGGCTGGTGTCCAGGCCGGCATCTGGTGCGCCGAGCCGCCGGGACAGCCAATGCGCGCCCGCCGCGCGATCCTCCTCAAGGCCGCCGGCCGCCGTGGCGGTGTCGGGATAGCGCAGCAGCGATTGCGGGTCGATCCGCAGCATGGCCTGGGCCAGACCCTGGCGCACGCGGTCCAGCAACTCCGGCGCGTCGAGCAAGGGCGGCTGGTTCATGGTCATGTCGATGACCGGCGCCGCCTCCCGCCGGACGGTGGTGGGCGGCTGGACGTTCGGCGCGAGGCCGGGCTGCACGCTGATGAAGGTGCCCTGGCCGACGCGGGCGTCGAGAAGCCCCCGGCGCCGCGCCTCGCCATAGGCCCGGCTGACCGTGGTCAGGTCCAGCCCCAGCCGGTCGGCGAGCGTGCGTTGCGGCGGCATCCGGTGCCCCGCCGCCAGCCGGCCGCTGCGGACATCGTCGGCGATGGCGTCGGCGATGGCGAGATAGACCGGCCTGTTGCGGTTCGCTAGATCGGGTTGCCAGATGCCGGCGCCGGATTGCTCCGCCGGATCGGAGCCTCCGGCGGCATGGGCCGGGATATCGGATTGCATGGACTGTCCTGACCGTTTCCTTGGCCCGCACCCTGCGGCGTTGACCGCATCATATGCGGGTTATGGGGCGAGGAACACGCTGTCGTGCCGGACCGGCTCGCCGGCAGGCTCGGGCGTCAGCATGAAGGCGAGCGGGGTGGAGGCGCCGGCCAGGGCCGATTGCGGCACGCGGACCTGGATGCGGTAGGTCTCCACCGCATTGCCGCGGGCCGACAGCGCCAGTTCGCCGGCTTCTCCGCGCTCGCCGGACAGGGCGAGGCTCGCTTGCGGCAGGCCGGACAGGGTCAGGCGGTAGTGGCGGTCTTCAAGAGACATGTTGGCGATCTTGATGGTGTAGGCGTTCTGGATGCGCCCGTCACTGAGCGCCACGAACAGCGGCGCCCGGTCGCGCAGCACGGCGATGTCGTTGCTGGGCTTCAGCGCCAGGGCGATGGCCATCGCGCCGCCGACAACCACCAGCATCAGGCCATAGACGATGGTGCGCGGCCGCAGCAGGCGGTAGCGGGGCGGCGGTGCCGCAGCGGCCTTTGCAGCTTGTGCGGTGAGGGTGTCGAAGCGGATGAGGTCGCCGGGCCGGCCGATGCGCGCCATCACGTCGTTGCAGGCATCGACGCACAGGCCGCAGCCGATGCACTCCATCTGGATGCCGTTGCGGATGTCGATGCCGGTCGGGCAGACCTGGACGCATTGGCCGCAATCGATGCAGTCGCCGAATCCCTTGTGGGTGCGGGCGTCCCACCCCTCGCTCTTGCGCAGCGGCGCGCGCCCCTCGCCGCGCCAGTCCTGATAGGTGACGACCAGACTGTCCTCGTCCAGCATGGCGGCCTGGATGCGCGGCCAGGGGCAGACGTAGAAGCACATCTGTTCGCGCATGAAGCCGGCCATCAGATAGGTGCAGCCGGCCATGAATAGGACGGAGCCGGCGGCGAGCGCCGGGGCGTCGAAGCGCAGCAGATCGACCGCCAGCGTCGGCGCGTCCGTCAGATAGGCGACGGCGAGAAAGCCAGTGACGCCGGAGATCGCCAGCCATGCCGCATGCTTGGCCGCCTTCTTCGCCAGCCAGGGCGCGGTCCAGGGTTGCTTGTCCAGCCGGATGCGGTCGGTGCGGTCGCCCTCCACCCGCCGTTCCACCCAGACGAACAGGTCGGTCCACACCGTCTGCGGGCAGGTGAATCCGCACCAGACCCGGCCGCCCAGCGCCGTCGCCAGGAACAGCCCGATGGCGGCGATGATCATCGCCCCGGTGATGTAATAGACATGCTGCGGCCACAGCTGGAGCGCGAAGATGTAGAAGCGCTGGCTGCCGAGATCGAACAGCACCGCCTGGTCAGGCACGCCCGGCCCGCGGTCCCAACGCAGGAAGGGCAGCAGGGCGAACAGCGCCAGCAGCGCCGCGCCGAGCCAGGTCTTCACCCGCCGATATCGCCCGCGCACCGCCTTGGGATGGATCTTGCGATGGGAGGCGTAGGCGGACGGCAGTTCAGGAGTGGCGGAAGAGTGGTCCTTGGATTCGCCTGGGCGGCGGGTGATGATCGGCGCATCGCTGGGCATGGGGCACCTGGCACGAAGGAACCGTCAGGCCACCGCATTCCGACAAAGCGTATGGAGCAGCGGCCTCTCGGCGATGCAGCTTGTATGGATTATTGATCGGATTGCTTCAAGCGGATTGCCGGAATTCTTTACCCGGGAACGGGCGTATGCGGTGGTTTGTCGCAGCGTATATGGGTGAGTATGGCCTGGAAATCCATACAATGTCCGATGCCGTGAGGCCGTAGAACCTCATTGTATGGATAGCCGGGATGCCCGCCCGGCCATTGCCGAACAGGCATTCCGATGCACATTGTGCTCTCAGGGAAGCGATCATGCGACAGGCGCGATGAGCATCATCAAGTTGGGTAGCAGGAAATCGAAAGACGGCGCGGCGGCCAAGGACACGAGGAATCCCTGCATCGGGCTCTGCCGCTTCGGCGGACAGGGGGCCTGCCTGGGCTGCCACCGCACCAAGGCCGAGGTGAAGGGCTGGAAAAAGCTGAGCGACGCGGCCAAGGCGGCCATCAACGAGCGGATCAGGCAGGGAATGCAGGCCGTGGCGGCGACGGCGGAGGGCAAGGCGCCGCGCAAGCGTCTGCGGAAACTCGACCGGAAGATCGACAAGCTGGAAGCGAAGCTCGCCGCCCTGCGGGCCGAGCGCGACGCCATGCCGGGGGCGGAGTGAGGCTGCGCGTTGAGGCGGCACTGTGACGCCGTCGGCGAGCGTCAGCTTTGCTTGAGAAAGGTCCCGATCGCCTCGACCACCGTGTCCTCGCATTCCCGGTGCGGGACATGGCCGGTGGCGGCAAGCATATGGACCGTTCCGCGCCCGGCGGCGATGCGGGTGGGGTGCTCCGCGGAGCCATATTCGTCCCGGTCGCCATGCAGCGCCAGCACCGGGCAGCGGACCTCCGCCAGCGCGGCGTCGAGCGTCCAGCCGGCGAATTCGGGCGAAAGCCACGCTCCGGTCCAGGCATCGACCGCCCAGCGGGCCTTGTCGCCCTGGTATCTTGCCAGCCGGGCGAGTTGATCCGGGTCCTGGAATCCCTGTTCGGCGAGGCGGATGCCGTCCAGCGTCCGGTCTTCGACGAAGGCCTGGGCCGCGATGGTGACCAGCGCCCGGCAGCGCGACTGGAAATATGCCGCGGTCTCGACCGCCATGCCGCCGCCGACGCTGTGGCCGCAGGCGATGAACTCCCCGACCGCGAGCCGGTCCAGCAGGATCGGCACGACGGTCCGCGCCTCCGCCGCGACGAAGTCGAGGGATAGTCGTCCGGGATGCGGGTCGGAACGGCCGAATCCCAACCGGTCATAGGCGATGACCCGCCTTGCCGTCGCCGCGGACAGCCGGGCCGGGAAGCTGCGCCACAGATCGACGCAGCCGAGGGAGTCGTGGAACAGCAGGATCGGGGGAAGGGCGGTCCCGTCCGGGCTGTCCGGCCGCCAGTCCTTCACGAACAGGCGGCCGCCCGGGACCTGGATGAAATGGTCTTCGCCATGGACGGCGGGCTGCGAAGGCGGCGTGGTCATGTCATCCATCGGCTGCGGTCCATGGCGGTCCTCGGGCGGCATCGGACGGCCGGGGGCTGCGGCCCCCGGCCAAGCGACATGCGGGTGAGCGGCTTCGGCGTCAGCGAACCGAGACGTCGTAGCCGAAATGCTGCTGGCTCAGCTTGGCGATGGTGCCGTCCTTGCCGGCCTCGACGATGGCCTTGTCGAAGCGGGCCTTCAGATCGGCATCGGCCTTGCGCAGGCCCACGCCCATGCCTTCGCCCAGGACGCCGCGCGTCATGGTCGGGCCGACCAGCGTCATGCTGTCCTTGCCCATGCTGCGGATGATCGCCTCGATGGGAGAGCGGTCGCCGAAGATGGCGTCCACCCGACCGGAGGACAGGTCGATGGCGGCGTTGTCGATCTTGTCGTAGCTGCGCACCGTCACGTCCGGCAGGTGCTTTTCCAGGAAATCGACCTGGATGGTGGAGGTCTGCACGCCCACCGCCTTGCCCTTCAGCAGCTCCGCCAGCTTGGCGAGTGCGGCCTTGCTGCCGGCTTCGTCGGCGAGGTCGATGCTTTCAGCGCCGAAGGCGGCGCCGTTCAGCTTGGAGGATTTCAGGACGGCGAAGGTGGACTGTTCGGTGCCGTAGGGACCGGCGAAGGCGATGACCTTCTTGCGCTCGTCCGTGATGGTCATCCCGGCCATGATGGCGTCGATCTTGCCTTGCTGCAGCGACGGGATCATGCCGTCCCAATCCTGGGCGATCAGCTCGCACTCCGCTTCCATGCGCTTACAGAGATCCCAGGCGAGGTCGATTTCGAAGCCGACCAGCTTGCCCGACGAATCCATGCCGTTCCACGGGGCGAAGGAGCCTTCCGACGCGATGCGGATCTTCTTCGCGTCCTTGGCGGCGGCGGGGTGGTCCATGGTGACGCCGGCGGTCCCGGTCGCCAGCGCACCCAGCACCAGCGCCATAAGGATCTTCTTCATCGGCTTGTTCCTTCCATTCATTGTGCTGCCCGGCACCGGCTGTCCGCCCCGTGCCGTCGGCGAAGCGCCCGGACTTTGGCACAGGCCTCCGCCGGCCGTCACCCCCGCGATGGCGGGAGCCCCTGCGTTTCCATGGCGCAGCCCGTTGGGATGACCGACTGTCCGTGGGCGGGACCGGCCTACAGACGGGCGCGGGTGCTGCGCGGGGTGTTCAGCAGGAGGTTCGTCTCGCTGGTGGTGATGCCGGGGATCAGGCGGATGCGGCGCAGGATCGCATCGAATTCAGGCAGGCTTGCGGCCGACAGCTCCACGATCAGGTCCCAGCGTCCGTTGGTGCTGTGGATCTCCATGATCTCGGGGAAGCCGCTGAGCGTGCGCACGACCCGGTCGGTGGCCTGCCCCTCCACCTCGATCAGCATGATGCCGCGCACCGGCGCCTCCACCGTGTCGGCGCGCAGGATGACGGTGTAGCCGATGATGATGCCGGAGGCCTCCAGCCGCTCCATCCGCCCGCGCACCGTCGCCCGCGACACGCCCAGTTCGATGGCGAGGTCGGAAATGCTGCGGCGGCCGTCATGGCGCAGCAGGGTGATCAACTTCTCGTCCAGCTGGTCCAGGGTCATTTTCGGCGGCCTCCGCCAATTTGGTAAGCTTGGCTGTTCAGTTTGGTAGGCCGCGTGACCGCGTTTGTCAAATTGCCCTGTCCGTTCCGCCACGCGCCTGTGATTTGCTGGTGAGAGGAACAGGCAAGAGACCGAACAATGTCCTACCAGAAGACAAAGACGAAGCAGTGCCGGCTGGTCGGCGTGCCGGTGCAGGATGGGGCGGGGCGCCTCGGCTGCGAGATGGGGCCGAGCGCCTATCGGACGGCGGGCATCGCGCGGGCGCTGTCCGACCTGGGGCACAGCGTCACCGACCTCGGCAACGTGGCGCCGCTGCCGCAGCGGCCGATGGCGCATGGCAATGCGGCGCTGAAGCTGCTGCCGGAGGTGGCGGGCTGGACCGCCGCGCTGTCCAAGGTAGCGTATGAGGCGAGCGCCGGGCAGGACGCCATGCCGATCTTCATGGGCGGCGACCACAGCCTTGCCGCCGGCACGCTGACCGGGCTGGCGCAGCGTGCCGCCGAGATGCGGCGCCCGCTGTTCGTGCTGTGGCTGGACGCGCACCCGGATTTCCACACGCTGGAGACGACGGAAAGCGGCAACCTGCATGGCGTGCCGATGGCCTATGCCACCGGCCGCGCTGGCTTCGACGGCTATTTCCCGCCGCCGCCGGCCCGGCTCGACCCGCACAATGTCTGCATGATGGGCATCCGCAGCGTCGATCCGGCCGAACGGCGGGCGCTGGAGACCTCGGGCATCATTGTCCACGACATGCGCAAGATCGACGAGCACGGCATCGTCTCCCTCCTGCGTCCGTTCCTGGAGCGGGTGGTGGAGGCGGACGGGCTGCTGCATGTCAGCCTGGATGTCGATTTCCTCGATCCCGGCATCGCGCCCGGCGTCGGCACCACGGTTCCCGGCGGCGCCACCTTCCGCGAGGCGCATCTGATCATGGAGATGCTGCACGACACCGGCATGGTCAGCAGCGTCGATCTGGTGGAGCTGAACCCCTTCCTGGACGAGCGCGGGCGCACCGCGACCCTGATGGTGGAACTGCTGGCCAGCCTGATGGGGCGCCGCGTTCTCGACTACCCGACCCGCAGCTTCTGACCGATTGGAGCGTTAGACCCATGATCCCGAACCTGAACCTCGTTCCCTTCGTCAGCGTCGACCACATGATGAAGCTGGTGCTGCACATCGGCGTGGAGCGCTTCCTGACCGAGCTGTCGGCCTATGTGGAGGAGGATTTCCGCCGCTGGGAAAGCTTCGACAAGACGCCGCGGGTCGCCTCGCACAGCGCGGAGGGCGTGATCGAGCTGATGCCGACCAGCGACGGCCGCACCTATGGCTTCAAATACGTCAACGGCCATCCGAAGAACACGCGGGAGGGGCGGCAGACCGTCACCGCCTTCGGCGTGCTGGCCGATGTCGGCAACGGCTATCCCGTGCTGATGACGGAGATGACCATCCTGACGGCGCTGCGCACCGCCGCGACCTCCGCCGTTGCGGCGAAGCATCTGGCGCCGAAGGATGCCACCTGCATGGCGATCATCGGCAACGGCGCGCAGGCGGAGTTCCAGGCGCTGGCCTTCAAGGCGCTGCTGGGGATCCGCAAATTGCGGCTCTACGACATCGACCCGACCGCCACGCAGAAATGCGTGCGCAACCTGCATGACCAGGGTTTCGAGATCACCGCCTGTTCTTCCACCGAGGAAGCGGTCGAGGGGGCGCAGATCATCACGACCGTCACGGCGGACAAGCAGTATGCGACCATCCTGACCGACAACATGGTCGGGGCCGGCGTGCACATCAACGCCGTCGGCGGCGACTGCCCCGGCAAGACGGAACTGCACCGCGACATCCTGCTGCGGTCGGACATCTTCGTGGAGTATCCGCCGCAGACGCGGATCGAGGGCGAGATCCAGCAGCTGGCCCCCGACCATCCGGTGACGGAGCTTTGGACGGTGATGACCGGACAGGCGGTCGGCCGGCGCGATGCCCGGCAGATCACGCTGTTCGATTCGGTCGGCTTCGCGACGGAGGACTTCTCCGCCCTGCGCTATGTCCGCGACAAGGTGGCGGGGACCGGGCTGTACGAGAACCTGGACATGCTGGCCGACCCGGACGAGCCGCGCGACCTGTTCGGCATGATCCTACGTGCCGCCAAGCCGACCCCGGTGGGGGAGGCGGCTTGAGGGGGTGATGGCAATCCCCCTCTCCCCAGGGGGGAGAGGGGATTCTGGCGGTTGGGGAGAGGGGCTTCGAGGGGATCACTCCCCGGCCCGTAGCCGGTAGCCGACGCCGGTTTCGGTCAGGATGTGCTGCGGGCGGTCGGGTTCGGCCTCGATCTTCTGGCGCAGCTGGCGGATGTAGATGCGCAGGTACTGGATGTCGGTCTCGCCGCCCCAGACCTCGGTCAGGATCATGCGGTGGGTCAGCACCTTGCCGGCATGGGCGACCAGCAGGCGCAGCAGGTCGTATTCGCGCGGCGACAGCTTCACCTCCGCGCCGCGGACGGTGACGATGCGGCGGACGAGATCGACGGTCAGGTCGCCGCCGCGGAAGACCGGGCGTTCGCCCTGGCGCTGCAGCCGGTGGCGCAGGGCGGCGCGGATGCGGGCCAGCAGCTCGTCCATGCCGAAGGGCTTGGTGACGTAATCGTCGGCGCCGAGGTCGAGCGCCTCCACCTTGCCGGCCTCGTCCACCCGGCTGGACAGAACGACGATCGGCAGGCTGGCGGCGGGACCGGCCGGCTCGGTGCCGCGCAGGCGGCGGATCACCTCCAGACCGTCGATGCCCGGCAGGCCGAGGTCGAGCACCAGCAGGTCGGGCGCGCGGCGGCGGATTTCCTTCAGCGCGGCGTCGCCGTCCTCCGCCTCCACGATGTCGTAGCCCTGGGCCGACAGGCTGGTGCGCAGGAAACGGCGGATCGGCGGCTCGTCGTCGACGACCAGGACGCGCAGGGGGGCGGAGGGCTGGGTCATGAGCTGCTGTCCTCCAGGGCCGGCAGGTCGGCCGCGGCGGGGATGGTCAGGGTGAAGACGGCGCCGGAGCGGTCGCTGCGGTTGCCGGCGGCGATGGCGCCCCCCATCGCCTCCACGAAGCCGCGGCAGATCGCCAGCCCCAGCCCGGTGCCGGCGCGCTGCCGGTCCTGGGCATGGACACGGTAGAACTTGTCGAAGATGCGGTCCACATCGGCGGGCGGGATGCCGTCGCCCTCATCCATCAATTGGACCTCGACCGCATCGCCGCTCCGCTTCGCCCGCACCGTCACCCGGCTGCCGGCGGGGGCGTATTTGGCGGCATTGTCCAGCAGGTTGAACAGCACCTGTTCGAACAGCACAGGATCGAGTTCCACCATCGGCAGGTCGGGGGCGAGGTTGACCTCCACGCTGTGCCCGGCAAGGATCCGGCCGGTGCGTTCCAGCGCGCTGCCGACCATCTCCGACAGGTCGACCGGGCCGCTGCGCGGACGGACGGCGCCCGATTCCAGGCGGGTCATGTCCAGCAGATTGGCGATGAAGCGGTTCAGCCGTTCCGCCTCCTCCTGGATGTTGGTCGCCAGATCGAGCCTTCCCGCCTCGTCCAGCGTGGTGCCGTAACGGGTCAGGCTGGTGGCGGATCCCAGAATGGAGGCGAGCGGCGTGCGCAGGTCGTGCGAGATCGAGGTGAGCAGGGCGGAGCGCAGCCGTTCGGTCTCCGCCGCGAGTTTGGCGCGGTCGACATCCTCGGCCAGCGTCACCCGTTCGATGGCGAGCGCCGCCTGATCGCCGAGCGCGTCGAGCAGCCGGCGCTGGTCGGGAGAGAGCAGGCCGCTTTTCCGGCCACGCTCGCCGCCGCCGGTATCGACTCCCACCAGTGCCACCGGGCCGCGGCCGGTCCGCATCGGCAGGAACAGCCAGCGGGCGCCCGGCAGCGTGTCGGCGCCGCGTCCGGCGGGCTTGTTGTTCTGCCAACTCCACATCGCGGCGGCGAGGTCGGCCTCCTCCAGCACATCCTCGGGCGGGTAGCCGGCGCGGACGGTCAGGCGGTCTCCCGGTTTGTCGCCGTCGGGCATCAGCAGGACGACATGCGCCTTCAGCATCGCCGCGATCTGATAGGCGGTGGCCCACAGCAGATCGTCCATGGTGACGACGCCGGCCAGCTTGCGGCTGAACCGGTAGAGATCCTCGGTGGTCTTGGCACGCTGGCGCGCGGTCAGCGCCTGGGCGCGGACGCGGGCGGTCAGGTTGCTGGCGATTGCCGCGACGACGGCGAAGACCAGCAAGGCGACGATGTTCTCGGGATCGGAAATCGTGAAGGTGTAGAGCGGCGGCAGGAAGAAATAGTTGAAGGCCAGCACGCTGGCGACGCAGGCATAGAGCGACGGACCCAGCCCGCCGGTGACGGCGCTGGCGAGGACGGCGGTCAGGAAGACCAGCGCGATGTTGCTGAGCCCCAGCGCCAGATGCAGCAAATGGCCCAGCCCCAGCGCCGCCGCGACATAGCCGGTGGCCGCCAGATAGGGCAGGCCGTCGAAGGTCCATCGGCCGTCCGTTTCGGTCCGCACCGTCTTGGGCGGCACCGCGTCGCCGGATTTTGCGGCGGCAATGACGTGGACGCTGATGTCGCCGGCCCGGCGGATCAGGCTGTGCGCCACCGATCCGTGCAGCAACTCCGACCAGCGCGGACGGCCGGACTTGGCGATGACGAGATGGGTGATGTTGTTGGCGCGGGCATACTCCACCACCGCGTCGGCGACATCGCGGCCGGGAATCGTCATCGCCTCTCCCCCCAAGCGTTCGACGAGGCGCAGGGTGTCGGCGATGCGGTCGCGCTCCGCCTCACTCAGGCGGAGGTCGCGGCTGGTCTCGACATGGATGGCGCCCCAGCGGGCACGCAGACGTTCCGCTTGCCGGCGGGCGTAGCGGACCAGCGCGCCGCCGCCGGCGTCCTGGTCGATGCAGACCAGCAGCCGCTCCCCCGCCGCCCAGGGACCGGCGATGGCGTGGGCCTGCATGTGGGTGAGAAGCTGGTCGTCCACCCGGTCGGCGGTGCGGCGCAGCGCCAGTTCGCGCAGCGCCGTCAGGTTGCCGGGGGAGAAGTAATGGCGGATCGCCTGTTCCGCCGTGCGGGGGACATAGACCTTGCCTTCCTTCAGGCGCTGGATCAGGTCCTCCGGCGTGATGTCGATGACCTCGATGTCGTCGGCGCGGTCGATGACGGAATCGGGCACCGTCTCGCGCACGCGGACCCGCGTGATCTTGGCGACGACGTCGTTCAGGCTTTCGACATGCTGGATGTTCAGCGTGCTGTAGACGTCGATGCCTGCGTCCAGAAGTTCCTGAACGTCGAGGTACCGCTTGGCGTGGCGGCTGCCGGGGGCGTTGGTGTGGGCCAGCTCGTCCACCAGCACGATCTTCGGCCGGCGGGCGAGGATGGCGTCCAGATCCATTTCGGCCAGCGCATGGCCCTTGTGGCGGACGGTGCGGCGGGGGACGACCTCCAGACCGGCGACCAGACCCTCGGTCTCGGCGCGGCCGTGCGTCTCCACCACGCCGACGACGAGGTCGGCGCCGTCGCGCCGCTTGGCCTGGGCGGTCAGCAGCATGGCGAAGGTCTTTCCCACGCCGGGGGCGGCGCCGAGGAAGATCTTCAGCCGCCCGCGCCCCTCCCGCTCCGCCTGCCGCAGCAGTGCATCCGGCGATGGCCGCTGGTCGCGCCCGCCCTGGTCGTCGGTCATCCGGTTCCGTCTCCCCCGCTCCGCCGGATCTCTAACGGGCCGCCGCGGCCCTGTCCAAGGCTAGATTGAGCGCCAGCACATTGACGGTCGGCTCGCCAATGATGCCCAGTTGGCGCGGCGCGGTGGTGTCGGCGACCAGCTTGCGCACGGCGTCTTCCGACATCCCGCGCGCCTTGGCGACGCGCGGCACCTGGAAATCGGCGGCGGCCGGCGACAGGGCAGGGTCGAGGCCGCTGCCGGAGGTCGTCACCAGCTCCACCGGGACCGGTACGTCGGGGTTCTCCGCCTTCAGCCTCTCGGCCTCGGCCTGGACGCGCTCGACCAGCGCCTTGCTGGTCGGGCCGAGGTTGGAGCCGCCGGAGCTTGCGGCGTTGTAGGGCGTCTCGGCAGTGGCGGAGGGGCGAGGGTGGAAATAGCGGTCGGCGGCGAAACTCTGGCCGATCAGTTCGGAGCCGGTCACCGTGCCGTTCCGCTCGATCAGGCTGCCGTTGGCCTGATGCGGGAAGAGGCTTTGCGCGATGCCGGTGACGGCCAGCGGGTAGGCGATGCCGGTGACGACCGCCAGGGCGGCGGTCATGACCAGGGCGGGACGCAGGTCCTTCAACATGGGTGGGGTCCTCTCACACGAGCCCGAGGGCGGTGACGGTCAGGTCGATGGCCTTGATGCCGGCGAAGGGCACCACCAGCCCGCCCAGCCCGTAGATCAGCAGGTTGCGGCGGAGCAGCGCGGCGGCGCCCACCGCGCGGTAGCGCACGCCGCGCAGGGCCAGCGGGATCAGCGCGACGATGATGAGGGCGTTGAAGATGATCGCCGACAGGATGGCGCTTTCCGGGCTGTGCAGCCCCATCACGTTCAGCGCCTGCAACTGCGGGTAGAAGGCGAGGAACATGGCGGGGATGATGGCGAAATACTTCGCCACGTCGTTGGCGATGGAAAAGGTGGTCAGCGCGCCGCGGGTCATCAGCAGCTGCTTGCCGATCTCCACGATCTCGATCAGCTTGGTCGGGTCGCTGTCGAGATCGACCATGTTGCCGGCTTCGCGCGCCGCCACCGTGCCGGTGTTCATCGCCACGCCGACATCGGCCTGGGCCAGCGCCGGGGCGTCGTTGGTGCCGTCGCCGCACATGGCGACCAGCTTGCCCTTCGCCTGCTCGTCGCGGATCAGCTGCAGCTTCGCTTCGGGAGTGGCCTGGGCGAGGAAATCGTCCACCCCTGCCTCCGCGGCGATGGCGGCGGCGGTCATCGGATTGTCGCCGGTGATCATCACCGTGCGGATGCCCATCTGGCGCAGCGCGGCGAAGCGTTCGCGGATGCCGCCCTTCACGATGTCCTTCAGGTGGATGATGCCGAGCAGCCGGCCGTCGCGCGCCACCGCCAGCGGCGTGCCGCCGGACTTGGCGACCCGCTCGGCAAGGGCGAGGATCTCGCGCTCGGCGGCGCCGGCCCCCGGATGCAGGGTCGTCACGCCGCGTCCGCCGGAGACCGCCACGCGCTGCGCCCCGTTCACATGGGCGAGCACCGCGTCCACCGCGCCCTTGCGGATCACTGTGCCGCCGGTATCGATGCCGCTGATGCGGGTCTGGGCGGTGAAGGGGACGAAGGTGGCCTGCATCTCCTCCATGGCGCGGGCGCGGATGCCGTATTCCTGCTTGGCGAGCACGACGATGGAGCGGCCTTCCGGCGTCTCGTCGGCCAGCGAGGCAAGCTGGGCGGCGTCGGCCAACTCCTCCTCGCCGACGCCGGCGACCGGCAGGAACTCCGCGGCCTGACGGTTGCCGAGCGTGATGGTGCCGGTCTTGTCGAGCAGCAGCGTGTCGACGTCGCCCGCCGCCTCCACCGCGCGGCCGGACATGGCGAGCACGTTGAAACGGACCAGACGGTCCATGCCGGCGATACCGATGGCCGACAGCAGCGCGCCGATGGTGGTGGGGATCAGCGTGACGAACAGAGCAACCAGAACCAGCACGCCGACCGACCCGCCGGCATAGGCGGCGAAGCTGGGGATCGTCGCCACCGCGATGACGAAGACGATGGTCAGCCCGGCCAGCAGGATGTTCAGCGCGATCTCGTTGGGGGTCTTCTGGCGCTGGGCGCCTTCCACCAGCGAGATCATGCGGTCGAGGAAGGTGGAGCCGGGGGCGGCGGTGATCCGGACCTTGATGTGGTCGGAGATCACCTGGGTGCCGCCGGTGACGGCGGAACGGTCGCCGCCGCTTTCACGGATGACGGGGGCGGATTCACCGGTGATGGCGGCCTCGTTGACGGAGGCGACGCCCTCCACCACCTCGCCGTCGGACGGGATGATGTCGCCGGCCTCGACCAGCACGAGGTCGCCGGTCTTGAGAGCGGTGGCGGGGACGCTGCGGATGGTGCCGTTTTCCAGCTTCTTCGCGCTGGTTTCGGTGCGGGCCTTGCGCAGGCTGGCGGCCTGGGCCTTGCCGCGGCCCTCCGCCACCGCTTCGGCGAAGTTGGCGAAGACCAGGGTGAACCACAGCCAGACGACGATCTGGATGGCGAAGCCGCTCACCCCGGCACCGGTCATCGCATCGCGCAGGACCAGCAGGGTGGTCAGCGCGGCCACCACCTCCACGCAGAACATCACCGGGTTGCGGATCATCTGGCGCGGGGCGAGCTTGGCGAAGGAACCGCCGATGGCCGGCAGCAGGATGGCGGGGTCCAGCAGGGTGCTTGCCGCCGTTTTGGCAGGTGTGCGGCCGGACCGTTTGCTCTTGGCTTGCATGGGATCGTTCCCGATCAGAAGAGGGTGCCGGCGCTCATCGCCAGATGTTCGACCACCGGGCCGAGGGCGAGAGCCGGGAAGAAGGTGAGGCCGCCGACGATCAGGATGACGCCGACCAGCAGCCCGACGAACAGCCCGTCATGGGTGGGGAAGGTGCCGGCCGATGCCGTGGCCCGCGTCTTGGCGGCCAGCGAGCCGGCGATCGCCATCATCGGCACGTTGACCAGGAAACGGCCGACCAGCATGGCGATGGCGATGGTGACGTTGTACCAGGGCGTGTTGCCGCTGAGCCCGCCGAAGGCGCTGCCGTTGTTGGCGGCACCCGACACATAGGCGTAGAGCGCTTCCGAGAAGCCGTGCGGGCCGGCATTCGCCATCGACGCGGTGCCGGTGTCGAGAACCACGGCGGCGGCGGTGAAGCCCAGCATCATCAGCGGCAGGCAAAGGATGGCGAGCATGGTCATCTTGACCTCCTTCGCCTCCAGCTTCTTGCCCAGGTATTCCGGCGTGCGGCCGACCATCAGCCCGGCGACGAACAGCGCCACGATGGCGAACAGCAGCATGCCGTAGAGACCGGCCCCGACGCCGCCGACGATGATCTCGCCCAGCATCATGTTGATCATCGGCACCATGCCGCCCAAGGGCATGAAGCTGTCATGCATGGCGTTCACCGCACCGCAGGAGGCGGCGGTGGTGACGGCGGCGAACAGGGCGGAGGCGGCGATGCCGAAGCGGGTCTCCTTCCCCTCCATGTTACCGGCGGCGGTGTCGATGCCGAGCGCGGCGAAGGCCGGGTTGCCCTGCGCCTCCGCCCAATAGGCGATCGTGACGCCGGCGACGAAGAGCAGGCCCATGGCGGCCAGGATCGCCCAGCCCTGCCGCTCGTCGCCGACCAAGCGGCCGAACAGGTTGGTCAGGCCGGCGCCCAGCGCGAAGATCGACAGCATCTGGACGAGGTTGGTCAGGGCGTTGGGATTCTCGAAGGGGTGGGCGGAGTTGGCGTTGAAGAAGCCGCCGCCGTTGGTGCCCAGCATCTTGACCGCCTCCTGCGAGGCGACGGGGCCGAGCGCGATGGTCTGCTTCGCCCCCTCCAGCGTGGTGGCGTCGACGGAGCCTGCCAGCGTCTGCGGCACCCCCTGCCACACCAGGAAGACGGCGTAGACGAGGCAGATCGGCAGCAGGACGTAGAGCGTCGCGCGGGTCAGATCGACCCAGAAATTGCCGATGGTGCGGGAGGAGGCGCGGGCGAAGCCGCGGACCAGCGCCACGGCCAGCGCGATGCCGGTGGCGGCGGAGACGTAGTTGTGGAAGGTCAGCCCGGCCATCTGGACCAGATGGCCCATGGTGGTCTCGCCGCCGTAATTCTGCCAGTTGGTGTTGGTGGTGAAGCTGGCCGCCGTGTTGAAGGCAAGATCGGCCGGCACCGCCGCCATGCCCTGCGGGTTCAGCGGCAGGACAGCCTGAAGCCGTTGCAGGACGTAGAGCAGCAGCATGCCGGCGGCGCTGAACAGCAGCATCGACACGGCGTAGGTGACCCAATGCTGCTCGGTGCGCTCATCGACGCCGGCAAGCCGGTAGAGCCCGCGCTCGACGGGTCCGACGATGGGGGAGAGCAGCGTGCGCTCGCCGGTGAAGACGCGCGTCATGAAGCCGCCCAGGGGCCGCGTCACCACGACGACCAGGGCGAGGAAGACCAGGATTTGAATCCAGCCGTTGACGGTCATGGGATGGGACTCCTCAGAACCGTTCGGGGTGGATCAGGGCATAGACCAGATAGGCCAGCAGCCCGCCGGTCACGAGGCCGGCCAGCGCATAGTCGAGGATCATCGCCGCCTCCCCTAAAGCCGGTCGCAGGCGTGGACATAGGCAACCGCCGCGGCGAAGAAGCCGACGGTGAGCGCCAGGAACAGAAGGTCGAGCATGGGGTCAAGGCTCCGGTCGAACGGAAAAGGGCCGGACCGCCCGTCCGCCGTGATGCCGGCTGGCGGGTGGTCCGACCCTGCAAGGATGATCCGGAGCCGCGTATAGATTCGATGGGGGGCGGCGGTGCCCGAAAATATATGGGGCGTATATGGCGGAGCAAAACGGCATTGAAAATCAAGGGAAATTCGGCACGATCCAGAAAATTCCCGAAATTCGTCCGACAGCGCGTTCCCTATCCGGCCCTCACCTCGACCCACTCCGTTCCCCGGCTGTCGCGGTACGTCGCTGTCATTTCTGGCGATTTGTGTCCGAGAAGGGCCTGCGCATCCGCGCCCTGCTCGGCGTACAGTCGGGCGGCCAGCGAGCGCAGTTCATGGAAGGTCGGCGGGGTCTTACCCTTCTCCCAGGTGATGCCGGATTGCTCGCGCGCGTCAGCAAAGGCGTTGGTGATTGCGTTCAGCGGCACCTTCGCCCCGGCGCGCCCGGCTCCCCATGTCGTGGCGTGGTGGATGAAATGGCGGCTGAGCACATTGTCCTGACACCGGGCGATGACTTCGCCGACCGTCCAGCCGACCGCTTCCAGCCGCAGTGCGAGCGGGATACAGACCTTGGCTTTCGTCTTCCCCTGCTCTACCCACAGCTTTCCGTCGCGCACGTCCTTCGGCCCCAATCGGCCGATGTCCTCGCGGCGCTGTCCGGTAACCAGCGCCAGCTCCATCGCTCGGGCCACCCATGCGGGGTGATGCGCCAAGGCGGCGGCGTGGATTTTGCGGAAGTCCTCAAGCGTCAGGCGGGCGCGCATCACTTCAACCGTTGGCGCGCGGGTCGGGGCGACCGGGTTGCTCAGAACCCACCCCTTTGCCTGCGCCGCCTTGAACACGTCGAGCAGAAACGAGCGCATCGCCGCCGCCATGCTCTTTTTCCCCTGCCCGTCCCACTGGTCGATGAACTCCGCCACGTCGCGGGTGGTGATGGCGTCGATCCGGTGATCTGCCCAACGGGCGCGGACGGTGCTCAGGCGCGAGCGAAACACCTTCATGCTGTTGGCGGCCAATCCGCGGGCCTCAAGAACCTTCAGGTAGTTGTCGCACCACGCGCCCATGCTGTTGTCCTTGCCGGTGACCAACCGGTCAACCAGCGAGCGCTTGCCGCGCGTGCCTTCCACCTCGTGGTTTGCCTCGATCGCTTGGCTGATGGCCGCGCGCCGGTCGCGGCCTAGCCCGTACTCCTTGCCGTCCCGCGGGTCGCGCCATGCGAAGTAGCCGGCGCGCTCGTAGAGGTTCGGCGGGAGCCCCTTGGTTTTCGTGCTACGCCGTCTTCCCACGGATCCTCTCCACCAACGGACCGCTCGGCGGTCTCTTCTTCGGGTTGACGATTGGCTTGTTCGGGTCGATGTGACGAGCGGTCGGAATGACGAAGTAGGTCCGGCCGTGCTTCTCAGGCAGCGGGTAGATGCGAGCCTGTCGCGCCCAGCGCCGCAGGGTATCGAGGTTGGGGCGGTGCTTCCCATAGACCGCCTCCGCCCACTCCTCCAGGGTAAGCAGCTTGTCACCCATTCGCCTTCTCCCCCACCTCTCCGCCGTCCGGGCTGGCGGCGTCCGGAACCACGTTGAGCGTCGAAAGCACGTCCACCGACAGCACGACCAGCCCTTCCGGTAGCCCGTAGCCCCGCTGGATATGCGTCACCCTGGCG
This sequence comes from Azospirillum sp., assembly GCF_035628975.1. Taxonomy (GTDB): domain Bacteria; phylum Pseudomonadota; class Alphaproteobacteria; order Azospirillales; family Azospirillaceae; genus Azospirillum. Next base: position 96,002 of record NZ_DASPIS010000098.1, on the reverse strand, counting down.
CAGCACTGCCGGCCGCTGTAGGTCTGCGCCTTCCGGTCGAACTCACAGAGGAACAGCTTGTCCCCGACCTGAAATCCCCGGTCGTCCCGGCGGACTTCAGCGCGCTTGCGACCGGACACAAGGTCGCTGAACGGGGTGGGGTCGGCCTTCAGTTCGTGGATGCGCGGCGCGTCGCACTCCTCCTCCACCGTCACGGCGGAGCGGGCGCGCTCCAACAGGTCAGCGGTCATGGTCACCCCTCAGTAGCGCGTTGATTTCGTCCGACCGGCGGCGCTTGCCGGCGGCGAAGGCTCGGTTCATGGCGTGCGCGACGGCTGCGGCGTCCTTGTCGCTGCACTGGATGGTCCTGTAGAGCGCGGGACCTCCATCCGGCACGACGATCATCCATCCGTCGTCGCGCTGTTCGGCCCGGTATTCAGCGCTCATCGGTCGCTCCCCCATCAAGCAGCCCGGCAGCGCGGGCATCGTCGATGATTGCTTGCCTTGCATCGGGTCGCCAGTCGGTCGCCTCCTGGGGCTGGAGGGCGGCGCGGGCGATACCGTCAACTTCGCGGATGTGGGCGTAGAAGCCCTTCATCACGTCCACGGCTTGGCTATCGTTCTGGATGGCGTACCCGGCGTACGGCGATATGCACTTTCTCAGCGCCTCCCGCATCGCCCGCTCACGCTCCAGCGAGGCGGACAGCGCGGCCTCTGCGGTTTCAGCCCGTTCGGTGGCGGAAAACTGGCCGGTCGAGGAAGCCTTGTGGGCAGAGCGCAGCCATTCGTTATCAGCCGTCAGCACCTCGATCTGCCGGTCCTTGTCTGCCGAGTGCTGGCGGATCGCTGCGGCGATAGCGTCAACGCGACCACGGTAGGTGCAGCCGTCCATGTCGGCGATGCAGGCTTCCGCCAGTTCCTCCGGCGACAGGGCGGTGGTGTGGGTGTCGGTCATCGCGTGGGCTCCTCATAATCAGGGCAGGCGGCCAGCACGCCAGCGATGTGCCATGCTTCACGCGGGCCGACGAAATGGCGGGTCCAGCGCGTCCAAGCGGAGCCGCCGTAGCTCCAGGGGTGCGGGCGGCAGACCAGCTGCAGGAAGATGCGGAAGCGGCGCTTGTGGTCAGCCATCGCCTCAACCCTCCCCGCGCCCGCGCCCGCGCAGGAACTCACGGGCCTGCCACAGGATGGTGTAGCTGTCCGTGCCGGGGGTGTTCGCTTCGTCGCCCATTTCGAACAGCGCGGTCATCTCTTCGAGGATGCGCCGGCCTTCGTCCACGCTCTCGGCCGCAGGGGGCGCGGCGCGGGCTGCTGCGAGGCAGGCGTCGCGGTCAGGCGAAATCATGTCGCCCCACATGCTCTCCGCATCGCCGCAATGGCCGTAGTTGACGCAGAACCGGTAGCGCATCTCCCACGCGATCCGCTTGGCCGTCTCGGTCAGCGCCTCCGTGCCGACAGAACCGGAACCATCACAGTCCGGGCACGGCAGCGGGTGCGGATCGTCAGGATGGGCGCGCGAGCCGAAACCCTGGCAGGTGACGCAGGTAGTCAGCGCCTCCGTGCTGGCCGCAGGGGAGGCGGAGGGGGCGGGAGGGAGCGGCATCCAGTGGGTAACCTCCCCATCGACCTTCACCCAGGCCCAGCTTTCGAAGCCGTCGATGCCCCAATAGCGCCACGCATCCTTGTGCCACTTTGCGCCCGTGACGCGCTCATCCAGCTTGGACCACACATCGATGCGCGTCCCATCCTCCGGCGCCGTCTCAATCGGCTGCCAGATCGGCACTGCCGCAGGGGCCGGAGCCGTGGCGGCGCGGCACGTCTCGCACAGGGCGGGCGCCTTATCCAGGCCAAGCGCGACCAGCCCCTCCATGATCCTGTCGTCGTGGTCGTAGACGATCTTGCAGTCGCAGCGGTCGCAGCAAATGTAATCGGACTTTGCCATGGTGTCGGCCTCTCAGGCGGAGGGGGTGGCGGACTGGACGGGCTTGACGGTCAGATCGTAATGCCGGCCATCCGGGGCCGTGACACTCAGCGTGGCGCCGTCGGGGCAACCGTGCATGACATGCTCGATGACCGCGCCGATGCACTCCCCGGTGGCGTCACGCTTGTCCAAATAGACGCCCGGCTTGGCTCCGACGCGACCGATGCGGATGGTGTTGGTCAGCGGCGATGCGTCGATGCGGATGGTGGAAAGGTCCATGTCGGGTCTCCTGCGCTATGCGCGCTTGTGTGGGGTCAGGCGCCCAATCCAGCCCGGTGCGCATCGGCCTCGGCCCGCATCAGGGCGAGTTCCAGCGCGGGCATGGCGGGCGTGTCGTCGGCGGGGGAGGGGCGCATCACTTCGGCCCCCGCAGTTCGCCCGCGCGCGCCTCGGCGAAGTCGCACCAATCGGCGTGCACGTCGTCGGGCATGGCATCGATGGTCGCCTTGTTGGCCTTCTTGAAGGCGACGAACGCCTGGACGTCGGCGCAGGCGTTGGCGCCGGCCTTCAGTTCCGCCACCTTGGCCGGCCAGTCGGTCGTCTCGGCCGGCAGGCTGTCGGTCTGCGTCGCCGCCTGCTGGACCTCGACCACCTCGCCGGTCTCAGGGTCGTGTGGCGTCTCCGCCTGCTCGGCCTGCGGCTCCTGCTCGGGCGCCACCTCGTCGCTGCCGACCACCGTAAAGTCGCCGTCCAGCACGCGGTCCAGGCCCTGCGTCTCGCCGGCTTCGGCCCGACCGTCCAGCACCACCGCGTTCGCCATCTCAATCGACATGGGCAGGTACTTCGCCAGCCGGCGGATCACCGTCTTCTTGCCCATCTCCTCGTAGTTGGTCATCCAGGGGGTGTTGGACTTGTTGAAGCGCTTGGCCGTCTGGTAGCCCTGCGAGCCGTCGCGGACCGCGTTCACCTCGGCCACCGACATGAACTCGAACTGCACCCCGCCGCCCTTCAGCTTCGCCACGGCATAGAAGCCGGTGATCTTGCCGCGGTCGCCGGCCAGGAACGGCTTGTGGGTGATGCTGTCGGCGGTGCCGTAGTCGATGTCGAAGGCGTCGCGCTCATGGACCACGCGGGCCGACAGGCTCTCGATCTGGCCGGACCGGCGGGCGAGGTCGATCAGGCCCTTGTACCCGACGATGATCTGGACTTCCGTCGCGCCCTTCCGCCGGTTCTCGAACGGGATCAGGTAGATGTGCCCCTGCGGCGTGTTCGGCTCCAAGCCCATCTGGGCGCAGACGACGACGGCGCCGAACAGGCTCTCGATGGTGCAGTCCATCAGCTTCGGCGTGGTGCGCAGGGCGCCGAGCGCGATCTTCATCATGCGGTCGGGCGTCATGTGCGCCGGGAGGAGGGCTTTCAGCGTCTCCTTGTTGGCGTCGAAGAAGGCGGCGACGGTGCTGCCGCCGGCCTGCTTGGCGACTTGGCGACCGGCCTGGCGCAGCTCCGCCAGCGAGCGGCCGGGGGCGGCCGCGGTGTTCGTGGTGGTCATGATGCGGGATCCTTAGCGGTGCGCCCACTCGGGCAGTTCAAGGCGTTCCAGGCTCGCGGAATGGCCGGGCCAGACGTCGTTGCGCAGGCTCTCGGCAAAGGCGGCCTTGGTGTCGGAGAGGCGTTCGCGCGCCTTGTCCATGTCGATGGCGTCCAGTTCGTAGACGCCGACCAGAAAGGGAGCCGTCTTCTCGACGGCGATGAAGATGAAGGCCTCGGGCTCCCACCCGGCGGCAGCGGTCACGCCATCGCAGTAATGGGCGGCCTGCCAGTGGTAGCGGTATTCGGCGGCGGACCGGCTGAACTCGCGCGGGCCGGCGTCGGTGGTGGACTTCAGGTCGACGATCACCCGCATATCCGGGCGCAGCCCGTCGGCGCGACCGCGAAGCAGCAGGCCGGTTTCCGGGCAGGTCCAGTAGAACGACCGCTCGACCAGCAGCCCGGCCGGAGCCAGTAGTTCGCCGGCAATGGGGTGAGCATGGGCGGCGTCGCGGATGCGGCAGGCCTCGTCGAGCTCGGCGCGCTTCACCAGTTCCCGGCCATCGGCGCGCTCCACTTCGGCCTTGTAGGCGGCGGTGCGGCTGTCGAAGCGCTCCAGGTCGGTGGCGCAGAACCGGATGTCCAGCGTGTCGGGCTCCAGCACGGCGCAGTGGATCAGGGTGCCGAAGCGCTGGGCGGCGGTCTCCTTTCGGATCCCGAACCGCATCCGGGCCGGATTGTCGGCGAAGGCGCGGAGCATGGAGACCGATGCGCCGGGGCCGGCGTGGTAGGCCTCGGCGTCGATCTCATAGACGCCTGGGGCGATTTCGGCGGGGACGGTGTGCAGGGCATTCATGCGTCGAGCTCCTTCCTCCAGCCGTCCTCAAGAGCTTCAAGGGCGGCCTCTTCCTCCGGGGTGAGTGTGATCGGCATCGCTCACTCCGCGGCCATGCCGAAGCCGGCCATCCGCTCCCGCCGATCCTCCGCCGCCATCTCGGCGCGCATCTCCGCCGCATGCTCACGGGCGGCCCGCTCCTCCTCGATGCCGATGCGCTTCAGCTGCTCCATCAGCCGGTCGGTCAGCAGCGCGTTCGGGAAGCTGATCCAGCCGCTGCCGGACGGTCCGCCGATCTCGATCTGGACCATGTAGACCTCGAAGGTCTCGGCCTCGTCCGGCTCCAGTTGCAGCCCACCCTCACGGCGACCGCGGCAGGGCCCGTGGTAGATGCCGCTGAACCGCACGGCGAGGTCTTCGCCGTCGTGTTCCCCGCCGAAGGACAGGGGCAGGCTGGTGTTGATCCATTTCATATCAGCGCTCCTATGATGCGGCCGGCGGCCCACAGCGCACCTTCGGCGGTCAGGACAGCGGCGGTGACGAGGAGAAAGCGGCTCATGCCGGCACCACGCGGGTGAGGTCGCAGCGCTCACGGACGCCCATGAGCCAGACGCCGGCCGCATCGCCGACCAGCGACGCCTTGCTGGCGGTGACGGTCTCGACGCGGCGGCCGAAAAAGGTCCGGACGGTGACGGGGCTGCCGGGCGGGGTGTCGGCGTTGAAGGCCTCGACGGCGCGCTCCAGGTGGGTGCGGGAGTGGCGCATCGGTCAAGCCTCCCCGCGGGCCGCAACGGCGGCGCGACCAGCTTCGGTCAGGCGGGCGAAGCCGACGCCAATGAGGCCGGGTCCAATCGGCAGGATCGGCAGAAAGCGGCGGTGGGTCTCGACCAGCCCGTCAGGGATCGTGATCACGACATCCCACACGCGGCGCGACATCACGGGCGCCCAATCCTTCTGCGTCGGATCCATGCCCAGCGCGCCGGGGATGCTTGCCATAAGGCTGGCTTGCTGTTCGGTCAGAGCGTCCATCGGTCAGGCCTCCGCCTTGGCGAGGGCGGCGGCGGCCCGGTCCATCATCGTCTTGTCCGGGTCGCGCCCCGCCATGGCCGCGTTGTGGTAGGTGACCAGGGCGGACAGCAGGTCCGGCGCGGCGGCGAACAGCGGCCCATCATGCTTCGCGTTCGGGAACTCGCCCTCTTCCACCCACATGACGCCGTAGCCGCGCCCAACTTCGGGGTTGTCGGAAAGGATCGCGTAGCCGGTGCGGCCGTCACCCCCAACAAACGGGGTGAAGCGGAAAGGACCGGGAGTGTGCTTGCTCATGCGTCTCTCCATCAGCTTGCCGAAGGGCGCTCAGACGCCCTTGGGAAAGCCGGCCCGGACTGCTCCGGGCGGCGGGGTTAGGCGATCAGACCAGCGGCCTTGGCTTTGGCGGTCAGTTCCGGCCCCATGCGTTCTTCACGCAGCGCGTCAGGCTTCCGGCAGCATTCGTCCAGTCGTCGCTCCGCCTCAGACGGGAAGCCTTCGCGCAAGCTCAAGCGAGCGAGGCCGATGTACATCTCGGTCACTTCGCGGTGGCGGTTGAGGTAGGCCAGTTCGTCCATCTGTCGCGCGTCCTCGCTGTCGGGAGAAAACCCGCCGGACCCATGGGGGCAGGCCCGGCGGCAGTGGTGCCAGCCGCGGGGAATGGCTGGGCTGGTGAGGGATAAATTACGCTGCGTAATTGAAGACCGTCAATAGGAAAATTACGTTGCGTAATTTTAGATGACGCGACCCCGCAGCAGAGCCCTGGCATACTACGGTTGCGCTAAAGTGGTAGCGCTCGCGCGTCGCTGATGGGGGTGAGAGTGCTTACGTTAAAAGGTGTCGCCGCTTCTGCGGCGCTGGTGGCTATGCTGAGCGGATGCGCTACGGCCACCGATAAATACGAAGCGCAGAGGCGCGAGGAGGCGCGGACGCTAGCTGCGAAGGGCGACTACCAACGCGCCTACCGGGCAATCCAAACTGAAATCTCTGGTTATGGCCCAGGGGCCAAACGGGCCGCGGAAGTGGTCAATGAGAACCCACAATTCAAGGCCGAGCTGCCGCGCCTGCTAAGCGCCGAAATGCGAGACCCATTGTCACCGGAGCAACTGATCCAGGCTGTCAAAAGGCTGGATTATGAAGGCTTCGCATCCGTCCTGACGCCGGAAGCACTCGTAGCGCTCCGCAACGAGGCGGATGCCGTCGCGGCAGACGGAAACAGGAGCGGGCGCCTACAGTGGGTAGTGACCGATGCTATTGAGCAGTTCCCATCGCTTAAGGAGCCTGATCAGCAGCGGGCCATCTATGACCACTCAATTGCACTGCTGCGGAAGCAGCTGCCGCCCGGCTCTCGGTCAAGGCCACACAATCTCGCCCAGGCAGTTTTTGATCGCGCTGAAGCAGCCGGCCCAGGGTCGCGAGAGTTCAAGGCATTGCAAGCCGAGCTGCCGAACCTTGAGTTCTCGACGGGCGAACTTAAAACGACCGTCGCCAAGCTATTTCCTCAGTTTGCGTCCAAAGAAGCCGCGGGCCGAGAGGTGATTGTAAAGATTACCTTTGACGATAGGCTTGTTGAAGAAGACGTCATGCCAAAACTGCGGGAACTGTCGCAGAGCCTGACCTTCGTTAAGGAAGGGCAAGCGCCTGTTAACATTACTGTTAAGAAACTCCAATGGGATGAGAGGGCCGCCCAGCAGCAAACACAGACTGTTACATACAGTCAGACTGATGTGAACTTGTTGGCTGCGGCCCTCTTGATGCCGCGAAACGCGTCTTACGCATACGAGGTTTCTAGCGGAGGAGTTCAGCTATCCTACGCATTCGAGATCAAGGCCGCCAGCAAAGGCGCTCCAGCCTTTGATGAGGTGGTTCGTGACCGGGCCTCCAGGGAGTGGAGATCGTGCTCAAACGCGCGAGTTCAAAACGTCTTCGGCGGAGTTCAGCGAGCTGACTTCGTGGCAAATGACCACATGCAAACCATCTGCGGAGGAGGCGGGTCTCCGTCGTCTCCGGACGCGCTGCGATCTGAAGCAATCAACAGGCTGGTTGCCGCCATTGGCCGCATTCCTGCCATCGCGAACGCCTCCGCTGTCAGGTCCGCGTCAGTCGGCGCGCCACCCCCAAGCAAAGTGCAATACGCATCGATTTCGCCGTTCGTTGCTGGCGAGCGGGTGCGTCATGCGACGTTCGGGGTCGGCACCGTCTACGCAGTCACCGCGGCCGATGCTCATGTGATCTTTGATGGCCGCGAGAAGCCGACGCCGGTCGCTTTGGGAACCCTGTCGAAGCTGTAAGTGCGCTGTATCCTGTGGAGTTCAGTTCATCATGACTGACAACCTCCCCGCCCGCGTTGCCGCCCTGGAACTGCTGGTCGAGCAGTTGATCCTGGACCGGGCAAAGAAGCGCGCCAGGCCGAAGGCAGAGGTGCGGGCGATGATGGGGCGCGTCACACAGGCGGCCAGTGGGCGATCAGACATGCCATCCGAAGCTGTGGGTGCGGCGGCCGACATCCTGGCGGCGGTGATCCTGAGGCTCACGGCCAAGGAGTAGGCGCGGGTGATGAATAGACCGGGGGAGGGGTGAGGAATTGGTCGTGCTTCGAGATACAATCGGCGAGCCGATTGTAATCCGCTTCGATGGAATGGACGCGGATCGCCACGAGATTGAATTATCGGCACTGGCCGAGTCTTTGAAGGGCATATCAAGGATTGTCGGCGTAACCGCTAACTTCGCCGTTACCGAAAAGTACGTTCAGCATAAAGACGCGCTAGCTATCAGGGTTATTACCAGAGCGCCTGAGGCAAAGTGCTTTGAGATTATGGCCTGGGTCAAATGGGCGGCCGAGCAGCCGCTCATTTCGGCCACCCTAGCCACTCTCCTCGCGTCTCTGATAACCTATATTGTCTCCAAGGCTGTTAACAACCGAGAAGAGATGCGTCATCTGAGGGGAGCGCTGGAGGCGGCAATCAAGGAGCTGGGGCATCGCGACCAGCCCGTTGTCGACCGCCTGCTCACCACCATCGATAAGATGGCGGATGCGCTGAAGCCTGCCGTAAAACAGGCGGTCGCGCCTGTCGGGGAAACCGCCGCCACCTTGACGATTGGCGACGCTGCCGGGCGCCGCATGGCTACTGTAGGGGTCGCCGAGAAGGCCGCCATCATGGCTGATGAGCCCTTGGAAGTCGGAGATGAGCGAACCTATCACGTTCTCATCACCGAACTCGATATGGAGACGGGTGGGTGCAAGGTCGCGTTCTTGGACGAGCCGAACTCCCGGTATCCAGGCAGGATCACCGACCCGGCTTTCGCCCTTCCCAACAACGTCTATGCCACCGCCATGGCCGCCCGCAGGGATATTTCCGTGCGGGCGAAGGCCACGCTGAAAGATGGCGAGATCGACCGGCTTTATATCAGCAATACGCAGCCCTGACCGGTCCGCGATAGCACGAAAGCCCGCCGGCCGGGTGGCGGGCGGGCTTTCTTGTGGAACAAAGGGACCAATGCCACGTTCAAGGTTTTGCTCCTTGAGTACGAAGCCTTGGCCCGCCCCGCTCCTGGCGGAGCGGGTTTTCTTTTGTCGATGCAGCGTCAACGTGCCACACGACTCAGTCCCAGGCACTTGTTGCTTCGTGAGGCAATCGAGGCGCCTAATCCGCGCTCTCCAAGGTAATGCACCACCTCAGCCCGCCTCGCCCCCGAGGCGGGCTTCTTTTTGCCCGGAACGGTTCAGCTTCTATCCTGTTGCCGAGAGGGAAGCGTTTCCTCTCTGCCCACCAACTGCCCGCCCGGCCTGCCGTGGCGGGCATTCCTTTGCCTGGGCCTATTCAGCCCGGTAGCTGCCCACCACCAAACCGGTGATCGTGACTTCCTCATCGCCGGGATCGGGGAAGGGCACGGGCTGCTGGAACGCGGGGTGCGTCGACCTGGGCCATAGCCAGATGCTGCCGTCGTCGGACTGCCGGTATTCCTTCACGGTCGCTTCGACGCATCCATCGTAGCGGCGGCGCTGAACGACGACGCGCTCCCCATTGCGGGGCTCCCGATCAAGTTCGAACAAGCTGATGCAGATTACGACACTGCCGTCGGGATACAGTTCGTTCATCGAGGGGCCGCGGACGGCGAGACCATATCGCCGCTGGTCAGGGTAGCGCGGGTCTGGAGGGACTGCGACCTCGTACCACTCGTCTCGATCCCACTCCACAGCTTCCACCCAATGCCCTGCCTGTACCGCTCCCAAGACCGGGATGCTGGCGACATGGACCTTGTTCTCCGCCTCATCAGGCTGGATATGCGGCCCTTCACCGTTCCCGGTCAGCAGCCACTCTACGCTGATGTTGAGGAGGGATGCATACCTTAAAGCTGCATCTCTGGTGAGCTTCCGCGACCCGCTCTCATGGGTGGAATAGGTCGGCTGAGGAATGCCGTGGGTGTCCGAAAACTGCTTTGCAGTCCGGAAACCTCGGGCAACTCGCGCCTCTTTCAGCCGATCCGCAGGGGTCTCATCCATATTACGATGTGTAATGCACTGCGACAAATCGCTCAACACGCTAGGAATTACGCCGTGTGATTTTCGACGTTGACCAGCGAAATTACGTAGCGTAATTTCATCAGCATGAACACATTCGCCGCCATCATCGACCTGTGGCCATCCGTCCGCGAGTTCGCCGCCGACCTTGATGTGCCCCCGACGCATGTCGCCGTGTGGCGGCATCGCAATTCCATTCCCGCCGATCATTGGGCGGACCTCGTTTCGGCTGCGAAGCGGCGGAGGATCAAGCTTTCGCTCGATGCTCTGGCGCAGATCGCCAAGGCGAAGCGTGCCAGCCGGCCGGCGCCCCGCCGCGCCCCCGCCGAAGCGAGGGCGTCGTGAAGCCCTGCCGCTGCCCGTGCGGCTTGGCCGTGGAACTGCGCGCGGTTGCTGCGCCCGGTACCTACTGGTCGGCCTGCGACAACTGCCTGGACGCCTGCGCGGCCGCCCTGCGCGACAGCCTGCGCCAGACGGTCGTCTCCAGCCGGAGCATCAGCGCTGCAGCCCGCATGCTCGCCGAGGCGAACACCGCGCCGGCCCTTTCCCCCGTCCGCCGCGAGCGGGCGAAGACCTAACCCCCAGACAAACGAACGCCGGCCCCAATCCCCATCGGCAGCCGGCGTCCGTGATTTCATCAAGAGGTTACGAATATGATCGTTTCCCAAGGACATTGCTACCCCACCAGTTGCGCCCACGTCCATGGCGCAATCGGCACGGACGCCCTCCACCTTCGCGCATCAACCGGGCTTGCCCATCAGGGCGAGCAGCGGCCGGCTGCTGAATTCGGTCTGTTCGATATCGGCCGCGACCCGGCGGCAGTGGGCAGCACGGTCAAGATTTCCCGCATCCTCCCACTCGGCAGCCTCTCGGACGAACCAAGCGGCTCGGGCGAGACCATTCGGCGGGCATCGTTCGGTGATCATCGGTCAGCCCCAGGTTTCGCGGACAACACGGATCAGCCCCTCAGCCTCCGGCTCTTTTGCCGTCATCTGGCCCAGCAGTTCCAGCGTCGCGGTGACGGTCGCCACCAGCATCAGAATATCCGGGCGGAGGGCTGACCGATGCTGTTCGAAAGCGTCTCTCATGGGGATCATTCTGAACCCAACACGAGCAATAGTGGTACCCGTAGGCAGCGCGGGAAGGCCGCACTGCTGCGCGGTATCTCCGGGCTCAAGATCGTCCTCTGCAACATCACCCGCGCCGTGCGGCGCCGCCTGCCGCCGGTGAAGCCCGCCCATCATTTGGCCGGCATCCTGCGCCTCAGCCCGCGCCAGTGCATGGACAAGCTGAACGGCACCGCCCGCTGGACGCTGACCGATCTGGTCGCCCTGGCCGTCCACTTCGGCAAGGGCTTCGCCGAGGCGGCGTTCCATGGGGCGGACGGTCGGACGGAAAAGCCGCGCAAGCGCCGGTTCGCATGGCGGAGGGCTGCGTGATGACCAGGGAAGAGCGCCGGGAGATAGCCCGCAATCTTCACGCCGAAGGCCTGAACGACGCTCAGATCGGCGTTCGGCTGGGCATTTCGAAGTCGCTCGCGCGCCTCGACCGAAAGGCGATGGGCTTGCCGGCTGTTGCGCCCGGCGGGAGGCAGGTGCTCGCGACGGTGAGCCAACTCCGCGAGTGGGTCGCTGCCGGCCTCACCAGGAAGGAGATGGCCGAGCGGTGCGGCGCCTCTCCCATGACGATCTCCCGCAAGCTGTGGGAAATCAGGCTGAAGGATGGCCGCGCCGCCAAGAGCGTCATGGCCGAGCCGGAAGAGGTCGAAGAGGACGACGAGCCGACGCCGACCATCGTCGGTGACGACCTGTTCCTGTCCGCCTTCGCCGCCGTTCGGGTCGCGCTCCCGACCAATTCCCGCCGCGCCGAGACGAGCGACCGGGAAGGCCGCATCTACGGCCTGCCGGTGATGATGTCGGCGCCGTCCAGCCTCTGCATGGGAGGCTGACCATGGACGCCACTTTTGAAGCCGACCTGATCGACCTCCTGCCGCAGCTCCGCCCCATCGCCCGCCGCTTCGCCCGCTCCGCCGATGACGCCGCCGACCTCCTACAGGACACCCTGGTGCGCTGCCTGGAGAACCGCGACCGCTTCGAGCCCGGCACCAACCTCATCGCCTGGGCATCGGTCATGATGCGGCGCCTGCGGATCAACGAGGTGCGGCGCGAGGCCATCGTCCCGCACGTCGCCTTCGACGCCGACCGCCACGAGCCCGTTGCGCCCGCCGTCCAGGCCGTCGCCGCCGAACTGCGCGAGGCGCTGTCGCTGATCGACCGGCTGCCCGCCGACTTCCGGCAGGCGCTGGTTCTGCTGCGGATCGAGGGCGAGGACAGCGACGCCATCTCCGCTCGCACCGGCATCCCGCGCAACACCATCCGGTCCCGCGCCGCCCGTGCGGGGCATCAACTGGCCGCCATGGCTGGGGTGGCGTGAACCGCACAAAGAAAAACCCCGCCGTGGCGCGGCGGGGCTGAACGGCCAGAAGGCCGAAATTCACATCAACCACAGGAGCATACCGAACATGAGTAAGGCATTCAACGAGGTGTTCGAGCAGATCGGCGGCGGCGAAGCCCTTGGTCGCGCGTCCGATGCCCTGACCGAACTCGGCATGGCCGTTGCCGAAACGCTCAAGGCCGGGAGCGTCACCATCACCATCAGCATGAAGCCCAACGGGGCCGGCAGCGTCCTGATGCAGGCGAAGGTCACCAGCAAGATCCCGGCGGCGCCGATGCTGGATAGCGTCTTCTTCGTCACCTCCGGCGGCTCCCTGCTCCGCGACGACCCGCGGCAGGAAAAGCTCCCGCTCCGTGACATGACCAACGTCACCACCATGAACAAGGGAGCCTGATCCATGGCCGCCACCGAAACCACCGGTCTGCAATCCGTCATCGACGCCGGCATCTGCCTGGGCGGCGCTCGCGCCGAGCACAACGGCACCGCCTACGCGATCATCCCGCAGGGCGCCAAGCTGGAGAGCCTGGAGGCTCTGCTGCCGGCCCCTTCGCGCGCCAAGGGCTCCGTCACGGTTCACGATGCCGCCAGCTTCGCGACCTACTTCAACCGCTTCAAGACGGACGCCTCGGTCGTGTTCGCCGACCAGCAGTCCGCCACCATCGTCGGCGTGCTGAACTACCACGGACCGGCGACCGAGAGCGCCACCATGCAGCCGGCTTGGGCCGACTGGCGCGTGATCTACTCCATGCCGAAGTCGCTCCAGTGGCGCCGGTGGCGTGAAGCCGACGGTCGGGCCATGGCGCAGGCCGATTTCGTCCGGTTCATGGAGGAAAACCGGCTCGACATCCGGCAGCCAAGCGGCGCCGACATCCTGGAGATCGCGAAGCATCTGGAGGCGAAGCGCACCGTCGACTTCGTGTCGGCGACCCGTCTCAGCGACGGATCCCGGCAGTTCACCTACAACGAGACGACGCAGGGCGTGACCAGCAAGGGCAACCTCGTGGTGCCCGAAGAGTTCGTGCTCGGCCTGCCGGTGTACCAGGGGGAGACGCAGGCTTGGCCGGTCACCGCGTTTCTGCGGTACCGCATCGACGGCGGCAAGCTGCTGATGTGGTTCGATCTGCACCAGCCCGACGACATCGAACTGCAGGCCTTCTCCGAAGCCGTCGCCTGGATCGGGACGGACACCGGGGTCAAGCCCTTCATGGGAACCATCCGCTGATCGACGGCGCGCCCCAGCTTCGGCCGGGGCTTCCCTCCATGGAGACGAACTTGACCACCGACACCGCCCCCGGCCTGCGCCTTGCCGCCGAGATCCTCCTGCAGGAGGCGGACCGGGCCGTCATCGAGCAGCCGTCCTGCAAGGCTCGGCCGCTGGCGCTGATCGACATGGCCGACAAGCTGGCGCGCATGGCCCGGCGCGCTGAGGCGCGGGATGCGCAGTCCGATCTGCTGGCCGCGGAGTAACCGTTCGTGAGCTTCTCCCTGCAATCCATGGTCTGGCCGGCTCGGCTCGACGGCACCGCGAAGCTGGTGCTGCTGCGGCTGTGCGACTTCGCCGACGACGACGGGAGCCGCGTGTTCCCGACCGTCAAGCGCGTGGCCGCCGATTGCGGGATCAGTGAGCGCACCACCCAGGACGCCCTACGCCGTCTGGAGTCGGCGGGGGTGCTGGTGCTGGTTCGGGAAGCGGATGCAGGGGCGCGAAAGCCTCGCGAGTATAGGATCGATGTCCCTACTCTCGCGTCCCTGTCTGCCCCCGATAGCTCTGATGAGGGGTGCGAAATCTGCACCGGTGCGAAATCTGCACTGGTGCAGAAAACGACAGTGAGGGGTGCGAAATCTGCACCCAAACCTACCATAGAACCTATCAAGGATCCTGCTGCTGCCACCGCACCCGCGGCTGTCGATCCGAAGGCCGAGCATGTCGCCGTTGGCGAGCGCATCGCCGCCTCCACCGGATGGGACCAAAGCCCCAGCTGGTTCGGCGACTACGGCCGGGTGATCGTCTGGCTGAAGGCCGGCTGGTCCCCCGATCTGGACATTCTCCCCACCGTCGAACGGCTGATGGGCAATCGCCGGCGCCGAGGCCAGGGACCGCCACGCGGCCTGGATTACTTCGAAGGCGCCATCGCCGAAGCCCACGCCAACCGAACCAAGCCCCTGCCCGAAGGAACCGCCGCCAATGGGACACATCGACCGACCGACCGCGCAGACGCCCGCCCTCGCCACGGCAACGGATGGGCCGAGGCCGCTCAGCGCTTCGCTGAAAGCCGCCACTGAGACCCCGATGGTCAGCGTGATGGGAGAACACGGCTTCGACCTGAAGCCCGGCGCCTGGAAGCTGCCGGCGACCGTCACCCCGGACATGGCGCAGGAGGCCCGCGAGCAGCTGGTGTGGGTCGAGACCGTGCAGCTTTCCGAGGCGTCGACCGGCGCCATGAAGGGCTGGCTGCTGGCGCTCGGCAACGCCAACGCCTCGTCCACAAAGCTGACCGCCGCTGATGTCGAAGCCAAGGTCTCCATCCTGCTGACCCTGATGGACGAATACCCGGCCGGCGTCTTCACGAAGGCCAGCCTGAAGCGCGCTGCCCGCCGGTTCCGGTTCTTCCCCGGTTTCGAGGAGCTGGCGCCGTTCCTCGACGACGAGGAGAAGGCGCTGCGCCAGAAGCGCGACCGCTTGCAGGCCATCGCCTATGCGCGCCTGACCGGACCGGCCGGGAAGCCGGCGGAGGAGGCGCCGTATGTCGCGACACCCGAGGCTCAGGCGTCGGTACAGGAACTGCTCCGGAACGCCGGGATCGCGCTGAAGGGGATGCCCGGCGAGCGGCGCGAAGGGGAGGTGGCGTGATGGGGGAGGAAATGCGGTTCTTCGTCGGGATGCACCAGCCGTGCGATGCCGGCAAGGTCCAGGCCGCTTTCGTCAGTGTGAACCGGCTGCGCAAGCGCAAGGGCCGGTTCCCGGTCAACGACTGGATCATGGACAGCGGGGCTTTCTCGACGATCCTGACCCATGGCGGCTATCCCGATCCGCCCGAGGCTTACGCCGCGGAAATCCGCCGGTGGGCGCACAACGGCAACCTGCTGGCCGCGGTGGCGCAGGACTACATGTGCGAGGCGCACATGCTGGCGATCACCGGCAAGACCATCGAGGAGCACCAGCAGCTCACCGTTGAGCGCTACGACGCGCTGACCGCCTGCGACACGGGCGGGGTCTACATCATGCCGGTGCTCCAGGGCTACGCGCCGGAGGATTACGTCCGCCACATCGAGATGTACGGCGACCGCCTGTCCCGCGGCATGTGGGTGGGTGTCGGCAGCGTCTGCAAGCGCAACGGCGATCCGGTTGCCATCGAGGAGGTGCTGCTGGCCGTGAAACGCGCGCGGCCGGACCTTCAGCTGCATGGCTTCGGCATCAAGACGACGGCTCTGCAATCCGGCTTGGTCCGCGACCTGCTGGCGACCGCCGATAGCATGGCCTGGAGCTTCGCCGCCAGGAAGCAGGGGCGGAACGCCAACGACTGGCGCGAGGCTGCCGCCTTCAGGGACCGCATTGAGACAATGCCGGTGCAACACAGCCTGCTCGCGCGATCCTCGCCGCAGAAGTTTCCAAAGCATCCGCGAGCGGGGGAGGGGTGGCGAGTTCTGGAGTGTGACTATTCCGGAGCAGTGGAAAGGTGGTTAAGGATTGCGGGGCATAAGATGTGGCGGGAATACTTGGGCGTTGCTTCAAAGAAAAACGCCGTAAACTTTGCGAACGGTTTTGTTTCATCTTCGCAGCCGACACGCGGCGAATGACACAATGACACAACAGGGCTGATACAGCATGGCTGCATACGGATACATCCGGGTCTCGACCGACGAGCAAGCCTCTGAAGGGCATAGCCTTTCTCAGCAAAAGGCCGTCATCGAGGCCATGGCCGGGCGGGCCGGTCTGGAGGTCACCGACTGGTTCACCGAAGCCGGCGTGTCGGGCAAGACGCCCCTCGCCGACCGGCCGGAGGGTCGCCGCCTGCTGGCCGCCATCGAAGCGGGCGATCAAGTATTCGCAAGCAAAGTCGACCGCATGTTTCGCGACAGCGCCGACGCCCTGGCCGCCGTCTCCCGGCTGGCCAAGGCGGGTGTGGCCATCCGGTTCGCCGACGTGCCGGAGGATCCCTCCACCGGGGTCGGCCGGCTGCTGTTCACCGTGCTGGCCGCCTTCGCGCACCGGGAAGGGGAGGCGGTCTCCGAGCGGACCGCCGCCGTCGCCGCGAAGATGAAGCGGGACGGCAAGCGCACCGGCGGTCGGACCCCGCTGGGCATGACGCTGGACCGCGAGCGGAAGGAGCTGACCGGCCAGGACCAGCAGCGCCGCCTCGTCGCCCGGATGGCCGACCTGAAGGCGTCCGGGCTTTCGCTCCGGCAGATCGCCGACACTCTCACGGCGGAGGGGGTGAAGGTCAGCTTCGCGACCGTCCGCCGCTATCTCGACCGGGCTCCGGCCCTGCAAGCTGAAGGAGCCGAAGCGTGAAGCGCCTCATCGACACGATCCGACAGGGCATCGCCGAGTGGCTCCTGTTCTCCGCCGGCATGATTGCCCCCAACACCGAAGAGGGGTTCATCGTCTTGGACGCCGCCTGGGAAGCGTTCAGCGAACTCGCCATCCGGGAGACCGCACAATGACCGCAATGCCCGCACCCGCCACCTTCGCCACCCGTCCGCCGGTGCCCGTGACCGCCCGCACCCGCAGCGGGAGCGCCTGGGACATGGTCGTGTGGGCCATCCGGGACCAGCGGGTCATCGGCGAGGCCGCCGGCTGGGACGACGAGCCCTGCGCCTGGAGCACCGATGGTGTCGCGGACATGCTCCGCTATGCGGAAATCGGCTGCTGGGTCGACGGCGGCCAGCACAAGGGGCTGGGCAGGGAGCGGCACAGCGATGTCGGGCCCGTCATCGCCGCCCTGTGGACGCTGGCCGAGGCCGACCGGCTGCTGGTCATCGAGCATGCGCGGCTTGGCTGCCCGCCGGATCGGCCGGTCGTGCAGCCAACGCCCTTCCCCGAGCCGCCCCGCCCCGAGGACTTCGAGGAAGCCAACCGCCACGGCAAGGCGGTGTTCGCTGGCGAGCGGGTCACCTATCGCATGGTGGTGGCCGAGCGCGTCGCCGAGATGGTGCCGGTGAAGGAGTTCCGCGGGCGCGGACGGCGCGAGGTGGTGGGACACAAGGCCGAGAGCGTGGAGGTGCTGTACTGCCCGCTGGAATACTGGCCCAGCATTGGCCTGTGGGAGCATGGGCACGCGATAGCCGACCGGTTCGACGCCGCGATGGAAGCTGTGGCTGAGCAACTCAAGCGCGCATCGCTCACGTCATGGGGGGTGACGGGCGTCATATGACCCCTCATGGTCGCCATGTGTCAGGCGATTTTCACGCTCTACCCCCTATTCGTTTACGATTTGTTAGTAATCTCGGTGTACTTGACAGAGGAGAGGCGCGAAGCGCGCCCAGTTGGACCCCGCCGGCACCCGCCGCGCGGGGTTTCCGCGTTTCTGGAGCTGCCGATGACCAAACCCAAGAAAGACGAGGGCGAGGCCGGCTGCCCGACCAAGCTCGACCAAGCCCGGAAGATCCTCGGATCGCGCGTCACCCTGCGCGGGCCGCTCGGCTTCTTCCTCGACGGACACCCGGTCAACGTGCTGACCGTCCTCCGCGCTGCTGGCCTGTGAGGAGTCACGCCATGGCCGATCCCACTGCCCACGACCTCGCCCAGATGGCGCGGTCCCTGGCTCCAACCGCCATCGGCGTTGCTGCCGGCATGGTAGCGCGCTGGTCTCGTGAAGCCCGCCACAGCGGATGGAAGGGGCTGGTGCGTATGGTCGTGCTGGACCTGCCGACCATGGGCGCCATCACCATCGCTGCTGGTGCTGTCGCGCAGCAGATGAACGCCGACACGCTCACCGCCACGGGCATCGGCACCTGTGCTGGCTACGCTGGCTCGGAGATCCTCAAGACGCTGCTGGCGTGGCGCGGCGGCAAGCTGACGGGGCAGGGCTGACCATGACGGCCGAACTGCTCACCTTGGGGGCCTGCGCCTCTCTCGCTCTTGCCCTCCTGATTGCTGGAGAGTGGTGGTGATGATGACCGATAAGCCCCTCTCCCAGGCCATCGCCGATGCTGCCGACGCTGCCGAGGAGATCGCCATCGCCATGGGCTACGCCGACGCCTCCCGCTTCGTCCGGCCTCTGATGGGTGACGTGCCTGATGGGCGCATCGCCGTGGGTGCGATGGATGGCTGGACGGTCGACGTGCCGCAGCCGGTGGGGTGACGATGGGCAAGCTCCGCTCCCTGCCGCCGCTGGTCGGCTCGCTCGACATGCGGACGGCCAAGCCTGCGCCAAAAGTGGCCGAACGGTTCTACGCCAGCCCCGAGTGGCGGGCGCTGCGGTCCTCCCTGATCCGTCAGCGTGGCCGCCGGTGCGAGCGGTGCGGCAAGACGCATGAGGACGATGGCGCGCCCGTCAGGCTGATCGGCGACCACAAGCGCGAGCGCAAGGACGGCGGCGCCGAGTTGGACCCGGCCAACGTGGAGCTGATGTGCCTCGCCTGCCACAACGCCAAGACCGCCCAGGTGAGGGCGCGCAGGCTAAGGGGCTGAGGCGCAGAAATCGACATCGGGGCGCGATTTTCCCCTTGACCCGGCGCGATTGCCTGATGGGGGAGGGGGGATCGAAAGTCTGGGCCGAACCGGGGGCTGACACCGGTACGGGCTCATTTGCGGATAATCCTCCCCCGTATGAATTCGCTGAAATCAAACGAGAGGGCCTGAGCGATGGCGCGCGGCGGCTTCCGCCCGGGCGCCGGTCGGAAGAAGACGGCCGGCACTGAGGCACCGAAAAGCAAGGAAATCCGTGAGGTTTCCGCCGTTCTGGAGCGGTTCGACCCTGCGTCCGCCGAGTTCCAGAACGCCGAAGAGTTCCTGATGGCGGTGGTCAACAGCCCCGACGTCGAAATCAAAGAGCGGCTGACGGCGGCGGTCGCCGTGCTGCCCTACCAGAAGCCGAAGATGGGGGAGCAGGGCATGGGCAAGAAGGAGCAGAAGGCCGAGGCCGCCAAGAGCCGCGCCACCGGCAAGTTCGCCCCGCCTCCGCCCCCCGGCGGCCGTCCGGCGCTGAACTGACATGGAGTGGTCGACTGCTTGCCCGGACTGGGAGCGGCGCATCCTGGCGGGCGAGAGCCTGATCCCGTTCGCCCCGCTGTTCCCGGCGGAGGCCGAGGCCGCGCTGGATGTGTTCCGCGACCTTAGGATCGTGGACGCGCCCGGCAGCCCAGCCATCGCCGACTGCTGCCGCCCCTGGGTGATGGACTATGCGTCCGCCCTGTTCGGCGCCTACGACCATTCGACCGGCCGGCGCCTCATCCGTGAGACGCTGCTGCTGGTCAGCAAGAAGAACTCGAAGTCGACCATCGCCGCGGGGATCATGCTGACGGCCCTGATCCGCAATTGGCGGATGTCGGGCGAGTTCATCATCCTCGCGCCCACGGTCGAGATCGCGAAGAACTCCTTCGGCCCCGCCGCTGACATGGTCCGGGCGTCAGAGGAACTGTCGGAACTGCTGCACGTCCAGGATCACATCCGGACCATCACCCACAAGACGACCGGCGCCACGCTGAAGGTCGTGGCCGCCGACAGCGACACCGTGGGCGGCAAGAAGGCGATCATCGTCCTGGTGGATGAACTATGGCTGTTCGGCAAGCGGCCGAATGCCGAGAACATGTTCCGGGAGGCCATGGGCGGCTTGGCGTCGCGGCCCGAGGGGCTGGTGATCTACCTGACCACGCAGTCGGACGAACCCCCGGCCGGCGTGTTCCGGCAGAAGCTGAACTACGCCCGGGACGTGCGCGACGGGAAGGTCATCGACCCGCAGTTCCTCCCGGTGCTCTACGAGTTCCCGGGGAGCATGGTCGAGGGGAAGGCCTATCTGCAACGGGCCAACTTCTACATCACGAACCCGAACATCGGCGCGTCGGTGGATGAGGAGTTCCTGGAGCGAGAGTTCGGCAAGGCCGAGAACTCCGGCGAGGAGTCGCTGCGGGGCTTCCTCGCCAAGCACCTGAACGTCGAGATCGGCCTGAACCTCCGGTCCGACCGGTGGGCCGGCGCGGACTATTGGGAAGGTGCGGCCGAGCCGGGCTTGACCCTGGACCGCCTCCTGGAGCGATCCGAGGTGGTGACGGTGGGCATCGACGGCGGCGGCGCGGACGACCTGCTCGGCTTGGCCGTGATCGGTCGCGAGAAGGAAACCCGCCGCTGGCTCCATTGGGCGCACGCCTGGGCTCACCCCAAGGCGCTGGAGCGGCGCAAGGAGAACGTCACGACCTACGAGGGGTTCAAGGCCAGCGGCGACATGACGGTTATCCGCGACTATCCCGAGGATCTTGACGGGGTGGTGGAGGTGGTCGCCCGGATCAACGAGGCCGGGCTGCTGGCCTGCGTCGGCGTCGACACCATCGGCCTTGCCGGCATCGTGGACGCGCTCGCAGAGATCGGCGTGACCGAGGACAGCAAGCAGGTCGCCGGCATCGGGCAGGGATACGTCCTGACCGGCGCCATCAAGGGCCTGGAGCGCAAGCTGATCGACGGCTCCTTCGTCCATGGCGGGCAGCCGCTCATGAACTGGTGCGTCGGCAACGCCCGGGTGGAGCCGACCAAGAACGCCTTCCTCGTGACGAAGCAGGCGAGCGGCTACGCGAAGATCGACCCGCTGATGGCGACCTTCGACGCGGCGAAGCTGATGGAGCGGAACCCGGAGGCCAAAGGGCCTTCGGTCTACGAGGCGCGCGGCATCCTTTTTGTGTGAGGCGACATGGCACTCTTCGGCTTGTTCGGGCGTGGGCAGAAAGCCCGCGACGCCGATGCTGTCGCCCACGCGATGGGGGTGATGGCGCAGGTCTTTGACAGCCTGGATGATCCGGCGTTGAAGGACTTCATGCGCGGCGCCGGCGGCGAAACGCAATCCGGTGCGGTGGTGAACGCCGACACGGCCTTGCGGAACGCCGCGGTGCTGCGCTGTGTCTCGGTCATCTCCAAGACGATCGGGATGCTGCCGCTGCAGCTCTTCAAGGCCGGCGAGGCGGTGGAGAAGGCGACAGACCATCCGCTCTATCGGATCCTGATGCAGGCGCCGAACGACTGGCAGACGCCGTTCACCTTCAAGTCGACCATGCAGGCGCGGGCGCTCCTCCACGGCAGCGCCTACGCCTACCCGGTCCGCTCCCGCGGCCGGATCGTCCGGCTGTTCCCCCTGGAGCCGTCCCGCGTGGAGGTGAGGCAGAACGACGATTGGTCGGTGGAATACCGCTACACCCGGCGCGACGGCGGCGTGATGACCATCCCGGCGGCGGAGATGTTCCATCTGCGCGACGTGTCCCTGGACGGCCTGGAGGGCGTCAGCCGGGTGAAGCTGGCGCGCGAAGCGATCGGCCTCGCGCTCCGGGCCGAGCAGGCGGCGTCCAAGCTGTTCAAGAACGGCATGATGCTGGGCGGCTATCTGACGACCACCGGCCGGCTGTCGAAGGACGCGATCGACCGGCTCAAGGAGCAGATGGAGGAATACCGGGGCGCCGAGAGTGCGCAGGGGTGGCCGGTCTTCGAGGAGGGGCTGAAAGCTGAGAAGCTGGCCCAGACCTCCGTCGAGAGCCAGCACTTGGAGAACCGCCGCCATCAGATCGAGGAGGTGGCCCGGGCGTTCGACGTGCCCCGCCCGCTGCTGATGATGGACGAGACGTCCTGGGGCAGCGGTATCGCGCAGCTTGGCCTCTTCTTCATCCAGTACGGCCTCGCCCCCTGGTTCAAGGCCTGGGAGGAGGAGGTTAGCCGCGTGCTGCTCACCGAGGGCGAGCGCGACGGCTACTACGCCAAGTTCAACGAGAAGGCCCTGCTCCGCGGCACGCCGAAGGATCAGGCCGAGTTCTTCGCCAAGGCCCTCGGCGCCGGCGGGCATGACCCCTGGATGATGGTGGACGAGGTCCGCGGCCTGTCCGAGCTGCCACGCCAGAGCGGCGACGCATCGAAACTGCAGCCCGGATATGGCCGCAAGACGCCCCCGGCAAGCGAAGGAGGATCGGGCAATGAGCCTGCGCAGCCTGCCTGAGGTGAAGGCATTCGACCGGCCGGACGGCCTGTCCTGGGATGCACCAAGCGACGCGCTCGCCCGCTGGTCAGGTGGCCCGATGGCGGCGGAGGCTGATGACCCGTCGACAATTAGCCTCTACGACGTGATCGGCGAGGATGCCTGGACCGGCGGCGGCTGGACGGCGAAGCGGATGGCCGGCGCCCTGCGGGCGATCGGCAAGCATGACGTGACGGTCAACGTCAATTCGCCCGGCGGCGACTTCTTCGAGGGGCTGGCGATCTTCAACCTGCTCCGCGAGCACCCCGCGAAGGTGACGGTGAAGGTCATGGGCTACGCCGCCTCGGCTGCCTCCGTGATCGCCATGGCCGGCGACGAGATCCGCATGGGCGCCGGGTCGTTCCTGATGATCCACAACGCCTGGGCGGTCGCGATCGGCAACCGTCACGACATGCGGGCGTCGGCGGACGTTCTGGAGCCCTTCGATGCGGCCATGGCCGACATCTACGCCGCCAGGACCGGCCAGAAGCGCGAGGATGTGGCGGCCATGATGGACGCCGAGACGTGGCTGGGCGCCGGTGACGCGGTCGCCAAAGGCTTCGCCGACGGCGTGGACGACATGCCGGAGCCCGCCGCGTCCGCCTCGCTCCGGCCCGAGATCGCGGCCCGGCGCCGCATTGACGCTCTTCTCGCCAAGCAGGGGGTGCCGCGGTCCGAGCGGCGTTCCATGCTGCGCGAAGCCTCCGGTACGCACGACGCTGCCGGTTCTGCCACGCCGCGCGCTGGCTTGCTGACCGCCTCCCTGGCGGACCTTCTTTCCACCATCAAGCCCTGAGAGGCCCAAATGAACCACGTTTCCATGTCGCGGTTCCGCGGCATCGCGGCCGTGCGCGCGGACGCCAACGATCCCGTCGCCCTGGTCGCCGGCATCAAGACCGCCTTCGAGGCGTTCAAGGCCGAGAATGACAAGCAGATCGCCGACATCCGCAAGGGCATGGGCGATGTCGTGCAGGCCGAAAAGGTCGACCGCATCAACACCGAGATCACCGGCCTGCAGAAGGCGCTGGACGACCTGAACATCAAGATGGCCGCCGGCCAGCTCGGCGGCGCCGGCAAGGCCGACCCGGCCAAGGCCGAGCACAAGGACGCCTTCGGCCGCTTCTTCCGCAAGGGCACCGAAGCCAACCTGCGCGAGCTGGAGGTGAAGGCCAAGCTC
Source organism: Azospirillum sp. (assembly GCF_035628975.1). Lineage (GTDB taxonomy): Bacteria > Pseudomonadota > Alphaproteobacteria > Azospirillales > Azospirillaceae > Azospirillum. The sequence continues at coordinate 72,413 of NZ_DASPIS010000098.1, read as the reverse complement.
ACCACCCAGAGCGATCCGGACGGCGGCTATGTGGTGCCGGAGGAGATGGAAGCCGGCATCGATCGCGTGCTCGGCACCATGTCGGCGATGCGCTCGCTGGCGACCGTCCGCCGGATGGGCGCGCCGACCTACAAGAAGCTGGTGAACATGGGCGGCGCCTCCGCAGGCTGGGTCGGCGAGAACGACGCCCGCCCCGAGACCAGCACGCCGCGCCTGGGTGGCCTGGAATTCAACGCCATGGAGCTGTATGCCCAGCCGGTGGCGACCCAGACCATGCTGGACGACGGCGACATGGATATCGAGGCCTGGCTGGCCGACGAGGTGTCGATCGCCTTCTCCGAGCAGGAGGGCGCGGCCTTCGTTGCCGGTGATGGCAACAAGAAGCCCAAGGGCCTGCTGGCCTACGACACGGTGGCGAACGCCAACTATGCCTGGGGCAAGATCGGCTTCATCGCGTCGGGCGTGTCCGGCGGCCTGACGGACGCCACCCACAACGGCGCCGACGCCCTGATCGACCTCTACTACGCGCTGAAGGCCGGCTACCGGAACGGCGCGGCGTGGCTGATGTCCGACGCGGTCATGGGCACGGTCCGCAAGTTCAAGGACGCCGACGGCAACTACCTGTGGGCGGCCCCGACCGCCGCCGCCGAACTGCCGACGATCCTGGGCAAGCCGGTGCAGACCGACGACAACATGCCGGCGATCGCCGCCAACAAGTTCCCGATCGCGTTCGGCGACTTCAAGCGCGGCTACCTGATCCTGGATCGGGTTGGCGTCCGCGTGCTGCGCGACCCGTACACCAGCAAGCCGAACGTCCTGTTCTACACGACCAAGCGTGTGGCTGGCGGCGTGCAGAACTACGAGGCCATCAAGTTCCTGAAGGTCGCCTGATCCTGCTGCGGCGAGGCCAGCCCTCGCCGCGCTCCTTCTTCCCGGCCTAGGAGGGCCACCCATGCGCGATATGCACAGCAACGTCGCGGTCGTGGAAGCGATCGCGCCGAACGTCTACACGGCGGACAACACCCCCGCCGCCATCGACCTCGCCGGCTTCAATGCCGCCGCCATCATCCTGTCGATCGGCGCCGGCGGCATCACCTTCACGACCTCGAACAAGATCGAGTTCGTGCTGACCCACAGCGACGACGACACGACCTACGCCGCCGTCGCTGCGTCGGACCTGCTGGGCGTGGCGTCGGTCAGTAACGGCATCGTCAAGGCGCTGACGGCGGCCAAGGCCGCCTCGGACGTGACGAAGATCGGCTACGTCGGCGGCAAGCGGTACCTGAAGCTGCTGGCCGACTTCTCCGGCACCCACGGCACCGGCACCGGCATCTCCGCCGTGGTCGTGAAGGGCCATCCGGCGGTCTATCCGGTCGCCTGACCCTGACGGGGCGGCTCTGCGCCGCCCCATTTCGGAGTTCCCGACATGCTGACCACGCTCGCCAAGGTGAAAGCCGAGCTGCAGAGCCCGGACGCGGACGACACGCTCCTGACGACGCTGATCGAGCAGGCGAGCGCGACCATCGAGACGTTCTGCGGCCGATCCTTCGCCGCCGCAGCCGCGACGGAGACCTATCGCATCGCCCGATGGCGGGAGCGGCTGATCCTGGAGCGCACGCCGGTCGTGTCGGTCGCGTCCGTCCTGCTGAACGGCGAGACGCTGGACCCGGCCGCCTATGAGGTGGAGAGCCCCGGCGCCGGCTTCCTGCTACGCCTGGACGGCTCCGGCTGCTCCATCGGCTGGCCGGCGGGGCGGGTGGCGGTCACCTATACCGCGGGCTACAGCGCCACCCCGCCCGATGTCGAGCGCTGCTGTATCGACGTCGTCAAGCTGGGCTACTTTGCCCGGTGCCGGGATCCGATGCTGCGGTCCTACGAGAACCCGGACGTCGAGCGCATGAGCTGGACCGATCCGGACAAGGTCGTGATGCGCGGCGGACTGCCGGCGGACATCGCTGACCGCCTGGACGCCTACCGCACGATGGTGATCGGATGACCGCCGCCGACCGCTTCGCCGACAGCCTCCGCCGGGCCGGCCGGCAAATGTCGCTGAAACGCCGCATCGGCACGACCGTCGCTTTCGCGGAATGCACCGTCTACGGCAAGGCGCGCTTCTACCAGCCCACCGAACTGGTCGGGTTGGTGGTGCAGGGGGATCGCAAGGTGCGGATCGCACAGCGCGACATCGCCGCCGCCGGCTGGCCGGGGCCTCCGAAGAAGGGCGACTTCCTCGACGGCGGGGCAGTGCAGGGGGCGGAGCCGCTGTATGACGCCGAGACGCTGGTTGGCTTCGTGGTGTGGGTGAGGGGGTAGGCTCAGGGCCACTGCGAGGGGTGAGAGGTGAAGATGACGCGCACCTTGTCCCGGTCGCTTTCGTCCACCTGCACATTGCAGTTTTCGGCAGTGGCAACCTTGAAGGCCGCCGCTTTCACAGCCGCGATCTCGCTGGCGCTCATGACAAAGATGTCAACCGATAGGCGTGCGTGGGCGGCTGGTTGAAGCATCTTTTCGTACATCGTTACCTCTCGAAAATTGGAGCGGGATCATGGCACGGTCGACCGCCGCATTCGAGCGCGTCATCAACGTGGCCGTCGCGCGGCTGAAGCCCCCCGAGGCTCAGAAGCGGCACGCAGAGATCGCCCGCAAGGGCTTGGTCGAGCACTTGGCGCAATCCAAGACGCCGCCGCAGGTCGTCACCTTCGTGGACGGCCGGAAGGGGGCTTCCGAGGACAGCGTGAAGTTCGGCGGCGTGATCCGCTACGAATTCCACCGGCTGGCGGAGGTGGCGGCCTTCGCGCTCCGGCGGGCGCAGGAACTCTCGCCGGTCGACAGCGGAGCCTACAAGGATGCGTGGTTCGTCATGGCCGGCGGCAAGCAGGTCCCGGCCGAGGGCGTGCCGAACACGGGCGAGATCGTCGTCACCAACGACAAGCCCTACCACCGCAAGCTGGAGATGACCGTCAACGCCAACCATTGGCGCACGGGCAAGGCGATGGCGAGACTTCCGGCCGGCATCGTTGAGCGCCTAAGGCAGGAGGTTTTCCGCCAGTTCCCTGGCGTCTACGCCTCTGTCGACTTCATCACGCTCCAGGGCGGCTATGTGCTCAAGGGCCGGTCGCAACTGAGGCTGGCGAAGCAGAACCGGCAAAGTTCGGCCTATCGCGCCGGCCGGAAGCATCTGGCGACGCGCAAGGACACCGCCGCCGGCCAGCAGATGACCTATCCGGCCCTGATCCTTCGATCCGAATAAGAGGCCCCCATGGCAGCGCCAGACGCGCACACCGCCATCCGGCGAAAGCTGGAGGCGGAATGGACCGACACGCCTGTGACCTACCAGAACGGCGGCGTCTTCCGTCCTGCCGAGCCCGGCAACCGCGACCGGTACGACCCCGCGCCGGAAGACACGTGGGTGCATCTGGAGATCCTGGCCGCCGGCTCCGACTGCTCGGTCATCGGCTCCGTGGGCAAGCGGGCCGCGCGCGACGATGGCGTGATCTTCGCTCACGTCTTCGTGCCGGTCGGCACCGGAGACGACGAGGCGCGGCGTCTGGCCCGGTCCCTGGGCGAACTCTTCCGCGTCACCCGCTTCGGCGGGGTCGAAACCGGCGCTCCCGAACTCGGGGGCGGCGAAAAGGGCGACGACGACGGCCTGTTCTGGCGCGTGTCGGTCTCCATCCCCTTCACCTGTCACTACACCGTCTGAGGAGCATCATCATGAGCGAGCTGACCGCCGCCATCGGCGCGAAGATCTACATCGGCCCCAAGACCGCGACGGCGGCCACCCTGGCGGCCTGGGACGCCCTGACCGACTGGGAAGAGATCGGCCTCGCCGAGAGCATCCCCGAGTTCGGCACCCGCTGGGAGACCGGCAACTTCACGCCGGTTGGCGACGGCCTGCGTCGGAAATACAAGACCACCCTGGACAACGGCAGCCTGTCCATCACCTGCGCCCGCGACGGCAGTGATGACGGCCAGATCGCGGCGCAGCTCGCCGCCGCCGACAAGCAGGGCGACTACCCGATCAAGGTCGTGTTGGGCGACGACACCGGCAACACCGGCTCGAAGCCGACCCGCGCGTTCTTCCGCGCCCTGGTCACCTCCGCGACCATCGCCCCCGGCGGTTCGGCCGACACGGTGAAGACCACCATCGGCCTGGAAATCAACTCGGAAGTCTTCGTCGGCGAAGCCGTCGCGGGCACGCCGTAACCCCATCCCACGCGCGTGGGCGAGCGGCGCTGCTGTCGGGGCGGCGCCGCTCATTTCCCGACACCCCGACACCCCAACACGCAAGGATCCCGACATGTCCAAGATCACGACCGGCGAAGTCACCATCACCTTCGGCGACGACGAAAAGACCCTGGTGCCGACGCTGGGCGCCGCGACGCGCATTTCCCGCGCCTTCGGTGGCTTCCAGGCGGCGCACCAGAAGCTCCTGGCCTCCGATCTGGACGCCTTCGTCACCGTCATCCAGCACGGCCTGGGCCTCAAGACCGAGGCCGAGACCAAGGGCCTGCGCGATAAGGTGTGGTCCGCCGGCATCAGCAGCCTGATGCTGCCCCTGGTCGAGTTCGTCTCGATCCTCGCCAACGGCGGCCGGCCCATCGAGGAGGCGACCGCGGAGGACGAGGGAAAGTCGAAGGGAAACGACCCGGACGACGAATGACCCAGGACGAGTACCACGAGCTGCTGTTTCGGCGCGGCTGCGGGTGGCTGAAATGGCCGCCCGACGTGGTGCTCGGGGCCTCCATTCCCCAGATCGAACTGGCCCTTGATGGCATGATCGAGTTGCAGAACATGCTGAACGGCGTCGCGCCGGAAGAGGAACCGGCGGTGGAGGAGGCGCCCAAGAAGGCGGAACCGGCCTCCACGGCGAAGCTGCTGTTCGGGTTCCTGCGGCAGGAGGCGGCGAAGGGTAAGCGCTGATGGCGGTCAGAGCCCCGCCGACTTTCGCAGCACTTCGTTGATCCTGGACTGCCAGCCCGGCCCGCCAGCTTTGAAGTGCTCCACCACCTCGGCGTCCAGCCGTATGGTGACCTGCAGCTTCGGGTTCTCGGCGGGCGGGCGACCTGGGCGCCGCTTGATGCTGGCGGCCAACTCCGGAAACACTTCGGCGAAGGGCCGGGCTTGCCGCATCTCCTCCTCCGTCAGTTCCGGGTTGTCGGACACCTCGTCCCAGTCCTCCTTGCTGTATCCACGGCCGGGCTGGAACTCGGGCGAGGGCTTCCGGTCGTCGGTCATGGCAGGAGCGTCCTTTCCTTGCGGTTCGCGGGGCGCATGCTGATGACGGAGAGCGCTTGCGTTCCCAGCGGCTTGAACACCACGACGACCACCATGATGGCGCCAAGCCAGCCAACGGCCTTGAAGCGGCCATCGCGGGATGGGATCACCACGGCGTCTTCAAAGAAGGCCCCGTCCTCCAGGTCGGCGAAGTCCAACCCGTGCTTGTCGAGGTTGGAGGCGCGCTTGGGAGGGTCGTAGACGATCTTCATGCGAATTAATGTAACGCCATAAAATGGCGCTGTCCACATTAAACGTAGCTACGGAAAAACAGAAGGCGCCCGGCCAGTCCGCGGCGCCTTTTCGCATTGGAGCGCCGCATGACCCAAGAAACCGCAACCACGGCCCTTGTCTACGACGCCCGCGGCGCGGTCGCCGGGGCCAAGGAGTTCGAAGCTGCGTCGGAGAAGGTGAAGGCCGCCAACAAGAACGCCGCGGCGGCATCCGACGTGCTCACGGCTGCCTCCGAGCGCCTCCAGAAGGCGCAGGACGCGGTGAACCGGGCGGCGGAGCGCGTCCAGAAGGCCCAGGAGAGCGCGGCAAAGGCCGCCGAGAAGTTCGGCGCGCAGAGCGAGCAGGCCGCGAAGGCGGCGGAGCGAGTTGCTCAGGCGACTGAAACGGCATCGCGCGCACAGGATCGGCTGTCGAAGGCGCAAGACGCTGCCGTCGCCTCGACGGAACGGATGGCCGCCGGGCTGAGCAATCAAGAGCGGCGCTTGGCCGCCATCGAGGCGAAGTACGCCCCGGCCATTGCTGCCGAGAACCGGCTGGCACAGACCAAGGAGTATCTCAACGGGGTCATCGAGCGAGGCGGCCCGCAGATGGAGCGCGCCCAGCGCCTCCTCGCTGCGCTGACGGAGCAGCAGAAGGCTGCGGCCCAGGCTGCGCAACAGCAAGGCCAGGCCATGGCCGCCGGCACCGCGGCCACAGTGCGGGCGGCCCGCGCCCAGGAAGCGGCTGCGGCATCTGGCCGCAACTTCAACGCGACCATCGGTCAGGTTGGCTTCCAGGTGCAGGACTTCGCCAACCAAGTCGCCTATGGCGGCAACGTGGCAACGGCGGCCGGCATGCAACTCGGCCAGCTGCTCGGGTCGCTTGGGCCGATGGGCGCGGCTATCGGTGCCGTCGTCAATGTCGGCGGCATCTTGGCCGGCGTGCTGTCCAGCAGCGGCGACGAGGCCGAACTCACCTCAACGTCCTTCACCAACTACGCGAAGGCCTTGGAATTCGCAAAGCGCGCCAGCGAGGAGATGAAAGGCGCCTCGGAGGGCGTTCGCGCGGCCCTTGAGGCTGAGGGCAGAGCTGCGGTCGATGCCGCCCAGAAGAGGCTCACGAAGGCCGACGCCGAACTGAAGGCGCTCGAAGCCGGCATGATGGGGACGACCGATGCGGCGGCAGCGGCCGGCATAGCCATCAACTACCTGTGGAACTCCGGAAAGGTGAAGGAGCTTCGGCAGGAAATTGAGGTGCTGCGCGGCACTCTCGGGCAATACAACGACGGTGCGCGAGAGGTGCGCGTAGCGACCGAGCAGGGATCGGGCGCGCTGAAGCGGAACCGCGACGCGCTTGAAGACAGTCGGGAAAGCCTTCGCCAGCAGATCGCCGCGACCAAACTCCTCGCTGACAATGAGGATCTGAGCAATGCCGGCAAGCTGCGCGCTCGCCTGGAGACCGAGGCGCTGACCCGCGCAAGGAAGGCCGGTCAAACCGAGATCGACGCCGGCACCAAGGCATTGATCAACGAGTGGGTCGCGGAGCAGAAGCGCATCGACGCCATGGAGGAGGACGAAAAGGCCTCCAAGAAGGCGGCGAGCGCCGCGGAGACCCTCGAAAAGACGCGGAAGAAGGTCGTAGACGAACTGGACCGCGATGTTGCGGCCCAGAAGCGCCTTGCCGAAATAGCCGGCATGAGCGCTTCCAAGCAGGCTGAGGCCAACACCCAAACCCGCGTCGCCGCCGAACTGGCGAAAGCCCACACAACCGCCTCGACGGAAGAGGGGAAGGCCATCGCGGCGAAGGTCAAGGAAGCCGAGCGGTGGAAGCGTGTCGCGGCCGACGAGAAGATGATCAAGGGGGCGGAGGAGCAGCTTGCCTACGCTAAGCAGGAACTGTCCCTCATGGGGCAGTCGGCCAGCGTGCGGGACAGGGCGCTGAAGTCCATTCAGATCCAGCGCGACGCCGTGAAGGAGTGGGGCGACACGACCTCGGACGCCGCCCGGAAGTGGATCGGGCTTCAGGAGCAGATCGCCGACACGCAGGCCATCAAGGCGTACCAGGAGGAAATCACTCGCGTTGCCGAGGACATCGCGAAGGACTGGAGCGAAACGCTCTACGACGCGATTGTCCTTCGGGACAAGCAGACCAGCATCGTTGACAGCTTCCGAGACCTGTTCAAGCGGATCGCCATCGAGGCGATCAAGGCGAACATCGTCCTGCCGATCACTCAGCAGATCGTCGGGGCGGTGCCCTCGCTGTTCGGCATCCAGGCCCCAACGTCTGGCGGCCAGACCATCACCCTGAACGGCCAGACCTACACAGCCGCCAACCAGAACGGCGGCATGGGCGGGATGGGCGGCCAAGCCCTGTCGCTGGGCTCGAAGCTGGTGCCGAACTCGTGGACCAGCAGCATCATGTCGTCCATCGACCTGTGGGGGGCGGAAAGCCTTGGCATCGGGTCGGTTGCTCAAGGTCCGACGCTGTCCGGGGCGGCGGGCTACGTCCCGGCCGGCACGGGCCTCTCCGCCTACCTCGGGGCTGCAGGCGCAGGCGCGGGCGCGGGCGGCCTCGTTGGCGGCTATCTCGGCACGCAGACGAACAGCAAGGCGGTGGGCGGCATCTCCGGCGCTGCGGCCGGCGCGGTCGCCTCGATGGCCCTGGCAGGCTCCATCGTCCCCGGCATCGGGACGGCCATCGGCGCCATTGCCGGCGCGATCATGGGCATGATCGGCACGCAGAAGGCTACCGTCGGCAAGACGGCCTCGGCTGACGTGACGATTGCCAGCAACGGCAAAACGGCGACTTACGGCAACATCCTGACCGACAACGACGGCGATCCGGCCGCCGGCCAGGCGCTGGGCACTGCCCTGTCCGGTATCTACTCCATCGCGGCCATGGGCGGCGGCTCGCTGGTGAAGGACTTCGGCATCGGCAGCACGGCCAAGAACGGCCTCTACGTCGGTGGCAGCGTGCCTTACAAGGAGTTCGGCGAGGACATCGCCGGGCTGCTGCGGTACACGCTGCTTGACCAAGGCGGCCTGAAGGACGGCGGGACCAACACCCTCGCCGCGCTGAAGGCGTCCAAGGCGAAGGACTGGGAAGAGGCTGCCAAGGACATCGGCTTGGGCGCCTCCATCGACGCCGGCAACACGGCGTTGCGGGAGATGGTCAAGACGCTGGGCGGGGTGACGGACGCGGCGAAGAAGGCCACGGCCGAGAGCTTCGCCCCGATGTTCGAGGAACTGGCGAGGGCGCAGAAGCTGGGCATCGACGGGGCCTATAAGGCGCTCGCCACTGACCAACTCAAGGCCTACCTGGACCAGCTTCGCAACCCGCCGGACTTCACCCAGGTTCAGACGGACGTGGCCGCTCTCACCGGGCAGTTCCAGGCAGCGCGGGAGGCCTATGCCCAACTCAACCCCGCGATGGTCACCTATGTGGACCAGATCGAGAAGGAGACCAAGGCTCGTCTCGCGGCCAACCTGAACAAGTCCCTCGACCAGCAGATCGCCGAGGCGTCCGGTCGTGGCTACGTCAACCAGATCACCGGCTTCCTCGACGCCCTGACCGCCAACAGCAAGTCGCTGGCGGCGGTTGGTGAGCCGGCAACGCGGGCGCAGCAACTCTTCAACGCCTCGCTGGTGGGGCTGCTGAAGACGCTGACCGCGGACCAGCTGACGGACGTGGTGCAGACCTTCGGCGGCAACATCGCCACCATGGCGGGCTCCATCACGGCGGCGGCGGCGGCGACAGAGCAGGCGACGCAGTTCCAGACGCTGTGGGGCCAAATCCTGCAGTCGAACATCAGCGAGAGCATCGCCGGGCTCAACGAGCAGCGGAGCGCAGCGCAGTCCACCAAAACGGCATGGGAAAACCTCCAGAAGTCCGCCGGCAACGCCGTGTCGTCTCTCCTTGTGAGCGACTACTCGACCCTGTCGCCGGAAGCCAAGCTGAAGGAGGCGATGCGCCAGTTTGACGACCTGACGGCCAAGGCGGCCGCCGGGGATGTCGATGCTGGCACTCAGGCCGTGGCGATGAAGGACACGGTGCTTGGTCTGGCCCGTGGCTTCCACGCCTCGTCCGAAGGCTACGTCAGCATCTTCAACCACGTCAGCGAAGGCTTGACGGGCGTGGAGAGCGTGGCGTCGCGACAGGTGACGCTTGCGGCGCAGCAGGTCAACCGGCTGGACACGCTGATCACCCTCCAGCAGGACATGCTGAAGGCGACCCAGCAGCCGGCGCAGGCCGACATCAACTCGGTCATCTCCGGTCTGAACTCGTCCAACTTCCCGGCCATCGCTCAATGGGCGCAGAGCCAAGGCCCTGCGGTCATGCAGCAAATCTTGTCGGCTGCGGACTACAAGCTGGGCTGGCAGAACAACCCGCTGCGCTACTCGGCCTCCAGCGACATCGCCAACCTCAACATCCCCGCCGCCGACTGGATGGGGGTGCTGCGCTCGGTGGGGTACGGCGGCAACGGCGATCCGAACGAGGTGAATAGCTGGATCGCTGCGTACGGAAAGAAGGACGCATACGAGAACGCCATGCGCGGGTATGCCAAGAGCCACGGCATCCCCGGCTATGCGGTGGGCACGGACAGCGCTCCTCCGGGCATGGCCTGGGTGGGCGAGCAGGGCAGGGAGCTTGTCCAGATGGCGGGCGGCGAGCGGGTCTATCCGCACTCCGTCAGCATGGACATCGCCCGATCCTGGGCTGCGAACGACCGGTGGGGCGGCAACGTCGTGCCGTTCCGCGGACAGTCCGGCGGCTCCGGCGGGGTGACGGTCGACTTCAGGGGCATGGAGCGCCGCCTGGATGATGCCGTCGACCTGCTGAAGGCGCTCGTCTACGAGAACAGCGAACTGAAAACCGTGAACAAGAAGCAAGCGGCCGAACTGTCCAAGCTCCGGACGGAAGCGGCAGACCGTGACGCGCGCCCGCGCCGAACCGGCACCTACGGACAATAAGCCATGGCCACGACCCTCAGCGTCTCCCAGGACCTGCAGTACCTGGTGGAGTTGTTCCCGCGCGACAGCACGGGGGCGCTCCATCCTCAATACCTCTCCACCCGTGACATCGCCTTGGCCGCCAACGACCCGACCGCCCCCAACAGGGAATACGACGGCCGGGTTCAGGTCGCCTTGGCGGTGAAGCGGGAGATGTTCGCCGATGGCCGGATCGGGGGGAAGTCCCTACCGGCCTACGGCAACGGGATCGAGATCGCCGTCGACAGCGACTGGAAGGCGGCGAACTACCCGCTGTGGAAGGCATGGGGGTGGGATGGGGCGCAAGCCCGCGTCCTGCAAGGCCCCCGCGGCTCAACCTCCTATGCCGCCTACAGCGTGCTGTGGGACGGCCAATGCACCGGGGAGAATGCCTTCGGGCTGGGCTCGGTTCAGATCCCGCTGTCCGACCTGCAGGCGCAGATCGACAAGGACATCGAGAGCGCGACCTACAGCGGGGCTGGTGGCTTCAACGGCGGGGCCGACCTCAAGGGTAAGGTCAAGCCGACCGTCCTCGGGCAGGTTCTGCGCGCCGCTCCGGTGCCGGTCGATCCGGCAAACCTCTGGTACGACCTGTCGCCGGTGACCGGCCTGCACTCGGTCCAGGCAGTCTATGACGGCGGCGTGCCGCTGACGGCGTCCGCCAGCAACCCACCGCCGGCCGGGAACTACTATGCCGACCTCGCCAACGGTCGGATCCGATTGGGCTCCACCCCGGCGCGGCAGATCACGGTGGACTGCCGGGGCGCCTTCGGCTCCAACGCCACCACGGCGGCGGACATCTGCAAGGCGCTGCTGACCGGCCGGCTTGGGTTCACCTCCGGCCAGATCGACGCGGCGTCCTTCACGGCGCTCAACACCAAGAACGGCGCGACCGTCGGCTATTACGCCGCCGACCGGACAACCGGGGCGGAGGTGCTGGACGCGCTGCTCGGCAGCGTCGGCGGCTTCTACACCGGGTCCAACGGCAAGGTGGTGGTGGGCCGGCTGGAGGCTCCGACGGCGACATCCGCCGGCGATAGCGCGCTCGCCCTCTACCTGGAGGACGCCGATCTGGAAAAGGGGGCACTGACGGTCAATCCGGAGGCAATCCCGCCCTACCGGCTGATCGTCAAGGCCGCCCGGTCCTGGGTGGGGGTGTTGCAGGAGAGCGACCTTGCCGGCGCGGCCACAGCGGCAATGCGGGCATTCTTCGCGGAGGAATACCGCTCCACCGCTCCGGTGGACGTTGCGGCGGTCCAGACGCTCCACCCCCTCAGCAAGCCGCTGGAGGTGGAAACCTGCTTGCTGACCGTAGCCGACGCGCAGACAGAGGCAACCCGCCTCTCCGGCCTCTACAGCACGCGGCGCGAGGTTCTGACGCTCCGGATCGAGACGCAGCCGTTCAGCATCGAGCTTGGGGATCAGGTGTGGATTTCGTCTGACCTGCACGTCATCGACCAAGCCTACCGCGTCATCGGCATTGAAGAGAACACGCGCGACACCGGTCGCGTGACCCTGACCTTGTGGGGGTGACATGGCATCCGACAACGCGATCTTCCTCTATTGGAACAAGGCTGACACGGCCACGGTGACGGCGTCGTCCGCGGCTCTGCCGGCAAACCGGGTGCAGGACCCGCGCCCCGGCCGGGTGTGGCGGGCGACCGGCTACGCATCGGAGAGCCTGACTTTCGACCACGGCTCGGCTGAAGACATGACGCATGGGGCGGTGGTCAACCATAACCAGGACGCCAACGGCACGATCCGATGCGAGGTGAGCAATGCCGCCGATTTCTCCACCCACCTCTACGACAGTGCGGTGGAGGCATGGCCGCCAGTCGCGGGCTTCGGATCCGACCGGTTCGGAACATCGCTCGGCGGCTATCCGATCCTGACCGGGTTCGCCGATTACCGCCCGTTCAGCTTGTTCGACTTCGGCGGCACGCTGACCGCCCGGTATGTCCGCTACACCTTCACCTCCTCGGCCGAGGCCGGAAACATCCAGGTCGGGCGCATCTTCACCGGGATCGGCTACCAGCCCGAGGTGAACTTCAGCTACGGCTGGTCGAATGAATGGGCCGACCCGTCGGAGTTGGTGGAGACGGAAGCCTCGTTCTTCGTCATCCGCCGGCAGAAGTACCGGGTGCTGCGGCTGTCGCTGGAGAACATCCCGCAGGCGGAAGCTCTGTCTGCCCTGGACGACCTGAAGCGCATCGTCGGCAAGAGCCGTGACGTGCTGGTGGTGCTGTTCCCGGCGGCCGATCTGCCGACGCTGTACCGGACCAGCATCTACGGGATCCCCATCGAGAACGGCCCGACCTCCAACCCCTATTTCCAACGCTTCGCGACCTCGGTCGCGGTGAGGGAGCTTGTTGCATGAGCACGACCGATCTTCTCAACGCCCTGCTGGCGAAGAAGGGGCAGGACTATTTCAACGAGTTCTCCGCCTTCATGACGCAGCTGCTGGCCGACAACGCCGGCATCCTGTCGACGGCAGGGCAGGCGGTCACGTCCGCCTCCACGACCTCGCTCGCCATCGGGACCGGGGCGAAGAGCCTAACGGTCGCAGCCAATAAGGCGTTCGCCGCCGGCCAACCGGTCACCATCGCTGTGACGGCGGACGTGACCAAGTACATGGTCGGCTCGGTCACCTCCTATGATGCGACCACCGGCGCTCTGGCGGTTTCGGTATCGGACGCCTTTGGAAGCGGGACGTTCGCCGCCTGGACAGTGTCTCTAACGGGGACGCGGGGGCTAACCGGCCCGGCTGGCGGCATCAGCGGCGGAGACGCTACCGGCGCAATCAACGAAACCGCCGTGACGGTGGCGTCTGCGTCCACCACGGACATTGGCGCGGCAGCAGGCAACGCGGTCAGGGTAACCGGCACCACGACCATCACGGCGCTCGGCACGGCGCAGTCCGGCGCGCGTCGCCACGTCACCTTCTCTGGCGCGCTGACCCTGACCCACAACGCCACCAGCCTGATCCTGCCCGGCGCGGCCAACATCACCACGGCGGCGGGCGATACGGCAGAGTTCGAGAGCCTGGGCGGCAGCAACTGGAGGTGCGTGGCGTACAGCCGGGCGAGTGGTGTTGCTCTGCCGGCGGTAGGCAATGCCTTGGTGGTGCCAGTCACGGGCAAGTACGTGTCCGTGAACTGGAACAGCACGATCACCATTGACCTGACGGCCGGCAATGTCTTCGCCGTCACTCTCGGCGGCGCAACGACCTTCGCAAACCCCACCATCACCTCCGCCATGATCGGCATGGAGGTGCATATCATCGCCAAGCAGGACGCTACTGGCGGCCGGACCATTGGTCTCGGCAGCTACTTCAAGTTCCCGCTCTCGACCACGCCAACGTGGTCCACGACAGCCAGCAAGACGGACCATCTGGTCGGCATCGTGGTATCGACCACCGAAATCCACGTCACTGGCATCGTGGGGTACTGATCATGGCTGGGATCATCCATCGCAAGCCCGGCCTGATCCTGCCTGGATCGCCGGAGTGGCAAGACCCGCGCCTATGCGACCTCTTCGGCGGCGGCATGATGGCGGGGGCTGGGCCGACGTGCGAGCTGGAGAGCGCTCCGGCGCAGCGTCAGTTTTTCCTGCGCGGCACCGGCGGCGCCACCGGCACGCAGCCGGCGACCGACGACATGGGCAATGCGCTCACATGGGCAGGGGTGGCCTACCGCTACGCTCCCGACTTCAGGTGGTCCAACTACAATGCTTCCGTGGTCTTTGCCGCCGGCTCCGGTGTGGTCAACTACGTCAGAACGACGTCAAATGTTCAGATGTCGAGCCCGCAAGGTCACTTTTCGATAGGTGGGTGGTACAAGTTCGTACAGAGCGGAAGTCAGGCGTACAATAACATCATGGGCCTTGGCGGTGGGCTAAGTGCCGGGTGTCCACTGCTGTCGATTGGGCCAAACCTCCAATTGCAACAATGGGGCACCGCAACGCCAGCCGTGGGAATAACCGCTGCGGGCAATGTGCCGTACAATACATGGGTTTATCTGGGCGCCGGAAGAAACGGCCTTACCGGCTTCTGCGCGGTCACAATCAACGGATCTGTAGTGGCGTCGGGGACGCCTACTTGGAGCGCAATTACCGCAGCGCCATTCTACATCTTCGGCAACTCGACGAACACGGCGCTGGACTTCAACTTTCTTGCGAACGACGTGCGCTTTTGGAGTGACCCGCGATACGCGGGCGGCTTCACGGCGCCTTCGGCCCCGCCCTGCTGATGGAGCGTACAATGCCTATCCAACGCCCCGCCGCCATCGTGATGGGCGGCGTAGTCATCCAAGAAGTCGTTGCGCCGGTTGGCATCGTCTATGGAGCAGAAGACGCCGCCATCCAATGGCCGGCGCTGATCTGGGATCACTGGACGCCTGCCGACTGGGCCGCCATGTGCCCGGACTGGACCGTCCTCCCGCTGATCGACGAGCCCCCGACCGTCGCCGGCAAGCGCGCCGAGCGCCTGCCGATGGAGGAATGGACCATCGGCGCCGATGCCGTGACCGTCACCTATCGGATGGTCGATCTTCCGCAAGCCGAGGTCGAAGCGGCGAAAGCCGCCACCTGGGAGCGCATCAAGGCAGAGCGCGACCGGCGCACCTCCGGCGGCGGCTTCCGCGTCATGGTGGACGGCTCCCCCTGCTGGTTCCACTCCGACACGCTGAGCCGGTCCCAGCACATGGGCATGTTCCTGATGGGCGCCTCGCTGCCGGCCGGGATCATGTGGAAGACGATGTCGGGCGCCTTTGTCGAGATGACCCCGGCCATCGCGACGGCGGTCTTCTACGCGGCGGCGGCCAGCGACCAAGCCATCTTCGGGGCGGCCGAGGCGCACAAGGCCGCCATGCTCGAAAGCCCGGACCCTGCCGCCTACGACTTCTCCGCCGGCTGGCCGGTCATCTATGGGGAGGAAGCCGCATGATCCGTGTCCTTTACACCAGGCGCTCCCATCCCGGCTCCTGGCTGATCCGGGCCGCGACTTGGGGCGAGTGGAGCCACTGCGACCTTGTGTGCGCCGACGGCTCGCTGATCGGCGCTGCGGCCCCGGCTGGCGTCACCGCCTGCGCCATGGCTGAGCGGCTGGGCCACGCCAGTGCGGCAGAGGTGGTCAGCTATCCCGGCGATGGACGGAAGGCGGAGGCGTGGGCGCGGACGCAGCTCGGCAAGCCCTATGACTGGCTCGGCGTGATCGGCCTCGGGCTGCATCGGGATTGGTCCGGCGACGAGCGGGATTGGTGGTGCAGTGAGTTCGTCGGCCGGGCCTGTCAGGAAGGCGGATACGACCCGTGGCGTCGGTGCGCTCTCCGGCGGCTGACCCCGCAACAGCACTATGCGCTGAACCACCCGGCGGAGCCTGTCGCGCTCCCGGCCTGACCCCGCGACAACAATCCAAGCTCGACCGATCCGGCGCCCGCGAGGCGCCTTTTTCATGCCTGGGCGAAAAAAAGGGCGGCATCCCGAACCCTCGGTGCCGCCCCAGTCTACGACGTTTTCCCAAGCCCTACTGTCCCGAGGCAACTGAAGCTTGGCTATTCGCGATAAAGGAGTAGTGCCCATGCCTGCTATCCCGAAAAGCGCGGCGCCCCCGCGCGATCTGATCGACCGTATCATCGACGAAACCCTCCGCCGGGAAGGCTGGCCCCGCTACACCGACCACCCGGCGGATCGGGGCGGCCCGACGAAGGGCGGCATCACCCTGGCCACGCTGACCCGCTGGCGTGGCCGGCCCTGCATCGCCCGCGATGTGGAGGCGCTGGACGAGGCCGAGGTGCGCCTGATCTACCGGACGCGCTACGTCCTGGCCCCTGGCTATGGCGGGATCAAGGATCCGCAACTCCAGGCGCTGGTCGTGGACTGCGCGGTCCTCTATGGCGAGGACGACGCCTCCCCGTGGCTGCAGCAGGCGGCGAGCGATTTGGGCGCTGCCATCAAGGTGGACGGCAAGGTCGGGCCGAAGACCATCGCGGCGGTCAACGCGCTGGACCCGGGAAAGCTGCGTCACCGCATCTGCGCTGCTCGGCTGCGCAAGATGGGACGGGTCATCACCGACAAGCCTTCGCAGGCTGCGTTCGCCGCCGGCTGGTCGAACCGGCTGGCCGAGTTTGTCGAGGCCTGACCGCACCCAAAACCTAGCCGTCACAAAAGTACAAGCCCGCAGCCGCCCGGCATCCCGCCCGGCGGCTTTTCTTATGCCGACTTTACCCGTTTTGACCTGAAACCCGCTCAAAATGCCCGAGGAGGGGCAAAGCACATGGACCTGAACACCGTTCTCAAAGGCGGCCAGTTGGCCGGCAAGCGCAAGCTGGTGATGACCGTGGTTGCGGTCGTCGGCCTGATCGGCGCTTACCTCGTGGGGGATGTGTCGGCGCTCGACGCGCTCCAGCAGCTGGTGCCGGTGCTGCTGGGGATGTGAACGAGGCAGGCGGGCAGGGCGGCCCCTACGCTGCCTTGCCCGGCCACGGCCACGGGCCTTCATAGCAGACGCCTTCCTGGGGCAGGGCGCCGCCGATCTCGACGGGCTCCAGCCTCATCCCCGCGGCGATGGGGCGGGCGGACGCCAGCGATACGGCCCGCTCTGGCGACGGTGCCCGCACCTTCAGGACGACGGACGGCGCCTCTGCGTCAGCCTGAAAGCCCTTCACGCCGTACATCATCATCGCCCCAACCTCGCATCAATTCCGACGGCCACGTTCTTAGACCCGCACGAGGCGCAGCGCCATGGCAGATCGCGGGGATGCCTGCCGTAGCCGTGCCGCATCAGCAGCGGCCCCGGGTCAAGCTCCACCATGCGGCCGCAGGATCGGCACCGGACAGCGACCGCGTCTCCGTGCCGGAACCAGTCACCCAGGCACCGGAACTCCTTCGTTCCCATGTTCCGCCTCTGTTCTTGAGGCATAGGAGCGCAGACTCGGCGAGTAGGTCAAGCACCTCTCGGCAAATAGCCATCCGATATTTGCTCGCAAGTGTCTGATATGCATGAGCGCGGAAGCGCGTGCTTTCGCTTCCGCCGCCATAAAAGCAGTCCTGTAACGCATTGAAATTGTTGCGCACCCACCGCGCGCGGCAACTACATGGGGCGTATATGTGCGGGCGGATCAGCAGGCGGCGGAGCTGGATCTGGGATATATGCTTTTTTGCATAGGTGCCGAGCTGTGGCCTTGCGAAAGCCTGTGGACGACCAAATCGGGCACATCGTCCACCCTTGCCTGTAATGTTGTTGATGTACGACGACGGTGAGTGAACGAACCGTTCGCAACAGTCATGGCACACCAATCAATCCGTATGACTGATGCAAATACCGGAAGACGACTCAGGGGATTTCTCTAACTTTTCCTTAACCGCTCACCCCCTTTTCCCTTGCCATGGCGGTTGCCTTAAGGGCAGACGTCCGAAAAAGAAAAACGAACAGTCGGAAATTCGGACCAAACCAGGGGTTGGGTATGAGGATGAAGGCTTTGTCGCTGGCGGGCAAAACGGTGGTGCTTTGCGGCGGCGGATTGCTGTTGCTTGCCTTTGCCACGTTCGGTGTCAACGAGTTGCTGCTGACCCGCTATGCCGAACGGGTGGCGATGGAGCGGCAGGAAACCAACATGCGCGTGGCCTGGGACGTGCTGAACCAGTATGGCCAGGCGTTCGATGTGCGCGACGGCAAGCTTTATGCCGGCGACCGCGCCCTGAACGACTTCCTCGAACCGGTGGACCGGGTCAAGCGGCTAGTCGGCGGCACGGCGACCCTGTTCATGGGCGACCGGCGCGTTTCCACCAATGTGTTGAAGCCGGACGGCAGCCGCGCGGTCGGCACCACGCTGGCGAAGGGGCCGGTCCATGACGCGGTGCTGGGGCGCGGCGTGCCCTATCGCGGGCAGGCGGAAATCCTCGGCACGCCTTTCTACACCGCCTACGACCCGATCAAGGCGGCGGACGGGCGCGTGGTCGGCGTGCTCTATGTCGGCATTCCGAAGGCGGAGTTCTTCGCGACCATCCGCGACACCCAGACGATGATCGCCGCCATCAGCGGGGCCGTGACCCTGCTGGTCGCCGCCTGCTGCCTGCTGATTGCCCGGCGCATGTTCCGGCCGCTGTCGGGCATCCGCGGCGCCATGGAGGAGCTGGCCCGCGGCAACCTGTCGGTCGCCATCCCGGCGCTTGGCCGCAAGGACGAGATCGGCGGCATGGCGAAGGCGCTCGCCGTGTTCAAGGAGAACGCGATCGAGGTCGCCAAGCTGCACGAGGCCCAGGCGGAGGAGCGCGCCCGTTCGGTCGAGGAGCGGCGCAAGGCGATGGACGCGGTGGCGCAGTCCTTCGAAGGGTCGCTGCTGGGTGTCGTCGGCGTGCTGAGCGCCACCACCACGCAGCTGCAGGCCAATGCCCAGCGCCTGCACGACATCGCCGAGACCGGCAGCGTCCGCGCCGACACCGTCAGCACCGCCGCAGGCGAGGCGAGCGACGACGTCCGCACCGTCGCCGGTGCTTCGGAGGAATTGAGCATCTCCATCGGCGAGGTCAGCCGGCAGGTCGAGGAGTCGGCCCGCATGGTCCGCAACGCGGTGGAGGAGGTGACGCGCACCAACCGGACGATGGACGGGCTGGCGGCGGCTGCCGGCAAGATCGGCGAGGTGGTGACCCTGATCCAGGACATCGCCGGCCAGACCAACCTGCTGGCGCTGAACGCGACCATCGAAGCCGCGCGGGCGGGGGAAGCCGGCAAGGGCTTCGCCGTCGTCGCCGGCGAGGTGAAGATGCTGGCGAACCAGACCGCGCGCGCGACCGACGACATCGCCCGGCAGGTGGCGGAAATCCAAGCGGTGACCGGCCATGCCGTGGAGGCCATCGAAGGGATCGGCCGCACCGTCCTGTCGGTCAGCGACCTCGTCGGCCGCATCGCCGTCTCGGCCGATCACCAGGGCGTGACCACCGCCGACATCGCCCGTTCGGTCCAGCGCGCCGCCGACCGTACGGCGGAGGTGACCGACAACATCCGCGAGGTCTCCCAGTCCGCGCACGAGACCGGGACGATGGCGTCGGAGGTGCGCGCCGCCGCCGCCGATCTCGGCCGGCAGGCGATGTCCCTGCGCGATCAGGCGGAGGAGTTCCTTCGCCATGTGCGGGCGGCCTGAGCCGTCGCCATGCGGACCTCGGCTTGGTGATTGTTGGGTACGCCAACGAGCGGCGCAACCTCCGCGCCGCCGCGCCGTTGTATAGGCCGGGCTTTGTGAAATGCGGAGTGGTCCGATGCGTCGGTTCCTGCGTGACAACGGGCTGTCGGTTGCCTTGTTCGGGCTGTTCCTGCTGTCGATAGTCGGGCAGACGCTCGCCGGATGGCGGGCGCTCGTCGAGGAACTCCGCTTTCACGGGCTGCCGGCCATCGGTCTGCCGGAGTATCTGACCACCGGCCATTTCCTGTCGGCGGTCTTCGAGAATTGGGAGAGCGAGTTCCTGCAGATGTCGGTCTATGTGCTGCTGACCGTCCTGCTGGTGCAGAAGGGATCCGCGGAATCGAAAACGCCGGGACAGGACAACCCGGAAGACGAGGATCCCGGGAAGAAGCGGGGCGACAGGGATGCGCCCTGGCCGGTCCACCGGGGCGGGCTGCTGCTGCGCCTCTATTCGCACTCGCTCAGCATCGCGCTGCTGACTCTGTTTGCCGTCTCCTTCTGCCTTCATGTGGCGGGAAGCACCCGCCGGTCCAACGAGGAGGCGTTGCGGCATCACCAGCCGACCAAGACCATGGCGGAAACACTGGTGGAGCCGGAATTCTGGTACGAGAGCTTCCAGAACTGGCAGAGCGAGTTCCTGTCCATGGGGGCGCTGGTGGTGCTGGGGATCTACCTGCGTGAGCGGGGATCGCCGGAATCCAAGCCGGTCGCGTCCCCGCACGCCAAGACCGGGCATTGACCGGGCCCGATCACTCCCCAACCACTTCCCCCTGTCAGCCGTGGGCGGCCAGCTCCTCGTGGGTGATGCGCTGGATGCCCCCCTCGGCACCGACGACATAGACCTCGTCGGCATTGCGGATCGTCGCCAGCCGGTGGGCGATGATCAGGGTCGTCCGGCCTTCCGCCAGCTCCATCAGGGATTTCTGGATCTCCCGCTCCGTCCGGGTGTCCAGCGCCGAGGTCGCTTCGTCCAGGATGAGGATCGGCGGATTCTTCAGGAACATGCGGGCGATGGTCAGGCGCTGCTTCTGGCCGCCCGACAGCTTCACGCCGCGCTCGCCGATGATGGTGTCGAGCCCGTCGGGCAGCGAGGCGATCAGCCCGTCGAGATGGGCGCGGCGCGCCGCCTCGGTGATCTCGGCGTCCGAGGTGCCCAGGCGGCCATAGGCGATGTTCTCGCGGATCGTGCCGCCGAACAGGAAGACGTCCTGCTGGACGATGCCGATCTGCCGGCGCAGCGAGGCCAGCGTCATGCTGCGGATGTCGAGGCCGTCGATGGTGATGCCGCCGCCGGTGATCTCGTAGAAGCGCGGCAGAAGCGAGCAGATCGTCGTCTTGCCGGCACCCGACGGGCCGATGAAGGCGACGGTGGACCCCGCCTTGATGGCGAGGTCGACGCCCTTCAGGACCGGGCGGGCGGCGTCATAGCCGAAGGACACGTCGGTGAAGCGGATGTCGCCCTTCAGCGGCGGCGCCGGGACGGCGTTGGGCGAATCCGCGATGTCGGGCAGGGTGTCGAGCAGCGCGGTGTAACGGCGGAAGCCGGCAATGCCGCGCGGGTAGGTCTCGATGACCGCGTTGATCTTCTCGATCGGGCGGAAGAAGGTGTTGACCAGCAGCAGGAAGGCGAAGAATCCGCCCTGGGTCAGTTCCCCCACCAGGACGAAATGGGCGCCGGTCAGCATGACGACGATCAGGATCAGCCGCATGCTCATGTAGCTGAGCGTCGTCGATGCCGCCATGATCTTGTAGGCGTCGAGCTTCGTCTTGCGGTAGCGGTCGTTGTCCTCGGCGAACAGCTTGCGCTCGTGGTCCTCGTTGGTGAAGGCCTGGACGACGCGCATGCCGCCGACATTCTCCTCGATGCGGACGTTGAAGTCGCCGACGCGGGAATAGAGCGACTGCCAGTTCTTGGTCATGCGCCCGCCGTAGCGGCTGGTCAGCCAGGCGATGACGGGCACGATGGCGGCGGTGATCAGCGCCAGCGGCAGATGCACCACCGCCATCAGGGCGAAGGCGCCGACGAAGGTCATCACCGCGATCAGCAGGTCTTCGGGGCCGTGGTGCGCCACCTCGCCGATCTCGTCCAGGTCGCGGGTGACGCGGCCGACGAGATGGCCGGTCTTGTTGTTGTCGTAGAAGCTGAAGGAGAGCTTCTGCAGGTGGTCGAAGCTCTTCCGGCGCATCTCCGTCTCGATGTTGACGCCCAGCTTGTGGCCCCAATAGGTCACGATGGCCATCAACCCGCCATTCGCCATGTAGACCGCCAGCAGCAGCGCCGTCGCGGCGACGATCAGCGGCCAGTCCTGGGTGGGCAGCAGCCGGTCCACGAAGGCGCGCACCGCCATCGGGAAGCCCAGCTCCAGCAGTCCCGACAGGATCGCGCAGGAAATGTCGAGAATCAGCAGGCCCTTGTAGGGACGGTAGTAGGCGAGGAAGCGGCGGAGCATGGCTCTTCTCATTCCGGAACTGAAAATGGGAATAGGCACGGGGGAACGGAACGGGCTAGCCGGCGCGCGAGCCGGCCCGGCTGAGCAACCAGATCAGGTAGGGGCCGGCAAGCAGCGCGGCGAACAATCCCAGCGGCAGTTGATACGGGAAGGCGACGGTTCGCGCCAGCCAATCCGACACCACCATCAGTCCGGCGCCGATCAGGATGGCGCCGATGCCCTGCCCCAATGCGCGGCCGAGGCCGGCCAGCCGGGCGAGGTGGGGTGCGATCAAACCGACGAAGCTCAAGGGGCCGACGAAGAGCGCCGCCGCCGCCGTGAGCAGGCCGGCGAACAGCACCAGAAGGATGCGGCAGCGCTGCACCGGCAGGCCGACCGACCGGGCGGTTACGTCGCCGAGCGGCAGGATTTCCAGCCAGCGGGAGGCCAGCGGCAGGGCGGCCAGCAGCAGGACCGCGGCGCCCGCGCAGAACCAGGCGTCGGCCGGGCCGGCGTCGTTGGTCGATCCGCTCAACCAGCGCAGCAGGGTGAAGGCCTGCGGCGTGCCGGTGGCGATGACGGCGGTCAGGACGGCGCTGCACAGCGCGCTCATGGCGATGCCGGCCAGCAGCAACCGCTCCGGTCCGAAGCCGGCGCGCAGCGACAGGGCCAGCATGGCGGCCAGCACCAGCACCGCCCCCGCCGCGGACGCCGCGATCTGGAGGCCGATGCCGGGGGCGGCCACCAGAAACAGTACGGCGGTCAGCCCGACGCCCGATCCGGTGCCGACACCGAGGATCTCCGGGCTGGCCAGCGGGTTGGCGGTGATGCGCTGCAGCAGCATCCCGGCCGCTGCCAGCATGGCGCCCGCCGCCGCCGCGACCACCACGCGCGGTCCGCGCCATGCCAGCAACCGGTCAAGGAGGGAGCCGGTGGCGATAGACCAGCCGTCCGGGCCGTAGCCGACGGTCAGCGCGAGGGCCACGGCGACGAAGCCCAGCAGGGCGATCAGGCCGATCAGCAGGCGGGGACGGGGGCTGCGGCGCGAGGGAGCGGGACGGTTGTTCAGCGACGGCCATTCGAACATGCGCAGGCGCGGCAGCAGCCACAGCAGCAGCGGGCCGCCCAGCAGGGCGGTGGCGGCGCCGGTCGGCACCCGTTCGCCGTTGGCGCCGGCCAGCAACTGCACCAGCCCGTCGGTGACCCAGAGCAGGACAGCGCCGATCAGCGGTGCGGCGATCAGCTTCTGCTTCTGGGTCCGCGCGCCGCCAAGATGCGCCAGGGCGGGGGCTGCAAGTCCGACGAAGCCGATCACGCCGACCTCCGCCGTCACGCTGGCGGCCAGCCAGACCGCCACGCCGATGACGGCGAAGCGCGTTGCGTTTAGGGCGACGCCCAGGCTGCGGGCGCTGGCATCGTCGAGGCCGAGGATGGACAGCGGGCGCATCAGCAGTATGGCGGCGGCGATACCCAGCAGCAGGCGCAGCGCGATGGTCAGGGTGGGACCCCAGCTCTGCTGCGCCAGTGCGCCGCCGCCCCAGATGAAGATCGAAAACAGATAGTCGCCGTTGGCGAGGATCAGCGCGGCGCTGGCCATGGTGGCGGTCAGCGCGACCATCATGCCGGCCAGGATCACGGCGACCGGCTCCAGCCCGCGCCGCCATGTCATGGCAAGGATCAGCCCGACCACCGTCAGCCCGCCGGCCAGCGCCACGCCCTCGCGCGCCTGTTCCATCAGCGCCGGGGCGTAGAGCAGTCCGACCGTCATGGCGAGCTGGGCACCGGCTGACACGCCGAGGGTCGATGGCTCGGCCAGCGGGTTGCGCAGCACGCGCTGGAGCAGAAGCCCGGACAGGCCCAGCGCCGCCCCGGCGACCAGCGAGACCGCGATGCGCGGCAGGACGCTGTGATAGAGGATGATGGCGTCGAGCCAGTCGGCGCCTGTGGCGGTGCTGCCGACCGATGTCGGTGACGCGAGGTGCCCGGCGACCTGGACGGTCGACAGGCAGGCGGCGATCAGGGCCAGACCGCCCCACAGCAGGATGCGGTTCATCGGCGCGCGCTCAGCCATGGCCGTCTTTGCCTCGCAAAAGGGCGGAGGTGGCGAGGCGGGCGAAGCGCAGGGCGGCCGGCAGACCGCCGAAATGGTTGACCGGCTCGATCACCGTCACACGGTTCTCCCGCACCATCGGCAGGGCCTGCCACAGGGCGCTGTCGGCCAGCGTCCGCACCGCATCGGCGGGAACCGGCGGCACGACGATGACCGTGGCCTCGGGCATGCGGGCCAGCGCCTCGATGCCCACCGGCGCGGTGGCGCTGTAGCTGGACTGTGCCGCCCAGCCATTCTCGACCCCCAGCCGGCGCAGCACGTCGCCGAACATGCTGTCGGTGCCGAAGGCGCGGAAATGGCGGGCGTCGCCGAAGTTGATCGCCAACACCGGCCGCCGGCCGACACCGCTCAGCGTTTCGCGCAGGCGGGCGATTTCCGCCTCGGTATCGGCTACGACGGCCTGCGCCTGTGCCTCGCGGCCGAGCAGCCGGCCGAGGGTGAGGGCGGCCCCGGCTGCGGCGGCGTAGGGCTGGACGCCCGGCGTGTAGATCGACAGCGACATGGTTTCCGCCACCCGCTCCAGGCTGGCGCGCTGCCCTTCATAGTAATTGGAGGTGAGGATAAGGTCCGGTTCGGCGAGGTTCAGTGCCTCGTAGTTCGGCGTTCCGCGCAGTCCGATGTCGGCGACCGAAGCGGGAACGGCCGGTTCGACGACGGTTTTGCGGAACTGCAGAAGCTCGGTGGCGGCGACCGGGACCACGCCCAGCGCCAGCACCGTTTCCAGCAGCGCCCAATCGATGACCGCGACCCGTTGCGGCAGTGCCCCCCATGCGAAGCGGGGCGCCAGTGCAAGCCCTGCCGCCAAGCCCAGCGCGTGGCGCCGCGATATGGTCCTCTCCGCCGCCATCACAGGACGTAGCCGATGGGGTCGCCGGTGACCGGGTGCGGGACGATGCCCATGGCAAGGCGGTAGATCGCGCCCAGCGTCTCGCCGGTCATGATGGCGTCCGGCGTTCCCTGCGCGATCAGCGCGCCGCCCCGCATCGCCAGGATTTCGTCGCAGACGCGGGCGGCCATGTTGATATCGTGCAGGACGATGACCGCGCCGATGCCGCGGGCGCGGCTGAGGCGGCGCACCAGCCCCAGCATCTCGACCTGGCTGGCGATGTCGAGCGCCGAGGTCGGTTCGTCCAGCAGCAGGCAGCGCGTGTCCTGCGCCAGCATCATGGCGAGCCAGACACGTTGCCGTTCGCCGCCCGACAGGCTGTCCACCAGCCGGTCGGCGAAGGCGTCGAGGTTGGTTTCGGCAATCGCCTCCGCCACCTTGGCAGCGTCCTCCGCCCCGAAGCGGCCGAGCGCGCCGTGCCAGGGGAAGCGGCCGAGCGCCACCAGCTCGCGCACCGTCATGCCCTCCGCCGGCGGGGTGAATTGCGGCATGTAGGCGACGGTGCGCGCGAAGTCGCGCTCGCCGATCCGGCCGATCTCGGTGCCGAGGCAGCGAATGCGCCCGGCCCCCGGCGGCTGCTGGCGGGCGAGCATGCGGATCAGCGTGCTCTTGCCGGAGCCGTTGGGGCCGACCAGCCCGTAGATACGCCCCTGCTCCAGCCGAAGCGACAGGTCCGACAGGATCGGCCGGCCGGAAGCCGAAAATCCGACGGCATCGAGTTCGTAGAGGGCAGGGGTCTGGTCCGGGCCGGGCATCAGGTTACCAAGTCATGTTGAGGGTCAGCAGGGCGGTCCGCCCCTCCGCATAGCCGCAGGAATACTGGGTCTGGCAGCTTGCGACATATTCCTTGTCGAACAGGTTGGTGACCGACAGGTTGGCGCCCCAGTTGTCGCGCTTGTAGCCGATCCGCGCATCGAAGACGGTCGCGGCCGGGACCTTCAGCGTGTTCTCGTTGTCGGCCCAGGACGACCCGACATAGCGCACGCCGCCGCCGACCGACACCCCGTTCAGCACGCTTTCGCGGAAGGTGTAGTCGAGGAAGGCCGAACCCTGGACCTGCGGCACGATGTAGGGCGTCTTGCCGATCAGGGCCGGGTTGGCGTCCTTCTTGATGTCGAGGTCGAGCGCGGTGAAGGAGGCGGTGGCCTTCAGGCTGGGGGTGATGTTGGCCTTGGCCTCCAGCTCCACGCCGCGGGAATTGACCTCGCCCAGCTGGGTCTCGGCGTTGAAGGCGCCGGTCACCACGTTGGTGCGGGTCAGGTCGAACAGGGCCGCGGTGAAGATGGCGTCCATCCAGGCCGGGCGGTACTTGACGCCGACCTCGTACTGGCGGCCGCTCTCCGGCTTGAAGACGCCGACGGCGGCGGAGGAGCCCAGCACCGGGTTGAAGAAGGTGGAGGCGCTGACATAGGGGGTCAGGCCGTTGGCGAACTCATAGGCCAGACCGGCGCGGCCGCTGAACTTGCCGGCCTTGCCGTCATAGGCTGGCGTGCCGTCGGCGTCGGTCGAGGCGATGTCGTAGCGGCCGTTCAGCGTCACCAGGAAGCCCTGGCCGAAGCGCATCTGGTCCTGCAGGTAGACGCCGAGCTGACGCATCGTCAGCTCCTGGTCGATGTAGGCGAAGCGCTGGCCCTGGGGGGCGCCGTAGACCGGGTTGGTGGCGCTGATCGTCGTGGCCGAGCCGGACGCCTGCACCTGATCCATGAGGAAATACTTGTAGTCGACGCCGATCAGCGCGGTGTGCTCGACCGGGCCGGTGCGCAGCTTGCCTTCCAGCTGGTTGTCGAGGAGGAAGCTGTTGACCTCGGTCGTGTGCTCGAAATTGATGCGCGACAGCAGGTTGTTGGGGTCGGTCGGCGCGGCCGAGAAGCCGCTGTACCCGAACGGGTAGACCGAGACCTCGTGGACCTTGCTGTAGTTGTAGCGCGCGTTCTGGCGGAAGATCAGGTCGTTTTCGAAGCGGTGTTCGAACTCGTAGCCGATTGAGGCCTGGCGGCGGCGGTAGGTGTCGATGCCGGGTTCGGTGTAGTTGGCCTTGCGGTCGATCCGGCCGAAGGGCGCATCGACCACCGTGCCGACATAGGGCAGGAAGGCGCCGCCGTTGTGCGTCTCGTCGATGTCGGTGTAGTTGGCCAGCACCGTCAGGCTGTTGGCATCGTTCGGCGACCACTTGAAGCTGGGCGAAACGGTGCCGCGGAAGCCGTCCGCGAAGTCGGTGTAGGTGTCGCCGCCGGCGATGCGGCCGGTCAGCCGGTAGCTCAGGGTCGGGTCGATCGCGCCGCCGACGTCCAGGCCGAGATGGGCGGTGCCGTGCTGGTTGATGCCGACCTCGACCGAGCGCACGGGCGTATCGCCCGGCCGCTTGGTGACGTAGTTCACCAGACCGCCGGGATTGCTGCCGCCGTAGAGCACCGAGGAGGCGCCGCGCAGAACCTCGATCCGTTCCAGATTATAGTTGTCGACGAACTGGCCGCCGAAGCCGTAGCTGTAGAGCTGCAGCCCGTCCTGGTAGATGCCCGACTGCGTCGCCTGGAAGCCGCGGATGAAGATCCAGTTTGTGTCGCTGTCCGCGCCGAAGGGCTGGCCGAAGACGCCGGGGGTGTAGCGCAACGCCTCGTCCACCTTCTGGACGCCGCGGTCGTTCATTTCCTCGCGGCCGATCACCGACACCGACTGCGGGATTTCCTCAAGCGGCGTGTCGGTCTTGGAACCGGTGGCCGACCGGGCCGGCACATAGCCCTTGACCGGGCTGGTCGCCGTATCGACGGTCCTGCTGCCTTCGACGGTCACCGGACCGAGGATGGCGGGCGTGCTCGCGTCCGCCTGTGATTGCGCCTGGGGCTGCGTTTGCGCCTGGGCAATTGCCGGCACCAGCAAGGCGGCGAGCGCCGTACCGTTCAAGAGGAAACGGGTCATTCGCAGAATCGAAAAGTGAACCATCGCAATCGGCCTCGGACTGTATGCACCACCCGCGAAGCGCCACCGGACGATCCTGTCCGAAAGTGGATCCGCTGTTGCGAATGATTAGCATATGCATGAAGGCCCGGATTGAACCGTCTTTGGACGGGTTGGACGATCTTTCGACATTCGTCGGGCACCAGCATCGGCATCGACATCGGTATCAACTCACGCGGACTGGTCGCGCAGCCAGGCGGCGGGCGTGGCGCCCACGATCTGGCGGAAGACCCGCGTCAGATGCGCCTGATCGGAGAATCCGGCCATCGCCGCCGCTGCGGCCAGCGTCACGTCCGATGTGGTCAGCAGCGCCTTGGCGCGTTCCACCCGTGCCCGCATCTGCCATTTGTGCGGCGGCACGCCGGTCGATGCCTTGAAGGCGGAGCAGAAATGGGCGGGCGACAGGCCGGTGAGTTCGGCCAGTTCCTGAAGGCGGATCGGCCGGCTGCAATGTTCCTCGATATAGTCGATCACGCGCCTCAACTGGCGCGGCGGCAGCTGGCCGCGCTTGCGGTCGGCCGCCGGTTCGGTCTGGACGAGGCCGATGAACAGGGCGGCCATCAGGCTTTCGCCGTAGAGGTCGTGCAGGGCGCCCGAGGTCCGGCATTCCGCCGCGATCAGCCGGGCGAGCGAAAACAGCCGGTCGTCGGAGAAATTCAGCCGCGGCCGGTCCATCTCCCGGATGTCCAGCCCCTCCATGAAGCGGCCTTCCAGCACCGACATGTCGAAATGCAGGTCCAGATGGGTGAGGCGGCGGATGCTCTCGGTTCGGGACCAGACCTTGAGGCCGGCCGGAACGAAGCTCATGGGCTGGCGCCGGCTCAGCCGGTGGGACTTGCCGCGATCGGGCGTGTCCATGACATGGAGGGCGCCCTCGCCGAGCTGGTCGAGCACCACGACGAGGCGGGGGGCCTCCGACACATATTCGCCGCCCGCATTCTGGTCGCAGGCCACGGTCCAGATGTCGGCGATCATCCCGTTCCAGGCACGCCACTGCAGGTCGCCGAGAATGGTGATCCCTTCGGTATGGCTCTGCATTCTCGGATGAAACGGCATCGATCGACTTTCTGGCCGCAAATCGCGCGGTTCCGGCACCCTTCGTGACAATCAACTCCTATAGGGCAAAGCGCTATTGCGAACAAGTCGCATTCTTATTTAGCATGCGGCCCATTGGTGCCGGCGCGGAGAGGCCTGTCTTGAGCAGCAAATATCCCTGTGATCTTCGGTGGGTGGAGGTGGTCGCCGTCTCCACCCTGACGCCGCGCATGCGCCGCATCGTTCTTGGCGGGTCGGCGCTGGAAGGATTCACGCTGAAGCCCGGTGTCCTGGCCCCGCACATCGGTCTGGTGGTTCCGGCGGGGAATGACGGCGGATCTCCGCTGCGCATCTACTCCGTGCGGCGCTTCGATGCCGCCGCAGGGACGCTGGAGGTGAATTTCGTGCTTCACGGCGCCGGTGTGGCGTCTGGCTGGGCCGCCCGCGCCAAGCCGGGGGAGAAAGTGGGGATCTCGGTATCGGGTGGGATCGCGATGAAGCCGGCAGGCCGCTATGTGGTGGCCGGCGACCATGCGGCGCTGCCGGCCATCGCCTATCTTCTGGAAAACCTTCCGGCGGATGCCTCGGCCGAGGTGTTCATCGAGGTGCCGGGACCGGCCGAGCAGCAGGAACTGGCCTCGCCGGCCGCCACCTCCGTCACATGGTTCCACCGGGACCGCTGGTCGGCGCCCGGCGCCTCGGCCCTGCCGGCGGCGGTGATGGAGGCGGCACCGGCCGGAGCGCAAGGACTGGCGGTGTGGGGCGGGACGGAGCATGGCACCGCCCAGCGCATCCGCGGCTATGTCCGCCAGACCCTGCGCCTTCCCGCCGACGCCTGTTCGGTCGTCGCCTATTGGAAGGCGAGCGTCGCCCAGGGCGGCTTCGAGCATTACGGCTGAGGCCGCCCTGTCCCGAGTTGGAAGGGGCTACCGCCGCCGGCCGAGCGTGAGCAGGAAGCTGCGCGGCACATGAATGCCCTCGCCCTCGCGGAAGCGCTCGTGGAAGGCGACGAAGTCCCGCTTCAGAGCGGCGCGGCGCTCCTCGTCGAGGCTGGCGGCCAGGGTGCGCGTCGGGCCGTAGCCGGTCACGAAGGTGCTCCAGGCAGCTTCGCCGCCGGTCTCGACATAATGGCTGGTCAGGGTCGTGGCCGTCAGGTCGAAGGCGCCGCCGAGCAACTCCTCCAGCCGTTCGGGGCGGCCCCAGGCGAAGGGCGATACCGCCGGGGGCGCCGCCATGTAGGGGCGCATCAGCGAGAACATCTCGGCGATGGCGCCGTCCGGCGTCCAGGTGGTCAGGGCCAGCCGGCCGCCGGGCCGGCAGACGCGGGCGAGTTCCTGCGCCGCCGCTTCCGGCTTGGCGGCGAACATGACGCCGAAGGTCGACACCACCGCGTCGAAGCTGGCGTCGGCGAAGGGCAGCGCCTCGGCGTCGCCCAGCCGGTAATCGATGGAAAGCCCATCGGACAGCGAGCGTGCGGCGTCCAGCAATCCGGCGGCGATGTCGATGCCGGTGACGTGCGCACCGCGCCGGGCACAGGCACGCGCCGTGATGCCGGTGCCGGTCGCGACATCGAGAATGCGTTCGCCCGGCTGGGGAGCGAGCCCGGCGACGGCCGCATCGATGCCGTCGTAGACGCCGCGGATGATCTCCTCGTAATCCCGGCCGCCCGAACTCCACACGGCGGCAGCCCGCTCGTTGTGCGGCTGAATGGCGGGAGCGGTGGCGATCAGGTCGTCCATATCGTCCTCCTTGGAATGTGCGATTGCGCCCGGTGACGGCGGGCTTCGGCCGCGAGGATGGCCGGGCCGTGTCAGCCGGGCGTCGGCCGATCGTCAGCCCTCGCGTCAATCGATCGTCAAAATGCCGACCCGTCCTTCAGGGGTAGTCCCCTGGGCCGACGCGTGTCTGACAGGATTCGTCCCGCCTGCTATGATCGGGGCGGTGGGTAATTTCCGTTTTGGTGCGGCATGGCCGGGCCGACGCTTAGGCTGCTGGGCGGCTTCTCGCTCGCCGATGCCGGCGGGCGTATCCTCCCTCTGCGCGGGCGGAATGCGCAGCTTCTGCTTGCCTATGTTGCGTTGAGCGCACCGCGACCGGTCTCCCGCGAACGGTTGGCCGCCCTGCTGTGGGAAGACTGCGAGGACCGGCGGGCGTTGCACAGCCTGCGCCAGTGCCTGATGGAGCTGCGGCACCTCGGCGAGCAGGCGGGCCACGATCTGATCCGCACGGACAGGAACGAGGTGTCGCTGGCCCTGCCGCCGGAATGCGTCGACGGCGTGATGGTCGAACGGCTGGCGCGGGAGGGCACGGCCGAGAGCCTGCGCGCCGCAGCCGACCTGTGCACCGGCCCGCTCCTGCCTGACGCCGAGGCCTGTGCGCACGGTATCGACGACTGGCTGGCCGGCGAGCGCGCCCGCTTCGCCCGCTTGGCGGCCGGGATCTTCGCGCGTCTGACGGCATCGTGCGAGACGGAGGGGGACTGGGACGGCGTCGCGTCCACGGCGGAGCGCTGGCTGGCGCTCGATCCCGCCTGCGAGGAGGCGCACCGCGCGCTGATGCGGCTGCATGCACGCAACGGCCGGCGGTCGGATGCCGTTCAGCAGTACCGGCTCTGTGCCGAGGCGGTGCGCCGCTGCCTCGACGCCGACCCGGAGGAGGAGACGGTCGAACTGCTGCACGGCATCCGTGACCGCCCCCCTGCTGCGACCGTGGCCGCATTGGTGGCGGAGAGACCCGCCGGACTGCTGCTCGACCTCTCCCGGTCAAGCCGGCCGGTGCTGCCGGATCGGCCGTCGCTGGCGGTTCTGCCCTTCGGCACGATCGGCGGACCGTCCGAAGGCGGCGGCTTCGCCGACGGGGTGGCCGCCGACGTGCTGGTGCGGCTTTCGCGGCTGCGCTCGCTGTTCGTCATCGCCCGAGGGTCCTCCTTCCGCTTTCGCGGAACCCAGATCGACCCCTGCACGGTCGGCAGGGCGCTCGGCGTACGTTACCTCGCCACCGGGGCGATCCGCACGGACGGGCACCGGCTTCGGCTGACCGTCGAGCTGGTGGAGGCCGAAAGCGGCGCGGTGATGTGGGGTGACATCTACGACCGGCGCCTGGACGCCGTGTTCGACCTGCAGGACGAGCTTGCCTCCCGCATCGCCGCCGCTCTCGACGACGAGATCGAAGCGGCCGAGATGCGGCGCGCCCTGACGGTTCCGCCGTCCTCGCTGGATGGCTGGAGCGCCTATCATCGCGGCCTGTGGCACATGTACCGGTTCACCCGCGACGACAACGAGACGGCGCGCGGTCTTTTCCAACAGGCACTTCGCACCGATCCGCTGAGCGCCCGGCTGCATGCCGGCCTGTCCTTCACCCATTTCCAGGATGCCTTTCTGCACCGCACCGGACAGCGCGGAATCGAGGCGGAGCACGCCTATCGCTTCGCCGAGCAGAGCGTCAGTTTGGACGAGCGCGATCCGACGAGCCATTTGGCCCTGGGCCGTGCGCTGTGGCTGCTGGGGAGACAGGACGAAGCGGTGGAGGAGCTGAGCCTTGCGGTCGGCCTCAACCCCAACTTCGCCCTTGGCCATTATTCCCTCGCCTTCGTCCAGGCGCAGGGTGGCGATGCGCGGGCGGCCCTGAGCGCCGCCGACGTCGCGCAGCGGCTGAGCCCGTTCGATCCGCTGCTGTTCGGCATGCTGGGCGCGCGGGCGCTCGCCTGCCTCAATTTGAAGGAGCATGCCCAGGCGGCGCTGTGGGGCGACCGGGCCGCCCGGCGGCCGAACGCCCATGTCCACATCCAGGCCATCGCCGCCTTCTCCAACGCCTTGGCGGACCGGCGGGAGGAGGCCGGGGGATATGCCCGGCGGATCAAGGAGACGGCGCCGTCCTACCGGTGCGACGATTTCCTCGCCGCCTTCCACACGCTGACGCCATCCGTGGTCGACCTCATCCGGCGCGTCGGGCCGAGCATCGGGCTGCCGTCCTGATCGCTGCCATCCTGATCAGGGTCAGTCGGTGGCGACGACCTTGCCCGGATTCATGATGCCCTGCGGGTCGAACAGCCGCTTGATGCCGCGCATCAACGCCATCTCCGCCGGTCCCTTGAAGACGGCGAGCGCGTCGCGCACGCTCTGGCCTATGCCATGCTCGGCGCTGATGGTGCCGTCCAGCTCGATCGCCACGCGGTGGACGGCGGCGCTGACGGCATGGGCGGTGGTCTCCAGCGGTTGGCTTTCCGTCCTCGCGCTGTCCGGCAGGATGACGACCAGATGGATGTTGCCGTCGCCGATATGGCCGACCGCCACCACGCGCGCATCCGGGCGCAGAGCCTCGACGGCGGCGGTGGCGCGGGCGACGAAGGCGGGAATGCGGGCGACCGGCACCGCCGTGTCGTGGCCGATGACGATGCCGCTCTTGCGGTTGGCCTCCGACACGCTGTGGCGCAGTTTCCACAGGGCCTCGGCCTGGGCATCGCTGCGGGCGATTGTCGCGTCGGCGACGCTGCCGTCCTCCAGCGCTTCGGCCAGCAGATCCTCCAGCGCGGCGGCGAGGTCCAGCCCGGCCATCGGGTCGGTGATCTCGGCCAGCAGATACCAGGGCAGGACGGTGGCGAGCGGCCGGACGGTGCCCGGAACATGGGCGAGCACGGCGGCGAGTTGCGATTCCGACAGGATTTCCGCGGTGGTCACCCGGTCGCCCAGCGTTCCGCGCAGCCGGGCGAACACCCGCAGCGCAGCGTCCAGCGAGGGCAGGGCAATAAAGGCGGTGGTGGTGCTGCGTGGGCGCGGGAACAGTTTCAGCGTCGCCGCGGTGACGATGCCCAATGTCCCTTCCGCGCCGATGAACAGATGCTTCAGGGCATAGCCGGTGTTGTCCTTGCGCAAGGCGCGGAGGCCGTTCCACAGCGTGCCGTCGGGCAGCACCACCTCCAGCCCCAACACGAGGTCGCGCATCGGGCCGTAGCGCAGGACGGCGGTGCCGCCGGCATTGGTGGCGATGGTGCCGCCGATCTGGCAGCTGCCTTCGCTGCCCAGGCTCATCGGGAACAGCCGGCCGGCCTGTTCGGCGGCGGCCTGGACGGCGGCCAGCGTGCAGCCGGCCTCCACCGTCAGGCTGTCGCCGATGGGATCGACCTCGCGGATGCGGGTCAGGCGCGACAGGCAGAGCACGAGGCTGCGGCCGGAGGCATCGGGAATGGCACCGCCGACCACGCCGGTGTTGCCGCCTTGCGGAACCAGCGGCGTGCCGGTCTCCGCGCAGAGCCGGACGATGGCAGCCACCTGCGCCGCGTCGGCCGGGCGGACGACGCCCAGCGCCTCCCCCCGGTAGCGGCCGCGCCAGTCGGCCAGGAAGGGCGCGGTGTCGGCCGGGTCCGACAGCACATGCGCCGGCCCGACGATGACGCGGGCGCGGTCGAGAACATCGCTCCCCGCCATGCCCTCACAGCCCCAGATAGGCGGTCTTGATGCGCGGATCGGCGAGCAGGGTCTGCGCTGCATCCTCCATCACCACCCGTCCGGTCTCCAGCACATAGGCGCGGTCGGCCAGACGCAGTGCCAGATCGACCCGCTGCTCCACCAGCAGGACGGTGATGCCGGATTTGTGCAGGCTTTTGATGGTGTCGGCCAGCGTGTCGACGATGATCGGCGCCAGCCCCAGCGTCGGCTCGTCCAGCATCAGGCATTTCGGGTTCGCCATCAGGCCGCGCCCGAAGGCGACAAGCTGCTGCTGACCGCCGCTCATGGTGCCGGCGCGCTGGGTGCGGCGTTCGGCCAGGATGGGGAACAGCTCGTAGACCCAGCGCAGCCGCTCGGCGAAGCCCATGCTGCCGGGCCGGCCGCGCAGGGCGCCGAGTTCCAGATGCTCCAGCACCGTCATGTCGGGGAAAAGCTGGCGGCCTTCCGGCACATGGACCAGCCCGCGTTCGATCACCTGATGCGGCGCCATGCGGTCGATGCGCTCGCCGTCGAAGGTGATGGTCCCGCCGCTCGGCCGCAGCAGGGCGGAGATCGCCTTCAGCGTCGTCGTCTTGCCGGCGCCGTTGGAGCCGACGAGCGTGACCAGTTCCCCTTCCTCGACGGTCAGGGAGACGTTGTGGACCGCCTCGCGGTGGCCGTAGCTGACCTTCAGACCTTCGACCTTAAGCATCGACCGGCTCCCGTCCCAGATACACGCGGATCACTTCCGCGTCGTTCAGCACCTGGGCCGGCGGCCCTTCGGCGATCTTTACCCCATGGTCCAGCACCACCAGCCGGTCGCAGACGCTGGCGACCACGCGCATGTGGTGCTCCACCAGCAACACGGTGACGCCGCGGGCGCGGATGCGGCGGATCATCTCGACCAGCCGCTGGCCTTCCTCCGGGTTCATGCCGGCGGCGGGCTCGTCCAGCAGCAGCAGGCGCGGCTCGGCAGCCAGCGCGATGGCGATCTCCAGCCGGCGCTGCTCGCCGTAGGACATGGAGTCCGCCAGCGTGTCGGCGCGGTGGTCGAGGTCGCAGAAGGCCAGGATCTCCATCGCCTTGCGCCGCAGCTCCGCCTCCTCCCGGCGATAGGCGGCGTTGCGCAGGATGGCGGCGCCCCAGCCGGCCCGCGTCGTGCGGAAGGCGGCGCTGCGCACATTGTCGAGCGCGGTGAGGCTTGGGAACAGGCTGGTGATCTGGAAGGTGCGCGACACGCCGCGCTGGCCCATGACGTGCGACGGCGCACCGGTGCAGTCGCTACCGTCGAAGCGGACGCTTCCCGACGAGGGCGGCAGCGAGCCGCCCAGCATGTTGAACAGCGTCGTCTTGCCGGCGCCGTTCGGCCCGATCAGCCCGACCACCTCGCCGGCCTGCACCGTCATGCTGACGTCGCGCACTGCGGTCAGCCCGCCGAAGATGCGTGTCAGGTTGCTGACCGACAGGATCTCTTGAGCCGCAGGGTTCATTTCGCACCTCCTTCGGCGCTTGGCAAACCGGTGGGGGGCAAACCGGTGGGGGCCGCCGGCTGGGCGTTCTCCGACTTGTTGGCATTGCGCCAGCGCTGCCACAGGCTGACCAGCCCGCCCGGCAGGAAGACGACGGTGCCGGTCAGCAGGGCCGCGAAGATGACCATGCGCAGCGGACCGGCGACGCGCAGCGACTCCAGCAGGCCGATATAGACCAGCGCACCCAGGATCGGCCCCAGGATGGTGCCGCGCCCGCCGATGATGACGACGATGATCAGGGCGGCGACATTGTGGACGCCCATGATGTCGGGGGTGATGACGCGGATGTAGTGGGCGTAGATGGCGCCGCCGATGCCGGCGATGGCGGTGGCGGCGACGAAGCCCAGCAGCTTGGTGTGGAAGACGTTGATGCCGAGCGAGGCGGCGAGCGGCGCATTCTCGCGCACCGCCAGGAAGGCGCGGCCGGTGCGGCTGCTCACCAGCGCATGGCAGAGGTAGGCGGTCGCCAGAACCAGGGCCAGCACCAGGTAATAGGTCTCGCGCGCGGCGGTGAAGGTGAGCGGGCCGATCGCCATCGGCGGGATGTCGGTGATGCCCATCGGACCGCGCGTCAGGTCGACCCAATGATTGGTGATGGTGAACAGGATGGCGCCGAAGCCCAGCGTCAGGATGGCGAACTGCGGCCCGACCACCCGCAGGGCGGCATAGCCGATCACCAGCCCGAACGACGCGGCCACCAGCCCGGCCAGCGGCAGCCCG
This sequence comes from Azospirillum sp., assembly GCF_035628975.1. Lineage (GTDB taxonomy): Bacteria > Pseudomonadota > Alphaproteobacteria > Azospirillales > Azospirillaceae > Azospirillum. The sequence goes on along the minus strand of NZ_DASPIS010000098.1, from coordinate 35,672 downwards.
AGCAGCGGCGGCAGGCCGAACTGGGTGGAGAGGATGGCGGAGGTGTAGGCGCCGACGCCGACGAAGGCGGCATGGCCGAAGGTGAGCTCGCCCAGATAGCCGATGACGATGTTGAGGCTGAGCGCCAGCAGCGCATACAGCATCCACAGCACCAGCAGATGTTCCAGATAGGCGTTGCCGGACAGGAAGGGTAGGACGGACAGCGCCGCCACGCCGCCCGCAATCGCCAGGGTCTGGCCGTGGGAGTTGGTGTTCATCGCAGACCCCTTGCCGTGCTGAACAGGCCGTTGGGGCGCCACAGCAGGACCGCGATGATCATCGCGTAGCCGATCGCCTCCATGAAGCCGAGGGAGATGTAGCCGCCGCCCAGCGATTCGATGACGCCCAGCAGCAGGCCGGCGAACAGGGCGCCGGTGACGCTGCCCAGACCGCCCATGATGACCACGATGAAGCCCTTCAGCACCGCCCAGTTGCCGATGGTCGGGAAGATCATCACGGTGGGGCCGACCAGGGCGCCCGACAGCGCCGCCAGCCCGCAGGCTAGCGCGAAGGTGTAGGCATGGACCAGCTTGATGTTGATGCCGGTCAGCGCCGCGCCGTTCGGGTTCTGCGCGGTCGCCCGCATCATCTTGCCGAAGCGCGAATAGCGGATGAACAGGTAGACGGCGATCAGTGCCACCACCGCGGCGGCGAAGACCAGCACGCGCTGCTGGGTCAGCGTCACCGTGCCGATGTCCAGCACCTCGTCGGCGAAGGGGCTTTCGACATATTTGGGATCGGCACCGAACAGCAGCTCGCCGCCGTTGGCGATCAGCAGGGCAAGGCCCAGGCTGGACAGCAGGATGGTGAACTCATGGTCGCGGCGCAGCGGCCAGAAGATCAGCCTGTTGGCGGCGATGCCGAGCCCCGCCACCACCACCGCCGAGATCGCCGCAGCCGCGATGTAGTCGAGCCCGAGCAGGGTGCCGATGAAATAGGTGATGTAGGCGCCGAGCATGTAGAACTCGCCATGGGCGAAATTCACGATGCGCAGCACCCCGAAGACCAGCGTCAGCCCGGTGGCGATGAGCACATAGGCCATCCCGTTGACCAGGCCGTTCGCGATCTGCTGGGCGAAGACGGTGAAATCCATGGAGGTCGAACCTTCCTATCGGGGGTGCCTGCCGGTCGGATGCGCATATCTCGCGGCCCCGGAACAATCCCCTCTCCCCCGCTCTCGCGCAAACTTCGTTTGCGCTGACGCGACAGGCGGACCTTTGGTCCGCCGAAAGCGGGGAGAGGGTTAGGGTGAGGGGGGAGCGTGGCGGGATTTTCCCGAGAATTCTCGCTGTGCGTCCCCCTCACCCCGACCCTCTCCCCGGGGGGGAGAGGGGGAAGAGGGGAGGAGAGGGTTTTTCGCCAGCAGCCCCTCAGTCCCGGACGCTGACGATCTGCTTCTTCTGGACCTGCACCAGATGGATCGCTTGGCTCGCCTGGCCCTTGTCGGAGAAGCGCAGTTCCCCCATCACGGTCGGGACGGCCTGCGACTTCAGGGCCGCCGCGATCTTGTCGTAGGCGCGCGGGTCGCCGCCGGCGGCATCGACGCCGAAGGCCAGGGTCTGGACCGCCTGGGCGCCGAGGGCGGCGATGAAGGACGGCTCGTTCTTGTAGGATTTGCGGTACTGCTCCAGCCACGGCTTCAGCGACGGGGCGGCGCCGTCCTCGGTGAAGGGGGAGGCGGAATAGACCTGCTCCAGCGAGTTGCCGGACAGCTCCACCAGCTTCGGGTTCATGTTGCCTGCCGACGCGATGACCTTGCCGCGGTAGCCGGTCTGCTTGATCTGCCGGTAGATGGTGGCGCCCTGCGAGGTGTTGATCGCCGCGACATAGATCGCGTCGGCGTTCAGCGACTTCAGCTTGGTCAGAGCGGTGGTGAAGTCCGTGTCGGTGCGGTTGTAGAACTCGTGCCCCTTCACCTCGATGCCGCAGCCGCTCAGCAGCTTGGTGTAATTGTCCAGCTCCAGGCGGCCCCAGTCGTCGTTGACGTTCATGAAGGCGATGGACTTCGGCTTGATGCGCTCGCAGATCGCCTTGGAATAGAACTCCGACATCATGGCCGAGGTGGCGTTCAGGCGGAACAGGTACTTGTGCCCCTCCTCCGTCACCTTCGGGTGCTGGGAGCTGGTCATGACGGTGATGATCTTGTCGCGCGTCACTTCCTTCATCGACAGGGCGACGGCGCTGAACCAGCCGCCGACGATCATGTCGACGTTGTCCTGCTCCATCGCCCGCTTGGCGGCGCTGACGCCGTCCTCGGGGGAGCCCTTGTCGTCGTAGGTCAGCAGCTCGATCTTGCGGCCGCCGGCAACGCCGCCGTTGGCGTTGATGACCGCGGCCATCGCCTGCGCGCCTTCCAGGCCGAGCTGGCCCTCGAAGGCGCCGGTGCCGCTCATCGGGCCGATCAGGGCGATGCGGACCGGGGGCTGCTGTGCTTGCGCGGATGTGCCGGCGACGGGGATGGTCAGGGCCAGGGCCGCCGCGGCGGCAAGGAGAGTGCGCCTACCGAACATGGGGTTCCTCCGTGGATTGGTCGTCTTTTGATTGGCCGTCTTTTAGTTGACCCTTGGAACCGGCGGGTGGTGCGCGCCGGCAAAGGATCGTCAGGCGGTTTTCAGGTAGCGCTTCTGCAGTTCCTCGATCTGCGGGAAGCCGATGAAGTCGATGAAGCTGTTGTGGTCGGTGACCGGGCGCGGCAGGCCGCTGGTGGAGCGGCGTTCCGCAAGCGCGGCCAGATTCTCCTTCAGTGCCGAGGCGACGGTCATCAGCGGCACCAGCGCGTAGGTCGCCATGCCGGCAACCTCCTCCACCTCGTCCGCCGACAGCTTTTCCAGCCAGCCGAGCAGCTGCAGCGACAACGGCACGCCGACCGCCTCGCGCATGGCGCGCAGTCCGTCGATGTCCTTGAAGCACTTGCTGATCGGCTGGATCATGTCGGCGCCGGCCGCGACATAGGCGCGTCCGCGCTCCATGGCGGCGGCCGGATCGACCACGTCGGTACGGGCGATGATCAGCATGTTGGGATCGCGCCGTGCTTCCACCGCCGCCTGGATCTTGGCGACGCCCTCGTCCATCGGGATCACCTCGACCCCGCCGACGCAGATCGGGCAGCGCTTGGGCGCAACCTGATCCTCCATGATGACGGCGGAGACGCCCGCCGCCTCGAACTCGCGGATCGTGCGCATCACGTTGATGGCGTTGCCGTATCCGGTGTCGATGTCGGCGATGACCGGGACATTGACCGCCGACACCACGTTGCGGACCACCGTCAGGTTTTCCGACATGGTGTACAGCTCGGCATCCGGCTGGCCGAGGAAGGAGGCGGAGACGCCGAAGCCCGAGGTCATCAGCGCATCGAAGCCGGCCGCCTCGATGAAGCGGGCGGACAAGGCGTCATAGGCGCCGGCCGACCAGACGGTCTTCTGAGCCAGGACGCGGTTGCGGAATTCAGGTCCCCGAGACATGAGCATGGTCCTTTTGTTCGCGTTGCTGGGCCGCCTGCCGCTTCAGGAAGGGGACGAGGCCGCCGGCCTCGATCATCTCGGCATCCGCCTGCGGCAGCGGCTCATAGGGAATTTCGGTGCCTTGCGTGTGGTTGCGGACCACGCCCGCCGCCCAATCCACTTCGATCTCGTCCCAGCGCCGGACGAAGCCGAGGATCCCGGGGCAGCTGACCTGCGGGAAGCCCATGCTGACCTCGCCACGCCAATAGCCGGGAGAGAAGGACTCCGCGATCACCCCGGTGATGCCGAGATGGCGCATCGCCTTCATCGGCGGGTAGTGCGGGTGGCCGTAGCCGAAATTGTCCGCACCGACCAGCAGGTCGCCCGGCCGCACCGACTTGGCGAAATCCGGGTCGTAGGCCTGCATGGCGACCTGCGCCAGTTCGGCCACGTCGGTGATCTTGATGTTCTTGACGCCGACGATCTGGTCGACGTCGAAATTGATCTCGTCGAAGATGAAGGCGACACGGCCCTTCATCGCCGGCATCTTGAGTGTGGCTTCGGTCATCGCCGGCCTCACAGGTAGGGGCGCGGATCGGCGATCCGGCCTTCGATGGCGGAGGCGGCGACCACCGCGGCGTTGCACAGGTAGATCTCGGAGTCCGGACTGCCCATCCGGCCGCGGACGTTCAGCGTGCCGGTCGACACCGCGCGCTGGCCCGCCGTCATCGTCGCGATGCGGCCGAAGCAATAGTCGCAGCTGGGCGAGGAGACGAAGGCCCCGGCCTCCACCAGCGTGGACACCAGCCCCTCGCGCGCCGCCGCCGCCATCAGTTCCTGGCTGGTCGGCACGATGTGCAGAGAGACGCCGGTCTTGACCCGCCGTCCTTCCAGAACCTTGGCTGCCGCCCGCAGATCCTCCAGCCGGCCCGAGGCGCAGGAGCCGAGATAGCCGGCATTGATCTCCAGCCCGAGGAACTCGGTCAGGTCGCGGGTGTCCGCCGGTGTCGGGGGCACGACGACGATGGGCTCCAGATCCGACAGGTCGATGTCGTGAACGGCGGAATAGCGCGCGTCCGGATCGCTCGACACCGGCTCCAGCTTCTTCCGGGCGCGGGGCAGGGCGTAGTCGAGCCGGACGGGATCGGGGTTGACGATGGCGGTCAGCGCGCCGGTGAACATGGCGAGCCCGGTGATGGTCTGCAGCCCCTCCGTCGACATCGCCGCTACCGACGGTCCGCCCAGTTCCAGCACCTGGAAGCGGCAGGAACTCGGCCCCAGCCGGCGCACCAGATGGTGGAAGACGTCGCGCGCCATCACGCCGGGCCGCAAACTGCCGCGCAGGTTCACCCGCACGGTATCCGGCACACGGATCGACACGGTGTCGCTGACGAAGGCCTCCATCACGTTGCGGCGCAGACCGATGGCCAACGTGCCGAAGGTGCCGAGCTGGCTGACATGGCCGTCGAAATGGACGACGAAGGCACCCGGCGTCGCATAGCCGACCTCCGCCGCCACCTGATGGCCGATGCCGTGCCGTTCGAACAGCGGCACATCGTTCTCCGCGCACCAATTGCGGGTGTTGATGTGAAGCTCTTCCTCCTTGGCGGTGGCGGTCGGCACCATGTGGTCGATGAAGATGCCGAAGCGTTCCGGCTCGGCCACCCGCTCGATGCCGAAATCCTCCTTCATCGTCTTGAAATAGACGTCGGTGTAGCCGGGGAAGTCGTAGGCCAGCACGAAGTCCGGCTTCGCCTTGATGTCCTGTCCGGCGCGGACCGCGGGCAGCCCCGCGGCGCGTGCCAGGATCTTCTCGGTGATGGTGTAGCCCATGGCGTGGAACTCTCCGCTCCCGTCCGTCAGCCGCCGAGGCCGAGGGAGCCGGGATTCATCAGCCCCTGCGGATCGACGGCGCGCTTGACGCCTTCCAGCAGCGACCAGGTTTCGGGGGTCATGATCTCGCGGAACGGATAGTCGCGGGCGACCTGCCAGCTGACGCCGCCCAGGCTGCAGTACAGCTCCTGCGTCGCGCGGCGCAGTTCGGCCACCGCATTGCGGGCCGCCGGGTTGGCCGGGCGGTCGCGCCAGGGCTTCACCACGTCCTCGCCCAGGCTGGCGGCGTGCAGCGGCGTGATCTCGTCATTCCAGTAGAAGGCCGGCTCCAGGAAGAAGTCGTTGCCGACCGTCATGGTCATCACCGAATAGATGATGCCGTGCTGCTCCATGAAGCCGCGTTTTTCCGCGAAGAAGGCGTCGTTTGCGGCAACCACCTTGTCGGCGTCGCCCAGCGGAAAGATGGCGTGGATCGGCACCCAGCGCTGGCCCTCGCGACCCAGCATGCCGCGCACCGGCCCGAAGGGCTTGGAGCGCATGACCTTCGGCACGCTGTTCTCGATCTCCTTGCCGTGACGGGCGCCGATCTCGCGCACGGTCTGCATCGCCTCGCGCAGCTGGGCTTCGCTGCGGCCTTCCACCACCAGATGGAGGGTGAAGTTGTGGTCCTTGAGGAAGGCGGTGCCGGCGGTGGCGACGCTCAGCGCCTCCTTGGCACCCTGGAACAGCGATTTGCCGGCCTTCGCCACGTTGCCCAACGTCTTCAGCCCATCCGACAGCTTGTTGACGCTGGCCGAATGCTCGACCTTCGTGCGGTCGATGCCGAAGCCTTCCGACACGCAACGCGCCCGCGCCATCTCCACCTGTGCGGCAGCCATCGCCTGCATGGTGGTGAAGCCGAAGGACAGGAAATCGCTGTGTTCGGGCCGGCGGTGGAGGCGCAACGTCGCCGCCACCTTGAAGCCCATGGCGCCGTTGTCGCCCAGGAACAGGCCGGTCAGGTCGGGGCCGCCGGAGCGGGTGAAGGGCTTGGTTCCGACGCGCCCGCCCGATCCGGTGGTGACGACGCGCCCGTCGGCCAGCACCACGGTGACGCCCAGCACGCTTTCCGCCACGGTGCCGTGCAGGGCCGAGCCGAAGAAGGCGCTGTTCTGCGACAGGGCGCCGCCGATGGTGGCGTTGATGCCCGACAACGGCCCCCAATAGCCGGTGCGCAGGCCGGTGCCCTCCAGCGCCTCGTTCAGCGCGGCCCAGGTGCAGCCGGTCTCCACCGTCACATAAAGGCTGTCGGTGTCGAGATCGATGATGCGGTTCAGCCGGCGGCTGTCGATGACGACCGAATCCGGCCGCTTGGGCAGATAGCCCTTGGTGTAGGACATGCCGCCGCCGCGCGGCACCACCGCCACGCCGGCATCATGCGCGGCGCGGATGGTGGCGGCGACCTGATCGCGGTCGCGCGGCAGGGCGATGGCGAGCGGCGGAATGCCCGGCTGCCAGAACACGTCGTTGGCGTAGAAGTCGCGGCTCTTCTCGTCATCCAGCAGGCCGTCGGCGCCGAGTGCGGCGCGCAGGGCGTCAAGCAGGGTGGCCGTGCCTTCGAGGGCGGCGATGCTCATGGAATGTCCCTCTTGGGTAAGGTCAGGCCGCGAGCGGCTCGAACCGGAAATCCTCGGCCGTCCGACGCACATAGCCGGTGTGGGGAGCGCCGAAATGGGCCGGGAACACCAGGGCGTTGCGGTCGGCGGCATGGTCCAGCAGCCGGCGGCGGGTCGCCACCGCCTGCGCCTGGTCCTCGCAGAAGCGGCTGTTCCAGTCCGGACGGCACACCTGCATCGGCTGGTGCAGGCAGTCGCCGGTGAAGTAGGCGGCGTGGCGGTCGGACTCCAGCCGGACGAACATCTGCCCCGCCGTGTGGCCGGGGGCCAGTTCGACCGACAGCCCGTCGAGGATGCGGTCGCCGTCCTCGATCAGGTCCACCTGACCGGCTTCCCACACCGGCATGACGCTGTCCTCCATCACCGGGCCGTTGCCGGGCATGCCGATCAGGCCGCCGTCGGGGCTGCGCCAGTGCTTAAATTCCTGCGCACCGTAGATGTAGCGGGCATTGGGAAAGGTCGGCACCCAGCGCCCGTCGACCAGCTGGGTGTTCCAGCCGACATGGTCGATGTGCAGATGGGTGTTGATGACCAGCGTCACATCCTCCGGCCGCACGCCGGCCTCGGCGAGGTGGCGCAGATAGGGCTTGTCCAGCATGTGGAAGCGCTCGAAACCCGGCGTGTGGCGTTCCTTGTGGTTGCCGCAGCCGGTGTCGACCAGGATCACATGGCGGTCGGTGCGGATCAGCCAGCTGTGCATGCTCGACATCAGGCGCTTTGATGCCGGGTCGAGGAAGTTCGGTTCGGCCAGATCGGGGTTCCGGGTCAGGATCGCCTCGTCATAGGCGGGAAACAGGAAGCCGGGATCGAAACCCGGCGTCAGCATTTCCTCGATCCGCGTGACCGTGAACGCACCCAGGGCGATGGTTTGCATTGTCCTCCCCTCGTGCAGGGTGCCGGCGGCCGTGTCTCATGAAATCGGAAGATTGACGTCGGGAGACTGCGGCAAGCCGGAGCATGGGGCGCCGGCCATCTGCCGGGGCGATGGCGGCGCGCTTGTTCTGTTTGTTTGGCAATGAAACCATTTGCCCTTCGCAGTGTCAACAGGCAAAAATGGTGTCACTGTTTGACACAGGCGGTGGACTGCGGCAGGGATGGCGGAAAGGGGTTGCGCAACCGTGCGGACGCCTTCAATGCTACCGGCGCACTGCACCTGTGACGGGATCAGCGCGACCGCGCCGCCATCCACCGGCTGTGCCGGACACCGGGGCTTCCGCCTGGCATCGGGGCACGCGACATCCATAAGGGGCTTGAACGTATGGACACCGAACAGGACGACAACCAGGGCGCGGAAAAGAACGGCCTCAGCGTTCGCGCCGTGTCGCGCGCTCTGGCCGTGCTGCGCAGCTTCTATCAGGAAGGACCGACGCTGACCCTGACCGAAGTCGCGAGCGCCGCGAAGCTCGACAAGGGAACGGCGCGGCGCATCCTGCTGACGCTGGTGCAGGACGGCTTCGCCGCCTTCGACGCGCAGAGCCAGAAATACAGCCTGGGGCTGGAGATCCTGAAGCTGGCGGGGGCGGTGCCGGAGCGCCGCGACCTGCGCCAGATCGCCTCCACCATCCTGTCGCGGCTGGCGAAAACCACCGGCAGCACCGTGTTCCTGTCGGTCTACCATGACGGATCGGCGGTGTGCCTGGACCAGTTCCACAGCGACCGGTCGGTGGAGGTGCGCTGGTGGATCGTCGGCGGGCAACTTCCGATGAATTGCGGCGCCGCGCCGCGCGTGCTGCTGGCCTATCTGTCGGAGGCGGAGGTGGAGCGCGTGCTGGCGCGCGGGACCACCCGCCTCACCCCCCACACCACCACCGACCCCCGCCAATTGGCTAAGGAGCTGGAGGAGGTGCGGAAGCGCGGATGGTCGATGGCGGTCGACGACGTGATCGAGGGGCTGGCCGCCATCGCCATGCCGCTGTTCGACCCGGACGGCCGGCTGATCGCGGCGGTCAGCCTGACCGGCCTGACCCCCCACATCGTCCGCAACGGCCAGCCCAATTTCCTGGACGACATGCGCGGCGCGGTGCGGGAGATCTCGTCCAACCTCAATTCGCTGTCGGCCCCGCCGTTGCATCGGGCTGCCCGTGCCCAATCGGTGCTCGGGGGGTGACGGCGAAGGCCGAAAGCGGTAAGGGCGCTGTGTTGCTCTATGCCACGCGGTGCGAATCGGCGGCATCCCCGCGCAGGAAGGCGGCATAGCGGGCAATGGTCGCCTCCACGGCGGAGGCTTCCTGGCCGGGATACCAGACGGTGGCCGGGGTCGGTGCCACCTCCGTTCCCGCAGGTGCCAGTTGCTTCGCTTCGGCCAGCCCTTCGACCAGCATGTCGGCAGGCCCGGCGCAGATCAGCGCCGGCCGGGTCAGGCGCGGCAGGCGGGCGCGGGTGTCGTAGTGGAAGGCGGCGCGGTAGGAGCGGTCGTAATGGGCGCCGCTCGCCAGCAGACCCATGGTCCAGTCATGCAGCACCGCCGCGTCGGGAACGCCGATGGCGCGGGCGGCTCCACGCTCCTGCCTGTACCACGGCCAGAACAGGAACATGTCGCGCCGCATGTTCCAGGCCTGCAGCAGATGCAGGCCCCAGCGGTCGGCGGCCAGCGGCGGGAAATAGTTGGTCAGGATGTCGGCACTGAAGTCTGGCGGGATCAGCACCGGCGCCTCCAGCACCGCGCGGCCGACGCGGTCGGGATGGCGGACCGTCAGTTCCAGCGCCACCAGCGCCCCCGTGTGGGTTCCCCACAGGTCGAAGCGGTCGAGGCCGAGCGCATCGGCGACAGCCAGCGCATCCTCCGCCAGCATGCCGATATCGACCGCGCGGTCGGGCTTGTCCGATTCGCCGTTGCCGAGATAGTCGGGAGCGATGACCTCCCATCCCGAAGCCAGCCCGTGCAGAAGCGGCAGCAGCGGCTTCGAGGATCCGGGGGCCGATTGCAGTGCCAGCAGCGGCCGGCCGCGCCCGGCCCGGCGCAGATGGACGCGGCCCTGCGGCGTGTCGGCATAGTCGTGCCAGACCCGCATCGGATCGGAGACCGGCTGCGTCGGCGGAAGCGGTTGGGCATCGGGCCGGCATGAGGCCATGGCCGACAAGGCTTTGGCCGCGGCGCCAGGGTCATCGACACGGACAACGCCGGTCCGGTCGGTGAGTCTCGGCATGGCGTCGAGGCACAGGCTCCACAACGCTTCATAGCGGTGAGGCGCCGCGGCGGCGGTTCGCAGCATCGCGTCCAGGGCGTCGGGAGCGGGCAAGGGCGCGCCCTGTGGTGCCGGATGCCTGGCGTCGCGCGGCTCCAGCACATGGGCATCGCGCAGATGCGCCCACAGCACGGCCAGATGGGTGCCGTCGTCGCGCGGTGCCAGCGGGGCGGGGGTCAAGCGGCGTTGCGTCCAGCCTTCCGCTGCTGCCGCATCGGCGAGCAGGACGGTATCCGGTTGCCAGCTCGATTCGCTGTTCTGCAGCGCGACGGCCAACGGCGCTGCAAGGTCGAAGGAGAGCAGCGGGCAGGGGGGAAGGCCCAGTGCGGTTGCGGCCTCTGCGATGAGGCGGGCCAAACCGGCGGTATCCTCCGCCCACACACCGCTGGACCCGCCGGTTCCCGGAAGATCGACCGCGGTGACGGTCCAGCCGGGCAGGTCGCGAGCCAACTGGTCGGCGCGGGTGGAGGCGGCGGCGATCAGGCCGGGCAGCACCAGCAGGTCGGGGCCGGAACCGCTGCGCCAGACACGCAGTTGGCCCTGTCCGATGGTCACGTAATGGGGTGTCGACATGGATGTCCTCCCGGTCGGCAGGCGGAGACTGCCTGCATTTCTTTATGCGAAAGGGGTGGGGAGTGCCGCGGGCCGCCTGGGTCCGCCCGTTGCGGGGCGAGGGCGGGCAATTTGTTGGCGGCCCGGACTGTGCCGCTGTTTGACACTCAGTTCATAGAATGACATAGTCTGATTGAGATCGACAAGGGCGGTGCCGGTTCATGCAGGGTTGTAGCACGTAGGTCTGATCGGCTGCTTAAGCCCTTCTCCCGCAAGGGGAGAAGGGCTTCCGTGATGGAAAGCGGCTACTCCAGCCTTAGGCGCGGTAACCCTGCGGCTCATGCGCGGAGATCCGCGGCTGCGGCGCCGGCCCCTTCATGGAATTCAACGAAATCGACAGGGAGGACGGGCATGGCCTGGCCGGAAGGAACGGGCGTTCCCAAACGGCGCGAGCTGCTTTTCGGCACGCGTCTCGTACCATGCTACAGCGAGCGTCCGGCGACCATCGACGCCATGTTCCGCGACGCCGTGTCCCGCCGGCCCGATGGCGAGGCGCTGGTGGATATTGAGCGGCGTTACAGCTATTCCCAACTCGACGGGCTGGTGACGCGGGCCGCTGCTGCGCTGATGGCGCGGGGTGTTCGGCCGGGCGAGCGCATGGCCCTGGTGATGAGCAACCGGGCGGAATTCCTGATCGCGCTGCTGGCGGCGGCGCGTGCCGGCACCGTCGCGGTGCCGATCAGCGCGCGCGAACAGCGGCCGGGCATCGCCGGAATCCTCAACGATTGCGGCGCATCGATCCTGGTCCATGACGCAGCCCTCGCCGACCGAATGCCCACTGCCGAGGAGGTGCCGTCACTGGCCCTGCGGCTGTCGGTCGGCGGCGTGGTGGAGGGCTGCCGGCCGTTCGAGGATCTGCTGGAAGCCGACGCATCTGTTCCGGGTCCCGCAACGGCGCAGGGGGAGGAGGACACCGCCGTCATCCTCTACACCTCCGGGACCACGGGGAAGCCGAAGGGCGCGCTGCTGGCTCATGTGAACATCATCCACTCAGCCATGCATTTCGAGGAATGCTGGGACTATCGCGAGGGGGAGCGGGCGGTGCTGGCCGTGCCGGCCTCGCATGTCACCGGCCTGGTCGCCGTGGTGATGGCGATGATCCGCGTCGCCGGCTGCACGGTGATGATGCCCGCCTTCGACGTCGCCGGATTCCTGGAGTTGGCGAGCAGGGAGCGCATGACCACCACCGTGCTGGTCCCGGCGATGTACAATCTCTGCCTGCTGCGCGCCGATTTCAGCCGCTACGACCTGTCGTCCTGGCGGATCGGCGGCTTCGGCGGTGCGCCGATGCCGGAAGCGACGGTGGAGGCGATGGCGGAGCGGCTGCCCGACCTGCATCTGCTGAACGCCTACGGTTCCACCGAATGCGCCACCATCATCAGCGTGGTTCCCATCGGCCATACCCGCGCCTGCCTGGATTCGGTCGGCATGTGCGTGCCCTGCGGTGACCTGCGCATCATCGACGAACAGGGCCGCGAATGCCCACCGGGGGTGAGCGGGGAGGTGTGGATCCGCGGGCCGATGACCATTCGCGGCTATTGGAACCGCGAGGACGCTACCCGCGACAGCTTCGTCGACGGCCATTGGCGGTCGGGCGACATCGGGGCGCTGGATGCGCAGGGCTATCTGCGGCTCTACGACCGGAAGAACGACGTCATCAACCGCGGTGGCCACAAGATCTATAGTGTGGAGGTCGAAAACCTGCTGGTCCGCCATGCGGACGTGGTGGAGGCGGCGGTGGTCGCCCATCCCGATCCGGTGCTGGGCGAGAAGATCCACGTCTTCGTCATCTCCAAGTCCGGCGGCCTGACCGAGGACGACGTGCGCAACTTCTGCCGGGCCAACCTCGCCGACTATAAGGTGCCGGACTATGTGACCCTGCTGGGCGATGCGCTGCCGCGCAACGCCAACGGCAAGGTGACGAAGCGCGTGCTGCGCGATCAGGTCTCCGCCGCGTGAGCCCTGCTCAGGCGGACGGGTGGATCACCGAACGGTCGATGTCGGCCAGGGTCGCGCGGCCGGTCAGCGCCATCGCGACCTCCAATTCGGTCTGGAGCAGGGTCAGCATATGGGCGACGCCCGCCAGTCCGCCGACCGCCAGCGCGTGCAGCACCGGCTGGCCGACCAGCACGGCATCGGCGCCGAAGGCCAGCGCCTTCAGGATGTCGGTGCCGCGGCGGATGCCGCCGTCCATCAGCACCGGCAGGCGGCGGGCGGCCCGTTCCGCCACCGCTGGCAAGGCGTCGATGGTGGCGGGCAGGGTGTCCAGCGTCCGGCCGCCATGGTTGGAGACGATGAGGCCGCCGGCCCCCGCCGCAATGGCGGGCTCCACGTCGTCGGGGTTGAGGATGCCCTTGAGCAGGACGGGCAGGGGCGTCTCTCCGCACAGCCACGCCACGGTGTCCCAGGTCGGGGCGGCGTGGAGCATGCCCTGGAACACCGGACTGCCGGGGCGGGCCGGCCTGAACGTGTCGGGGGCGAGGCCGGCGAGGTTGACCGGCGCGATGGTGGGCGGTAGGCGGAAGCCGGCGCGCTGTTCCATGTTGCGCATGCCGTTTACCGGTGCGTCCACCGTCAGGACCAGCGCCCGGCACCCAGCATCCTCCGCCCGGCGCACCAGCGTCAGCGTGTCCTCCCGCCGGGGCTGGGTGTAGAGCTGGAACCACAGCGGCGCCGAAGCCCGCCGAGCGATCTCGTCCAGGCGCACGCTGGCCTGGGTGCTGACGGTCATCCAACTGCGCGTCAGGCCGGCGGCCTCCACCGTCGCCAGTTCGCCGTCGGGATGGACCAGCTTGTGATAGGCCATCGGCGCCAGGATGATCGGATAGTCGAGCGTCTCGCCGAACAGGCTTGAGCTTGCGGTGGCGTTGGACAGGTCGCGCAGCACGCGCGGCATCAGGCGCAGGCGGTCGAAGGCCTCGCGGTTGGCGTGCTGGGTGATGCCGTCCGCCCCGGCGCCGCCGATATAGGCGCGGGTGGCCGGATCGACGCGATCGTTGAAGTGGCGTTCATAGTCGAACAGCGAGACGGTGTCGGGCGGAACGGTCATCGGCGGCTTTCCTGCAGGGTGCCGGGCTCGGCGAGTGCCGCGGCTTGCGCGGCCAGCGCCTGGATCCGCGGGTCGGGATGCGGCGCCAATGCCGCGGCCATGCTGCGGTAGAAGTCGGGGAAACCGCTGTCGAGCGCAAGGCGGAACCAGCGCAGCGCCTCGTCGCGAAGCCCGTCGAGCAATAGGGTGCGGGCGTGATTGAAGCGGCCCCAGCAGTCGCCGCCTTCCGCCGCCGCCTTGAACAGGGAACGCGCGGCGGCATCGTCGGCGGGCACCGCGCGTCCGCTCTCGTGGAAAAGGCCCAGCATGTTCAGCGCCTTGGCGATGCCCTTGGCGGCGGAGGCGGCATAGAGCCGGTAGGCGGCCTCGTCGTCGGCGGGAACGCCGACGCCGCGGCAATGGAGGTCGGCCAGATTGAACAGCGCCCAGCCGTCGCCGAGATCGGCAGCCTTGCGGTAGTGCGCGGCGGCCTGCACCGGGTCGGCGGCAACGCCCCAGCCATGTTCGAGGCAGCGGCCCAGCATGTTGATGGCGCGCGCGTCGCCGCCGCGCGCGGCGCTGCGGAACCAGCCATAGGCCTGTTCGCCCTCACCGCGGTCGAGGCAGGACTGTCCGAGCGCCAGCAGCGTGTCCGCGACGCTCAGTCCCGGCATGGCTGTCCGCGCACGCTCCGCCATCACACCTCCGCCCAGCGGCGCAGCAGGTTGTGATAGTGGTTGACCAGCGACAGGACGGCGTGGTGGCCGTCGCCCAGCTCCTGCCGCAACTCGATGATCGCCATGTCGAGGTCGTAGAGCATGGCGCGCAGCCCGTCGTCGCGCACCATCGACTGGGTGAAAAAGAAGGAGGCCCAACGGGACCCGCGCGTCACCGGGCTGACCTGATGCAGGCTGCTGGACGGATAGACGACGGCGTGGCCGGCCGGCAGCTTGACCGGTTTGGTGCCGTAGGTGTCCTCGACGATCAGCTCGCCGCCGTCGTAATCCTCGGGATCGCTGAGGAAGATGGTGGTCGACACGTCGGCCCGCATGCGCATGCCGCCGGTGCCGGGAATGGCGCGGATGCTGTTGTCGACGTGATAGCCGTAGGTCATCGCCCGGTCATACCGGTTGAACATCGGCGGCAGGACGCGCAAGGGCAGGACGGCCGAATTGAAAGCCGGGCTGCGGGCGAGCGCGCGGAGGATGACGACGCCGAGTTCCCGCGCGGTCTCGCTTTCCTCGGGGATCTGCAGGTTGTGCTTGGCGCCGGCGGCCTGATCGCCCGCGGTGACGCGCCCGTCGACCCAGGGCGAGGCTTCCAGCACCGCACGGCACTGCGCAACCTCGTCCGCGGTGAGGATTTCGGGGATCTGCAGGAGCACGTGAGAAGGTCCTTGTGATGGGGTGAAGGGGGAAGCACTGCGTGTGGGTCCGAGAATCCTCGCCGCGCGTCCCCCTCACCCTAACCCTCTCCCCGGGGGGGAGAGGGAACTTTCAGAACGTCAGCCCCGTCGTCAGCATGACGGTGCGGCCGGAGGCCGGGACCGCGCGGACGGCGTTGAAGGCCGAGGTGTAGTTGCGATGGTCAGTCAGATTGTAGCCGTTCAGGGCCACGGAGACGTTGCGGTATTCGTAGGACACCACCGCATCGGCCGAGAAGGTGTGGGGAACGCGGGCGGTGTTGGCGCTGTCCGACCAGTATTCCGACGCCACCTGCATGCCGCCGCCGACCGTGAACTTGCCGGGAATGCCGACCTCGAACTCGTAGGTCGTCCACAGGCTGGCATTGTGCTTCGGCACGTTGGGGGCCACCTTTCCGACCAGCGCCGGGTTGGTGCGGGAGTCCGTCACCTTGCCGTTCAGGTAGGCGTAGTTGGTGTAGATGTTCCAGTGCTCCGTCACCTTGCCGCTGATGCTGGCCTCCAAGCCGCGGACGCGGACGCCGAGACCGGATTCTGAGAAGCCGTCGGTGACGGTGCCGGTGGCGGGATCGACCGAGTAGGTGTTCGACTTCTCGGCCTGGAAGATGGCGCCGCTGACGCCCAGGCGGCCGTTCAGGAAATCGGCCTTGCCGCCGATCTCGTAGAGGTCGGTCTGCTCCGGATCGAAGCTGCGGGCGCCGTTCGGCGTCTCCGCCGTGCCATTGGTGACCGCCGCGGCGATGTCGGTGCCGATCGGCTTGTAGGACCGCGAGTATGATGCGTAGACCGACGAATCCGGGGTCGGTTCATAGATCAGGCTGACCGACGGGCTCCAGGTGCGCTCGGAGGCCGAGCCGCCGGCGATCGCCGGATCGGCGGCGCTGAAGCTGGTGCGGAAATAGTCCCAGCGCAGGCCGCCCTGGACCGACAGCTTGTCGAACAGCCAAACGCGGTCGGTGACGAACAGGCCGGCGTTGGTCACGCTGGATTCGC
This sequence comes from Azospirillum sp., assembly GCF_035628975.1. Lineage (GTDB taxonomy): Bacteria > Pseudomonadota > Alphaproteobacteria > Azospirillales > Azospirillaceae > Azospirillum. Next base: position 19,464 of record NZ_DASPIS010000098.1, on the reverse strand, counting down.
GTCCGCCGGCCGCCGGATAAAGGATGGCGGTGTTGGCGGCATAGCTGTGGGACGGGTTGCGGATGGTCTGGGTGTTGGTGCGGTTGACCCAGCTGCCGGATTCGCGCTTGTCGCGCTGATAGCTGACGTCGAGGCCGCCGTTCAGCGAATGGCGCATGCCGAACAGCTCGCCGTTCACCTTGGCGCCGGTGACGTTCTGGACGCCGAAGCCCTGCTGCTTGAAGGCCATGCCGCCGCCGGCACCATAGCTGATCACCGGGTTGCGGCCGGCCAGGAACTGGGTGGCGGCGGTGCCGGTGAGCGCGGCCGGGTTGGTGGCGGCGAAGTTGCGCTCGTAATGGCTGAAGCGGGAGTCGTTGTAGACCGACAGCGCCTTGTTCACCTCATGCGCGAAGGTCGAGGTGAGGATGTGGTTCTCGGTGTCGTCGCGGTCGAGGTTGCGGACGTAGGAGGTCGAGCGGTCCAGGCCGAACTCCCCCGCCGGACGGAAGATGCCGTCGCGGCCCTGCACCATCGGCTGGCCCATGTCGGGCGTCTTCTCGCCCTTCAGGAAGGCGTAGTTCAGGTGCCAGGTGGTCGGCGTGCCCAGGCCCAGGCCCAGGTCCGCGGCGATGCCGCGGCGGTCGGCTTCCACCTCGTCGCGGTCGGCGACGTTCTGGGTGTGGTAGAGGCCGTTCACCCGCAGCGCCGCGGTGTCGCCGAGCGGCTGGTTGATGTCCACCGTGGTGCGGTAGGTCGGGCCGGTGCCCACCGACTGGTCGATCTGGACCTTCGGCTGCAGCGACGCCTTCTTGGTGCCCTGGTTGATCACGCCGCCGGAGTTGCCGACGCCGAAGCCGTTGCCCGACGGCCCCTTGAAGACCTGCACCGTTTCGGTGTTGAAGACGTCGTGGGTGTAGACGCCGAAGTCCTTCAGGCCGTCGGTGTAGATGTCGCCGCGGGCGGTCAGGCCGCGGATGCGGAACTGGTCGCCGTTCTGGCCGCCGTTGCCTTCACCGGTGGAAATGGTGATGCCCGGCACGTTGCGCAGGGTCTGTTCCAGCGAGGTGGCGCGCTGCTGCTCGATGATCTCCTGCGGCACGACGTTGACGACGCGGGGCGTGTCCTTGACCGTTTCCGGCAGGCGGGACACGCCGGTGGGGGCGGCGTTGACGTTGCCGGTTTCCGGCGCAACGGCATCGACCTTGATCGAATCGAGCTGGAGGGCGTCGGTGGAGGAGCGTTGCGGCGTCGGACCCGTCCCCGGAGCGCCCGTTCCCGTGCCGGCCGTCTGCGCATCGGCCGTCGCCGGAATGGCGAAGGTCATGGCCAGGCTGGCCGTGGCGGCCGCACCGGCCAGAAGGGGTCTCAGTCCGTTGGGGGACGTGGTCTGTCGCATCAAGCTCTCCCGAAATGCGCCAAGGTGATTGGACGATCGCTGGACCGCCTTCTACCAATGGGATAGCCGCCTCCTACAATAGGCGAGATTCAGAATCATTCTAAATTGCAAAATCGCTAACCTACCAAGGCGGGTGCGGATGAGCTTCTCTGCGCCACGAGGGCGTGGAGAGGCACCCGGCACCCACGAGGGAGCGCTGCCGGGGGATATTTATGTTTCCCTTTCGTGTCAATGATTTAGGAGTGACTGATGCAGCGATTCCGGTGTCCTGGAGCGACGGTGGTGGACGCCGGATTCAGCCATGTTGCTGAAATATCACGCGGTTAATAAGAATGATTTGCATCTGCATCGCGGCTCAGCGTGATTGACGTTGCTTCCACAGATAGTCCGCCTTGGCCATTGCCTCATCGAACCCGCCGCCGGCGCCGGGCAGCGAAAACAGGGCGAAGGCCGCGGTGCCGACGATGATCCGCTCCGCCCGCGCATCGCGCATCGCACCGGTCCACACCCCCTGCCAGTATTCCAGGCTGGTGCCGCGCGGCCGGGGCGTGGACGGCGGCTCCGCCATGCGGGAGGGAAGGGCCAGGTCGTTCGGCTCGCCGTCGATCAGGCGATGGATGGTGGCCGGGCGGAAGGGCGTGTATTGGGCGACGTCGCGCACGCTGCCCAGCACGGAGATATGGGACAAGCCCAGCAGGCGCGCGGTGTCGCGATGCAGTTCGCGGTGCGACGGCTTGGTCACGCCCAGCAGGCTGGTGCGCCCGCCGGCCGGGCTCAGCAGATGGACCGCCTCCAGGGCTGCGTTGCGGAACTGGGTCAGCCGGTGCAGGCCGATCAGCCGATGGATCTGAGGAGCGAGCGCAGTCAGCGGAACATAGGCGATCCGCTGCGCCGCCAGAGCGGCACCGATGTCGTCCGCAGTCGAGCAGACCGGAATCCCGAGCGCAGCGGCCACCACCTCGTACCGTCCGGCGGCGGGGCCGCTGCCGGTGTTGCCGTGCAGAAGGACGCGGTGCCCCGCCTGCGCCACCAGCTTCGCGGCATGAAAGAACCAGGGCGGGTTGTGGTAGTTGGGCGAGGTGAAGCAGGGCCAGTCCAGGTCGGCTTCGGGAATGGGGGACGGGGCTGCCGGGTGCCCCCGGCCCAAGTGCCCCTCGAACCGGGCGGCGACATGGCCCTGCATCGCCCGCACGAAGCCCGCGAGTTCCGGCGCGGTGGCGCCGCGCACGCGCATCATGCCGAACAGCGCGCCGGTCTGGATCGGGTCCGCCTCGCCGGCCAGGACGATGCCCATCGCCTCTTCCGCTTCCTCCATGGTCAGCGGGCGGCCATGGCCGCCGCCGGCGATGCCGAGGACGCCGATGTTCCGGGCCAGCCGGTCATGGGGGGAGTCGCTTTGGCCGACCCGCTCCAGATTGGCGGCCACCTCCGCCGGGGAGGGTTGGCCGTCCAGCAGGTTGGCCGGCCGCGTCGCCAGCGGCGGGACCGGAACGGAGGACGGGACGTTCCAGCCCGGATCGAAGGGCTCGGACGGCCGGCTGGCGACGGTCGGCTGGAACAGGTCGTCGATGGCCGCCGCCAATCCCTGCACCTTCGGCCGCAGCGCCTCGGCGAAGGGGGTGGGAACGAGGCCGCGGCCGGAGCGGACGAACAGCGGATCGCCGAACTCTTCCCGCATCTGGCCGAGCAGGCGGCTGAGCGCCGGGGTCTGCATGTCCAGTTCCCGGGCGGCCAGCGTGACGTTCCGCTTCGACAGAAGGGCATCCAGCGCCACGATCATGCGCCCGCGCGTCAATTTGTCGCTCGCTCGGCTGGCTCTCTGGCGGGATTCGAGCCGGTCCGCAGGCGCGGGGGGAAGATCGCTCATGCTGCCCATATGGTGCTCTCTTCGGTCTCTTGAAGGCCAGCGATAATGATATGCAGTCGCGTTGCGGGGCAAGCGGCCTACTTGAAGGCCAGCAGGATCACACCGGCGGCGATCAGGACGACGCCGAGCCAGTTCGGCGCCGACAGCTTCTCGCCGAGGAACAGCACGCCGAACAGGGCGACCAGCACCACGCTGAGCTTGTCGACGGGCGCCACCTGCGAGGCGGGACCGAGCTTCAGCGCGCGGAAATAGCAGAGCCAGGAGGCCCCGGTGGCAAGGCCCGACAGGACAAGGAACAGCCAAGTCTTTCCCGATACCGCCGATGGCGACAGCGACTGGCCCGTCGAGACGACGATACCGATCAGCAGCAGGAAGATGACGGCCGTCCGGATCAGTGTCGCCATGTCGGAGCCGACACCCTCCACCCCGACCTTGGCGAAGATGGCGGTCAGCGCCGCGAAGCAGGCGGACAACAGGGCCCACAGCATCCAGGACGGAAACAGGCCATCGGTCATTCTCTTGATTTCCCTCATCGTTTTCACCGCGGTCGCCAAGGCGCCGACGGCACCCGAGACATGGAGCCTGCAACGGATGCAATGGCTTCGGGAAGCCCGCTCACCGCCGCGGGGCAGGGCGGCAGGGTCCAAGCGCGGGCATGGCCGCCATCCGTGCTGCGTCGCATCGCCCCACGCGGAAGTTTTTGCAAGTGAGAATTAGAGTCGTTAGCATGTGCCATCGGGACCGGTCCCGGGGGGGCGCACCGGCCCGCTCTGCCCGCCCGGACCTGTCCTGCGCCCATCGGCGTCCGCAGGTTCGGTGCATTCCGGATAATTTTGGGAGTTGTGATGACCATCGTGACGCGCCGCAGGGACCTGTTGACGGCAGGTCTGGCGATCGGGGTTTCCGGCTTGGCGCCCTTCCTCATGCCGCGGGCGGCCTTCGCCCAGACCGCCGCCGCCGGCACCATCCGCCATTCCCAGGGCGAGACGAAGCTGCCCAAGACGGTCAACAAGGTGCTGTGCTTCGACATGGCGTCGCTCGACACGCTGGATGCGCTGGGCGTTCCGGTCGCGGGCGCGCCGAGCGGGCTGAAGCCCGGCAACCTCGCCAAATATGACGGCCCCGGCTATGCCAGGATCGGCACGCTGTTCGAGCCGGATTACGAGGCGGTGAACGCCGCACAGCCCGACCTGATCATCGTCGGCGGCCGGTCCGGCCCGAAATATGCCGAGCTGTCGGCCATCGCCCCCACCATCGACCTGACGGTGAAGCCCGAGCGCTTCTTCGACAGCGCGCTGGAGAATGCCGACACGCTTGGCCGCATCTTCGGCAAGAGCGCCGAGGTGAAGGCCCGTGCCGACAAGCTGCGTGCGACGATCGCCGAGGTGAAGTCGATCGCGGGCAAGGCGGGCAAGGGCCTGCTGATCCTGACCACCGGCGGCAAGATCAGCGCCTATGGTCCGGGGTCGCGCTTCGGCGTGCTCCACACCGAATATGGCGTGGTGCCGGCGGCCGAGAAGCTCGACACCTCCAACCACGGGCAGGCGATCAACTTCGAGTTCATCCTGCAGACCAATCCGGACTGGCTGTTCGTGCTCGACCGCGATTCCGCAATCGGGCGGGAAGGGCAGTCGGCCAAGCAGCTGCTGGACAACGAGATCGTGCGCCGGACCGCCGCATGGCAGAAGGGGCAGGTGGTCTATCTGAACGCGGCGAACTGGTACCTGATCGGCGGCGGGCTGAACGCCATGCAGCAGGATGCCGACGACATCAAGGCGGTCCTGACGAGAAAGGCGTGACGATGTCCGCCTTCGCAATCGCTGCCGGCGGTGGGTCGCCGGCATGAGGGGGATTGTTCTGGCTGCCGCCGGCGTCATCGCGCTGGCGGCAGCCAGCCTGTTCGTCGGCGTCAGCGACGTGACGATCGGCACGATCCTGAGCGGAGCCTCGGACGAGGCGACGCAGGTGCTGCTGGTCAGCCGCATACCGCGCACGCTGGCATTGGTGCTGGCCGGGGCCGGCATGGCGGTGTCGGGCCTGATCCTGCAGATGCTCGCCCGCAACAAGTTCGTCGAGCCGTCCACCGCCGGGACTGCGGAATCGGCGGTGTTCGGCATGCTGATGGTGACGCTGCTGGCGCCGGAAACCCCGATGCTGGGCCGGATGCTGGTGGCGGGCGTCTGCGCACTGGCGGGAACCGCGCTGTTCCTGGGCATCCTGCGGCGGATGCCGCTGCGCTCCCCGCTGATCGTGCCGCTGGTCGGCATCATGCTGGGGGCGGTCATCACCGCTTCGACGGAGTTCGTCGCCTACCGCTTCGACATGCTGCAGTCGGTGCGGGCATGGGAGACCGGCGACTTCTCCGGCGTTCTGCGCGGGCGCTACGAACTGCTGTGGATCGGCGCCGTGCTGACCGCCGTCGCCTATGCCGCGGCGGACCGCTTCACCGTCGCCGGGCTGGGGGAGGATTTCACCACCAACCTGGGCCTGAACCACCGGCGCGTGGTGTCGCTCGGGCTGGTCATCGTGTCGCTGGTGACGGCGGCGGTGATCGCCACCTGCGGCATGATCCCGTTCCTGGGCCTGATCGTGCCCAACCTGATCAGCCTGATGCGCGGCGACAACATGCGCCTCTCGCTGCCCTGGGTGGCGCTGTTCGGCGCCGGGCTGGTGCTGGCCTGCGACATCGCCGGCCGGCTGGTGATCCGCCCCTACGAGATCCCGATCGGTACGACCATGGGCATCGTCGGCAGCGCGATCTTCCTTTACCTGCTGCTGCGGAAGAACCGCCATGCCGCCTGATCGCCGTTCGCTGCCTCCGGCCGTCCTGATCGCAGGGCTGGGCGGGCTGGCGGCCGCGTCCATCGTCCTGTTCCTGACTGTCGGCGCGAAGGGAAGCTGGAGCTTCATTCTGACCTTCCGCGGCACCAAGGTCGCGGCGATGGTGCTGGTCGGCTATGCCATCGCCATGTCCACCGTGCTGTTCCAGACCATCACCAACAACCGGATCCTGACCCCGTCGATCATGGGGTTCGACGCCCTCTACCGGCTGATCCAGACGGTGCTGGTGTTCCAGCTGGGATCCGCCGCGGTGTCGGCCTTCGACCCGCGCCTGCGCTTCGGGATCGAGGTCGCGGCGATGGTGGCCTTTTCCTGGCTGCTCTATCGCTGGCTGTTTTCGGGTAGCTTGCGCGGGCTTCACCTGCTGATGCTGGTGGGCATCGTCTTCGGCGTGCTGTTCCGCAGCCTCACCAGCTTCCTGTACCGGGTGATCGACCCCAACGAGTTCCTGGTGGTGCAGGACCGCATGTTCGCCAGCTTCAACCGGGTGGACGGCCAGCTTCTGGCTGTGTCGGCGCTGGTCGTGCTGGCGGTGTCGGTGATGGTGTGGCGCAAGGCCGGCGTGCTGGACGTGCTGGCGCTGGGGCGGGACGCCGCCATCAACCTGGGCGTCGATCACCGGCGCGAGGTGATGCGGGTGCTGGTGATGGTGTCGGTGCTGGTCGCCGTCTCCACCGCCCTGGTCGGCCCGGTCACCTTCTTCGGCCTGCTGGTCGCCAACCTGGCTTATCTGCTGGTTGACACGCACCGCCACCGGCTGATCCTGCCGGTGGCGGCGCTGGTCGCCATCCTGGTGCTGATGAGCGGCCAGCTTGTCCTGGAACGGCTGCTGGGCTTCAACGGCGCGCTCAGCATCGTCATCGAGTTCCTGGGCGGAATCGTCTTCCTGATCATCCTTGTGCGGAGAGCGGCCCGATGATCGAGGTCCGGAATGCCACCAAGTCCTATGGCGAAACTCTGGTGGTGGACGACGTGTCGATCACGCTGCCGGCCGGCGGCGTCATCTCGCTGATCGGTGCGAACGGGGCGGGGAAATCGACCCTGCTGTCGATGATCAGCCGTCTGCTGCCGGTGCCCGCCGGCACGGTGAGCGTGGATGGCATGGACGTCACGACGACGCCCGGCGACGTGCTGGCGCGGCGCCTGTCGATCCTGCGGCAGGACAACCAGATGACGGCGCGCCTGACCGTACGCGACCTGATCGCCTTCGGCCGCTATCCCCACAGCAAGGGGCGGCTGACGGTGGAGGACCAGGGCCATATCGAGCGGGTCATCCGCTATCTGGAACTGGAGGCGGTCGCCCACCGCTTCCTGGACGAGCTGTCGGGCGGCCAGCGCCAGCGCGCCTTCATCGCCATGGTGCTGTGCCAGGACACCGACTATGTCCTGCTGGACGAGCCGCTGAACAACCTGGACGTCAAGCATGCTGTGGCGATGATGAAGCTGTTCCGCCGCACCGCCGACGAGTTCCGCAAGACCATCATCCTGGTGCTGCACGACATCAACTTCGCCTCCTGCTATTCGGACCGGATCGTGGCGATGCGCAACGGCCGCATCGCGCATCAGGGTCCGCCGGAGGACATCATCACCCCGTGCGTCATCCGCGACGTCTATGGCGTGGATGCGGACATCCACGAGATCGACGGCAAGCGCGTGGCGCTGTATTTCCGTTGACTCAATCGTCCCAGGGCTTCGGGTCGGGGCGGGTGTCGGGCGGCAGCAGGTCGTTGGTGTCCCAGCTCAGCATCAGCAGCAGCACCCACTCCGCGCGGTTGGAGAAACCGTATTGCGGCCCGCTGGAGGAGACCAGCGCACCGGAGTTCTTGTCATAGGCGGTGGCGGCGATCTTGGCGACGCCCTGCGTCAGCTCCTTCTTGAACAGCGAGATCTCCGGGGTGGAGGAGGTGCCGCTGACCGGCATTGGAATGTCGATGCTGGGAATGCCGAGAAGCGAGCTTTCGCTGTCCACCGACAGGGCGCCGACCCGCAGTTCCACGACGGTGGCGGCAGCGTCGCGCGTCTGGGCCATGGCGGCACCATGGCGCAGCAGGGCGTCGCGGACGGCGAAGACGGCGTATTTGGTGTCGTAGCCTTCGACGCCGCTGGCATCGACATAGACGCTGCCCTTCACCGCCAGCCGCCCGGCCAGACGCTCCGCCGCTTGGTCCGCGGCGGTCGAGATCAGAAGCTGTTCGGTGGCGGAGCGGGCAGGCGTGGTGACATGCGCGGTGGAGCATCCGGCGAGACCAAGACAGACCGTGGTGAATAGTATCGGGATGGAGGTCCGGTATAGACGGTGCCATGCCCTGTCCCTACCCGGTACCGGCATGTGAAACGAAGTGGTCCGTCCGCCGAACATTGTGCTTTTCCCTGAACTCTACCATCTGTGGCCGCATGCGAAGCAACGAGCCACCTGAAGCGGCCTATCCAGACCTACGCGTCCGCTCCGGTCAATGGCGCAGATGTTCAGGTCGGTCTCTATGCGTTTGGAGCAAGTCGACGGATCCGACATTACGCGAAGGTTAGAGATCTATGGAAATCGTCACGGCGCGACAGCGGAGATATTGATAATCATTCGCAGTTCTGCTATCAGCGACAGACGGATTTTCCTCATTCCCGCCCTCAGGCTTCCTGACCCTGGCCCCAACCCATTCTGGACCGACATGGCTTCCAATCGGGCTTCCGATCGGGTTTCCGATCGGACTGCGGATATGGCCTCCCACATGCGCCGCCTGCTGGTCGATGGCCTCTTCCGGCAGCACAATTCGGGCCTCCTGCGCTTCCTCGTCCGCCGGCTGGGCTGTCGGGAGAGTGCGGCCGATGCCGCGCAGGAGGTCTATCTGCGCCTGCTGCGCTTTGCCGGATCGGGGCCGATCAGCCATGAGACGTCATACCTGTATGCCGCCGCCGCCAACGTCGCGTCCGACCTTGCGCGCGCCCGCCGGGCGGAGGAACAGCGCGCGGCCGGCGACCTGCCGGATTGCCTGCCCGACCCGGCCGGCGCGGCCGAGACGGCGCGGCCGGACGATGCCGCCGCCGCCCGCCAACGGGTGCGCCTGATGCAGGCGGTGGTGGACGAATTGCCGCCGCGTTGCCGCGAGGTGTTCCTGCTCAACAAGATCGACGGGCTGAGCCATGGCGAGATTGCTAATCGCCTTGGAATTTCGCGCAACATGGTTGAAAAGCACATCATCAAGGCGCTGCTGCATTGCCGGCAGAGGCTGGGCGACGGCACAGGCGACCAACCGTAGGGGTACTCCGTCCTTGGGCGTCAGGGAAGGAGCGCCTTTCCAGGTCCAATACGGTATGGGTCCAGCGAGCGTCAGGAACAGGCGATGACCTCCGATCATAAATGCGCATCGGGAACCGCACCGGATGCCCTCACCGAAGAGGCGGCGCGGCGTCTTGTACGCCTGCAGTCCGACGCGGTGACGGACGCCGAACGCCGCGATATCGAGGCGTGGCTCGCCGCCAGTCCGCAGCACCGTGCCGCCTTCGACGGCCTGCGCGCGGTATGGAGCGCGCTGGATAGGATGCCCGACCCGCGCCCGGCGGCATCCATTGTGCCGATGCGCCGGAACCGCTCCGCCAGTTCCTCCGTCAGCCGCCGTTTCGCCCCGCTGGCTTTGCTGGCTGCGAGCGTTGCCATTGCTGCGGTCTTCGGCCCCGCCACCCTGGACCGCCTGGGCAGCGACCACAGCACCGCGGCGGGGGAGCGGCGGACCGTGACGCTTGCCGACGGATCGCAGGTCCAACTCAACACCGACAGCGCCATCGCGGTCGATTTCAGCGGCTCGAACCGCCGCGTGACCCTTCGCCAGGGCGAAGCCTTCTTCATGGTCACCTCCGACCGCAGCCGGCCCTTCGAAGTGACGACGATGGGCGCGGTCACCCGCGTGGTCGGCACACGCTTCGCCGTGCGCCGGATGGATGGCTCCACCCGCGTGGCGGTGGAGGAGGGCACGGTCGAAGTCCACTGCCCGGCCGGCATTGCGTCGGCGGAGGACGGCGTCCGCCTGACGGCCGGGGAAACCGCGCGTTATGAGGAGGGTGCCTGCCCGGTGCGCGAGACTGGACTGAACGTCGCCCGCCTCACGGCATGGCGCGACGGCCGCGTGGTCTTCGACGACCGCAGCCTCAGCGAGGTGGTGGGGGAGTTGAACCGCTATCGGGCAGGCCCCATCGTCCTGCTCGATTCCAAACTGGGGGAGCGGCGGATCACCGGCGTCTTCGACATCCGCGATCCCGACCGTGCCCTGTCCGCCATCGAACAAGTGCTGCCCATCCGCGTCCACCGCATCGCCGGCTACTTCGCCGTCCTGACCGGGCGGGAGGGGTGAGCGGATTCGCGATCAGGTGATGTCGTCGAGGTCGACTTGCAGGGCTTCGGCGATCCGCTTCAACACGTCCACCGTGCCGATCCGGGAACCCGCTTCGATCTGGGACACGTAAGCCTGCTTCAACCCGGCGGCGTCGCCCAACTGCGCTTGCGTCAGACCCCTGTATTGCCGGAACACCTTCACCGGGTGCTCGCCGTCGAACAGGCGGTCGGCCACCTCCGCAGGATAGGTTTCCGGCTTTGCGGCCTGATAGGCATCGAAGGCACGAAGGCCGATCGCTTCGTCGGCGGCTTCCAGGAGCCGTTCGTATTCTGCGATCGGCAGCACCGCAAAAGCGGGCCGGCCCTGGTCGTCCCTGATGATCTGAGCGGGGTTAGTCATAAATGTCTCCTCTCGGGCCGATCTCGATAACGATCAGGACCGGAACGCCGGCTTCTATCGTATAGACCACCCGCCAGTCTCCGACACAGAGCCGATAGCCGTCGCGGCCCTTCAACTTCTTTACATTGCGTGCCTTTGCCGGATCGGCAGCCACTTCTTCGATCTTTTGGCGAATCAGATCCGCCGTGTTGCGCGGCGTCCGACGGAGGATCTTGAGCGTATCGGCTGTGTAGCGGATCGAGCGCATGCAAAAAAATAGCGATTTGCAATGACATTTCCCAGCGAAATGTGATTTTGAGCGTTCCTTAGATTAGCCCTTCGGCAGACATCCTGAGAATAATTCGCAAAATCGTCAAAACAGACATCAGGGGTTTCGCGCCGCCGCCGGTCTTATCGGTCAGGAGGATCCCGGCTTGGCCTTGGCAACGGGCGGCGGGATCGATCGAGAAGCGACGAGACGACAATGGCGAGCGACATCCGGACGGCGGGGGACAGGGGCCTGCTTCCGCTGCGACATTCCCTGCGGCATTACTTCCCCGGCAAGACCCTGCGCGTCCTGCTGCTGGCGACCATGGCCGGCGTGGCGGTGGAAGGCGGCGCGGCGCAGGCCCAGACGGCCGCGGCGAGCGATGCCCGCCAATACGACATCCCGGCGCAGCCGCTGTCCTCCGCCTTGACCGACTTCGCCAGCCGGGCGGGCATCCAGCTTCTCTACAGCTCCGACATGACGGCGAACCTGCGGTCGCCGGGGGTCAGCGGGCGGCTGTCGGCGGATCAGGCGCTGCCGAAGCTGCTGCAGGGGACCGGCCTGACCTGGCGCTACACCGATGCCGGCACGGTGACGCTGCTGCCGACACCTTCGGTGTCCGGCGATGCGGGCAGTGCCATCCAGTTGCCGGAGGTCAATGTCCAGGCCACAGCCTGGCGGAGCTGGCAGCCGGTGGACGGCTATGTCGCTGGGGTGACCACCACCGGCACCAAGACCGACACGCCGCTGATCGAATCGCCGCAGTCGGTCAGCGTGGTGACGCGCGACCAGATGGACGACCAGGGATCGCAGACGGTGTCGCAGACCCTGCGCTACACCCCCGGCGTCCTGGCGGAGGTGCGGCCGAGCGCCCGCTATGACAGCGTGTTCGTGCGCGGATTCGGCGGGCAGGGTGCCGGTGCGGCCTATGTCAACTTCTTGGATGGGCTGCGGCAGCAACGCAGCATCTCCTACGCCATCCCGACGGTGGATCCCTGGCTGCTGGAGCGCATCGAGATCCTGCGCGGTCCGGCCTCCGTCCTTTATGGGCAGGCGGGTTCGGGCGGCATCGTCAATCTGGTCAGCCGGCGCCCGACCGAAACCGCCACCCACGAGGTGCGGGTGGAGGCCGGCAGCAACAACCGGCTGCAGACCATGTTCGATACCGGCGGCAAGCTGACGGAGGATGGGCAGTTCCTGTACCGCCTGACCGGCATCGGCCGCAAATCGGGCACGCAGTTCGACGATGTGGACGACGACCGCATCGCCATCGCGCCGGCCATCACCTGGAGGCCGACGTCCGACACCAGCCTGACCGTGCTCGCCAGCTATCAGCGCGACCCGGAGGGCGGGTTCTACAACTTCGCGCCCGCCGTCGGCACCGTGCTGCCGAACCGCAACGGCAAGCTCAGCTCCAGCTTTTATGCCGGCGATCCGGCCTACGACAACTACACGCGCAATTCGGCGTCCATCGGCTATCAGTTCGAACACCGGCTGAGCGACGTGTGGACCCTGCGGCAGAATGCCCGCTACAACCACGTCAACTCGTCCTTCAGCGCCATCTCCTTCTCGTCGCTCCAGGCCAACCAGCGCACGGCCACGCGGTCGATCAGCGACGTCAACGACATGGCCAACACGCTGGCCATCGACAACCAGGCGCAGGCCACGGTGATGACCGGGCCGGTCGATCACACGCTGCTGTTCGGCACCGACTGGTCGCGCGGCTTCGCCCGCCGCGACCTGGGGCAGTTCACCGGCGTGACCGTGCCGACGATGGACATCTTCAACCCGGTCTACGGCTACAGCTATCCCACCGCGCGCAGCGTGCAGACCACGCGGCAGATCCAGACCCAGCTGGGCTTCTACGCGCAGGATCAGGTCGCCTACGAGAACTGGCGCCTGACGGTCGGCGTGCGCCACGACCGCGCCGACAGCGAGACGACGGTGCTGACCTCCAACAACAGCCGGACCAGCCAGTCGGACAACGCCTTCACCTGGCGGGCCGGGCTGCTCTACCTGTTCGACAACGGCATCACGCCCTACGTCAACTATTCCACCAGCTTCCTGCCGAACTCCGGCAGCTATTCGCCAGCGCGCGGCGGCAGCGCCTTCAGCCCGACCAAGGGCGAGCAGTATGAGGCCGGCGTCAAGTACCAGCCGCCGGGCATGAACAGCTTCATCCAGCTGGCCGGCTATTCCATCCGCCAGCGCGACGTGCTGACCGTCGATCCGCTGAACAACCTCTACAGCGTCCAGACCGGCGAGATCCGCTCCCGCGGCATCGAGCTGGAGGGGCGGGCGAGCCTGACCAGCAGCCTGGACCTGATCGGCGCCTACAGCTACATCGACGCCGAGGTGACCAAGTCCAACACGGCAGGCGTCGCGGGCAACCGCGTGCCGCAGGTGCCGCATCACATGGCAAGCGGCTGGGTCAACTACCGCTTCCAGAGCGGCCCGCTCACCGGGCTGGAGCTGGGCGGCGGCGTCCGCTATGTCGGACCGACCGCCGGCAACGACGTGAACAGCTTCGAAGTGCCGGGTTACACGCTGGCCGACGCCGCGATCCGCTACGATCTGGGCGCCCTGAAGACGGAGTTGACCGGGGCGGAACTGACGCTGAACGTCACCAACCTGTTCGACAAGGAATTCGTTTCCAGCTGTTCCAGCGCCACCGCCTGCTTCTTCGGCGACCGGCGCCTGGTGCTGGCGGGGGTGCGCTACAAATGGTGAGTGATCGGATGCTGAATGATAGGACGATGACGCGGCGCGGCATGATCGGCGCTTCGATTGCGACGGCTGCCGCGGCTGCCGACCTGATGCTGTGCGGTCCCGCCGCCGCCGGGGAGCCGGTGGCGGTGACGCTGCCCCGCACGGTGCAGTGGGACATGACCGCCGGCGGCGATCCGGCCCGGCCCCATCGCATCTTCGCGTCCTGGCCGGAAACCCCGCCGCCGCCGGAAGGCTGGCCGGTGCTGTATCTGCTGGACGGCAACAGCATCTTCGGCACGGCGACCGAGGCGATGCGGGTGGTCGGCGGGCATGGCGCTGCGGTGGGCATCCCGCCGGCCCTGGTGATCGCCATCGGATATCCGACGGATAAGGCCTTCGACCAGCCCCGGCGGGCGCGGGACTATACGCCGCCGGCCGCCGGGGCGCCGTCCGGCACCGGCGGGGCCGACGCCTTCCTGGACTTCATCGAAGCGGACCTGAAGCCGGAGGTGGAGCGGCGGTTCCGGGTCGACCGTAGCCGCCAGACCCTGTTCGGCCACTCCTATGGCGGGCTGTTCGTCCTGCATGCGCTGTTCACGCGCTGCGAGGCGTTCCAGCGCTTCGTCGCCGCCAGCCCGTCGATCTGGTGGCAGGACCGCGCCATCCTGGGCGAGGAACGCCGCTTCACCGACGCCCTTCCGCCGGCCGCCGCTACGCGCAGCCTGCTGGTGACTGTCGGCGAGAACGAGTTGCAGGCCCCGCCCGGCGAGCCGCCCGACCCGGCACGCGAGGAGCGGCGGCGCAAGGCGCGGATGGAGGACAACGCGCGCGAATTGGCGGAGCGTCTGGCAGCGCTGGGTCCGCGCGGACCGGCGGTGAGCTTCGTGTCCTTCGCGGGCGAGAACCATGGTTCGGTCATTCCGGCGGCGGTCAGCCGCGCGGTGGCCGTGGCGCTCGGGCGTTAGCCGGGCCTTCAGCGGGTCGGCAGGCGGTCGAGTTGGTCGGGGTTGGGGGTGCCGTTCGCCCGCAGCAGCACCGCCTCGCCCGATGCCGGGAAGATGCCGGTCAGTGCGGTGACGGTGACCTGATGCGTCACCAGCACGACCGGCTGGCCATCGCGCGGCAGGTCGGCAAGGAACTGGCGGAGTTCGGTGATCTTGTCCTTTTCCTCCTCCGGCCGACGGATGAAGGAATTGAGGGCGGACATCTCCTTCACCGGACCGAGGTCCAGCAGCCGCGCGGTCTCCAGGCAGCGGCACCATTGGCTGGACAGCACGCGGGCCTTGGCGATGCCGAGCTGCCGCAGCCGCTCGCCGATGCGCTCGGCCTGGGCGCGGCCGTCGCCGCTGAGGTTGCGCTGGGTCGCGCAATCGTCCAGCGTGAAGCCGGGCGGGTCGCCGGTGCCCGGAGCCTCCGCATGGCGCATCAGCACGACGAGCCCGGCGGTCTCCACCGCTGCGGCGGGAAGCGCACCGCCCAAGACGGCAAGCACCGCGGCAGCGGAAAGAACCATCAGGGTATGGCGGCGCGGGATGGGCATCGGCATCTCCGTTGGCGGTGCGGCTCTCCGCCCCCCACTTGCCGGGAAGGCGGTCCACCCCATGTGTGGCGAGGATGCCTGATGAGAGGGAGTGCGTCACCATGGTCCGCAGCCGCCTGCTCAACACCCGATCCCGTGTATTTGTTGCCGCAAGCTTTGCCGCCGTTACGGCGGCGGTGGCGCTGCCGGCGCTCGCCCATCATGGCTGGGGCGGCTATGATTCCGAAAAGACGCTGACCCTGACCGGCACGGTCGAACAGTTCGCCTTCAGCAACCCGCACGCGATGCTGAACCTGCAATCGGACGGCAAGCTGTGGCATGTGGTGCTGGCGCCGCCCGGCCGCATGACCGCGCGCGGCCTGCCGGACGGGACGATCAAGCCCGGCCAGACGGTGACCGTCGTCGGCTATGCCCACAAGTCCGAACCGGCGGAACTGCGGGCGGAGCGCATCACGGCCGATGGCAAGACGGTCGAGCTGCGCTGATGGACCACAGCCAGGGCCCGGCCGGACCCGGCTGGCTGGTGGCGCTGGAGACCTCCGGCCTGGGCGAGGCACTGCGCCAGTCGCTCTGGCTCTATCCGCTGGTCGAGGTGCTGCACATCCTGGGGCTGGCATTGCTGGTCGGGGCGATCGCCGCCTTCGATCTGCGGCTGATGGGCCTGCATGCCCGCCTGCCGGCCGAGGCGCTGTCCCGTCTGCTGCTGCCGGTGGCGGTCATCGGCTTCGTCCTGGCGGTGCCGACCGGAATGCTGCTGTTCATCAGCGAGGCGACCGCGCTGGCCGGCAATCCGGCCTTCCTCGTCAAAATGGGGCTTCTGGTCGCCGCGCTTGCCAACATCGCGCTGTTCCATCGCGGCGCCGGACGCCGGATCCTCGATTGGGGCGGGGGAGGGCGGCCACCGCCGGCGGCGCGCGTGGCCGGCGCGGCCTCGCTGCTGCTGTGGGTCGCGGTTCTGGCGGCCGGGCGGCTGATCGCCTACGTTTAGGGGGAGCCGCATAGCCCCTTCGGGGTATCGCCGGCCTTGCATGCGCAGGTGTTGCCTGGGCAGAGTGGCGCGACGCTTCCGATCCAAAGGATAATGGCTGTGAGCACCCTGGGACGCACCCCCGCGCTGGCCTTGTCGCTGGCCCTGTCCCTCTTCGTCTGGGTGTCCGGGCCATGCTGGGCGGCGGGAACGGAACGGCGGGTGGCGCTGATCCTGGGCAACAGCGCCTATCAGCATGCGCCGCGGCTGCCCAACCCGGTCAATGACGCCAAGGCGATGGCCGAATCCCTGCGGGCGGTCGGGTTCGAATTGATCGGCGGGGCGCCGCAGATCGATCTGGACCGGACAGGCACCGAGCGGGTGATCCGCAGCTTCGGCGCCCGGCTGGCCGGGGCGGATGTCGGGCTGTTCTTCTATGCCGGGCACGGCATGCAGGCGCGCGGCACCAATTACCTCCTGCCGGTCTCCGCCAATCTGGAGAAGGAGTCGGACGTCCGCTATGAGTTGGTCGACATCGCCATGGTGCTGGACGAGATGGCGCTGGCGGAAAGCCGGATGAACATCGTCATCCTGGACGCCTGCCGCAACAATCCCTTCGGCGGCAGGGGACTGCGCGCGGCGTCGCCCGGGCTGGCGCAGATGCAGGCGCCGGCCGGCACGATCATCGCCTATGCGACGCAGCCGGGCGCGGTGGCAGCCGACGGCACCGGGTCGAACAGCCCCTATACCGAAGCCTTGTCGAAAGCCCTGCTGAAACCCGGGGAAACGGTATTCGACGTCTTCAACGATGTCGGCATCACGGTCAAGCGCAACACCGGCGGCGTCCAGCAGCCGTGGGTGTCGGCATCCCCCATCGAAGGGCGCTTCTATTTCCTGGGGCCGACGACGGTGGTGACCCAGCCGCCGGCCGAGGCGGCCCCTGCCGCGGGAGCCGCCGCCGGTGCCGCCGTGGGAGCCGACAAGGAAACGCTGTTCTGGGACAGCATCAAGGGCAGTTCCAACCGTGGGCTGTTCGAAGCCTATCTGAAGCAGTTCCCGCAGGGCACCTTCACGGCGATCGCCGAGGCGCGGGTCGCCGAACTTGGCGGGACATCGAGTGCAGCCGCTACCGCGGAACGGGCGCCGGTGTCGGTCGCCGCCCTGGCCGCTCCGCCGGTTCCCGCACCCGCCCCCGTCCCGGCCGCTCCACCCATGCCGGCCGCCCGGCCGGTCGATGTCGAGGCGATCCCCTATCTCAGCGGCAAGTCGCGGGCCGCTCTGGCCGTGTATCCCGACCTGCCGTCGCCCAAGGCCCTGGCGATCTCGACCAAGGGTAACTACGCCTACTTCACGAACAAGTCGAACAGCCGGACCGCGGACGACGTCAGGCGCAGCGCCCTGCAATATTGCCAGTACAGGGCGGAGGAGCCCTGCACCCTCTACGCCGTCGACGATGGCGTGGTGATGGACGGCAAGCGATTCGTGCCAATGCCTGTGGAAATCCTGGGCTCCGGCTCCTTCGATCCGGCGCGCGTCCCCTTCGTCAGCGACCGCACGCGCAAGGTCGGCATGGTCAACTACCAGCGCAATGCCGGGCACAAGGCTCTAGCCCTGACGCTGACCGGCCGCTGGGCGTCGGTGTGGGACCGCGACAGCGAGGAGGAGGCCGGCACCGCGGCGGTCGAGAAGTGCGAGCAGGACGGCGGCAAGGAGGAATGCCTGCTCTACGCCGTGAATGACGAGATCGTCCTGGACGCACCGCCCGAGGAGGAGACGGCGGACGACGAGGAGGAGTGATCCGGCATCCCCCTTAAGCGGTGTCGGGAAACGGAACGGGCCGGCACCTTGAAGGGTACCGGCCCGTTCCGCATCATGGTCCTGATGCCGACCGCTCAGCGGTCGCCCAGATCGTGCTCAATCTCGGTGACCAGCCGTTCCGCGCATTGCAGGGCGCGCTGGCGGTCCTCGTCGGTCATGCCCTGCATGGGATCGGATTGCGCAGGGAAGGATTCCGACCGACAGAGCCGGCGACCCGATGCGCAGACCATCACTTCGTACTGGCGGCTGTCCTCGTTGAACAGGCACTCGGACTCGAAGCCCTTGGCGTCGGTTTCGGCCCACATGATCGTCTTGCTCATCGTCCGGCTCCTTTGGTCTGGGTCGGCATTTTTGGTTCGGCGCGGCCTACTTGGCGTTCGCCATCGCCACGGCGGTGTCGGCCATGCGGTTGGAGAAGCCCCATTCGTTATCATACCACGCCATGACGCGCACGAAATTGCCGTCGATGACCTTGGTCTCGTTCAGCGCGAAGGTCGAGCTGTGCGGGTCGTGGTTGAAGTCGGTGGACACCAGCTCCTCGTCGTAGGCGCCCAGCACGCCCTTGAGCGGGCCGTTGGCGGCATCGCTGATCGCCTTGGTGATTTCCTCGACCGAGGTGGCGCGCTTGGACGTGAACTTGAAGTCGACGACCGAGACGTTCGGGGTCGGAACGCGCATGGCGGTGCCGTCCAGCTTGCCCTTCAGCTCCGGCAGGACCTTGCCGACGGCCTTGGCCGCACCGGTCGAAGTCGGGATCATGTTCAGGGCCGCCGCGCGGGCGCGGTGCAGGTCCTTGTGGTTGGTGTCGACGATCCGCTGGTCACCCGTGTAGGAGTGGATCGTGGTCATGAAGCCCTTCTCGATGCCCACCAGGTTGTGGAGGACATGGGCGACCGGCGCCAGGCAGTTGGTGGTGCACGACGCGTTGGAGACGATTCGGTGCTCGGCCGTCAGCTTGTCGTGGTTGACGCCGTAGACGACGGTGATGTCCTCGTCGGTGGCCGGAGCGGAGATCAGCACCTTCTCGGCGCCGGCTTCCAGATGCTTGGCGGCATCGGCGCGCTTGGTGAAGATGCCCGAGCATTCCATGGCGATCTGGACGCCCAGGTCCTTCCACGGCAGCTTGGCCGGGTCACGTTCCTGCACGACCTTGATGGAGTGGCCGTTGACGATCAGGACGCCGTCGCCCGTTTCGATGGTGCCGGGGAAGCGGCCGTGGACGCTGTCGTACTTCAGCAGGTGCGCGTTGGCCTTCAGATCGGCCAGGTCGTTGATCGCCACGACCTCCACGTCCTTGCGGCCGCTCTCGTAGATGGCGCGCAGAACCAGACGGCCGATGCGGCCAAAACCGTTGATCGCTACCCGTACAGCCATGA
>NZ_DASPIS010000097.1:0-108345 GCF_035628975.1 Azospirillum sp. | reverse complement strand
CGTACGAGGGTCTGGTAAAGCGGCAAACACCTTCGCGTACCACGACATCGGGGGGCTCCTTCCCTGAACGCCAGAGCCTCCCTACTGAATCCTTTTCAGCCCGCCGCGCTACCCTCTTTTCTCAAATGCGATTCCCCTGGGTCGGGTTGATGCGGGTGATCGCCGCCGAATATGGACCTCAGGGCATCCGTGCCAACGCATTGCTGCCGGGCGGCACCGACACGCCGATGGGACGGGCGGTGTCGAACACGCCGGAAGCCTTGGCCTTCGTCCAGGGGCTTCATGCGCTGAAGCGCCTCGCCACACCACGCGAGATCGCCCAGTCGGCGCTCTATCTGGCGTCCGATGCTTCCAGCTTCACGACCGGTACCGCGATGCTGGTCGACGGCGGGGTTTCCATCACCAGAACCTGATGCGGTCGGGCCGCCCGCCATCGACCGGCGGGTGGCCCGATTGCCCCACTCCGCCGCCCTACTCCGCCGCTTGGGGCCGTAGCGGCTGAACCACATCGCCTTTCACGTTCATCGCCTTGGCGAGCGCGTCGATGCGGCGTTGCACCGCTTCGCCGGACGGCACGCTGCCGTCGTCGGGAAGGGTGAGCACGATGCGCCCGTCGCCCACCTTCAGGCTGGTCCTCTCCAGCAGCGCCGTGGCGCCGCCCGACAGCGTGTGGGCAAGGCGGAGTGCCAGGCCCAGCACCAGCGCCTTCATCCCCTGCCCTTCCGTCACCAGGGTCCGCACCGGCGCCGTCAACGGCACATCGATGGTTCCCGAATAGCGGGCATGGGCGGCAAGCGCCAGGAAGGCCCGTTCGTCATGGTCGAGTGCGGGGAACGGATAGCGCAGCACGCGCAGGAAGGCATGCTCGGCCCGGTAGTCGGGATGGTCGGCCCAGCCGACATCGCTCAGCAGGCAGGCGGCATGGCGCAGGCGGATGGCGTTGTCGTCCTCGCCGGCGAACAGGCCGGCGGTCCAGGACATCAGCAGCGCCGGGTCGCCCATCCGCACGAAGCGCCGCGCCCAGTCGGCGGCCGAGGCCATCAGCGGGTCCTCGCGCTGGCCTTCCGGCGACAGCAGCGAATAGAGGTGGCCTTCCCGCAGGCCGTAGGCGGAAAACACCAGCTTCGACGGCTGGGCGATGCGCAGCAGCCGCTCCAGCACCAGCCCGGCGAAGGGCAGCGTGTCGAGCCGGCGGCGCGATCCCGCCATCTTTTCCAGCGACGAACGGCTCTGCCGGCCGATCAGGGCCGTGAACTCCCGCGCGTCGGCGGAGGGAATCGTGTAGTGGTGGATGATGTGCAGCGGGTGGCCGGACTGCTCCATATGCAGCTTGGCGATGGCGCGCCAGCTTCCGCCGACCGGGTAGAAGGGCCGGCCCTTCATCGCCGGCAGCCAGGGCAGCGATTCCAGATGCTGGTCGATCAGCTTGGCCGGCCCGCCCTTGGAAGAGCCGACCTCCATCAGCCGCAAGGGCCCGAGCGGCAGCGTCACCTGCTTGCCGATCACGCCGCGGTCGAGCGTCACCAGCTCAAGGCTTCCGCCGCCGAGGTCGCCGACAAGACCGTCGGCGCCGGGGGTGCCGGACAGGACGCCCATGGCGGACAGCCGCGCTTCCTCCTCCCCGCTGATGACGCGGACTGTCAGGCCGGCGCGGCGGCGAATGGCGTCGACGAAGGCGGCGCCGTCGCGGGCGTCGCGCATTGCGGCGGTGGCGATCACGTCCAGCCGGCCGACGCGCATGCCCTGGGCCAGCGTGGCGAAGCGTTCCAGCGCGACAAGCCCCTGTGCCACGCCGTCGGGGTTCAGCAGGCCGGACTTCTCCACGCCTCGGCCCAACCCGCACAGCACCTTCTCGTTGAACAGGGCGAGCGGCGAACGGGTCAGCCCGTCATAGACGACGAGTCGGATCGAGTTGGACCCGATGTCGATCACGCCGACGCGCTCCGCCGCACCACCGGCCGACGCATTCCAGATGGCGGAAACGTCGCCCGCAACGGCGGCCGCGCGATTGTCCTTGCTCATACTCAGACTCCCGTCACCCGTCCTTAAGACACCGCGTGCAGCATGAGCCGCGGCGGCGTGCGCTTGCTGCTGAGCGCGCTGCCCCGGCCCGACAGGCTGGGGTTGGTCATGAAGTAATTATGGGCGCTGAACGCGTCAGGGCCAGCTTTGATCCGATGGTACACGCCATCGGGGCCGAGCTTCCAGGTGCTTGCGTCGTCCTTCATGTTGGCGACCATGATCTGGTCGAGCACCTGTTCGTGCACCGTCGGGTTTTCGATGGGTACCAGGGTTTCGATGCGGCGGTCCAGGTTGCGGGTCATCCAGTCGGCCGAGGAGATGAAGATCTTGGCCTGGTTGCTGGGCATGGGATGGCCGTTGCCGAAGCAGATGACGCGGCCATGCTCCAGGAAGCGGCCGACGATGCTGCGCACCCGGATGTTCTCCGACAGCCCCTTCACCCCCGGCCGCAGGCAACAGATGCCGCGGATGATCATGTCGATCTGCACCCCGGCCTGCGAAGCCTTGTACAGCTTGTCGATGATGACCGGATCGACCAGGGAGTTCAGCTTCACCCAGATCGAGGCCGGACGGCCGGCGGCGGCATGGGCGATCTCCCCCTCGATCAGGTCGGACAGGCGCTGGCGCAGGGTGATCGGCGCGATGGCGATCTTCTCCAGAACCTTGGGCGTGGCGTAGCCGGTCATGAAGTTGAACATGACGGCGGCGTCGTGGCACAGCGCCGGGTCGCAGGTGAAGAAGGACAGGTCGGTGTAGACTTTCGCGGTGATCGGGTGATAGTTGCCGGTCCCGAAATGGACGTAGCTGCGCAGCGCCTTCTTCTCGCGCCGCACGACCAGCGACACCTTCGCGTGCGTCTTCAGATCGACGAAGCCGTAGACCACCTGGGCGCCGGCGCGTTCCAGGTCGCGCGCCCAGCGGATGTTGGCCTCCTCGTCGAAGCGGGCCTTCAGCTCCACCAGCGCGGTCACCGACTTGCCGGCCTCCGCCGCCTCGATCAGCGCGGCGACGATCGGGCTGTCCTTGCTGGTGCGGTACAGCGTCTGCTTGATCGCCACCACCTGGGGATCGCGCGCCGCCTGCCGGATGAACTGCACCACCACGTCGAAGGATTCGTAGGGGTGGTGAACGACGATGTCCTTGTGGCGGATCGCCGCGAAGCAATCGCCGCCGAAATCGCGAATCCGCTCGGGGAAGCGGGCGTTGAAGGGGCGGAAGACCAGATCCGGCCGCTCGTCCACGATCAGCAGCTTGGTGTCGGTCAGGCCGATCAGCCCGTCCAGGATGAACACGTCGTCCGACGCCACGTTCAGTTCATGGCGCAGGAACTCGCGCAGGTCGGCGGCCATGCCGCTGTCGGTCGCAAGCCGGATGACGCTGCCGCGGCGGCGGCGCTTCAGCGCGCTTTCGAAGGTGCGGACCAGATCCTCCGCCTCTTCCTCGATCTCGATCTCGCTGTCGCGCAGCACGCGGAAGACGCCGTGCGCCTTGACCTGGAACGGAGGGAACAGGCGGTCGATGAACTGCATCACCACCTTTTCCAGCTGGATGAAGCGGATGTCCGATCCCGGCAGGCGCATGAACCGTTCCAGCTGCGTGGGCAGCGGCACCAGCGCGTCGATGTGCCGGCCCTTGACCGGATCGTGCAGCTGCAGTGCCAGCGAAAAGCCCAGATTCGGCAGGAACGGGAAGGGGTGGGCCGGATCGACCGCGATGGGCGTCAGAATCGGGAAGATGTCGTCGAGGAACTTGGCTTCCAGCCAATCCAGTTCGCCTTCGCTGAGGTCGCTGGGATCGACGACGGAGATCCCGGCCTCGCGCAGCTCGCCCTTCAGGGTGCGCCACATCGTCTGCTGGCTGTCCATCAGCGCGGCGATGCGCTGCTTGACCGCCGTCAGCTGCTGGGCAGGCGTGAGATTCTCCGGGCTCGGCGCCTTGACCCCGGCGGCCACCTGCCCTTTCAGGCCGGCGACGCGGACCATGTAGAATTCGTCGAGGTTGCTGGCGGAAATCGACAGGAAGCGCAGCCGCTCCAGAAGCGGGTGGTTCGGATTGGCGGCCTCGTCCAGGACGCGCTGGTTGAAGGCCAGCCACGACAGCTCCCGATTGATGAAGCGTTCCGGAGCGTTGGGCTCGATGCCGACCGACTCGAGTTCCTGGAGATGCGTCACGTCAACCTCTGAAATCTTGGGACCCCGTCTGCCCTTGGCCGCGGTGCGGCGCCTTGGGCAACCGTTATATGGTGGGCAGACAGAGTATCCCATATGCGTTACGGTTTCAGGACTCCCATTTGGCGATGTTCCAAGCCATCTCCCACCCCTCCCCCGCCTTACGGCCAGTCCAATCCGACCGAATCCCGCCATGAAGACGCTGTTCCTGCTGCGCCACGCCAAATCCTCCTGGGACGATCCGTCGCTGGACGACCACGACCGGCCCCTGAACGCCCGCGGGGAAAAGGCGGCGTCGCTGGTCGGCGGCTACCTCGCCAAGCATCATGCCCACATCGGCCTCGTCCTATGCTCGACCGCGGTGCGGGCGGTGGAGACGCGCAAGCGGGTGATGACGGCGATGGGCGCGCCCTACCCGCCGGTGGAGCATGAGCGCGGCCTGTATCTGTGCGGCGCCCGCACGTTGCTGGAGCGGCTGCGCGACGTACCGGACAAGGCGACCGGCGTAATGCTGGTGGCCCACAATCCGGATCTGCACGAGTTGGCGAACGCGCTGACCGGCAGCGGCGACCATCACCTGCGCCATGATCTGGCCGACAAGTTTCCGACCGGCGCCTGCGCCGTCCTGGTCTTCGAGACCCTGCATTGGGCGGACCTGGAGCTTGGCGCCGGCCGGCTGGCGGATTTTGTGCAGCCGCGTAAACTCTCTTAACCTGCGGCGACGGTTGGAGTATCCACGGATCCACCTGTTCAATTCCAGGCCACTCTGGCCGTCAGGCCATTGCGGCCGGATTCGGGAGGACGCCGACCCTTGCCACCCGCCATTCCGCCCGCCGGCCCGTCCGCCGTCCACGATGCGCAGCCCTCCGCCCCCGCCTTCCGCGAGGTGGAGCTGAAACTCCATGCGGCCTCGGCGGATCTGGCGCGGGTCGCCTCGCTGCCGGCCCTGCTGGCGCTGGCCGATGGGCCTGCGGCGACACAGCGCCTGCGCACCGCCTATTTCGACACGCCGGACCTGAAGCTGGCGGCCAATGGCGTGGCGTTGCGCGTGCGGCAGGAGGGCGACCGCTTCGTCCAGACGCTGAAGACGGTCAACAGCGCCAGCCCCGGCGATTCCGCCGCGGTCGCGGTGCGGCGGGAGTGGGACTGGACCGTTGCGGGTGAGGCGGTGGACCGCCGCGTGCTGACCGACCCCGGCGTCGCCGGTCTGGTGCCGGCGGCAGCTCTCGACGATCTGGACTGCCTGTTCATCACCGATTTCCGCCGCACCACCCTGCTGCTCCGCCCCGATCCGCTGACGGCGGTGGAGATGGCGGTCGATGATGGGCGGGTCTATGCCGGCGGCAACTCCCTGCCCATCAGCGAGGTGGAACTGGAGTTGAAGTCGGGAAAGGTCGCCAGCCTGTTCGATCTGGCGCTGACCCTGCAGGCCGCCATCCCCATGCGCATCGGCAACGAGAGCAAGGCGGAGGCCGGGCTTCGGCTGGTCACCGGCAAGGCGCCCGGCCCGGTGGAGGCCGAACCGCTGGGCCTCTCCCCCCTGACCACGGTTGCCGAGGCCTATCGCCACATCCTGCGCCAGGCGCTGCGCCAGTTCCTCGCCAACGAGGCCTGTGCGCTCGGCGGCAGCGATGTGGAGGGACTGCACCGGATGCGCATCGCGTTGCGCCGGCTGCGCATCGCCCACCGCCTCTTCGCGCCGCTGATCGCCTCCCCCGAAGCCGACCGTCTGGTGGAGGAAAGCCGGGCGCTGGCGAAACGGCTGGGCCCGGCCCGGGGCTGGGACGTGCTGATGTCCGGCGTCATCGACCCGCTGCTCGCCGCCCCCACCGCGCGGACGGGCATCGACCGCGCGGCGCTGGATCGGCTGGCCGTCCTTGCCCGCTCTGCCGGGGCCGGTCCCGCGCGGGAGGCGATGGCGGCGATCCTGGCGCCCGGCTGCACCACCATGGTCCTGGGACTGGGGGCATGGCTGGAGCATGGCCGCTGGATGTCGGAGGCCGAGGGCGACCGCCGTGCCATGTTGTCGGCGCCGGTCGCCACGCTGGCCGGCGGCTGGCTGTCCGCCCGCATGGCGAAGCTCGGCAAGGCGGCCAAGCCGCCGGAGGATGCCAAGGGCCGCGACAAGCTGCGCCGCCGGCTGCGCAGCCTGCGCTACACCGCCGATTTCTTCCGCGGCCTTTATCCGGAGGCCGCCGCCCTGCCCTTCTTCGCGGCGCTGGAGCCGCTGCAGGCGGCGCTGGATGCCGAACAGGACGCCGTCACCGGCGCACGCATGCTGGGCGAACTGAAGGGGGCGGACCCGAAGACCGCCGCCACGGTCGCCGCCTGGATCGAGCGCCAGTCGGACAAGCGGCGCAAGGCCCTGCCCGATCTGTGGAAGCGTTTCCGCGCGGTGCCGCCCTTCTGGTCATGACCGACCCGCGCCGGGCGCCGGTGGCAATGCGAGCCTGAGCGCATATATCGTCAGCCGGCCGGCGTCCGGCGGTCCCGTAAGAGACTCAGCGGGGCGGTCCGATTTTCGTCATGCGGCGCGGCTGCTTGCCACTTTCCATCCGGATGGGCTTCGGGTAAAAGAACACTCCATGAACAAATACATCAGCGTCCGCGGCGCGCGGGAACATAACCTGAAGAACGTCGATGTGGATCTGCCGCGCGACGAGCTGATCGTCATCACCGGCCTGTCGGGATCGGGCAAGTCGTCGCTCGCCTTCGACACGATCTATGCCGAGGGGCAGCGGCGCTACGTGGAAAGCCTGTCGGCCTACGCGCGCCAGTTCCTGGAGCTGATGCAGAAGCCGGATGTCGATTCGATCGAGGGGCTGTCGCCGGCCATCTCCATCGAACAGAAGACGACCTCGAAGAATCCGCGCTCCACCGTCGGCACGGTGACGGAGATCTACGACTACATGCGCCTGTTGTGGGCGCGGGTCGGCATCCCCTATTCGCCCGCCACCGGCCTGCCCATCGAAAGCCAGACGGTCAGCCAGATGGTCGACCGCATCTTGGGCATGCCGGAGGGCACGCGCCTGCTGCTGCTGGCGCCCTTCGTCCGCGGCCGCAAGGGCGAGTACAAGAAGGAAATCCAGGACCTGCGCAAGCGCGGCTTCCAGCGCGTGCGGGTCGACGGCACCATGTACGAGATCGACGAGGTGCCGGCGCTCAACAAGAAGCTGAAGCACGACATCGAGGTGGTGGTCGACCGCATCGTGGTGCGCGAGGGACTGGGCAACCGACTGGCCGATTCGCTGGAAACCGCGCTGGGGCTGGCCGACGGCATCGTCTGGGTCGAGAATGCCGAGACCAACGAGCTGACCGTCTTCTCGCAGAAATTCGCCTGTCCGGTCAGCGGCTTCACCATTCCGGAGATCGAGCCGCGGCTGTTCTCCTTCAACAATCCGTTCGGTGCCTGCCCGGCCTGCGACGGTTTGGGCAGCAAGATCTATTTCGACCCGATGCTGGTGGTGCCGGATGAGCGGCTGTCGCTGGCGAAGGGCGCCATCGCGCCGTGGGCCGGCTCGACCTCGAAATACTACGACCAGACGCTGGAAAGCATAGCTGAGCATTTCGGCGCGTCGATGACCACCCCCTGGCAGGACCTGCCGGAGAAGGTGCGCCAGACCATCCTGTTCGGCTCGGACGGGTCGGCGATCACCATGACCTATGACGACGGCCTGCGGCGCTATCAGACCAACAAGGCGTTCGAGGGCATCGTCAACAATCTGGAACGGCGTTTCCGCGAGACGGACAGCGCCTGGACCCGCGACGAGCTGTCCAAATACCAGTCCTCCCAGCCCTGCGAGGTGTGCAAGGGCGCTCGTCTGAAGCCGGAGGCGCTGGCGGTCAAGATCCGCGGCCGCAACATCTCCGAGGCGGCGGAACTGTCCATCGCCGGCGCCGGTGCGTGGTTCAGCGAGTTGAACGAGCATCTGCGCCCGAAGGACCGCGAGATCGCCTACCGCATCCTGAAGGAAATCAACGAGCGGCTCGGCTTCCTCAATGCCGTCGGGCTGGAATACCTGACGCTCAGCCGCGGGTCCGGCACGCTGTCCGGCGGCGAGAGCCAGCGGATCCGGCTGGCCTCGCAGATCGGCTCCGGCCTGACCGGCGTGCTGTATGTGCTGGACGAGCCCTCGATCGGCCTGCACCAGCGCGACAACGACCGGCTGCTGGAAACGCTGAAGCGCCTGCGCGACATCGGCAACACCGTCATCGTCGTCGAGCATGACGAGGACGCGATCCGCAGCGCCGACTATCTGGTCGACATGGGTCCCGGCGCCGGCCAGCACGGCGGCACCGTCATCGCACAGGGTCGGCCGGAGGAGGTTCAGAAGAACCCCGACAGCATCACCGCCCAATACCTGAACGGCACCCGCTTCGTCCCGGTCCCCGACACCCGCCGGCCCGGCCATCCCGGCCAGTTCCTGGAGGTTCATGGCGCCCGCGCCAACAACCTGCAGAACGTCTCGACCAAAATCCCGCTCGGCACCTTCACATGCGTGACCGGCGTGTCGGGCGGCGGCAAGTCGACGCTGATCATCGAGACGCTGTACAAGGCGGTGGCGCGCAAGCTGATGGGTGCGCGCGAGCATCCGGCCGACCATGACGCGGTGCTGGGTCTGGAGCATCTGGACAAGGTCATCGACATCGACCAGTCGCCGATCGGCCGCACCCCGCGCTCCAACCCCGCGACCTACACCGGCGCCTTCACCCCGATCCGAGACTGGTTCGCAGGCCTGCCGGAATCGAAGGCGCGCGGCTACGGCCCCGGCCGATTCTCGTTCAACGTCAAGGGCGGGCGCTGCGAGGCCTGCCAGGGCGACGGCGTCATCAAGATCGAGATGCACTTCCTGCCGGACGTCTACGTCACCTGCGACGTCTGCCACGGCAAGCGTTACAACCGCGAGACGCTCGAGGTCACCTACCGCGACAAGACCATCGCCGACGTGCTGGACATGACGGTCGAGGAGGGCAAGGAGTTCTTCAAGGCAGTGCCCGGCATCCGCGACAAGATGGACACGCTGGAACGGGTCGGCCTTGGCTACATCCACATCGGGCAGGCGGCGACCACGCTCTCGGGCGGCGAGGCGCAGCGCGTCAAGCTGTCCAAGGAACTGAGCCGCCGCGCCACCGGACGCACGCTGTACATCCTGGACGAGCCGACCACCGGCCTGCATTTCGCCGATGTCGAAAAGCTGATGGAGGTGCTGCACGCGCTGGTCGACCAGGGCAACACGGTGCTGGTGATCGAACACAATCTGGAGGTCATCAAGACCGCCGACTGGATCATCGACCTGGGGCCGGAGGGCGGCACCGGCGGCGGCGAGATCGTCGCCGAGGGCACCCCGGAGGATGTCGCGAAGGTGGAGCGCAGCTACACCGGCCGTTACCTCGCCCCCTACCTGAAGGCGAAGCCGGCAGTGCGGAAATCGGCAACCCGAAAGAGGGCGTGAACAAACGCAAGCTGCGCCGTGTTCTCCCATGCAGAGTTCGCACTGCATGGGAGAAGAGGCGCATGAAGACGATTCTGACCGGTGTGGGCACCGCCCTGGGGGCCGCGCTGCTGCTGGCCGCCTGCGGCTCCGACGGCTCCACCACCAGCACGACGACGACCACGACCACCACGCCGAGCTACGGTTCGACCACCGTGACCCCGGCCCCGTCGGGCGCCACCACCATCGAACGCAGCACGACGACCAAGAGCGAGTGAGCCTCCGCTCGATGTAACGGTTCTGGCCAGATGTTCTGGCCGGATGATCTGATTGACTCCTGATCGACTTGCGGCCGGCCTTCCCTGTGGAGGCCGGTCTTTTCCTATGCCCGTCTTCCGACCGGAGATGTGTTAAACTCGACGGATGATGAACCCGGTACGCCTGCGCGCGCTCGACACCGTCAAACGCATCGTGTTCGAGCATTTGGCGGAACACCCCGCGCGCGTCTATCTGTTCGGCTCCTGCGCACGCGGCGACGGAGGACACTGGAGCGACATCGACGTCGCGATTGATCCAATGGAGCCGCTGCCCCCTGGATTGATCGGCGAGATCACCGAGGCACTTGAAGAAAGCACTGTTCCCTACTTCGTCGATGTGATCGATCTCCGTTCCGCCCGGAGTGAACTCCGGCAAGAGGTCGAACGGGAGGGAATCGAATGGACAAGGTAGGCCGAAAACTCGACAACGCGCGGCAAGCCCTGGCCCGGCTTCAGGAAGTTCTTGATCGTCCTGTTGATGACGTGGTCCGTGACTCAGCGATTCTACGGTTTACCTTGGCAACGGAGACCGTCTGGAAAGCCGCGAGGTCGGTTATCGCCGACCAGATGGGTGCTGAACGCCTCACTTCGGCAAGTCCGAAGGCCATGGTACGCGAAAGCCAGATTGCCGGCCTTTTAACCGAGGATCAGGCGGTGGCGGCGATCGAGATGATGAATGACCGGAACCTGACGGTTCATACCTACGATGAGGAAAAGGCGAACGAGCTGTTTTCACGCCTTCCCTCGCACGCCGCATTGATTGAGGCCTGGATCTCGGCGATGCAGAGCGCCATAACCCGCCCCTGATCCGCCTGCTCTTCGCCCCTCTGCCTTCGCACAGTATTCTGGAAAGCCCAATGACCGACACCCTTCGCCCCGTCCACGTCATCGGCGGCGGTCTCGCCGGTTCGGAAGCCGCGTGGCAGCTTGCCTCGCGCGGCGTGCCCGTCGTGCTGCACGAGATGCGCCCGGTCCGCAAGACCGAGGCCCACGATACCGACAAGCTGGCGGAGTTGGTCTGCTCCAACTCCTTCCGGTCGGACGATGCCGAATACAACGCGGTGGGTCTGCTGCATGAGGAGATGCGGCGCTGCGGCTCGCTGATCCTGCGCTGTGCCGACGCGCACAAGGTGCCGGCCGGCGGCGCGCTGGCCATGGACCGTGACGGCTTCGCCGATGCCGTGACGGAGGCCATCGGCTCGCATCCGCTGATCACCCTGCAGCGCGAGGAGGTCGCCGGCCTGCCGCCGGAGGAGTGGGACAGCGTCATCGTCGCCACCGGCCCCCTCACCTCGCCTGCCTTGGCCGAGGCCGTGCGCGACCACACAGGCGAGGAATCGCTGGCTTTCTTCGACGCCATCGCTCCCATCGTCTATCTGGAGAGCATCGACCTGTCGAAGGCGTGGTTCCAGTCGCGCTACGACAAGCCCGGCCCCGGCGGAACCGGCAAGGACTACATCAACTGCGCCTTCGAGAAGGACGACTACCGCGCCTTCATCGCCGCGCTGATCGAGGGCGAGAAGCTCGACTTCAAGGAGTGGGAGAAGAACACCCCCTACTTCGAAGGCTGCCTGCCGATCGAGGTGATGGCGGAGCGCGGCGTCGACACCCTGCGCTACGGCCCGATGAAGCCGGTCGGCCTGACCAACCCGCACAAGCCGGAACGCCGCCCCTACGCGGTGGTCCAACTGCGCCAGGACAATGCGCTGGGCACGCTCTACAACCTCGTCGGCTTCCAGACCAAGCTGCGCCATGCCGAACAGACGCGCATCTTCCGCATGATTCCCGGCCTGGAGAATGCCGAGTTCGCCCGGCTGGGCGGCATGCACCGCAACACCTTCCTCAACAGCCCGCGCCTGCTCGACGGCGCCCTGAGGCTGAAGTCGCTGCCCCGCCTGCGCTTCGCCGGACAGGTCACGGGCTGCGAGGGCTATGTGGAGAGCGCGGCCGTCGGCCTGCTCGCCGGCCGCTTCGCGGCGGCGGAACGTCTGGGCCAGGAGATCACGAATCCGCCGGTCACCACGGCGCTCGGCGCCATCCTCGGCCACATCACCGGCGGGGCGGAGGCGGAGACCTACCAGCCGATGAACGTGAATTTCGGCCTGTTCCCGCCGGTGGACGACAAGATCCGCGGCCGCGACCGCAAGCTGGCCTACACCCGCCGGGCACTGGCCGACCTCGACGGCTGGCTCAAGGACTGACGGGGGTAAAGGCGCGCGGGCGTCAGTAGCGCCCGCGCATCGCCGCCCAGCCCAGCTTCATCTGCCGGAACGGGTTGGGCAGCAGCACGCGCGGGGCGAACACGTCGTTTCCCTCCCGCGCGATCACGCTCAGATGCAGGTTGGCCAGCGTGGCCGGCAGCAGCGCCGGCACCGCCGCCTTCGGCACCTGACGGCGCAGGCTGCGCGCTTCGGCCAGATGCCTGCGCGCAACGTCGGCCATCTCGCCCACCACCGCCCGCAGTTCCAGGGTGGAGCGGCCGGCGAACAGATCCTCGCTCCTGGCGCCATGGCGCTGCATCAGGTCTTCCGGCAGGCGCTGGCGATGCTGGCGGGCCAGGAAGGGGGCCGCGCGCAGGATGCCGGCAAGGGCATAGGCGATGCCGACATGGCGTCCGGCCGTCATCGCCGCCTCGTCCCGCACACCCAGGATCTCAAGCGCCAGTTGGACCAGCGGTGCCCCCGTCACCTCGGCATAGTTGACGAGGCAGGTCAGGTCGGCCGGCGGCGTGTCGTCCAGGTCCGCCTCCCGCGCGTCGATCAGCCGGTCGAACAGGGCACGGCTCAGCCCCAGCGCGCGGGCGGCCTCGGCCAGCGGGTCCATGACGCCATGCCGGGGTACGGGTCCATCCTCATAGACGGCCTCGATGCCGTCGCGCCAGAATTGAAGCCTCATCTGGCCCAGGATCGGTTCGCTGACGACCTCGCGGGTCTTTGCGATCTCCAGGTTGAAGGCATAGAGTGCGAACATCGCCTCGCGCCTGTCGGCGGGAACGAACAGACCTGCCAGAAAGTGGTCGTTGTCATATTTCCGAACCTCCCGTCCGCAATAGGACAGGTCGGTCGCAGCCTTCACCATGGGATGCCTGATTGGAAAAAGAGGGGAGGATCGACGGAAGGACGGGCCAAAGCCTGTTGCCACGCCTATATGAAGCACACAAGGTCGCATCGCCAGCCCCGACGCGCAGCAGGCAGGGATCCCATGACGGATTTCAACATCGCCCCGACGAAGCCCCGCAAGACCGGCCCGGTCGCCCGCAAGGACGAGACCGGGGAGAATTTCCCGGTCGCCTCCCGCCTGATTCCGAAACATCTGCGCCCGCATGTGATCGCCTTCTACCGCTTCGTGCGGCTGGCCGACGACATCGCCGACGATCCCGATCTCGAGCCGGAGACCAAGCTGGCCTATCTGGAGGCGCTTGAACGGGCGCTGACCTCCGGGCAGGCCAAGCACGCCTACCTGAAGCCGGCGACCGAACTGCGCGAGAGCCTGCAGAAGACCGGCGTCAGCGACCGCCATGCCCGGCAGGTGCTGCGCGCCTTCCGCCGCGACGCGGTCGGCGCCCGCTGCCACAGCTGGAGCGACCTGCTGCTGTATTGCCGCTTTTCCGCCAACCCGGTCGGCCGCTACCTGCTGGAGCTGCATGGCGAAGGGGTGGCCGCGGGGCCGGCCTCCGACGCACTCTGCTCCGCGTTGCAGGTGCTGAACCATCTGCAGGACGCGCGGGAGGACTGGACCCAGCTCGGCCGCTGCTACATTCCGCTGGTCTGGTTCGACGACGCCGGCATCAGCGTCGAGCGTCTGGTCGAGTGCGAGAGCGACGTCCGCATGCGCGCCATCTTCGATCAGGCGCTGGAGCATACCGACCGGCTGCTGGAGCGGGCCGCGGCCCTGCCCGGCCTGATCCAGCACCGCGGCCTGCGGATGGAGGCTGCGGTGATCCTCAGCCTCGCCGAATCGCTGTCGCGGCGGCTGAAGGCGCGCGATCCGATGAAGGCGAAGGTCACGCTCGGCGCGCACCACAAGCTGGCGGCGGTGGCGCGGGGACTGGCGCGGAGCTTCTCCGCCGCATAAACTCCCGGGCCACACGTTACGACGTGCACCGCCAAGCACGTCACCACGTGCAATGCCCAGGATGCGACAGATGACCCCTCCGCCGCTGGAGACGGCCCCGCTGGAACCGGTATCCACGACGTTGCCGGACAAAAAGACACCCGATACGGCGTCCGCCGTCACAGCCAAATCGGGCAGCACCTTTTATTGGCCGATGCGACTGCTGCCTGCATCCAAGCGGGCGGCGATGTTCGCCATCTATGCCTTCTGCCGCCGCATCGACGATATCGCCGACGAACCGGGGGAGCCCGCCGCCAAGCGCGCGGCGCTCGACGTCTGGCGCCGGGACATCCGCGACCTTTATGTCGGCGGCGCCCCCAGCGGCCCGCTCACCGCCGCGCTGAAGGGCGCCATCGAGCGCTACGGCCTGCCGCGGGCGGAGTTCGAGGCGCTGATCGACGGCATGGCGATGGATGTCGCGGGTGAGGAATCCGGCGGCATGCGCGCGCCCGACCTCGACACACTACGCCTCTATTGCCGCCGAGTCGCCGGTGCGGTCGGCATGCTGGCCATCCGTGTCTTCGACCGTGCCGATTCCTCCACCGAGCGATTCGCCCTGGCGCTGGGCGAAGCCCTGCAGCTGACCAACATCCTGCGCGATCTGGCCGAGGATGCCGATCTCGACCGGCTCTACCTGCCGCGCGAGCTTCTGCTGGCCGCCGGCATCACCGGCGACCGGCCGGAGGACGTGTTGGCACACCCCGCCCTGCCGCAGGTCTGCGAGGCAGTGGCGGAACTCGCCGAGGCCTGCTTCGCCGAGGCCAGGGCGGCGCTCGGCGGACAGGCGCGGGGCTCGCTGTGGGCGGCCACGGCGATGATGGTTCTGTATCACCGGCTGCTGCGGCGCCTGCGGGCAGCCGGCTGGCGCGATCTGAACGCCCGTGTGCGGGTCGGGCGGCGGGAAAGCGCCTGGGTGGCGGTGCGCTGCATGCTCGGCCTTCCGCCGGCCACCTGAATGACGCCGACATCGACCGCCGAGATAGGGGCCGTCCACGAGAGCGGAACCGTCCATGTGATCGGCGCCGGTCTGGCCGGTCTGGCCGCCGCCGTCCGCCTGGTGGAGGCCGGCAGGCGGGTTGCGGTCTACGAGCAGGCTCCGCAGGCCGGGGGTCGCTGCCGCAGCTTCCACGATGCCACGCTCGGCCGCTCCATCGACAATGGCAGCCATATGGTGCTCAGCGGCAATCGGGATCTCCTCGACTATGCCCGACGCACCGGCGGTGCCGATGCCCTGGAGGAGGTCCGTCCGGCGGCCTTCCCCTTCCTGGACCTGCGCGACGGCGCCGCGTGGACCTTGCGGCCCGGCGGGCTGTGGCTGTTCGATCCGGCGCGGCGGGTTCCTGGCAGCCGGCCCCTCGACTATCTCGCCGCCCTGCGCACCCTGACCGCCCGCAGGGATCATTCCGTCGCCGACCGGCTGCGGCCCGATGGCCGGCTGTTCGAGCCGCTGTGGCGCCCCCTGGCGGTCTCCGCCCTCAATGGGCCGGTGGAGCGCGTCTCCGCCCGCCTGTTCGGCGCGGTGTTGCGCGAGACGCTGTTGCGCGGCGAGGCGGCC
Source organism: Azospirillum sp. (assembly GCF_035628975.1). Classification (GTDB taxonomy): domain Bacteria; phylum Pseudomonadota; class Alphaproteobacteria; order Azospirillales; family Azospirillaceae; genus Azospirillum. The sequence continues at coordinate 92,738 of NZ_DASPIS010000097.1, read as the reverse complement.
TGCCGCCCGGTGCTGGCGCCGCGCGGCCTGTCCGCCGCCTTCGTCGATCCGGCGCTTGCCCGCCTGCATGCGGCCGGAGCGGCCGTGCATCTCGGCACGCGGGTGGAGGGGCTGAGCTTCGACGGTGATCGCGTGACCGGCTTTTCTGCGGGCGGCAGCGCCGTGGCGCTGGGCCCGGCGGACGAGGTGATCGTCGCCGCCCCGGCCTGGGCGGCGGAACGGCTGGTCCCCGGCCTGACGGTGCCGCCGCCGGGTGCGGCCATCGTCAACCTGCACGTCCGGCTGGACGGCCCGGTGCGGCTGCCCGGCGGCCTGCCTTTCCTTGGGCTGGTCGGCGGAACGGCGGAGTGGCTGTTCGCCCGCGGCGACCTGCTGTCCGTCACCGTCAGCGACGCAGACGCGCTGGCCGAGCTTCCGGCCGATGTGGCCGCAGCCACGCTGTGGGCGGAGATCGCCCCGCAGCTTGGTCTGGACCAGCGACTCGGACCCCCGATTCGGCCCTTTCGGGTGGTGAAGGAGCGGCGGGCGACGCCGGATCAGTCGCCCGAAGCGGTCGCATGCCGGCCGGGACCGCGAACCCGCTGGCGCAACCTGACGCTGGCCGGAGACTGGACGGAAACGGGACTTCCAGCCACGTTGGAGGCTGCCGTACGCTCGGGCAACCGGGCGGCGGAGGCCGCTTTGGCGAATGGAAATAACCCTATACGGCGTTCAGGACTGTTTCCGGCCTTCACAAGCTTCCGTCATGGGCCTATTTGGTCGGACGGAGGTGCCGTGCTCGCAAGGCCCGGCCCGGAAGGACAATCAAAGAAGAGAGGGTGAATTAAAATGGCGTTCGAACTTCCGCCGCTTCCGTATGCGTACGATGCTCTGGCTCCGTACATCTCGTCGGAGACGCTGCACCTGCACCACGACAAGCACCACCAGACCTATGTCACCAACCTGAACAACCTGACCAAGGACACCCCGCTGGCCGACGCCAGCCTGGAGGAGGTCATCAAGGCTTCGGTCGGCGACGCTTCCAAGGTCGGCATCTTCAACAACGCCGCCCAGGTGTGGAACCACACCTTCTTCTGGCAGTGCCTGAAGAAGGACGGCGGCAAGATGCCGGCGGCCCTCGAGCAGCGCATCGTTGCCGATTTCGGCAGCGTCGAAAAGTTCAAGGAAGAGCTCACCCAGGCCGCCTTGACGCAGTTCGGTTCCGGCTGGGCCTGGCTGTACCTGGACGGCGACAAGCTGAAGATCGGCAAGACCGGCAACGCCGACACCCCGCTGGCGCACGGCCACAAGCCGCTGTTCACCATCGACGTGTGGGAGCATGCCTACTACGTCGACTTCCAGAACCGCCGCGCCGACTTCGTGAAGGCCGTCATCGACAACCTCGCCAACTGGGACTTCGCCGCCGAGCAGATGGCTGCGTAACGTCCCACCGGGCGCGCTCCATCCCCCTCCCCTGCGATCGGCCCGACCTTCGGTCGGCCGAGAGCGGGGGAGGGTTGGGGTGGGGGCAAGCGCCGCGAGGTGTTCGCCAAAAGCAAAGGCGCCCCGTGTGGGGCGCCTTTGTCGTATCGGCCGTCAGGTGTCCTTACCGGCTTTCAGCATTTCGGCAAGATGCCCCCCAACTTGCCTGCTGATCTCCCGACGATCACCGATGGCAAGTGAACCGAGCAGTTCCGCATCACGTGCATCGATCACGGCGACTTTGGCCGTGCGGACGACTGACGGGACGGGCAATCCCGCCGTTCCGATATCACTGACAGGCACATCCGAAGGCCAGCCCCTGTTTTCGGCGCTGGTTATCATCAATACCCAAATCAGACTATGATCTACTTCGAGTTTCTCAGCGGCAACGACCAATGCCGGCCGACGCTGCCGGACCGGGCGATCGGCGTAAGGGAACGGAACCTTGACGACGTTCCAGGTTTCAAAGACTGGCATAGGCCCGCCGGTCCGCTTCGCTGTCCCATTCCGTGAAGCATCGGAATGGGTCGTCGGCTGAAGGCGGAACAGCGCGCGTCAGGATAACGTGGCCGTCCTCGATGCGGTAGGCGATCTCGTCGCCTTCATGAAGGCCCAGCGCGGTCCGCACAGCCTGCGGAATCGTCGTTTGAGCCTTGCTGGTCATTTTGCTGGTGATCATGGCACACCCGCGGTAAGGAACTTCCTTACTGTAATCACCGGACCTTGTCGGTTCAACGTCCGTTACACCGGCAGCATCGCCGCCGCCACCCGCCGGCCTTCGGCCAGCAGGACGTTGTAGGTCCGGCACACCGCCCGGCTGTCCATCGGCTCCACCACCACGCCCTGCTCCCGCAGGCTCTGGCGAAGCGCCTTCGGGATCATCTTCATCGTCGGACCGGTGCCGAGCAGCAGGATCTCCACCTTCGGCTCGGCCGCCAGCACCACGGCGAAATCTTCCAGCGTCAGGGAGGCGGCATCGGTCGCCTCCCAGGCCTGGGTGCGGTCGGGCAGCACGACGACCGCGCCGACGCGCCATTGGCCGGACACGCAGAACTGTCCCGGACCATAGCCGTCGATGACCTGACGGTCCGACGGGATCATCGGCATGATGTCGGCCATGCTGCCCTCTCCCTACTGTTGTCGCCCGGCTTTACGGGGTGGTCGCCGGGGTATTGCCCGCAGCGGCATCGGTCGGGGTGCCGCGCCGCAGGCGGTTCTCGCCGAGGAACAGCAAGATGGGCGCCGCGATGAACACGGACGAGCTGGTCGCAAGGATAACGCCGAAGATCAGCACGATGCCGAAGTCCTGCAGGGCCTCGCCGCCGAACAACGCCAGCGGGATGATCGACAGCAGCGTACAGACCGAGGTGCCGACGGTGCGGTTCAGCGTCTCGTTGATCGACAGGTCGATCAGGTCGCGCAGCGGCATCTTCTTGTAGATGCGCAGATTCTCGCGCATGCGGTCATAGACCACGACCTTGTCGTTCACCGAATAGCCCATGACCGTCAGGATCGCCGCCACCGCCGTCAGATTGAACTGCATGTCGGTGATTGCGTAGAACCCGATGATCTTGGTGATGTCCAGCAGCAGCGTCACCACCGCGCCGAAGCCGAACTGCCATTCGAAGCGGAACCAGATGTAGACCAGCATCGCCACCATGGCGAGGCCAAGCGCCAGCATGCCGTTGGCGAACAGCTCGCCGCTGACCGACGCGCCGACGGCCTCGACGCGGCGCACCTGCGTACCGGGGACGGCTTCGGCCAGCGTGCCGCGCACCTTGTCGGCGGCGACCTGCTGGGCGGCATCGTCGCCGGGCTGGCGTTCCAGGCGGATCAGCACGTCCTGGGGCGACCCGAACTCCTGCAGAGCCACCTGCCCCATGCCGAGGCCGGACAGGGTGTGGCGGAGCGAGGCGAAGTCGGCGGCCTGCGGCGTCCGCGCTTCGATGACGATGCCGCCGCGGAAATCGATGCCGTAGTTCAGGCCGGGATGGAAGAACAGGATGACCGACGCGATGGACAGGATCGCCGACACGACGAGGCCGGCGATGCGGCCGTTCATGAAGGGGATCTTGGTGTTGTCGGGGACGAGGCGGAGATGGAACATCGGAAGACCTCTCAGACCGGCAACACGGCCGGACGCGTCCGGCGCAGCCACGTCACCATCATCAGGCGCACCAGCACCGTGGCGGTGAACATGGAGATGAGGATGCCGAAGGTGATGGTGACGGCGAAGCCCTTGATGGCGCCGGTGCCGAAGATGAACAGCAGCGCCATCTTGATGGCCGTCGTCAGATTGGAGTCGACGATCGTGCTGTAGGCACGGCTGAAGCCGGCCTCCATCGAGGCGAAGACGCCGCGGCCCTTCTTCGTCTCCTCGCGGATGCGCTCGTTGATCAGGATGTTGGCGTCGACCGCAAGACCCAGCGACAGCAGGATGCCGGCGATGCCCGGCAGCGTAAGGGTGGCCTGCAGCAGCGACAGCGCCGCCAGCGTCAGCACGATGTTCACGAACAGCGCGAAGCAGGCGAAGGCGCCGAACAGACCGTAGCTGGCGATCATATAGACGCAGACCATGGCGAAGCCGACGGCGACGGAGGTCAGGCCGGCGCGGATCGAATCGGCACCCAGGTCGGGGCCGACGGTCCGCTCCTCGATCACCTTCAGCGGAGCCGGCAGGGCGCCGGCGCGCAGCAGGACGGCAAGGTCGTTGGCATTGGCGGCGTTGAAGTTGCCGCTGATCTGGCCGCGTCCGCCGGTGATCGGCTCGCGGATGACGGGCGCGCTGATCACCTTGTTGTCGAGCACGATGGCGAAGGGCCGGCCGACATTCTGCTTGGTCACTTCAGCGAAGCGGTTGGCGCCCGCCGTGTTGAATTCGAAGTTCACCACCCATTCGCCGGTCTGCGGGTTGGTGCCGGCCGACGCGTTCTGCAGCGTGGCGCCGTCGACCTCGACCTTCTTGCGGATGACGTATTTCGACTGGTAGCGGTCGCCTTCGGTGGACGGCAGGATCTCCGATCCCGGAGGGGCGCGGCCGCTGTTGGGATCGGCGTTCACGTCGACAAGCCGGAAGGTCATCTTGGCCGTGGTGCCGAGCAGGCGCTTGATCCGGTCGGGATCCTCCACGCCGGGCAGCTGGACCAGGATGCGGTCGTTGCCCTGGCGGGCGATCGTCGGCTCGTTCACGCCGGTCTCGTCGATGCGGCGGCGGACGATTTCGATCGACTGCTCGATGGCCTGGGTGGCGCGGTCGCGCAGCGCGACCTCGCTCAGCGCCACGGTCACCGTGGCACCGTCGACCGAGACGGTCAGGTCCGGCTGCCCGCCACCCAGCGCCGTGGCGCCCACCGGGCTGGCCAGCTGGCGGAGCGCCTTCACCGCGTCCTCGGCCTGTGCCGGGTCGCGCAGCTGAACGGTCACGGCGCGGTCGCCCGCGTTCAGCGCGGTATAGCCGACATTGGCGGTGCGCAGCTGCTGCCGGGCGCCGTCGACCAGCCCTTCCACCCGGTCACGGATGACGGTGGCCATGTCGACCTCGAGCAACAGATGCGATCCGCCGCGCAGGTCGAGGCCCAGCGACACCTTGCTGTTCGCGTACCAGGACGGCAGCGCCGCCAGCGTATCGCGGCCCAGGAAGTTGGGCAGCATCATGACGAAGCCGGCGATGCAGGTCGCCAGGATCAGGTAAATCTTCCAGCGCGAAAAATAGAGCATGCGTCACTCGAATCCGATCAGACACCCAAACCGGTGCGACCGGTCCGCCGCGGGTAAGCGGCGGCCGGCCTGTCCGGACGGGAAGCGCCTTCGGGCTGGCCCGCGTGAGAGGAACCCGGCTGCGGCTTACTTGCGGCCGAACAGCTTGCCGATGCCGCCGGCGGCGGGGGCGTCGGCCGGCTTGGCCTCGCCTTCCGGGGTGGCGGCGGGGGTGGCGTCGCCGCCGGACTTGCCGGCCGGCTCGGTCTTGGCGAGCACCAGATTCACGGTGGAGCGCAGGCAGCGCACGCGCACGTTCTCGGCGATTTCGACGGTCAGTTCGTCGTCGGAGCCGACCTTGGTGACGATGCCGATGATGCCGCCGCCGGTCACGACGCGGTCGCCGCGGCGGATGGCCGACAGCATGGCCTTATGCTCTTTCATCTTCTTCTGCTGCGGACGGATCAGCAGGAAGTAGAAGACGACGAAGATCAGGATCAGCGGCAGAAACTGGACGAGCATGTCACCGCCGCCGCCAGCCGGCGCCGCCGTCTGTGCATAAGCCGTCGAAACGAACATCTGGAAGCTCCTTACAGGTTTGGTCTCGGCACCGGATCGGCGTTCCGCCGGGACGCCGCGACTATAAACGCCCATGACCGGGATGCAATGGTGATGCGCCACAATCCGCAGGCGCCCCACGGCTTGTGCGCTTGCCCTGCTGTGTTACGGTGCGAAGGCGTCGGAAAGATGGCTGCGCAGGCGCCCACTTTCCATGGAACATCCAGAAAAAATATCCGGAGAATTATGTCGCAATCCATCACTGGCTCCGGTGCTGGGCCCTCCGGTGCCGATCAGGCGCTGATTCCGCTGCTGACCCGCATTGCAGAGGCGCTGGAACGGCTGGCCCCGCCGCCGGACCGCCCGCTGGACTTCACCGCGGCCGACGCCTTCGTCTGGCATCCCGATCCCGACCGGCTGGAGCCGGTTCCGGTGGTCAACCGCGTCGACATCATGCTTCTGCAGGGCATCGAACGGCAGCGGGAGATCCTGCTGGACAACACGCGGCGTTTCGCCGCCGGCCTGCCCGCCAACAACGCCCTTCTGTGGGGCGCGCGCGGCACCGGCAAGAGCTCGCTGGTCAAGGCGGCCCACGCCGCCATCTGCAGCGAGCGGCCGGGCGAACTGGCACTGGTGGAAATCCACCGCGAGGACATCCCCACCCTGCCCAGCCTGCTGGCCCGGCTGAAGGGCGAGCCGCGCCGCTTCATCCTGTTCTGCGACGATCTGTCCTTCGACCATGACGACGCGCACTACAAGTCGCTGAAGGCGGTGTTGGACGGCGGGATCGAGGGGCGGCCGGACAATGTGGTGTTCTACGCCACTTCCAACCGCCGCCACCTGATGCCGCGCGACATGATCGAGAACGAACGGTCGACCGCCATCAACCCGGCCGAGGCGGTGGAGGAGAAGGTGTCGCTGTCCGACCGGTTCGGGCTGTGGCTGGGCTTCCACAACTGCGACCAGGACACCTATTTCGCCATGATCGAGGGCTATGCCGGCCATTTCAGCCTGGACATCCCGGCCGACAGGCTGCGCGCGGAAGCCGTGGAATGGTCGGTCACGCGCGGAAGCCGGTCGGGCCGGGTGGCTTGGCAGTTCATCCAGGACCTGGCCGGTCGCCTCGGGCAGCCCCTTCGCTGACCTTGCGGTCCATCTGATCGCTCGGGTCGACGGCCTGGCTGCCCTTGCGCAGCTCGAAATGGAGCTGGGGCGAGGAAACGCCGCCGGTCTGGCCGACCCGGGCGATCACCTGCCCCCGCTTCACCGTGGCGCCGCGCTCCACCTCGATCTTGTCGAGATGGGCGTAGGCGGTGATCCAGCCATCGGAATGCTTCAGCAGCAGCAGGTTGCCGAAGCCGCGCAGCTCGTTGCCGGCATAGGCGACCACGCCGTTGTCCGCGGCGACCACCGCGGTGCCCTTCGGCGCCGCGATGTTCAGCCCATCATTGTGCAGCCCGTCGGGCTTCGGTCCGAAGCCGGAAATCAGCTTGCCCTTCACCGGCCACAGGAAACGGCCCCCGCCGCGCGGCGGGGGCGCGGCTTCCGCCTTGGGCTCCGGCTTGGGCGGCGGAGCGGCTGCCACCTCCTGCTGCGGGGCGGGGGCCGGTGCGGCGGCGGGCGGCGGGATCGGGGTCGGTGCCGGCTTGGACCCGGGCGGGCGCAGCATGGTCGGCGCCTGTCCCGGCTGATAGGTGGTGTCGCCCGCGGGACCCTGTCCGGTCTGGACAGGCGCCGTCTGGGCAGGCGCGGGTTCGGCAGCACTGCCCGGCTTCGGCGGCGGCAGCGGCGTGGCGGAGATGCCGCTGGAAGACGAGGCGCCGGGCGGCGGCAATTCGGCCGACTGGACCGAACCGCGCCCGGCCGGGGAGCCTTGCGGCGTGAGCGGCACGGCGCCGCCGGGGGCAGCTCCAGACGCGACCCCAGAGGCAGCTCCAGAAGCCATCATGGTGCCGCTGCCGTCATTCGCACCCGGCAGGCGCAGGGGCTGGCCGGCCTGCACCGCATAGGGCGGGGTCAGGTTGTTCAGCCGCGTCAGCTCGCTGACATCGACGTTGTGCATGCGCGAGATGCTGTAGAGGCTGTCGCCCTTCTGCACGATGTACTGGCGCGACGTCGGCAGGACCAGCCGCTGCCCGACCTCCAGACGGTAGGGCGGAGCCAGCTTGTTCGCCTCGATCAGGTCGCGCAGCGGCACATTGTAGCGGCGGGACAGGCTGTAGGCGCTGTCCCCCTTCTGCACGGTGACCGCCCCGCCGGCCGAATCCGGCGCCTCGGAGACATGGGTGAAGGGGGCCAGCCCGCCCACCCGTTCGCAGGCACCGAGTGCCAGAACGGCGGTGGACAGGACCAGGGCCGGCAGAAGGCGAGCGGACATGACGGGTCTCATGCGGAACGGACCGGTTGTGGCGGGTCGGACAGCAGCGGAACGAAACGGACGGGCCACAGGTCCTCCCGGATAAGGCCAGCTTCGGAACGCCGGAAACGCACGACCCTTTGGTCGCGGTGATCGGTTCCCAGCGGAATGACCATGACACCACCAACGGCGAGTTGATCCGTCAAGTCTTTTGGCGGCTCGGGCCCACCGGCGGCTGTGACCAGTATGCGGGCGAAGGGCGCCACCTCCGGCCAGCCGCGCGTCCCGTCGCCGAGCCGCGTGGTGATGTTGCCGATGTCCAGCGCCTTGAACCGCGCTTCCGCCTCGCGCAGCAGAGGCTTCAGCCGCTCGATGGTGAAGACCCGGCGGCAAAGCCGCGACAGCACCGCCGCCTGATAACCGGAGCCGGTGCCGACCTCCAGCACGAGGTGCCGCGGGTGCAGGTCCAGCGCCTGGGTCATCTGCCCGACCACCAGCGGCTGGCTGATGGTCTGGCCCAGATCGATCGGCAGCGCCACATCCTCCCACGCCCGGTCCTGGAAGGCGTCCGGAACGAACAGTTCCCGCGGTATCCGCTCGATGGCCGCCAACACGCGGGTGTCGGTGACGCCGGCCCCGCGAAGGGCCATCAGCAAGCGGATCTTGCGCGGGTTGTAGGTCACACGAAAGCCTGCCTCAACGTCTGCAGCGTCGGCGTGTGGGTCAGGTCGAGGTAGATCGGCGTCACCGAGATGCCGCCGTTGAACACGACATGGATGTCGGTGTCGTCGGACACGTCGGCTTCGCCGCGCAGCGTGCCGATCCAGATATAGGGCTTGCCGCGCGGGTCGACGCGTTCGAACAGCTCGTCGCCGATCTTGCGCTTGCCGTGGCGCACCACTTGGATTCCCGTCACCTCCTCGGCCGGGCGGGCCGGGAAGTTGACGTTCAGCAGCACGTTCTTCGGCCAGGCCACCGTCACCGCCTTGCGAACCACCTCCGCCCCATGGGCGGCGGCGGCGGACCAGTCGATCGGCTGGCCCGGCTCGTAATGCTGGCTCATGGCGATGGCGGGGACGTTCAGCAGCGTCGCCTCCATCGCCGCGGCGATGGTGCCGGAGTAAGTCACGTCCTCGCCGATGTTGGAGCCCTGGTTGACGCCGGACAGCACCAGCGTCGGACGGGCATCCCGCATCACATGGTTGACGGCCAGCAGAACGCAGTCGGTCGGCGTGCCGTCCACGGTGTAGCGGCGCTCGTCCAGCTTGCGCAGGCGCAACGGCCGGTTGATGGTCAGCGAATGGCTGGCCGCCGACTGCTCCATCTCCGGCGCCACCACCCAGACGTCGTCGGACAGTTCGCGCGCGATGGCTTCCAGGACCTTCAATCCCTGCGCATGGATACCGTCGTCGTTGGTGACGAGGATGCGCGTCTGGGACAGGTCGAGCGGCAGGTTGAACATCAGATCGAAATCCTCTCCACTCCGCGCATATAGGGGCGGAGCGCTTCAGGGATCAGAATGGAACCGTCGGGCTGCTGGTAGTTCTCCAGCACCGCGATCAGGCAGCGCCCGACCGCCACACCCGATCCGTTGAGGGTGTGCACGAATTGAGTTTGCTTCTCGCCCTTGGCCCTGCAACGGGCCTTCATCCGCCGCGCCTGGAAATCTCCGCAATTGGACACGCTGGAGATCTCGCGGTAGGCGTTCTGGCCCGGCAGCCACACCTCGACGTCATAGGTCTTGCGCGAGGAGAAGCCCATGTCGCCGGTGCACAGCACGATGGTGCGGTAAGGCAGGCCCAGCCGCTCCAAAATCGTCTCCGCGCAGCGGGTCATGCGCTGGTGCTCGTCCTCCGACTGTTCCGGCGCGGTGATGGCGACCATCTCCACCTTCCAGAACTGGTGCTGGCGAATCATGCCGCGGGTGTCGCGTCCGGCCGACCCGGCTTCCGCCCGGAAGCAGGGGGTCAGCGCGGTGTAGCGCAGCGGCAGCTCCTCCGCCGCCACGATCTGGTCGTTGACCAGGTTGGTCAGCGGCACCTCGCTGGTCGGGATCAGGTAATGGTCGCTGGAGGTGGTCTTGAACAGATCCTCCTCGAACTTCGGCAGCTGGCCGGTGCCGAACAGGGCGTTGTCGCGCACCATCAGCGGCGGGGCGATCTCGGTGAAGCCATGCTCGGACGTGTGGATGTCCAGCATGAAGTCGGCGAGCGCGCGCTCCAGCCGGGCAAGCCCGCCCTTCAGAACGGTGAAGCGGGCGCCGGACATGCGGGCCGCCGCCTCGAAATCCATCAGGCCCAGCGCCTCGCCCAGTTCGTAATGCTGCTTGGGGTTGGCGATGTCGGCCGGGGTGCCCCAGCGGCGGACCTCGACGTTGGCGGTCTCGTCCGGCCCCTCCGGCACGTCGTCGGCCGGGATGTTGGGCAGACCTGCCAGAAGCGCGTCCAACTCGGCGCCAAGCGCGCGTTCCTCCTCCTCCACCTGCGGCAGGCGGTCCTTCAGGGCCGCCATCTCGTCCAGGATCGGCTGGGCGTCGCGGCCCTCGCGCTTGGCGAGGCCGACTTCCTTCGCCGCCTCGTTCCGGCGGGCCTGCATCTCCTGCATCTGGGTCTGCGCGGCGCGGCGGCGGCCGTCGAGGTCGAGCACGGAGGACGACATCGGCGCCAGTCCCCGGCGGCCAAGGCCACGGTCGAAGGCTTCGGGATTCTCACGGATGGCGCGAAGGTCGTGCATGGCTCGAACAATCAACGAATTGTGTGGGGGATTGGTTATACGGCGCGCCCTGGCGAAGGTCCAGTACAAGGCCGTGGCGGCACCACTCCTGATAGGGACCTGCACGAACGGCATGGCCGCTGCGCCGCGGCGGCTGTTGGAACGGAGGGCCGCCACAGGGCAATGTCGCCGGTGCGCTGCAGCAACCGGCGCGAAAACCAGAGCATGGAGCCTAGCGCGTGCGCGACGAGATCGAGACCGGTGCCCAGGCCGATGCAGAAACCGCCTATCTGCAGGCCGGCACCCCCGCCTATCGCCGCGCCAGCCGCATCCTGTTCGTCGCCGGCTTCTCCACCTTCGCGACACTCTACTGCGTCCAGCCGCTGCTGCCCGACTTCGTGCGGGAGTTCGGGGTGACGCCGGCCGAATCCAGCCTGTCGCTGTCGCTCACCACCGGCGTGCTGGCCGGCGCGCTTCTGGTGGCGGGCGCCATCTCCGACGGGATCGGGCGCAAGCCGGTGATGGTGGCGGCCCTGCTCGCCGCCGGCCTGCTGGGCATCGTCGGCGCGCTGATGCCGGACTGGCACGGCTTCCTGGCGGTGCGGGCGCTGGAAGGGTTGGCGCTGAGCGGCCTTCCCGCCGTCGCCATGGCCTATGTCTCCGAAGAGGTCGATCCGAAATCGGCGGGCGTCGCCATGGGGCTCTATATCGGCGGGACAGCCATCGGCGGCATGTCCGGCCGCGTGCTGACGGCTGTCGTAACCGATCTCGGCACCTGGAGGCTGGCGGTCGGGGTGGTGGGCGCGCTGGCGGTGGCCGCCGCGGTCACCGTCTGGTTCGCCCTGCCGCCCTCGCGCCATTTCGTCCGCCGCGCCGCCGGGATGAAGGCGCTGGTGCGGGCCTGGCGCGGGCTGCTGACCGATCCGGCCCTGCTCGGGCTGTTCTCGCTGGGCTTCCTGCTGATGGGCGGCTTCGTCACCGTCTTCAACTACATCGGCTTCCGCCTGAGCGAGCCGCCGTTCGAACTGCGGCCGGCGGTCGTCGGCGCGGTGTTCCTGGTCTACAGCTTCGGCGTCGTCAGCTCGCCGCTGTTCGGCGGCTGGTCGGGACGCTTCGGGTCGAACCGCACCCTGGCGACGGCGGTGGCGCTGATGGTGGGCGGGCTGGTCCTGATGGAGTTCGACAGCCTGTTCGCCATCGCCCCCGGCATCGCCCTGTTCACCTTCGCCTTCTTCGGCGCCCATTCCATCGTGTCCGCCTGGATCGGCCGCCGGGCCACGGCGGCACGCGGGCAGGCCTCGTCCATCTACCTGTTCTGCTACTATCTGGGCTCCACGCTGGCTGGGACGCTGGGCGGGCTGTTCTGGCATGACTACGGATGGACGGGGGTGGCGGCCTTCGTCGGGCTGCTGCTGGTGATTGCGGTCGCCGTGACAGTAGGGCTCCAGCGCAGCCACTGATCGCGCGACGAACGGTCGCGCTTGCAATGCCGCTTATTGCGTCGCGAACGGCATCACTTCAGGGTGTGTACATTGGTTCGGCAGGAGTGAGCGCATTGAGTCACCTGACCGTTTATCTGGAGAACGACGCCCTCCGGCCGGAATTGAGCACGGCCGATCCCGCTTTGATGGCCGGGCATCTGGCCCATGGCGGCATCCTGTTCGAACGCTGGACCGCCGGCACCCCCCTGCCCGCCTCCGCCGACGGCGATGCGGTGCTGGCGGCCTACGCCGCACCGGTCGAGGCATTGAAGGAGGCGCGCCGTTTCCGCTCCGTCGACGTGGTGCGCGTCACTCCGGCAACGGAGGGCATCGCAGCCCTGCGTGCCAAATTCCTGGACGAGCACACCCATGACGAGGACGAGGCGCGCTTCTTCGTTGAAGGAACCGGCGCCTTCTACATCCATCTCGACCGCCGGGTGTTCCGCGTGGTGTGCGAGGCGGGCGACCTGCTGAGCATTCCCGCCGGCACGCCGCACTGGTTCGACATGGGGCCGCGGCCCCGCTTCACCGCCATCCGCTTCTTCACGCGACCGGACGGCTGGATCGCCAGCCCGACCGGCGACACCATCGCCGCGCGCTTCTCGCCGTTCGAACCCGGGACGGTGGAGGCGGCCTGACTCCGCCTTATTCGCACCCCAAAAATTTCACTTGAATCACGGACGGAATAGCGTAAATCAATCGGCACGACGCACCCGCACGTGCCTATGGCCCTCTGTGGTTATGCTACGACGTACCGCGTCCTTTTTGGCAGAACCGGCCATTCCAGTGGGCCGGTCCCGAGAGGGAGGTCAGTATGTACGCTGCCCACGGTGGGGCTGTGAGACGGTAGCCCTTTAGCCGGTAAACGACGCGCTGTTGCCTGGAGCTTCACAGCCCGGGGCCGCTGCTCGCACCGGCTTTTTCCGTCTCCCCCCTTCCCAAATCCGATCATCGCCGATTCCGCTGCACCTCCCGTGCCACAGCCTTGTGCTGGCCGGTTCAAGGCGCGGCCGGGGATCGCCGTCTGCTCACCGGGCCGGTTTGCACGCCGCCGTCCGGGGATAGGAGTGCGCCATGGGTTTCCTGCGTTCCCGTTCCGCCGTCACCCCGCTGCGCCGCGTCGGCCTGAACGACAGCAGCGTCGTTTCGCTGTCCAGCGGCCGCCGTTCGACGGTGGCGCAGGCCGTCGCCCTGCACCGCCCGGAAGAGCCGATGCACTGCATCCGCCCCGGCGTGCTGGCCGACACAGCCGGCAGCTTCCTGGCTGCCTTCGCCGAGGCGACGGATGCCGTCGCCCGCGGCGGCGACGTGCTCTATGCCGTGAAGTGCAACCCGGAACCCGCGGTGCTGCGCGCCCTGTGGGCCGGCGGCGTGCGCCATTTCGACGTCGCCTCCCCCGGCGAGATCCGCCTGATCCGCCAGATGTTCCCGGACGCCGTCCTGCATTACATGCACCCGGTCAAGGGCCGTCAGGCGATCCGCAACGCCTATCACCAGTATGGCGTCCGCGACTTCGTCCTCGACAGCCGCGAGGAGCTGGACAAGATCCTGGAGGAGACGGACGACGCCGCCGACCTTGGCCTCGTCGTGCGCCTGGCGCTGCCGAAGGGCAATGCGGTCTACGACCTGTCCGGCAAGTTCGGCGCCGCCATGGCCGATGCGGTGGAACTGCTGCGCGCCGCCCGCGCCGCGGCGCCCAAGGTCGGGCTGTCCTTCCATGTCGGTTCGCAGATGCTCGACCCGTCGGCCTACGAGCGCGCCATCGCGCTGGCCGGCCGCGTCATCGCCGAGAGCGGCGTCGCCATCGACGTGCTGGACGTCGGCGGCGGTTTCCCGGTGTCCTATCCGGGCGTCACTCCGCCGCCGCTCGGCGACTTCATGGCCGCCATCGCCCGCGGCGTTGCCGCCCTCGACCTGCCGGCGCACTGCCGCCTATGGTGCGAGCCGGGCCGCGCCCTGGTCGCCCCCGGCGTCTCGCTGGTGGTGCAGGTGGTGAAGCGGCGCGGCAATGAGCTGTTCATCAACGACGGCGTCTATGGCGCCCTGTCGGACGCCGGCGTGCCGGGGTTCCGCTTCCCGGCACGGCTGATTCGCCCGTTCGAGGCGATGACCGACGCCGAGGACGCTGCCTTCAGCTTCTACGGCCCGACCTGCGACAGCGCCGACAAGATGAACGGCCCCTTCCACCTGCCGGCCGACGTCAAGGCCGGGGACTGGATCGAGCTCGGTCAGCTGGGCGCCTACGGCTCCTGCCTGCGCACCGCCTTCAACGGTTTCGACCAGGCGCGCGTCGTGGAAGTGTCGGACGCGCCGCTGCTTGCCACCCCCGGCTATCGATTGCGCTCCTGCGCAGCCTGATTGCGCCGCCGGAATCTGTGGATAAAGCGTAAAGACACCCGTAACATTCACCGGTCCGGCGCGTTCCGTTCCCACTTCTCCGAAGTGGGCGGAAGCGCCGGCTCATGTCGTTGGCCTAAACTACCTCGGGGAGACAAAAAATCATGGCCCTGGACACGAAGCTCTGCACGTTCACAGGCCGCATGGTCATCGTTGGATTCGGTTCGATCGGCCAGGGTGTCTTGCCTCTGCTTCTGCGTCACATCGACGGACTTACCGCCGACCGAATCACCATCGTCACCGCCGAGGAGCGCGGGCGCGAGGAGGCGGAGCATTACGGCGTCGCCTTCCACAACAACCCGCTCGACAACGACAATTTCTTCCAGGTCCTGAAGCCGCTGATCGACAAGGGCGATTTCCTGGTCAACCTGTCGGTCGACGTCTCGTCGGTCGCACTGATCGAATTCTGCCAGCGGGTCGGCGCCTTCTACACCGACACCTGCACCGAACCGTGGGCGGGCGGCTACACCGATTCCACCCTGTCGCCGTCGCTGCGCTCCAACTACGCGCTGCGCGAAACGGCGCTGGCGCTGCGCAGCCGCTTCGAAGGCGGTCCGACCGCGCTGATCACCCACGGGGCGAATCCGGGTCTGGTGTCGCATTTCGTCAAGCAGGCTCTGCTGAACATCGCCGCCGACACAGGTGTCGAGACCGACGTCCCCACCGACCGCGACGGCTGGGGCCGGCTGGCGCAGAAGCTGGGCATCAAGACCATCCATGTGGCGGAGCGCGACACCCAGGTGTCGAACCAGCCCAAGCAGATCGGCGAGTTCGTCAACACCTGGTCGATCGACGGCTTCGTCGGCGAGGGCTGCCAGCCGGCCGAACTCGGCTGGGGCACGCATGAGAAGGCGCTGCCGCCCGACGGGCGCCGGCACGAGTTCGGCTGCGATTCCGCCATCTATCTGATGCGGCCGGGCGCCGCCACCCGCGTGCGCACCTGGACCCCGCTGGAGGGGCCGTTCCACGGCTTCCTCATCACCCACAGCGAGGCGATCTCGATCTCCGACTATTTCACCGTGCGCGAGGGCGGCAAGGTGGTTTACCGGCCGACCTGCCACTATGCCTATCATCCCTGCGACGATGCGGTGATGTCGCTGCACGAACTGGTTGGCAAGAACTACAACATGCAGGCCGAACAGCGCCTGATGATGCACGAGATCACCGGCGGCATGGACGAACTGGGCGTGCTTCTGATGGGCCACCCCAAGGGCGCCTACTGGTACGGCTCGCGGCTCGACATCGACACGGCGCGGTCGCTGGCCCCCTACAACAACGCCACCTCGATGCAGGTGACGTCCACCGTTCTGGGCGGGATCGTCTGGACGCTGGAGAACCCGAATCGGGGCGTGGTGGAACCGGACGAGGTCGACTTCCGCCGGGTCCTGGACATCGCCTCCCCCTATCTGGGCGAGGTGGTCGGCGCCTATGGCGACTGGACTCCTCTGCAGGACCGCAACACCCTGTTCCCGGAGGACATCGACGAGGACGATCCCTGGCAGTTCAAGAACTTCCGGGTCGTTTGAAACAGGTTGGATGAAGTCCCGCAGCTCCTGCCGCCGCTCCGGCGGCGGGGGCTGCGGCGTTGCTGCCACAGGGCGGACGGCGACACGGTGACATTGCCCGCGGCAGGGTCTTGAAACCGTTGACTTGGGCTTTCGCTTCCCCCAATCGTTCCGCCATGCCCAAGCACGTCTCCCGGCGCGCCCGCGCCAAAGCTCCGACCGCCGCCAATCCCATCCTTCGCTCCGGCATCGTCGGGCTGATGGTGGCGTGCGGGGTCGCCGCCGTGGATCTGGCCCTCACCGACATGGCGCAGGCCCAGTCGCCGGCCACCCCGGTTCCCGGAACGAAGCCGGCCGCCGCCCAGGCCGCTACCCGGGCCACCACCGGGCAGGGAACCGGCAATGGAGCGGCCGGCGGAACGGCGAGCCAGACGGCGCAAAAGCAGGACCCGGTGCTGCTCACCGCCGACCAAGTGACCTTCGACGAGGTGAACAGCCTCGTCACCGCCAGCGGCAATGTCGAACTGGCGCAGGGCAAGCGCAGCGTCCGCGCCGACAAGATCACCTACAACCAGAAGACCAAGGTCGTCACCGCCACCGGCAAGATCCGGCTGGTGGAGCCGTCGGGCGACATCATCTTCGCCGATTACGCCGAACTGACCGACGACCTGAAGGACGTGTTCATCGAGAACATCCGCGTCCTGATGACCGACAACGGCCGGGTGGCCGGTACCGAGGGCGAGCGGCGCGAGGGCCGTCTGACGCGCGTCAACCGCGGCGTCTACAGCCCCTGCGACCTCTGCAAGGAAGACCCGACCCGGCCGCCGCTGTGGCAGATCCGTGCCGTGCGCATCGTGCACGACAATGAGGAGCACGAGGTCCGCTATCGCGACGCGACGATGGAGATCTTCGGGATCCCGGTCGCCTACACGCCCTACCTGTCGCACCCCGATCCCTCGGTCGACCGCAAGAGCGGCTTCCTGACGCCGTCCGCCGGCAACAGCTCCAACCTGGGCGCGATCCTCAAGACCCATTACTACTGGGACATCGGGCCGGACCAGGACGCGACCTTCGACCTGCATTACTATTCGCAGCAGGGGCCGCTGCTGGGCGGCCAGTACCGCAAGCGCTTCGAGAACGGCCGGCTGGAGTTGGAAGGCGCCATCACCCGCGGCGACGGCGGCAACAGCACCACGGCACCCAAGGAGACGCGCAACCGCGGCTACGTCGCCGCGCGCGGCCTGTTCGACATCGACGAGACCTGGCGCGCCGGCTTCGACATCAAGCGCGCGAGCGACCCGACTTTCCTGCGGCGCTATTACGATTTCCGCGAGGACTATCTGACCAGTAAGGCCTTCGTTGAGGGCTTCCGCGGCCGGAACTATGCGGCGATTACCGGCTACAGCTTCCAGGACATGCGTTACGGGAACCCGATTCCCGAGCCGGTCGCCCTGCCCGATGCGCGATACAATGCGCTGGGCGAGCCGGGAAGCCTGTTCGGCGGCCGCTGGTCGCTGGACACCAGCCTGCTGGGCGTATCGCGCCTCCAGAATGCAGGACCCGATACCCAGCGCGTCGTCGTGCAGCCGGGATGGGAGCGCAACATCGTCTCCAACGCCGGCTTCGTCACCACCCTGTCGGGCAGCGTCCTGGTCGCCGGCTACACGGCGCAGCAGTTCAACAACAACGACCCGACGGTCCGCGGCGACGACAACATCAGCCGTTTCCGCTTCTTCCCGCAGGGGCAGGCGACCGTCCGCTATCCTTTCGTCCGCTATGGCGAAACCTCCTCCCAGCTGATCGAGCCGATCGGCCAGCTGACCTTCGCGCCGAAGCTGCCGAACGGCCGGTTGTTCCCGAACGAGGACAGCCAGGACATCGAGTTCGACGAGGTGAACCTGCTGCAGCCCAACCGCTTCACCGGTATCGACCGGCTGGACGACGGAATGCGCTTCACCTACGGCCTGCGCACCGCGATCTACGGCAACACCCAGGGGTCGGCCAGCCTGTTCCTGGGCCAGAGCCGCCGTCTGACCGAAACCGGCGCAAGCTTCACCGGCGGCTCGGGCCTGGAGGATAGCGTGTCCGACTATGTCGGCCGTTTGGACCTGCAGCCCGCCGAGTGGCTGGACGTGAATTACGGCTTCCGCATCGACCATGAGTCGCTCCGGCCGCGCCGCCACTCGCTGACCGCCTCGGCCGGCGTGCCTCTCCTGCGGCTGTCCACCTCCTATACCTATGTCGACCAGACCAGGTCGCGCACCGCGGTTACCCGCGACCGGGTGGAACAGGCATCGTTCGGCGTGTCGTCCCAGTTCACCGACTATTGGAACATCGGCATCAGCCACACCCAGGCGATGGAACCGCAGCCCGGTCCGCGGTCCAGCATGGCGGTCCTGTCCTATGCGGATGAATGCCTGGTTTTCCAGACCATCGCGCGCCGCGACTACACGGTCAGCACCACCGGCGAGCAGGACGGCAACACCATTTTCTTCCGTCTGGTCTTCAAGAATGTCGGCGAGTTCAAGAGCCCCGGCCTGAACGCCGGCTTCCTCGGCGGCAGCTCGGCCAACCAGTAGAATCAGCGCGCCCATAGCCGGGAGCGACAAGGCATCACGGCAAAACGAACGGCCAAGGGGTTGCATCCCTTGGCCGTTGCCGTTAGCCATATCGCCCGACGAGACAGCCCGCCGCGACCGATATCATGACCCTGGGACGTTACGACTACGAACGACGGTACCGCCGGCGCATGCGGGCCGGCGTGATCAAGTTCCTGCTGCTTGCCGCACTGGTTCTCGGCGTCGGGCTCTTCTCCTACCAGATGGGGATCGAGCAGCTGAAGGGCCGCGACGTGACCCTGCGGGAGGAGATCGCCACCCTGTCGCGCCAGAAGGCGGAGCTGGAACTGCTGGCCACACAGATGCAGCATGCCGCCCGCACGGCGGAGGCGCGTTCCGCCGAGCTGGAAGGCCGCCTGCAGCGGGAGGTGCCGACCGGCGACCTCGCCAAGCTGACACAGCTGGTGTCGGAACGGCTGAAGAGCGGGCTGGACGCCAACCGCCTGTCCTTCGTCATCTCCCAGGCTCAGGTTCAGCGCAACTGCCAGCCCGCCGAAACCAAGCGCTTCACGCTGAGCACTCCGCTGTTGAAAGGGGGGGCGCGCGGCGTGACCTTCGGCAACGGCACCGTGACCGTCACAGGCGAAGGCCAGTCCGCCCACAACACGCAGGGCAATGCCGAAAGCTGGTTCGATCCGGGCCAGCCGGTGACCATCCGCATCACCGGCATCGGCGGCAAGACCGCGACGGTCGCCGGCGTGCTGCCGCTGCACCAGTCGCTGGTGGTCGACAACAGCGAATACCGCTTCACCTTCGCCGCCTCCCAGCGCTCCTTCGTGGAGGTCACGGCCGACCGCTGCGCCTATCCCTGAGGCGGAACCTTCAACCCGCGCGGCGGTCCGCCCGCCGCGTGGACATCCCACATGGCGAGGTAGGCAGCCTCGATGGAGCGGGCGAAGCGGTCGGTGTCGAACAGCGGGGCGGTCGCACGCGATTCCTCCAGCCGACGTTTCAGCGCGGCCACTTCCATCGGCGTTTCGGCCAGACGCTGCGCCGTCGTCTCATAGGCGTCCCAATCCGGCACCGCCAGTTCCGGCAGACCGACGGCCCACAGCAGGCTGGCGGCGACTCGCCCGGCGAAAGAGCGGCCCGGCACCGTGAGCACCGGCAGCCCGGCCCACAATGCATCGCTCGCAGTGGTGTGGGCGCCGACCGGGCTCGAATCGAGGAAAAGGTCGGCCAGCCGATGCCGCGCCAGATGGGCGGCGCCGGGCAGCCGGGGGGCGAAGACCAGCCGCTCCGCCGCGATTCCTCGGTCGGCCGCGGCGCGGCGCAGATTGACAGTGACCTCCGCCGGTCCTTCCAGCAGCCACAGGACCGATCCCGGCACCCGTTGCAGAATGCGGCACCAGCGGCCGAACAGTTCCGGCCCGATCTTGTAGGGCGCGTTGAAGGCGCAGAAGACCACTCCCTCCGCCGGCAGGCCGCAGTCGGCACGGCTGGGCACCGGCCCGATCGCACGCTTGCGGTCGTTCGGCTGGTAGCTGTCGGGCAGATGGACGATTCGCTCGCTGTAGAAGCTCTGATGATCGGCCGGCGCCACCACCGGATCGGCGATGACGTAGTCGATGGCCGGACTGCCCGTCGTCCCCGGATAGCCCAGCCATTGCGCCTGCACCGGCGCCGGCCGGCGGGCGGCGATGCCGGGCCGCGCGCCCTGGGTATGCCCCTTCAGGTCCACCAGTATGCCGATTTCCGCCCGATGGATCGTATGCGCCGCCTCATCGTCCGTCATCGCGGACAGGTCGAGGAAGCGGTCGAACCCCGTGGTCAGCCGCCGGCGCAACGTCCCGCCATCGTCGGGACCGTAGGAGCAGCCGACGATCTCGAACCGCCCGCGGTCGTGCCGCTCGACCAATTCGGCGATCAGCACCGCGGTGGCGTGCTCGTGGAAGTCGGCGGAAAGATAGCCGATGCGCAGCTTTGCGCCGCGGGCGGTGCGAATCGGGAAGGCCGGTCCGATACCGCGGGTCTTCCAAGCGGCGTAGCGCTCGGCGCAGACCCGCTCCAACCCCGGCCCCGCCCCTTCGCCAAGGAAGATCCAGGGATGGACCTGCTGGGTCCGCCCCTCCCGCACCAGCCCGACAAGTTGGGCCGACAGCGCCTCCAGCCCGTCCCAGCGGCAGAGATGACGGCGCTGCTGCACCAACTGCGCCAGCACCCCGCCGGGATCGGGCAGGCCGATGCGCAGGGCGCGCTCGAATCCCGTCAGACTGGCGGCATCGTCTTTCGCTCCGCCTCGCTGCCCCCGCTCCTTCAAGGTCAAGGCGAGGTTCGCCTGCCCCTCCGCCAGATCGGGCCGCAGGCACAGGCAGGCGCGGAATCCGGCGACCGCACGGTCCAGGTCGCCGCGGTCGCGGTGCAGAGCCGCCAGGGCAAGCCGCGCCGGCACCAGCATCCGGTCGAGCGCCATCGCGCGACGCAATGCCGCCTCGGCTTCGTCCAGCCGGCCAAGCTCGCGCAGCAGGACACCCTGGTTGCAGGGCGCCGGGGCAAAGCGCGGCATCAGGCGCGCGGCCTCGCAATAGGCTGACGCTGCCTCCGCCGGGCGGCCCAACGCCTGCAGGGTCACGCCCCAGTTGAAATGATTGCCGCCGAAGTCCGGCAGCCACGCCAGCGCCTTGCGGTGATGGGCCTCCGCCTCGGCCAGCCGGCCCTGGCGGCGCAGCGCCTCGCCGAAGTTGGAGCGGGCGACCGCCTCCTCCGGCGTGCCGGCCTGCCTTGCCGCATCGAGCGCCGCGAACAGAGCGGCCAGCAGCGCGCCGTCGCCCGGCTTGGTAGCCAGACGGCGGCGCAGGTCGGCGACGGTGGCCGCGTCGGTCACTTCCGCTGCCACTGGCCGGCGGCGGTCATCACGAATTGGCCGGCGGGGGTGCGCTCGATCAGCTGCTGGCCGGCGACGGCCTGGACCTTGTCGAGCGCCGTGCCGTTGCCCTTGGCGATCTCCCGGTAGCGGGCGAGCCGCTGGGCGTTCACCTGCTCGGCCAGCGCCTGGGCCGAGGCGGGCGCGCCCGGAACGGCGCCGACCAGCCCGTCCGGACGCTCGCCGATCTGACCGGCGGCCTTGGCGGCGGCCAGCGCATCCTGCGCGAAGGCGAGCGACGGCAGGGCGGAGGCCAACAGCCCGGCGGCCACCGCGGACAGCGCCAGCCGGTTGAAGCGGCGGCGGGTGATGGGATGGGTGGTCATCACTGTTTCCCCTTGGCAGGAGAGGTCACGGAGTCCGCGGGCAGGCCGAACAGGGCGGGGTCGTTGCGGATGGCGTCGTCGACGTCGCGTTCCAGCTTGACCCGCACCTCCTGCTCGATGCGGACATTCAGGTTGATCTCGATGGGCTTGTCGGGCGCTTCGATCTTGACCGTGGGGGCACAGGCCGCAGCCGCGACGGACAACAGCAGGGCGGCCATCAGGCGCGCGGCCATAGGATGGGCGGCCATAGGATGGGCGGATGGGAGTTTGGTTACCATGGTGGCGATCAGGGGTCCTTCTGGTCGAAGCCGGTCATGCGGTCCCGCAGCGTGTCGGGGATCCGATAGACGTCGAGGTTCTGGCGCAGAATCCGGTCGAGCGCGCCGGACAGCTTAAGGTTAAGCGCAACAGGATAGCCATCGTAGAATGACGGGTTGGCGCCGCGCAGCGACAGGCCGGCGCTGAGTTCGCCGCCGGCCTGTCCATCGATGGTGATCCGCAGGCTGTCGTATCGGAAATCGGTCAGCGCGCCCATCAGCATGGCGGTGGGGCTTCCCTCCTCCCCCTTCAGCGCGGCGGGCGGGTTGGCGGGATCATAGCGCAGGGTGCCGGGCGCGGCGGATTCCAGCACGCCGCCGTTCAGCGTCACGGTGTCGTCGGCGAAGACCACCGGCAGGGTGCCGGCCAGCTTGCCGCTCGCCTCCAGCCCATCGACGGCAATCAGCTCCAGCAGCTTGGCCGCATCGATCCCCTCGGCATGCAGCGTGACGCTTCCCTTGGGTGCGGCAGGCGACAGCTTGAACGGATCGGCGCGCAGCGTACCGCCGGCCCAGCGCCATTCCGCGCGGCCCACGTCCAGCCGCCCGTCGCGCCCATAGCCGAACTGCAGGGTGCCGTCGGTCAGCGGAACGCCGACGTCGAGCAGGCCGATGGACAGCTTCTGTCCAGCCGGGATCACCGGCGGCGACAGGCTGGACAGCGCCACCGTCCCGGTCACACCGGCGACGGTCACCGGCCCGGCGACACCGGCCAACCCCTTCACCGCCGCCTGCCCGGCCGTGGTCAGGCCCTTGGCGTCCCAGGCGATCGTCGCCTTGCCCGACAGGGTGCCCGACGCCTTCTGAAGAAATGTCGCCGCCAACGGCGAAATGGCGGCCAATCCCGGCCCGTCCGGAGCCAGTGCGACCGGCTTCGCCACCGCCTCCACCCGGCCGGCGCCGGTGGTCTGGTCATGGCTGCCGGCCAGCGTGACGGACAGCAGGCCCTGTGCATCCTTGGCGCTGCCGGCGACGGACCAAGGCTGCTCCCCCTCCTGGACGGCGCGGAGGGTGACGGCAAGCGGCACGACCGGCGCCGGCTTGGCAGTGTTGGTCAGCTTGGCGACGGTGGCGTCGGCTTGCCGCCCCTTCCCGTCCTGCCCCAGCCGCAGCACCAGCTGGTCGGCCCGCAGGCCGCTGGCCGGCACGTCGAGCCGCGACGCCTGCACCTCCGCAGCAACGGTCATCACTGACGGCGACCAGCGCAGCAGCGGTGCATCCGGCACGGCGCAGACCGTCGCCTCCTGCGGGAAGACCAAAGTCTGGCCGCTGACCGTCAGTTTCTCCACAACGGCCGGCAGACAGCCTTCAGGGCTGACAGTCAGCGTCCCACCGTCCATCCCCACCCGTAGCGCACCGGACAGCGTGACGCGGCCGGCCATCGGCAATTCCAGCGTCGGGGCCGCGGCCTCCAGTGGTCCGCTGCCGGCGATGAACTCCAGCCGCAGACCATCCCAGCCATCGGCGATCCGCAATCCGGTGACGGTGACCTTAGCCCCGGCGAAGCCGGAGTCGCGCAGCAGTTCGGTCGCCAGCCCGCCGATCAGGGCGGGACCGGCCAGGATGGCACCGCCAAGGCCGACGACGCCCAGCGTCACCGCAACCGCCGCCGTTCCCGCTATCGCCCGTCCCAGCCTCACCCGCCGTCCCCTTCCCGCTCCTGCGATCCGAATGGCTTGCCATGTCCTTGGCACGATGAACACCCGGACAAGCGTCCGTCATCCGTGACTTTTGGCGGATCGCCACCCCCCGCCAGCGCGGCTTTGCATTCCCCCGCTTTTCCCCTATGGTCCGGGGCGCGGATTTCGGCTCATCGGAGTGTTTCGCATGAAGCGGTGGACCCGCGCGTTGCTGGCGGCCTTGTTCGCCACAATCTTCACTGTCTCGTTCTTTACAGTCTCGCAAGGGGAGGCGAAGGCCTTGGATCCGGAAAACACCATTTACCTTGACCTCAAGGACGGTCGCGTGGTGATCGAACTGCGGCCCGACCTGGCGCCGAACCACGTCGCCCGCATCAAGGAACTGACCCGCCAGGGCTTCTACGACGGCGTCGTCTTCCACCGCGTCATCGACGGCTTCATGGCCCAGACCGGCGACCCGACCGGCACCGGCATGGGCGGCTCCGGCAAGAAGCTGAAGGCCGAGTTCTCCAGCGCCCCGCACATCCGCGGCACCCTGTCGATGGCCCGCGCCCAGGATCCGGACAGCGCCGACAGCCAGTTCTTCATCTGCTTCGCGCCCTCCAACTTCCTGGATCGCCAGTACACGGTCTGGGGCCGCGTGGTCGAGGGCATGGAGTTCGTGGACATGATCAAGAAGGGCAGCCAGTCCCGCAACGGTCAGGTCACCGACCCGGACAAGATCATCAAGATGCAGGTCGCTGCCGACGCCAAGTAACGGCATCGCTCCAGCGGACCAGGAAAGGGGGACCGGTGCGCCGGTCCCCTTTTTCATGCCCAGTTCACGCCACTGCCAGTCACGTTACTGTCAGTCACGTCACCGTCAGCCGCCAATCAATGCCGCGGTCATCGCGCGCAGCAGATCCTTCATCGACTGCGGCCGGTCCTGCCAGCGCATTGCCAGCCCGGCCATCAGCACCTTTTCGAATCCCGGCGGCAGCGCCACCCCCAGTTCGGACGGCCTAGGCACCTTGTCGTTCATGAAGCGGGCGGTGGCGTCCGGCGGGGTGCGGCCGGTCAGCGCCAGATAGATCGTGGCGCACAGCGCATACACGTCCGACCAGGCGCCCTGACGCCCTTCGTTCGAATATTGCTCCGGCGGGGCATAGCCCGGCTTCAGGATGACCGTCATCCCGGCCCCCGGGCGGGCCGTCTGCCGGGCGGCGCCGAAATCCAGCAACTTGCGGTCGCCGCCGTTGGTCAGGAAGATGTTGTCCGGGCTGACGTCTCGGTGGATCAGCCCTTGCTCGTGAATGGCCTGCAGCGCCTTGGCGATGGGCGTCACCATCGACAGCGTCCGCCTCACGTCGATCCGGCCGCCGCAATCGGCCAGATACTTCTTCATGGTGCGGCCTTCCAGCAGTTCCATCACCAGATAGGCGGTGCCGTTCTCCTCGAAGAAGTCCTGGACGCCGACGATCTCGCGCACATCGCGCAGGCGGGCCAGCGTCCTCGCCTCCTCCAGGAATTTGGTGAGGCCGGCGGCGAAGGTCTCCGCATGCTCGTCGGAGAAGGGGGAGACGGCGGCGCCGTTGGGAAGCCGCGCGATCAGGTTGGCCGGGTAATACTCCTTGATCGCCACCTTCACCCGCAGCCGGTCGTCCCAGCCCAGATAGGTGGCGCCGAACCCGCCCTGCCCCAGCACCCGCCCGGCGCGGTAACGGCCATGCAGAAGCGTGC
The DNA here is from genome assembly GCF_035628975.1 of Azospirillum sp. Lineage (GTDB taxonomy): Bacteria > Pseudomonadota > Alphaproteobacteria > Azospirillales > Azospirillaceae > Azospirillum. The sequence continues at coordinate 67,089 of NZ_DASPIS010000097.1, read as the reverse complement.
CGGGCGCCAGATGCACCCCCGGCCGGTTGTCCGACTTCGCCGGGAATCCGCAGCCGGTGCAGGGAGCGCTCGGTCCGCGGGCCGATCCGCGGGCCGAGTAGCAGCTCGGGCACAGCTCTTCCGTGGCCGTCACCGGGGTCGTGGCAGCCGGCGCGCCGACCAGAACCGTATCCGCCGGCGCCCGGCCTGCGGCAGGCATGGCGGCAATGGCGGCGGCGGGATTGCAGACGGTATCGGCGCTGCGCGGACCCGGCTGATGCGGACCCGGCACCGGCATCGCCACCGGCGGCGGAGCGGGCGCGGTGGCCATCTGGCGCAGACGGTCGAGCAGATGCAGCAGCCGGCGCACCTCGGCCTGGGCGACGTCGCTGTCGGGTTGGGCGATCTCGGCCTGGAACTGCGGCTGGCGGACGATCTCCAGGATGTGCTGCCGCACCAGCGGCAGGGCGCCGTCCTCGCGGATCAGTCCGGAACAGGCGACCTCCGCCAGCCGGATGGTGCGGCGGCGCAGCACCGGCTCCACCTGCTTCAGCCGGGCGGCAAGCTGTCCGGTCTTCACATACTCGTCGACGGAGCGTTCGGCACGGGCGGCGATCCGCTCGCACGCATCGGCCGGCAGCGGGGCGGAGCGGACGGCCGCCAGCGCGCGGGCGAAGTCGCGCTCCAGCAGCGCCGTGTCCGGCGTCTGCACCAGCATGTTCTCGATCAGCAGCTCATTGCCGACCGCGGCGTCCAGCGAGGCGAGGATTTCGTCCGCATGGCGCTCCCCGGCGGGAGTGGCGGCGACGCGGGTGAGATAGTGGATTCGGCAGATCAGATCCGGCTGCCCTTCGCTGAGGCCGATGATGGAGCGGCGATAGGCGCTCGCCCCGCCCTGCTCCAGCCGGCGCGAATAGCGCACGGTCAGCGCATCGGCCATCGCCGCCCCGCCGATCAGCCCGTCCCGGGTCAGCAGATGCGCGGTCAGCGTCTTCAGCAGTTCCGCCTCCTGGTCGAAGGCGCCGCGGCCCAGCGGCTGGGGCGCCTTCAACTGCCGGCGGATGCGATCCAGCACGGCGGCCTTCGCCATCGGCAGCTTGCCCTGCCGGAACAGGGCGTTCAGCACGCCGATGCGATTCGGCCCCATGGCCTCCATGCCGATCCGGCCGAACAGCATGTCGCACAGGGTGGACAGCAGGGTTCCGGGCAGCAGGTTGGCACCAAACAGTTCCGCTCCCGCGGCGGCGGAGGCCAGAATATCGCCGATCACCCCGTCGACTGCGGCGGCCAGCCGTTCGTCCCGGTCCCACTGGTGCAGTTCCAGCAGCCGGTCCAGCTTGCCGCCCCAACTCTTGATCTCGACGAGTTCCAGGGCGACCGCCACCCGCAGGTCGTACTCGGCGTCGCCGGTGGGCGTCGCGGTTCCCTGGGACAGCAGCCAGTCCACCGGCCGGCGCCCGCGCGGCATGGCGGCAAAAGCGGCCTGGGCGGTACGCGCCCTGGCCCAGCTTTCATCCACCGCACTGCGGATGGCCTGACGGCGCCTCAGCTGCTCCTGTCCCGGCGCACGGGCCTGCACGGCGGCGACCCTGGTGATGGCGGACTCCACCAGTGCCCCCTGGTCCAGGCAGGATTTCAGCGGCTTGGCGAGATGGATCAGTTCGGTGGTCGTCAGGCACAGCGGGTCCAGGTACGGACGCAGCACGACGCCGATCACCATCCGCGCCGGCAGCGCATGGTAATCCGCCAGGGCGCCGCACAGTTCCGCCTCGTCGAGCGAGCCCGTGGCGGCCTGCGGTGGCAGCATCGCGCGGCTGAGCGGTGAACTGGACACTCCCGACCTTTCCTGCAGATGCCCCCCGGAGCCTGAGGACACGAAGCGATCTGCAACAACGGGGTGTTCCCCGCGTTGACATCCGCGGCTGCACGCACCCCGGTTTGCGCCCCATCGTCGCCGGTGGAGGGTAAAGGAGGGGTGTACGATACCCACATTTTTCGTCAAACACATAGAAACTGTGTCAGCGTTGCGCCACCGGCGGCGGCCGTTCCTTTCGGTCTTCGCATGTGCGATAAAAATAGGGACGCTGACGATGGGAGAAGCGCATGATCCGGACCAGCACCATCATCGCGTTGCGGCACGGGGCCATGACGCTCACCGCGACTCCGCACATCGGTGGTTCGTTGGCGAGTTGGAGCCTGTCGACCTCCGATGGTCCGGTCGATCTGTTCCGCCCCGCCCCGGACCGCGCGCTGGCCGGCAGCTTCGCCCCGGATATGGCCTGCTTCCCGCTGGTTCCCTTTTCCAACCGCATCGGCGGCGGCCGTTTCGTCTTCCAGGGGCGGGAGGTCGTGCTCGCCACCGATCCCGGATCGCCGCACCGGATCCACGGCCATGGCTGGTCTACCCCCTGGACCGTGGAGGCCGCGGCCGACGATGCGCTCCGCATGGGCTTCAGCCACCACGCCGACGACTGGCCATGGAGCTACCGCGCGACGCAGACCGTGGCGCTCGACGGCGAGGGGCTGACCGTCACCCTCGACCTGATCAACGAGTCCGGCAGCGACATGCCGGCCGGGCTGGGGCTGCATCCCTATTTCGCCAAGTCGCCAGGCAGCATCGTCACCGCCGATGTCCGGGCCGTCTGGGACAATGACGACACCATCCTGCCGTCCCGCCGCCGCCCCCTGCCGGCCGCCTGGGACTTTCGCCACGGCGTGGTCATGGACCATGCAGTACTGGACAACGGCTTCACGGGATGGTCGGGCACCGCAACGCTGGACCGTCCGCGGGAACGGCTGCGCCTGACCATGCTCGCCGACGGGCCGGTCGGCCATCTGATCGTCTATGCCCCGCCCGGCGAGCCCTATCTGTGCCTGGAGCCGGTCACCCACATGACCGACGCGCTGAACCGCCCGCAGGAGGCGGATGCCGGCGTCATCGCCCTGCCGGCGGGAGAGCGGCTGTCGATGACGGTGCGTTTCCTCGTGTCACAGACCTAGCGGCAGCGGACGAATTCCGCAGCGAAAGTGGCGGGCGCGCCCATGCGCAGGATCAGCCGGTCGAAGCGCGCCGAGTCGGCGGGCAGCAGACGCAGGGTGGCCAGCGGCGCGGGTGCCGCCTCCGCCGCCCCTTCGGCGGGCTGCAGGGGCTGCACAGACACCTCCTGTACCGGGTCGCCCTCGGCCGGCAGGCGCCCGGTCAGCGGAAACTGGGGCACCCGCGCATCGACGGCGGTCAGGGTCCGGTCGGCGCCGATCTCCAGATAGGACGTGCGGCAATCGTCGATGGCAGTGCGGTCGTTCGGATCGGCCTTGGCCCAGCGCCCGGACAGAGCCGCCAGCGTCGCCTTGCGGTTGATCGGCGGCACCGCCGCCTGCGGCGCCACGAACCGCGGCGCAGCCGCTCCGGTGACGGCAAGAGGCAGATCGGCGACAGGGCGCGACCGCGCCTGACGTTCAGCCTCCAGCGCCGCAGTACGCTGGCGGGTGACGCGCAGCAGGCAGTCGGTGCGGGACTTGGCCGCCTTGGCATCGGCAAGGTCGGCGGCGGTCACCGGACAGGCATCGTTGCGTCGCGCCCGCCAGACGGTCTGACCGGCCTCGATCGCCGCCCGTCCGGTGGCGTCGGTGGTTGCGCCCAGCGCCGCCAGCGCCACCTCCATCGCCTCGCCCGCCGCCACCAATCCGGCGTCGCGGCACAGCAACTGCGCCGACGGCGTCTCCGCCGCATCGCAGGTCGCCGCCGCGGCATCCGGGGCGGGCGTTTCAGCCAGGGCCGGAGCCGCCGCCAGAACCGCGAGCGTGGAGCCGGCGGCCAGAAGACCGCTCACCAGGGACAGCACAGGCATGGCAGGAAACCTTGGGTAATGATGAAGCAGGACGTCACGAAGCAGGGAAGGCTTCCAGCACGGCCTTGACCTGACGCTGGAAATCCTGGTCGGTGCGATAGCGCGTCACGACCGACTTGTCACGCTCCACGAAAAACAGCATGTCGTCGCGGCTGGGCAGCGCGCGCGGGTTCGGCTTCTCCAACAGCTCGCCGTTCCAATCGATCCGCGCCATGAAATAGACAGCGCGGGCGAACAGCATGAACAGCTTGTTGTCCGGCGCCAGCTTCTCCCGTCTCAGCAACGCGAAGTAATAATAGTTCCGGCCATGAAAGTAGTTCGTATGAATCGCCTGCAGCGCGGCGAACCGTTCGTCAGGGTTGTTGACCTTCTTGATCTGCTTTTCCAGCTTGAAGCCTGTGAAGAAATACTCCCGCGCCTCATGCTCGAAGGAAAAGGCGCTACCCTTCATCATGGCCATCTGCTCGCCATACCGCTTCAGCGCGCGGGTCATCAGCAGTTCGATGAAATGCCGTTCCGCCGCCAGGCTGTCGGGGATGTTCGGCAGCATCTCGAACACATGGCGCAGGTGATACGGATGGCGCACGACGACGACCGGGACCGACAGCTTCTTCCGCTTCACCGGCGCACGCTTTTCCGCGACCAGCGTCACGGCGGGCGACAGCGAGGCCATGGTCGCCTGGATGGTGTCGTACAGCTTCCAGCGCAGCCGGGTTTCCGCTGATTGGCTGCCCAGGTTCATCCGGGCGAGGAAGCGCTTCACCCGGCTGCCGAACGTCTCCTTGGGCAGCTTGTGCGTCGGCAGGTTGGGCACGACCAGCGGGTTGCCCAGTATGTCCGCCGGCGGAGGCAGCGGCTTGAAATTGAAGTATTTCCCGGTGACGACGCCCCGTCCGACGCCGCCGTTGCCTGCGTCGCCCATGCCACCTGCCCCACGGTTGCCGCCCAATATCGAAGAAGCCGCCACCGACACCATCCAGACGCGAGACCCCGCCGCAGCGATACCTCATTCGCTCAGGATATAGAGGGTAACGCGAACGGAAGAAAGCCGCAGCGCACGTCATCGGCAACTTCGTGACTTTTTCGCAACTGCGGTAGGATCGGGGCCGGGCCGCCCTGTCGGGCCGGATTTATCGGTGTTACCGTTGCAACGGCGACCCCGGACCAAACCGCGGCGCGAACATCATCGAACAGGCATGAGGCGGGGTTTTCCATGGCGATCCACGTCGCGCTGAATCACAAGACGATCTATCGCTACGACCGGCCGGTGTCCCTTGGGCCGCAGATCATACGCCTGCGCCCGGCGCCCCATTGCCGGACGCCGATCCTCAGTTATTCGCTGAAGGTCACGCCGAAGCAGCATTTCCTGAACTGGCAGCAGGACCCGCAGTCCAACTTCCAGGCCCGCTTCGTGTTCCCGGAAAAGACGCGCGAGTTCATCGTCGAGGTCGATCTGGTCGCCGAAATCGCCGCGATCAATCCGTTCGATTTCTTCCTGGAGGAGAAGGCGAGCCACATTCCCTTCACCTACGAAGACTGGCTGCAGCGCGAGCTTCGGCCCTATCTGGAGACGGAGGAGCCGGGACCGGAACTGGCCGCCTACCTCAAGAACATCCCGCGGGACAAGACGCCGACCATCAATTTCCTGGTCGCGGTGAACCAGCAGCTTCAGCAGGACATCGGCTATGTCATCCGGATGGAGCCGGGCATCCAGACCTGCGCGGAGACGCTGACCAAGCGCACCGGGTCCTGCCGCGATTCGGCCTGGCTGCTGGTGCAGATCCTGCGTAACCTCGGCCTCGCCGCCCGGTTCGTCTCCGGCTACCTGATCCAGCTGACCGCCGACCAGAAGGCGCTGGACGGTCCGTCCGGTCCGGAAAGCGACTTCACCGACCTGCATGCCTGGACCGAGGTGTTCCTGCCCGGCGCCGGCTGGGTCGGGCTGGACCCCACCTCCGGCCTGCTGGCGGGCGAGGGGCACATCCCGCTGGCCTGCACGCCCGACGCCTCTTCCGCCGCCCCCATCTCGGGCCTCGTCGACGAGGCGGAGGTGGAGTTCGGCCACGAGATGTCGGTCACCCGCATCTACGAGGCGCCGCGCGTCACCAAGCCCTACACCCCGCAGCAATGGGCGTCGATCGAGGCGCTGGGCCACCGGGTGGACGAGGTTCTGAAGGCCGAGGACGTCCGCCTGACCATGGGCGGCGAGCCGACCTTCGTCTCCATCGACGACATGGACGGCGCGGAATGGAACACAACGGCGCTGGGTCCGCAGAAGCGGAAGATGGCAGCCGACCTGATCCACCGGCTGATGGCCCGCTTCGCCCCCGGCGGGCTGCTGCATTTCGGCCAGGGCAAATGGTATCCCGGCGAATCGCTGCCGCGCTGGGCGATGACGCTCTACTGGCGCCGCGACGGCGAGGCGCTGTGGGCCAACAGCGACCTGCTGGCGCGCGAGGACACCGATTACGGCCACACCGCCCAGGATGCCGGCGTATTCCTGATGGCGCTGGCAAAAAGGCTGGGCCTCGACCCGAACCTCGTGCTCGGCGCCTATGAGGACCCCTGGCACTACCTGCGCAAGGAATCGCAGCTTCCGATCAATGTCGATCCGCTGAACAGCAAGCTCGACGACAAGGAGGAGCGCGAGCGGCTGACCCGCGTCTTCACCCGCGGCCTGAACGAGCCGGTGGGCTTCGTCATGCCGATCAACCGCCGCATGACCCAGCAGGGGCCGGTCTGGCTGTCCAGCACATGGCCGTTGCGCCAGGAGAAGCTGCTGCTGATCCCCGGCGACAGCCCGGTCGGCTACCGCCTTCCGCTGGGTTCCCTGCCCTGGGTGTCGAAGTCCGACTATCCCTATGCCTGGGAGACCGATCCCTTCGAGGATCGCGGCCCCCTGCCCCCGCATCCGGTCCAGCGCCGGCAGGAGATCCGCGGTGCCGTCCAGGACTCCGACCGCGGCGTCCACACCGACAAGCGGATCGCCCAGCGCCAGCGCATCATGGCGGAGATCCGCGACGAACTGCCTGAACAGGGCAAGTCGGCCTGGTGGGTGGTGCGCACCGCGCTGAGCTGCGAGGCGCGCAACGGGCGCCTGCACCTGTTCATGCCGCCGATGAGTACGCTGGAAGACTATCTGGCGATGCTGGCGGAGATCGAGGCGACGGCGGTCGAGCTTGAGATGCCGGTGGTCATCGAAGGCTACCAGCCGCCGAAGGACCCGCGCCTGAACTCCATGGCCGTCACCCCCGACCCCGGCGTGATCGAGGTGAACATCCACCCGGCCCACAGTTGGGACGATCTGGTGCGCAACACCATCGCCCTGTACGAGGATGCGCGCCAAAGCCGCCTGGGGGCGGAGAAGTTCATGATCGACGGGCGCCATTGCGGCACCGGCGGCGGCAACCATGTCGTGATGGGCGGCGCCACCGCGGCCGACAGCCCCTTCCTGCGCCGGCCCGACCTGCTGCGCAGCCTGATCACCTACTGGCAGAACCACCCTGCCCTGTCCTATGTCTTCTCCGGCCTCTTCATCGGCCCGACCAGCCAGGCCCCGCGGGTGGACGAGGCGCGCGACGATCAGCTCTATGAGCTGGAGATCGCCTTCAACCAGATCGACCAAGCGACGGCGAGCGGCAATTGCCCGCCCTGGCTGGTCGACCGGGTGCTGCGCAACCTGCTGGTCGACGTGCAGGGCAACACCCACCGGGCCGAGTTCTGCATCGACAAGCTCTATTCGCCGGACAGCTCGACCGGCCGCCTCGGCCTTGTCGAGTTCCGCGCCTTCGAGATGCCGCCGCATGCGGAGATGAGCCTGACCCAGCAGCTTCTGATGCGGGCGCTGGTCGCGCGCTTCTGGAAGCACCCCTACAAGGGCCGGCTGGTGCGCTGGGGCACCGACCTGCACGACCGCTTCATGCTGCCCCACTTCGTCCAGCAGGACATGGCCGACGTGCTGCAGGACCTGCGCGACCACGGCTATCCGCTGGAGGACGGCTGGTTCGCGCCGCACTTCAATTTCCGCTTCCCGGTCTACGGCCATGTCAGCCAGCGCGGCATCACCATGGAGCTGCGCATGGCGCTGGAGCCCTGGCACGTGCTGGGCGAGGAGCCGGGCGGCGGCGGCACGGTGCGCTATGTCGACAGTTCGGTGGAGCGGGTGCAGGTTCGCGTCACCGGCCTGATCGACGCCCGCCACGTCATCACCTGCAACGGCCGGCGCGTGCCGCTGATCCCGACCGGGGTGGAGGGCGAATTCGTCGGCGGCGTACGCTATCGCGCGTGGCAGCCGCCGTCCTGCCTGCACCCGACGATCCCAGTCCACACCCCGCTGATCTTCGACATCCTCGACAGCTGGGCCGGCCGGTCGATCGGTGGCTGCACCTATCACGTCATGCATCCGGGCGGCCGCAACTACGAGACCTTCCCGGTCAACGCCAACGAGGCGGAGGGGCGGCGACTGGCCCGCTTCTTCCCCTTCGGCCACACCCCCGGCCCGATGGACGCCCCGGCGGAGGAGCGGAATCCGCAATTCCCGATGACGCTGGATCTGCGGCGGGGTTAGGTCTCCCACCCCGTCCCATGCAACCGTTCCCCTCCTCCGCGCAGAGAGGGAACGGTTGCATGACCATCGCGACATCAACTTTTCAGCGTCATAACGCGATAGCATTTCGCGCGCATATGTTATCGGTATTACCCTCTTCGGTCGAAGGCCCATGCGCCAAGCCACCGATAAGGGAACAATAGGGATGAAAACTCCCGTTTACGCGACCCTGGCCGCCACCGCGCTGCTGCTCGCCTCCTGCGCCGAGCCGCCCAAGCCGCCCCGCCCCGTGCCCGTCAAGCCGCCGACCGAGGTCAACGGCCTGTGGTACCTGGACCAGGGCTGGTCTCAGGAAGCCCGCCAGTGGTACTACACCACCACCCAGGGTTCGCAGATCATGCGCTATGACTGGTTCATGGCGCTGGAGGATCCGCAGACCAAGCAGCCCTTCGTCAAGAGCATCACCCGCTACGGCTATCCCGCCAACACGTCCGCCGACTGGAACCCCGATCTGCTGCCGGTCGGCTTCGTCAAGGACGTCGATCCCGACAAGACCGAATGGTTCGGCATGACCTGCGCCGCCTGCCACACCGGCGACGTGACGGTGAACGGCAAGACCATGCGCATCGACGGTGCGGTCACCACCGGCGACCTCTACGGCTTCATCAGCGGGCTGAGCAACGCGGTCCATACCACCGTGACCAGCGACGCCGCCTTCCAGCCCTTCGCCACGCGCGTGCTGGGCGCCAACGCCACCGACCAGCAGAAGCTGGCGCTGTACAACGCGCTGAAGGATTTCGACCGGTCGTTCGGCGAATTCGTCGCGGCCAGCACCCCCGATACGCCCTGGGGGCCGATGCGCACCGACGCCTTCGGCATGATCTTCAACCGCGTGTCGGCGATCGACCTGAACCTGCCGAAGAACAACCGCGCGCCCAATGCCCCGGTCAGCTATCCCTACCTGTGGGATGCGCCGCACCAGCCGCGGGTGCAGTGGAACGGTCTGCTGCCGAACGCCACCGCCTTCGATGCGCTGGGCCGCAATGCCGGCGAGGTGCTGGGCGTGTTCGGCAAGGTGACGCTGAAGCCGCCGGCCGACGCCGCCCATTACTATTACAAGTCCACGGTCCGCGGCCGTAATCTGGTCGACATGGAAAACCAGCTGCGCAAGCTGCGCTCGCCCGTGTGGCCGGACAGCCTCGCCGGCAACGTCGACATCGTGAAGGCCGCGGCCGGCGAGTCGATCTACAAGGAAAATTGCGAGAGCTGCCACGCCATCCTGCCGCGCGGCGAGACCTACACCACGGCCCCCATCCAGATGGTGCCGCTGTTCAACTGGGCACAGCCGGACAATGCCAAGGCGGTGATCGCCGCGTTCGGCACCATCTGCACCAAGGGCGTCGATGCCGCCGTCGCCGCCAAGATGATCACCGTCAACTACGCCGCCGATCCGAAGATGGCGGTCGATGCGCTGTGCCGTCAGGTCGACACCGGCGCCATCGCCAACGTCGCCATGCCGCCGCAACTCCTCGGCGGCAAGCCGCTGAAGAATCCGGACCTCGCCGCCAACCTGCTGTCCAACGCGGTGATCGGCGCCATCCTCGGCGATCTGGTGCGCGAACCGGGCCTGCTGCTCGACCTGATGAAGGGCGACGATGCCCCGGCGCCGTGGCTGACCGCCGCCGCTCCCGGCGGCTGGTCGCCGGAATCCCAGGCGAAGGGCGGCACGCTCGACACCACGCCCTTCGTGAAGCCGGGCGCCAAGCAGACGGCCGACCACCAGAAGGTGATCGCCGCCCTGACTGGCCGCGGCCAGACCAAGCCGACCGTCGGCGCCGTCCCGGCCGGCGGCAGCGCGGCGAAGGCGCAGGCGAAGGCCGCCGCTCCGTCGGCAGCCGCCACGTCCGGCAGCGCCACCTCCGACGAGGAAGCTCTGGCCGGCACCATCAAGCAGCTGCTGGCCTACAAGGCCCGCCCGCTGGACGGCGTGTGGGCGACGGCGCCCTACATGCACAACGGATCGGTCCCCAGCCTGTATGAGATGCTGTTGCCGGCGTCGCAGCGGTCGGCGACCTTCCGCATGGGCAGCACCTCCATCGACCCGGTCAAGGTCGGCGTGGATTCCTCGGCGGCAGGCGCCAGCTTCGTCTATGACACGGCGAAGCCCGGCAACCGCAACACCGGCCACGAGTTCGGCGCCGGCCTGACCGACGCGCAGCGCTGGCAGCTGCTGGAATACCTGAAGACGCTCTGACCCCCCGGCGGTCTTCCGCAACATCCGGCAAGCCGGAGCGTCGCTTCACGCGGCGCTCCGGCTTTTCTTTTTCGGAAAGGGGCCGTCCGGTCGACCCGCCCACGGATGGATCGTTGCGAACTCTTTTCCGCTTTCGGATTGGTTCGCCGGCCGCCAGCCTTGCATCGCAGCACGCGGACGTTCAGACTGTTGCTCCGTTCATAGGCAAAAAGCATCAGTCAGACCTTGTCCCAGCCCGATCAGCCTTTCCGCGCGCCGGCGTCCGTGGTCCCGTCGGGAATGCCGCCGGTTCCCTTCACACAGGGGTCGCTGTTCGGCGAGGCTGACGCCATCGGCTATGGCTCCGGCCAGGTCTATGACGAGATGGTGACCGGCCAGGGCCGGCTGCGGCCGCACTGGCAAACGTTTATGAGCACGCTGGGGCCTCTCGACGCCGTACAGATGGCCGAACGGTGGGAAGAGGCGCGGCGGCTGCTGCACCAGAACGGCGTCACCTACAACATCTACGGCGATCCCAACGGGATGGAACGCCCTTGGCCGCTCGACATGATGCCGCTTCTGCTGCCGGCGCATGAATGGAAGGCTGTCGAATCGGGGCTGATCCAGCGCGCCTCGCTGCTGAACGCCATCCTGACCGACCTCTACGGGCCGCAGACCCTGACCCGCTACGGTCGGCTGCCGCCGTCGGTGATCCATGCCGACCCCGGATTCCGCCGCGCCGTCCACGGCATCCGCGTGCCCAACGACGTCCACCTGCATTTCTACGCCGTCGACCTCGCCCGCGCGCCGGACGGGCGCTGGTGGGTGCTGTCCGACCGCACCCAGGCGCCGAGCGGCAGCGGCTATGCGCTGGAAAACCGTGCGGTGATCGCCAAGGTGCTGCCCGACAGCTTCCGCCATTGCCAGGTGGAACGGCTGACCGGCTTCTTCGACACTTTCAAGGAAACGCTGCTGTCGCTCGCCCCCCGGGGCAACGGCGCCCGCGGCCTGCCGCGCGTGGTCCTGCTGACCCCCGGTCCCTACAACGAGACCTATTTCGAACATGTCTATCTCGCCCGTTACCTCGGCCTGACGCTGGTGGAAGGCGCGGATCTGACGGTGCGCGACCGGACCGTGTACCTGAAGACCCTGTCCGGGCTGGAGCAGGTGGACGTGATCCTGCGCCGGCTCGACGCCGACTTCGCCGACCCGCTGGAACTGCGCGCCGACAGTTCGCTGGGCGTGGCCGGACTGATCGAGGCGGTGCGCGCCGGCAATGTGGTGATGGCGAACGCGCTGGGCTCCGGCCTGATGGAATCGATGGCGATTAAGTCGTCGCTGCCGACGCTCTGCCGCCATCTGCTGGGGGAGGAGCTGCGGCTGCCCGGCGTCGCCAGCTGGTGGTGCGGCAACGACGCGGAGCGCGCCTACGTCATCGACCATCTCGACGGGCTGGTGGTCAAGCCAGCCTTCCCCTCGCTGTCCTTCGAGCCGATCTTCGGCGCCCAATTGTCGGCCGCCGAACGGTCGGCCCTGATCGAGCGGATCAAGCGCCGCCCCTGGTATTTCGTGGCGCAGGAACAGATGGCGTTGTCCACCGCCCCGGTCTGGCAGGATGGCCGGCTGCAACCGCGCCCGCTGGTGCTGCGCGTCTTCCTCTGTGCCACCCCCAGCGGCGGCTATGCCGTCATGCCCGGCGGGTTGACTCGCGTGTCCAGCGAATCCGGCCGGCTGGTGGTGTCGATGCAGAGCGGCGGCGGCAGCAAGGACACCTGGATCCTGGCGCCGCGGCGCGCCGACGTCGCCTCCACCCAGCCGCGCCCGGCCCCGGCGACGGAACCGACGGCCAGCGGCGCCCGTCCGTCCGCCAACGACCTGCCCAGCCGCGTCGCCGACGGCCTCTACTGGCTCGGCCGCTATGCGGAACGTGCGGAGGGAGCGCTGCGCCTGCTGCGCGCGACGCAGAGCCGGCTGATCGACAGCAACATGCCCGGCGCCACCCTGCAGCTCCGCCCTCTGCTCGACCTGCTCTGCTCTCTCGGGATGATCCCGGCCGACATGGCGCAGGTGACGGAAAGCGGGGCCAACCGTGGCCTGCGCGAGGCGCTGCACGCGGCGGTGAACGACCCCGACCATCCCAACAGCCTGCGCGCCCAGGTTCTGCGCCTGCACCGCACCGCCTATTCGGTGCGCGACCGCCTGTCGATGGACATGTGGCGGGTGGTGTCGGCCATCGACCGCCAGACCCTGCCGCCGAAGGGACGGATGGACGCGGCATCCCTCCTGCTGCGGCTCGACGACGTGATGATCACGCTGGCCGCCTTCTCCGGCCTGGAACAGGAGAGCATGACCCGCGGCGCCGGCTGGCGCTTCCTCGACATCGGGCGGCGCATCGAACGGTCGTTGCACATGATCGCGCTGATGCGCGGCGTCCATGTCGCCGACCTGGACCGCCTGGACGAGCCGATGCAGGCGGCCACCCTGGCGGTCCTGCTGGAATTGGGCGAGAGCGTGATGACCTACCGCGCCCGCCACCTGACCAGCGTCCAGCGCAGTTCCGTGCTCGACCTGCTGCTGGGGGAGGAGGCTAATCCCCGCGCGCTGGCCTTCCAGCTGGCGGCACTGGACCGGCACTTGCGGGCGCTGCCCAGCCAGGGCGTCGGAACCGGCACCGATCCGACCGGCGGGGCGCTGGCCATCGTCGCCGCCGCGCGCAACGGGCTGGAGCGGACCGACGCACTGGCCTCCGGCGATGCGTTGCGGGCGCTGCTGGACACGCTGGCGATGTCGCTGCCGGACGTGTCGAATTTCCTGGCGCATGCCTATTTCAGCCATGCCTTCGCACGATCGGCCTGACCCGATGAACCCTCCCACTCCGCTTCCCGGCAGCAGCGGTTCCGCCACCCGCTACCGCGTGCGCCACGCCACGTCCTACGACTATGGCGAGGATGTGCCGATCTCCCACCATCTGCTGCACCTGACCGCCCGGCCGCACCCGCGCCAGCGCATCCGGCGCAGTCTGCTGACCATCGATCCGGTCCCGGCGGTGCGGTCGGACCGGGTGGATTACTTCGGGAACACCGTCACCTATGTCGCCGTGCAGGAGCCGCACCGGACCTTCTCGGTCATCGCGGAAAGCGAGGTCGAGGTGTTCGAGCCGCCGGCATTGGCGCCCGACGACTCAGCCCCGTGGGAGCATGTGCGCGACAGCCTGCGTGGCCTGTCCGGCCCGGATGACGGCGCGGAGATCACGCAATACTGCTTCGACAGCGCTCTGGTCGCCTCCAGCCCGGAGCTGCTGGACTATGCGCGGGGCAGCTACACCCCCGGCCGTCCGGCGGTCGCGGCGGCCATCGACCTGATGAACCGCATCAATCGGGAGTTCGCCTTCGACCCCGCCGCGACGACGGTTGCCACGCCGCTGGCGGCGGTGATGCGCAACCGCCGCGGCGTCTGTCAGGATTTCGCCCATATCGCCGTCGGCTGTGTCCGTGCCATGGGCCTGCCGGCCCGCTATGTGTCGGGATATCTGCGCACCCTGCCCCCGCCGGGCCGGCCGCGGCTGGTGGGTGCGGACGTCAGCCATGCCTGGGCATCGGTCTGGTGCGGGGCCGCCGCCGGCTGGCTGGACATCTGCCCGACCAACGCCTGCGTCGCCAACCGCGACTTCATCACCATCGCCTGGGGCCGCGATTACGACGATGTCAGCCCGGCCCGCGGCGTTCTGGTCGGCGGCGCAGGCCACGGCCTGACCGTCAGCGTCGACGTCGAACCGCTGGAAGACTGAGCCGCGCCGCCAGTCGCCGCCTATTGCCGCCGTCCTGCCTCAAGCCTCCAGCGGCAGGCCGAGCATGCGGTGCAGCGTTTCGCAGATGATGCGCGGGTTGACCGGCTTGCTGAGAATCTCCAGCGGCTTCCAGCGCTCATGCTTCAGGTCGCTGTCCTCCGTCAGATAGCCGGTCATCACCACCACCGGCAATGCAGCATCCCGATCGCGGATTTCGCGGATCAGGGTCTGGCCGTCCATGCGCGGCATGCGCAGGTCGGTCACCAGCGCATGGACCTGTTCACGGCCGTAGCGTTCCAGCGCCTCCGCTCCATTGGCGGCGACGGTTACGCGGAAGCCCTTGAGCGACAGGAAGTCCTCCAGCGCCATCGCCGCGAGGACTTCGTCCTCCGCGATCAGGATGTGCAACGGATCAGGCATGCGACAGCTCCCTGTCGGAGGAGGATACCGGCTGGCTGGGCAAGGTTATGATAAACCGGACACCACGGCGCCCTCCCTCCAGATCGACGTTGCGGACATCGATGCGGCCGCCCATGCCGTCGATGATGCCGTAGCCGATCGACAGGCCGAGTCCAGACCCCTTGCCGACCTCCTTGGTCGTGAAGAAGGGGTCGAAGATCTGGGGCAGAACCGAAGGGTCGATGCCGCTGCCGTCGTCGGTCACCTGTATGGCGACGTTTTGACCATCGGGGTCGTCGCTGACCGCCACCATGATGCGTCCCGCCTCCCGGCCCGTTGCACGAAGCGCGATGATAGCATCGCGCGCGTTCGAGAAAAGGTTGAGAATCACCTGCTCCAGTTCAAGTGGGCGCCCGGTCACCGGCAGTTGCGCCGACGTGGCACTCTCTATGATCTCGATGTCCTCCAACGCATACTGGTGGCGCACCATCTCCACCGCGGTCTGGACGCAATGGGCGGGGGTGAAGGCCCGCATGCCGCCGCCGTCCCGACGGCCGAAGGTGCGGACATGGTCGATCAGCTTGGCCATGCGGTCGGTCTGCTCGATCACCAGGGTCAGCGACCGTTCGGCCCGCTGGGGCTCCAGCAGATTGTCGCGCAGGCGTGTCAGCATGTTCTCCGTCCACAGACGGATGACGTTCAGCGGCTGGCTCATCTCATGCGCCATGCCCGCGGCCAGCGTGCCCAAGGTCGCCAGCTTGGAGGTCTGGACCACCTCCGCCTGCAGGCGCTTGCGCTCGGTCACGTCGCGGCCGCTGCCCAGGATTTGGACGACACGGCCGGCGGCGTCCTTCACCGGAACCAGCATGGTGTGGAAGACGCGCTGACCGACCGGCAGGTCCAGGGTCTCTTCGTAATCGATGCTCTCGCCGCCGTCCCGGCAGGCCACGTAGCGGGAGATGACCGAATCCGCGGCCTCCGGCGCCAGCGCGTCGCGAACGCGGCGGTCGCGCAGCCGCTCCGGATCCAGGCCCGTGGCCCGTGCCAGCGCCGGGTTGATCGCTTCAAAGGCGAAGTCGCCGTCGGGCAGGACCTGGACGATGAACAATGCCTCGGCCAGATTGTTGAAAAAGCTGGAGTATCGCATTTCCATCTGGCGACGGATGGCAATCTCCTGCTCCAGGGCCCGGTTGGTCGCCTCCAGCTGCTTGGGGCTCGGCAGAGCCAGAAGGCGCGGCATCAGCCACCACAGCGCCGCCGCGGTCCCCAGCGACGCCAGGGCGGTGACCGCCTTGACCAGCCCCTCCAGCACGTAATCGGGGCTCCACAGGGTCCATACCATCAGGAAATGGGTGCTCCCGCAGGCGATGATGAACAGGGCAAACAGAAGCGCCATCCACCCGAATTCGACGTCGCGGCGGCGCATGACGAAATAGGTCAGCGCCACCGGGATGGAGAAATAGGACAGGCCGATCAGCATATCCGAAGCGACATGCAGCGCGAGAATGTCGGGCCGCCACAGCAGGCAGACGCCATGCGGAACAAAGCCGCTGGTGTCCAGAAGTTCGTCTAATCCCAACGCCATGACCGCCTCATTTCCGACCCTGTCCGTCCGACGGAGGCCATTGATTACGTGTCGAAACTGTTAAGCGCACTTGCACACGTTCCGACACCGGACCGACGCCGTCAAGCGGTCCGTCCAGCTGGGAAGTCCGGTACGTATTTCAGTGGGTAAAAAGGGAGCCCGCCCCAGGGTTCAGCCAGGGGCGGGCGACAGGAAGAGCGTGCTGTCCGTCAGGCTGCGGTATGGACCTTGCGGTTCTGTTCGCGCGTCTTCAGGAACCGCAGCGCCGGGAAATCCTCCTGCGCGCGGTTCAGGTGCCAGGCGTTGCGGGCCAGGAACACCAGGGCGCCGTCATGATCCTCCGCCAGCGCCGAGCGGTTCAGCTCGATGAACTTCTCCAACTGGGCCTTGTCGTCGGTCTCGACCCAGCGGGCGGCGTCCAGTCCGGCTCCCTCGAAGCGGGCGGCGATGCCGTATTCCGCCTCGATGCGCGAGGCCAGCACCTCGAACTGCAGCTGGCCGACCACGCCGACCACCCAGTCGGCACCGGTTAGCGGCTTGAACACCTGGGAGGCGCCCTCTTCGGCGAAATGCTCAAGCGCCTTGCGCAGGTGCTTCACCCGCATCGGATCGTCCGGGCGGACGCGCTGCAGCAGTTCCGGCGCGAAGCTTGGCACGCCGGTGAAGCGCAGATCCTCGCCTTCCGTCAGCGTATCGCCGATGCGAAGGCTGCCGTGGTTGGGGATGCCCATGATGTCGCCCGGCCACGCCTCTTCCGCCACCTCGCGGTCGCGGGCCAGGAACAGCACGGCGTTGTTCACCGCCATCAGCTTGCCGGAGCGGATGTGCTTCAGCTTGGCGCCACGCTTGTAGCGGCCGGAGCAGAGGCGGACGAAGGCGATGCGGTCGCGGTGGTTCGGGTCCATGTTGGCCTGGACCTTGAACACGAAGCCGGTGACCTTCTCCTCGTCCGGCTGGACGGTGCGCGGATCGGCCGGCTGCGGACGCGGCGGCGGGGCGTTGTCCGCCAGACCGGACAGCAGTTCACGCACGCCGAAATTGTTGATGGCGGAGCCGAAATAGATCGGCGTCAGATGGCCGGCGCGATAGGCCTCCAGGTCGAAGGCCGGCATCAGGCCGCGCGCCATCTCCACCTCCTCGCGGAGCTTGGCGACGGCGTGGGCGGGCAGCAGCTCGTCCAGACGGGGATCGTCCAAGCCGTTGCACTCGATGCCCTCGTCGATCTCGTCGCCCTTGCTGCGGTCCATCAGGATCAGCCGGTCGCGGATCAGGTCGTAGCAGCCGAGGAAGTCGCGGCCCATGCCGATCGGCCAGCTGGCCGGCGTGACCTCCAGCGCCAGGGCGCTCTCGATCTCCGAGATCAGGTCGAAGGGATCGCGCGCCTCGCGGTCCATCTTGTTGCAGAAGGTCATGATCGGCACGTCGCGCAGACGGCAGACCTCGAACAGCTTCAGCGTCTGCGCCTCGATGCCCTTGGCGCCGTCGATCACCATCACCGCGCTGTCAACCGCGGTCAGCGTGCGGTAGGTGTCCTCCGAAAAGTCCTCGTGGCCCGGCGTGTCGAGCAGGTTGAAGGTGCGCCCGTCGAAGTCGAAGGTCATGACGGAGGCGGTCACCGAGATGCCGCGCTCGCGCTCCACCTTCATCCAGTCCGACTTGGCGCGCCGTTGCTCGCCGCGCGCCTTGACGGCGCCGGCCATCTGGATGGCGCCGCCGAACAGCAGCAGCTTTTCCGTGAGCGTGGTCTTACCGGCGTCGGGGTGCGCGATGATGGCGAAGGTCCGACGGCGGGAGACGGCGTCCTGAAGTTCGGACATGCGCGGGTCCCGTGACAAGAGAAGGTGATCGTGAGAACGGCGAAAGGGCCGACAGGCGAAACACGCCCATCGGCCCCCGTCGCATTACATAGCAGTGCCGGCCCTTGGATTCCAGATCCTTGGGTCCCGCCTTGCCCTGGACCTCAGAGAGCCAGCTCTGCGATCTGCACCGCGTTCAGGGCGGCGCCCTTCAGCAGCTGGTCGCCGCAGACGAACAGGTCGAGGCCATGGTCGCCGAACACGAGGTTGCTGCGGATGCGGCCGACCTCGACGTCGTACTGGCCGGTGGCGTTCAGCGGCATCGGATAGGCGCCGGCGGCCGGATCATCCACCACCTTCACACCGGCGGCATCGGCCAGGACGGCGCGGGCGGCGTCCGGCGTGACCGGCTGGATCGTCTCCAGCGTGATGGCTTCGGAGTGGGCGCGGTAGGTCGGGATGCGGACGGCGGTGCAGCTGACCAGCAGGTCCGGGACCTCCATGATCTTCCGCGTCTCCCACGTCACCTTCATCTCCTCCTTCGTGTAGCCGTTCTCTTGGAAGGCATCGATCTGGGGAATCAGGTTGAAGGGGATCGGGTGGCGGAACACGCTGTTGGTGACCGGCTTGCCCTCCAGCTGGTTGCGCGTCTGCTCCTCCAGCTCGGCCATGCCCTCGGCACCGGCGCCGCTGGTGGCCTGATAGGTGGAGACGATGGCGCGCTTGATGCCGAAGGCCTTGTGCAGCGGACCCAGCGCCACGACGGCGATGGCAGTCGTGCAGTTCGGGTTGGCGATCAGGCGGGAGCCGGCGGCGTACGCCTCGCGGAAGACGTGGGCGTTGATTTCCGGAACGATCAGCGGGATGTCGGCGTCGTAGCGGAAGGCGGAGCTGTTGTCGATCACCAGCGCGCCGGCCGAAGCCAGATCCTTGGCATGCGCCTTGGCGAAGTCGCCTGAAACGGCCAGCAGGACGACGTCATAGCCCTTCACCACCGCAGCGTCGAAGGCCTTCAGGGTCAGGGCGCCGTAGGGGGTCTCCTGCACCTTGCCGGCGGAACGCTCGGAAGCGAACAGGCCGAGTTCGGCGACCGGGAAGTTGCGGTCGTGCAGGACCTTGACCATCTCGCGGCCGACGGCGCCGGTGGCGCCGACCACGGCGACGCGGAGGGACTTGGAGGAAGCGGAGGCGTTGTTGCTGCTCATGTCGGGGTTCCGTCCTGTCTATCGCACTGTTGATCGGACCGGCCTATCGGTCGTTCGGACAGCGGACCCCGGATACGACGAGGCCCCGTCCGTTGTCCGGCGGGGCCTGCCTCGTGGAAGAAACGCTGGTCGATCCGATCAGCACGCACCACGACGCTGCCCGCCGAAGCGAGTCGCTTTTTTGGTCGTAGTGGTGGTGATGGCCGTGCGGTTCATGGCGCCTTCTTATCCGAATGCGCAGGCGTTGTAAAGCGCCTGCGCATTCGCCCAATTGAAGATTACCGGAAACCCTCGCCGTCATGGTTGGGGTGCACCGGGTGTACGTCCCAGATCTCCCCGGCGTACTCGTTGACCGTACGGTCGGACGAGAACCAGCCCATGTTGGCGGTGTTCAGGATGGCCTTGCGGGTCCATTCCTCCGGGTCGCGGTACAGCTGCATCGCAGCGTCCTGGGCCCGGCAATAGTCGGCGAAGTCGGCCGTCACCAGGAAATGGTCGCCGCCGTCGGTCAGTGCCTGGACGATCGGGTGGTAGCGGTTGCGGTCGTCCGGCGAGAAGGCGCCGGTGGAGATCATGTCAAGCGCCCGCTTCAGGCTGGGGTTCGACGCGATCACCTCGCGCGGGTTGAAGCCGCCGCTGGCGCGCAGGTCGTTCACCTCGTCCGCGGTCATGCCGAAGATGAAGATGTTGTCCGGCCCGACATGCTCGCGGATCTCGACGTTGGCGCCGTCCAGCGTGCCGATGGTGAGCGCGCCGTTAAGCGCCAGCTTCATGTTGCCGGTGCCCGATGCCTCCATGCCGGCGGTGGAGATCTGCTCCGACAGGTCGGCGGCCGGGATGATGATCTCAGCCGCGGTGACGTTGTAGTTCGGCAGCAGAACCACCTTCAGGTTGTCGTGCACCGACGGGTCGTGGTTCACCACCTTGGCGACGTCGTTGATCAGTTTGATGATCAGCTTGGCCATGTGGTAGGACGGCGCCGCCTTGCCGGCGAACACCTTGGTCACCGGGACCCAGCTGACCGTCGGGTTGTCGCGCATCTCGTTGTAGAGCGCGATGGTGTGCAGCACGTTCAGAAGCTGGCGTTTGTACTCGTGCATGCGCTTGACCTGCACGTCGAAGATGCTGTCGACCAGCACCTCCTCGCCGGTCTGGCGGGCGATGTAGGCGGCGAGGCGCTTCTTGTTCTTGCGCTTGGCCCGGCGGAACTCCTCGCGGAACACCACGTCGTCGGCCTTCTCGCGCAGAGCCGAGATCTGCGACAGGTCGGAGATCCAGCCCTCGCCGATGCGGGTGGTGATCAGCTCCGACAGGGCCGGGTTGGCCTGCTTCAGCCAGCGGCGCGGGGTGATGCCGTTGGTCTTGTTGTTGATGCGATCCGGGAATTCCTCGTGGAAGTCGGCGAACACCGTCTGCTTCATCAGCTCGGTGTGCAGGGCCGACACGCCGTTGACCTTGTGCGAGCCGAGGAAGGCCAGGTTGCCCATGCGCACGCGGCGCTCGCCGCGCTCGTCGATCAGCGACAAGCGCGACAGCTTGGCGTTGTCGCCGTCCGCCCGCGCCTTGGTGCGGTTCAGGAACTTGGCGTTGATCTCGTAGATGATCTGCATGTGGCGCGGCAGCACCCGCTCGATCATCCGGACCGGCCAGGCTTCCAGCGCCTCGGGCAGCAGGGTGTGGTTGGTGTAGGCGAAGGTGGCGCGCGTGATCTCCCACGCGTCGTCCCAGCGCAGGGCATGCTGATCGACCAACAGGCGCATCAGTTCGGCGATGCCGATCGCCGGATGGGTATCGTTCAGCTGGATCGCCGCCTTGTTGGGCAGGTTCTCGAAGCTGGAATGATGCTGCAGATAGCGGCGCAGGATGTCCTGCAGCGAGGCGGAGGTGAAGAAATACTCCTGCTTCAGGCGCAGTTCCTTGCCGGTCTCCGTCGCGTCGTTGGGGTAGAGGACGCGGCTGAGATTCTCCGACAGGATCTTCTGCTCGACGGCCTTCATATAGGCGCCGTCGTTGAAGTGGCCGAAGTTGAAGTCGCGGGTGGCGCGGGCCGACCACAGGCGCAGCGTGTTGATCGTCTCGCCACCGAAGCCGACGACCGGCGTGTCATAGGCCATCGCCAGCACGCGGTCGGCGTCGACCCAGCGATAGGCGCGCTCGCCGACGCTGTCGCGGAACTCCTCGACGCGGCCATAGAACTGGACCGGGTACAGCACCTCCGGACGGGCGAATTCCCACGGATTGCCGAACTGCAGCCACTGTTCCGGATACTCGACCTGCCAGCCGTTCTCGAATCGCTGCTCGAACAGGCCGAATTCGTAGCGGATGCCGTAGCCGTAGCCGGGCAGCGCCTGCGAGGCCATGCTGTCCAGGAAGCAGGCGGCCAGACGGCCGAGGCCGCCGTTGCCCAGCGCCGCGTCCGGCTCCGCATCGACCACGTCCTCCATCGACAGGCCGAGGCGGTCGAGGGCCTGACGGCATTCGTCCATGATGCCCAGGTTCGACAGGCTGTTGGTCAGCAGGCGCCCGATCAGGAACTCCAGGGACAGGTAATAAACGCGCTTGGCGTCTTCCTGGTAGTAGCTGCGCGTCGTGTCCATCCAGCGGTCGACGACGCGGTCGCGCACGGCCAGCGCCACGGTGTGGAACCAGTCGCGGCGGGTGGCGGCGCGGGCATCCTTGCCGACCGAATAGACAAGCCATTCCAGGAACGACCGTTTCAGGCCGTCGACATCCAGGCTGCGGCGTTCGATGTCGCGAGATTTAAACCGAGCGTCCATGTCCTGACTTTCTGCTTGAAAGGCCAATAGGAGCGGGCGGCTGGAAGGACAGCGCTCCAACAGGGGGCCAACATGGGGTGGAGTGTCGGCGCTGTTGGTTAAACAAAGCTTTCCCCACGCGGACCATACCGTCGTTTCACTGTGGTAAAAGGGAGTAGAGTGGCACCCCCTCCCCTTTTTCCCGTCAACGATGCGTCACGAAATCGATCCTGTCCACTGCGATGCAGCATGCATCGTCATCCGTCGTGCCATAGCGGCCGACATTCCCGCGTTGCTGGCGATCGAGGAGCAGAGCTTCGCGACAGACCGGATGATGCGGCGCAACTTCCGCTATGCGATCCTTAAAGCAAAAGGTGTGGTCCTTGTGGCCGATTGCCAAGTGGGCAGCCGGTCGGACGACTGCCCATCCGACATGGGAAGACGGCCGGTGGCCTACGGCGTGCTGGGCTTCCATGCGGGAACGCCGCTCGCCCGCCTCACCTCCTTCGCCGTGGAACCGGGCAACCGGGGCCGGGGCATCGCCCGCCGCCTGCTGTCGGCGCTGGAGGATGCCGCGGCGGCCCATGGCTGCGCCGGGCTGCGGCTGGAAGTCCGGGCGGACAACGTGGCGGCGATCGCTCTCTACGCCGCCGCCGGCTACCGCCGCTTCGCCGTCTATCCCGCCTATTATGAGGACGACATGGCGGCGCTGCGCCTTGAAAAACCGCTCGCGGCGCGCTCCCCGGCCACCACCTGACTGTTGCGTTCCGGCACCGCAAGGCGCGTTCGGTGGTGGTAAGCCCGGCAAGCGGAACCGCGACCGGAATCTCCGCGATCTGCCACCGATGTCACTCTTTCCGAATCCGGCGGTGGAACATCCTCGGCGGACGGCGCGTTTAGCTCCCGACACGATCAACGACGGGCAACAACGGGACCGCCTCAATGACGCCACCGCCGACCGGATCGTTCCGCGATATCCCGCCGGGATCGCCCCAGGGTATGTCCAAGAGAGTACCGGCCATAGTCGAATGACGGGCCGGCAGATGGCATCCCACCGGGCAGCCTGACGCCGCAGGACCAAGACAACTTCGATCCTCAGCCTTTCGAACCGGCAGCGCCCCGCTCGCGCGCCGGAACACCAAACGCCGTCCCTGCTTTGCGCCCCGCCGCCGATAGAAGGGCGCCGCCGCTCTACCGGCCGGCCGGGACGAACAGACCGTGGAGGAAGAATGACCATGGCGTACTCGTTCGAAAACGAACTGATCCGCTGCATGCCGAACCTGCAGCGCTATGCCTGCAAACTGACCCGCGACGCCAACGCCGCAGAGGACCTGCTGCAGGACTGCCTGGCCCGAGCCCTGTCTCGCCAGCATCGTTTCGAACCCGGCACGAATATGCAGGCGTGGTTGACCACCATGCTGAAGAACCTGCATTTCAACAACCTGCAGCGCGACCGCCATGTGACGAAGGTGGAGCTGTGGGACGGCGCCATGTCCGTCGATGCGGCGCAGATGTCGCGTCTGGTCTTCCGCGATGTCGACCGCGCCTTCTCCTCCCTCACCCCGAGCCAGCGCAAGGTGGTAAAGCTGGTCGCCATCGAAGGCCGTCCCTATCAGGAGGCCGCGGAAACGCTGAACGTCTCCATCGGCACCATCCGGTCCCGCCTGTGCCGCGCGCGGGAAAGGCTGAACAACCTGATGACCGCCTGATCCCGTTTCCTCTACGGCCGGTCCTGTCCGGCAGCACCATGCACCCTCCGCAACCTGTTGCGGGGGGTGCATGCGTTCGTGCATAGCCTCACACATTCAGATGAGAAATGGCTGCCATGCCTTTTCGCAAAGGTTGATCCAGATCACTGCCCCCTGACGGACAAAGTAATATTTTGGTAAAATTGGCAAAATATTTTATATGCGCAAGAAATCTGAGTAATCTGCGGCGCATCCCATAATCGCTGCAGCGTTAATCCATTGTTCATATGACGATGGCCTATACTTGCGCTGACTGAGAGTCGATCGGTGCTTGCACCGATCACATCCAGAACATCAGTTCGCTTAAGTGTGGGTGAAAACCATGAATCCGTTGTCGCGAGTCGGGATCGGCCCGAAGATCTATTTTGTCGTATTTCTTCTCAGCGTGGTCGCGGCCGGCTTGGCCGCCTTCATGGCCAACACGCTGAATCGCGTGGATGGGAACTATTCCGATCTGATCACCACCGACATCGAATTCGCCCAAAAACTTGAACGGATGCGTGGCGACGTCGCGAACCTGGGCCGCGAGATGAACAACGTCCTGCTTCTCCAGGATCCGGCCGGCCTTCCCGCGCTCGCCAAGTCCGTTACCGAGATCCAGGCTGCGATCGCGGCGTCCAATACGGTCGTCACCCGCCTCGCCAAGCCGGAAACGACAGCGACCGTCGGCCGGATGACCGACATGATGGCCTCGATCAAGCGCGCCCTGCCCGCGGTGATGGCGCTGAAGGAAAAGGGCGACCACGCCGGCGCCGCTGCCCTCTACGCCAAGGAATGCCGCCCTCTCGTGGTGGACACCTACAACACGGCCGCCAAGCTGGCGGACGAGGTGAATGCCGGGGTGCAACGCTCCTCCGACCGGTTGAGCGACGATACCGACGCCGCCGTCAGGTGGGCCATCAGCGGAATGATCGCCGCGATCTTCCTTGCCGCCGCCACCTCGGTCGTCATCGCCGTCTTCGGCATCCGCCGCCCGATCACGGCGCTGAACGACGTGATGGAGCAGCTGGCCAAGGGCGACGCGTCGGTGACGGTCACCGGAGCCGATCGTGGCGACGAGGTCGGGTCGATGGCCCGCACGGTGGAGGTCTTCAAGCAGAACCTCCTCAACAACCGCCGCATGGAGCAGGAGGCCAAGGACGCCGAAGCCCGCGCTGCGGCGGAAAAGACCCGGACGATGAACGCCCTGGCCGACAGCTTCGAAGCGAGCGTCCAGGGGGTGGTTGGTGCGGTGTCCTCCGCAGCCACCCAACTGCAGAGTAATGCGGAGAGCATGTCCTCCACCGCGGAGGAGACGACCCGTCAGGCCTCCTCCGTCGCCGCGGCCAGCGACCAGACCCTCAGCAACGTACAGACGGTGGCCTCCGCCGCCGAGGAGCTGGCGAGCTCCATCAGCGAGATCGCCCGACAGCTCGAATCCGCCACCCGCATGAGCCGGTCCGCGGTGGACGAGGCGCAGCGCACCAATGCCACCGTGGAAAGCCTGGCCCAGGCGGCGGAGCGGATCGGCAGCGTCGTGCAGCTGATCCAGGAGATCGCCAGCCAGACCAATCTCTTGGCGCTGAACGCCACCATCGAGGCGGCGCGCGCCGGTGAGGCCGGCAAGGGCTTCGCCGTCGTCGCCAGCGAGGTGAAGAGCCTCGCCAACCAGACCGCGCGGGCAACCGAGGAAATCTCCGGCCAGATCCAGGCGATCCAGAAGGAGACCCATGGAGCCGTGGGCGCCATCCGCGGCATCGCCGATACGGTCCAGCAGGTCAACCAGATCGCTACCTCCATCGCCTCCGCGGTGGAAGAGCAGACCGCCGCCACCGGCGAGATCTCCCGCAATGTCCAGCAGGCGGCCCAGGGCACGGCGGAGGTGTCGCGCAGCATCATGGGCGTCAACGACGCCTCGCAGGAGGCAGGCCGGTCGGCGACCGAAGTGCTGCAGGCCGCCGGCAGCCTCGGCAACCAAGCCCAGAACCTGCGGGAATCGGTCAACGCCTTCGTCGCCCGCATCCGCGCGGCCTGACGGCATCGTTCCAAGAAAGCCCCGTTGCGCCGGAATGGACGCAGCGGGGCTTTTCCGCAAGACCGGCGGGCGTCAGCCGTTGACCACCGTTCCGCCGTTCGGATGCAGGACCTGACCCGACATATAAGAAGAGTCGTCCGACGCCAGGAAGACGAAGGACGGCGCCACCTCGTCCGGCTGACCGGCCCGCTTCATCGGCACGTTGCCGCCGAAATTCTCCACCTTCTCCTCGTCGAAGGTCGAGGGGATCAGCGGGGTCCAGATCGGCCCCGGCGCCACCGCGTTGACGCGGATGCCGCGATCGGCCAGCGCCATGGACAGCGACCGGGTGAAGGCGACGATGGCGCCCTTGGTCGCCGAATAGTCCAGCAGTTCCGGACTGCCCTTATAGGCGGTGACCGAGGTGGTGTTGATGATGCAGGCGCCCTCGTGCATGTGCGGCAGGGCGGCCTTCACCATGAAGAACTGGCCGAAGATGTTGGTGCGGAAGGTCCGCTCCAGCTGTTCGGCGGTGATGTCCTCGATCGACTTCTGCGGGTGCTGTTCGGCGGCGTTGTTGATCAGGATGTCGATGCGCCCATGCTCGCCGATCATGCTTTCCACCGCCTTGCGGCAGGTTTCCTCCTGACCGACGTCGCCGCTCAGGATTTTGCAGGGCTGGCCCTCCGCCTCGACCAGCCGGCGGGTCTCGCGGGCATCCTCATCCTCGTTCAGGTACAGGATGCCGACCTTGGCGCCCTCGCGGGCGTACAGCACGGCGATGGCGCGGCCGATGCCGCTGTCTCCGCCGGTGATCAGCGCCACCTTGTCGCGCAGCTTGCCGCTGCCGCGGTAGCCGGGCCGGGTCTCCGACGGCTGGGGATCCATCGGCGCCTGATGGCCGGGCCGGCTGTCCTGGTGCTGCGGCGGCTGCCTGCTCTCCTGCTGAGCCACGGGCATTTCTCCTTTCACAGTACCCCTGACGGGGCGCGGACGGGATGCGTTGCACAATCACAACAGCCCCGATTGCGTCGCGTTCCGCCCCGTCGCCGTCTGGAACAATCAGCGATACCGTCCTGTTACTTGGCCGGGCGACGCGAAAGAGGATGGCGGTGCCGGATTGCTCGCCTCGAAAGGGAGCAGTGATCGCGCCGTTTGTCGGACTGGTATGGCCGAGGATCATGCCCATAAGATTGGGTAGGCGTCCTTTCGGCCGATCTTTCCGGAAACGGCGGAGCCACCGGACGTGTCACGGTTGATCGTGTCCCAGGGGAGAAACCCCGGCGACCCATCCGGGAACGACAGAGATGAAGCGTGTGACGATGACCGATATCAACGCCTATCTGGACGGCGCCCTCGACGAACGGGAGCGCGCGGCATTCGAGAGCGTGGTCGAGAGCGATCCCGACGCAAAGGCGCTGCTTGCCCAGCATCGCCAGCATGTGGAGGAACTTCATCGCCTGTATGACCCGGTCCTGAACGAACAGGTCCCGCCCCGCATGCTGGAGTTGCTGCGCAAGCGGAAAGGCTGAGCCCTCGCGATTTTCCTCTCCGTTCCGCAGCGCCATGCGCTATGGGATGCGGTGATGCCCCCTTTTTTGGGGGAGCCGGTTCGGACGGATGAGGCATGGCGCGCAGACGAGCGGAGCCGAGCATCCTGCTCGGCCCCATCCTGTATTTCCGTGGTGAGCAGCGCGACCGTTGGTGGCTGTCGGCGCTGTTCGTTCTGGACGGGGAGGTCGAACCCGACGACCTGCGGGTGGACGGCGTCACCCTGCCGGTTCCCCCGCGCCACCTGACGGTCTGGCGCCGCCGCCATGTCTGGCGCTTCGACTTCGCTGTTCCCCGCGGCATGCGCGACACCACTGTCGCCTATGGCTTCCCCGACGAACCCAGCTGGACGGTGGTCGTTCCGGGGCGTCAATCATTCCCACGCATGGCTATTCTGTACGGAAGCGGAATGACCGGCGCGACGATTGGCGCAGAGCCTTCGGGTGGAGCGCCGCCGCCGTCGTCCCCCGCACTCTGGCGCGATCTTCTCGCCGGGCATTCCACCGACCGCTATCACCTGCTGATCCAGGCCGGCGGACAGGTCGATGGCGATGCCGTGCTGTCCGCCGCCCCGCAGGCCGCCTCTCTGCTTGGCGACGCCTCCCGCCGGCTCGGTCCGCCCCTGCCCGGCGTGGCGGAGGAACTGATGTCCGCCGGGTTCGACCGGATGCTGCGCGGCTGGAGCGGTGCCGCGGCTGCGGCCGTGCTGGCCTCGATCCCGTCGGTGATGATGTGGGACGGTTCGGACCTCGGCCGGCTGCTGGCAGGCGCCTGGGGCGGCCGGGAGGACGGCGATGCCGCTTCGCGCAGCCTGCGCCCGCTTCTGGTGGCGACGCGCCGGCAGGCACAGCTGTTCCAAACCGGCTCCGTCGCCGATTCTCCGCCCGATTGCCTGTGGGGAACTGCCTGCGGAACCTTGGCACAGGGCTTCGTCATGGGAGAAGCCGGGTTACTGGCGCTCGACCTGTGGACCGACCGCAATGCCCGCCGCATCCTGTCGGAGCGCGACTGGAGCCTGTTGCCGGACTGGCTCGATCGATTCGCCGCTTGCCGGCACCTGATCCTGGTCAGCGGCGCTCCGCTGCTGGTTCCCGCCGCCGCCGCGCTCGACCGGCTGGGTGCGGTGCTGCCGGGTCCCCTTCAGCGCCGGTTGGCGCGGGGGTTGGGCGATCACTGGACCGCACCGGGTCGCCATGCCGAGTGGGAACGGATGCTCCGCACCCTCGCCGACTTCTCAAGGCGGACCGGCTGCCGCATCACCGTCGCGTCGCGCGGCCTGTCGGGTGCCGCCGGCCGGGGGGTGCTGCGCGGCGGCGGGCTGGAGATGTGGCAGCTCTATGCCCCCCGTTTTGCCGTGTCTTCTTCTGCCGGCGCCCGGCCGGGCTGGCGTTCCCGGCTGGCGGAGCCGCTGGCGACCCGGCCGGATCACCCCCTGCCCGCTCACAGGTTCGAGCTGCCGCCCTTCACGAACGGTGGCCGACGGCTGTTGCACGGTTCCGGATGGCTCGCCTGCAGCTTCGACGGCAAGGGCCAGCTTCATGCCCGCTGGTGCCTGCCCACCGACACTGGCCGCTATGTTCAGGCCATCTGACGCAAGGCGGCACCGCAACCAGTCGGGAAGGCTTGTCGCCCATTGTCCGCGCATGACGTGCATATCCTGTTGAAAACCTTGCCTATGCGCGTCTAGGCTGCCGCCCCACCTCTTTGCCGCAGGCCGCCATGAACCGCCGTTTCGCCCTGACCTGGCCGCTGTCCGAGATCCATGGATGGGGGCTGGTCGGCGTCCATACCGCTCTGTACCTGACTGCACAGGGCATGCGCCCGCTTCTGCTCGACGCTCCCATGATGGACAGCCTGCGGCCGCAGAACAGGACGGCTCTGCAGCCCCTGGAGGACGAGCATCGCCGCTACATGGAGGCGGCCGCCCGCTATGGAGACAGCACCATCGTCATCCCGGATGCCGACGTCCTCCATGCTCTGGGCAACCGGTTCGTGGCCGGCGAGCCTTCCCGCCGCTTCCGCGGCAATCGCAACATCGGGGTCATCGCCTTCGAGGACACGCGCTTTGATGCTGAGGTGTTGGCCCGCGCCCGCGCCTTCGACCGCATCGTGGTGCATTCCACCTACAACCGCGACCTTCTGCTGGAACAGGGCTTCGACGCTGTCGGCCTCGCCTTCCAGGGCGTCGACCCGACGGAGATGCGGCCGCTGCCGCCCTCCGGGCGCTTCGGCGACCGGTTCGTGGTGTTTTCAGGTGGGAAGCTGGAATACCGCAAGGGGCAGGACATCGTGCTGATGGCCTTCCGCGCCTTCCAGCAGCGCCATCCGGAGGCGCTGCTCGTCACCGCCTGGCAAAGTCCCTGGCCGGAGGTCGCCTTCAGCATCACCGAATCGCAGCTGACCGGCACGCCGCCGGACATCGGGCCGGACGGGCGGCTTCAGGTGGTGGAGTGGGCTGTCCGTTACGGCCTGCCCGCCGGGTCGGTGGTCGACCTCGGTCTCGTCGGCCGCGCCGACATTGCAGCCATCATGGCCGAGTGCCATGCCGCGGTCTTCCCCAACCGCTGCGAGGGAGCGACCAACCTCGTCGCCATGGAGGCGATGGGCTGCGGCGTGCCGGTGGTGCTGTCTGCCAACACCGGTCACCTCGACCTGATCGGTCCGGCCGAGGAGCCGCGCTGCTGGCCGCTGTCGAAGCAGACCCAGCTGTTCCACAAGGGCGACCGCAAGGGCTGGAAGGAATCCTCGGTCAACGAGCTGGTCGCCCATCTGGAAGCGATCCATGCCGACCGGAAGGAGGCGAAGCGCCGTGCCGACCGCGCCCTCGCCTTCATCCAGGGCGAACGGACCTGGACGCATTTTACCAAGTCGTTCATTGACGCCTGCGGCGCCTGACGGCGCCATCCCCTCATTGGCGCCTGAAGGCGCCATTCCGTCACCGGGAGGCGCGTTCCACCACGAACAGCAGCCCGGCGACCGGCACGCCCTTTTCCCGCCGCGGCGCGCAGGGCTCCATCAGGCGCACGGCGAAGCCGGCGTCCTCCGCGGTGCGGCGGACATAGGCTTCGGCATGGGCGTAGCGGCGGGTTGCGCCGAGGGCGAACTCCTGTGCCGACTCGACAGGCAGGCGCTCCACGGTCGCGGCGAAATGGCCACCCGGCGGCAGGGCGTGTGCCGCAGCCGCGAAGACCGGAACAAGGTCGCCGATATAGACCAGCACGTCGGCAGCGACCAGAAGATCCCAGCCGCCGGGGGATCGCTCCATCGCCTCCACCACATCGCCGACGCCGAGTTCATCGTAAAGGCCGCGCTGCCGCGCCTTTTCCACCATACGCGGCGACAGGTCGACGCCGGCCAGATGCGCCGCCAGCGGCTTGAAGGTGACGCCGGCCAGCCCGGTGCCGCAGCCGAGATCGAGAATCCGCAGGCCCGTCGCCGCCGGAACCACACGGTCCACCGCCGCCCGCAGCAGGTCGGGCGCCGCATAGCCGAGCTTGCCGACGAGATCCTGGTCAAAACGGTCGGCATAGCGGTCGAACAGGGCGCGGACATAGGCGGCCGACAGGTCGGCGCCCTCCCCGGCCTCCAGCGCCGCGATCAGCCGTTCCATCGGCGCGGCCTCGTCCCCCTCGGCGACATCGCGCGCATGGCGGAGCGCGGACAGCGCCTTCGCCGGTTCGCGCAGAGCCAGCCAGCAGCGACCCAGCGCATGGTGGACCTCCGCATCATCCCCGTACCGACGGCCGAGCGGTTGCAGCAGTTCCACCGCCGCCAGTGCGTCACCGGCCATGGTCAGCGCCTCGGCCAGCGCCAGCACGGCGCCGCGGTCGTTCGGGCGCAGGGCCACGGCCTCACGGAACTCCTCCAGCGCCTCGTCACGCCGGTCCAGCGCGGACAGGCAATGGGCGAGCCCGAGTCGCACCGCGGCCGAATCGCTCCGTTCGCCTGCCAGCACCCTATATAGAGCATGCGCAGCATCGATTTCACCGCACTGCCGCAGTGCGTCGGCCAGCATCAGCCGCCATGTCCAATTGGCTGGATCCAGCATCACGGCGCACCGGTAGCAGGCCGCCGTCCGCTCGGTCAGACCCGCCCCGCCGCAGGCGTCGGCCAGCGCCGCCCAGGCTTCACCATTCGTGGGATCAGCGGCGGCGGCCATCCGGAATCCACGGACCGCTCCGGTAAAATCCCCGGCATAGAGCCGGTCGTAACCGAAGCGGAACAGTTGATCGAGATCGGGAGCGGGCGACGCTCCGCCGAAGGACGGATCCGCGGACAAGGGGCTGGATTCCTCTGAGGTCGGGCCTGCACGAACGGGATGCCGCCGGCCCGCAGGCCTCCGTGTCCGCCTGCCGCCGTCATGGTCGATCGGACCCAACGCGGCATCTTCGAACCCGTTCCCCCGAGTCCAGGCAAACAAGGGGGCGGAGTTTACTGCCCCAACATGCTGCGCCGCGCAAGGGGGTCGCGAAAATCATCTGGAAGTGTGATTCCGGCGACACGCGGTCGCAGTAGCCCCTTTTTCATCCCCTGTACGGATGGCAGATCGGGACCATCGGAACACCCCTTTCGATATCGCCGGCAAATGTGGCGATTCAAAGGCTTATGCCCGCAATCTAAGGGCCTAGGCCGTCGGTCCGGCGCCTCTGCGTGACATCTGACGGACGAAAGCTGTGGTATTACCAGGGTGCAAGGCGGTTGACGATGGATCAAATTTTTGGAAGTGTGGCCGCGGCGCCCGATTGGGAGGCGTCGAACATCTGGGTAGGAGGCGGTCGCCGTAAGCGACTCGGTGACCGGAACAACGGCCCCGCGCGGGGGGTCAAACAGCCGCCGTAGAACACGGGGCGACATCAGAAGGAGGTTTGGGATGCGGGGACGAAATCAGCGCGTATGCGCCACAGCGGGTGGACGCTTCGCACTGGCTGCGGGACTGCTGACGGCCCCCCTGGTGGCGCTGACGATGGCAACTCCCGCCCAGGCCCAGACCGCGACCCCGTCGCTCGCCAAGGAAAGCTGCGTCACCCACGCGGTGGAAGCCGAACAGAAGCTCGGCATTCCCTCGGGCATGCTGGTGGCGATCGCGCTGGTCGAAAGCGGTCAGGACGGTGCGCCGCATCCCTTCGCGATGAGCGTGCAGGGACGTCCCTACTACGCCCGCAACGTCAACGATGCCGCCCGGCACCTGCGCGACCATCGCGGGCAGCTTCGCTCCAACACCTATGTCGGATGCATGCAGCTGTCCGTCGCCTCGCACCGCGGCGAATTCCAGCCGCTGGAAAAGATCGTGGAGCCGCGCGACAACGTGTTCTACGCCGGCCAGCTTCTGGTCCGCTTCCACGGCGAGGAAGGCAACTGGAAGACCGCGCTGGCCCGCTACAACGGCGGTTCGGGCCGCCGCGCCCAGGCCTATGTCTGCAAGATTTGGCAGAGCCTGTCCGAACTGGATGCGCAGAGCGCGAAGCTGCTCGCCTCCTCCCGTTGTGAAGACACCGATCCGGTCAGCGTTGCCCCCGGCACCCGCCGCAGCTTCCGCAACGCCCAGCAGGTCGCTGCGATCAACTGATCACCCCATCGACAGTGGCGCCGGCATGACCGCTGGCGCGAAGCGGCGTGATCGGGTAAACCCCGGCGCATGAACTATCGCCACATCTTCCACGCCGGCAACCCGGCCGACGTGATGAAGCACGCCGTCCTGGCGCTGATCCTGGATCATCTGGGCGCCAAGCCGGCGCCCTTTTGCGTGCTCGATACCCATGCCGGCATCGGCCGCTACGACCTGACCTCCGAACCGGCCCGCAAGACCGCGGAAAGCGACGAGGGCATCGGTCGCCTGTGGGGACAGCCGGCGCTCCACCCGGGGCTGGCGCCCTATCTGGACACCGTGCAGGCGCTGAACCCGGACGGCTTCTTGCGCTGGTACCCCGGTTCTCCCCTGATCGCCCGCGCCGCCTTGCGCCCGCAGGACCGCATGGTCCTGGTGGAACTGCACCCGGACGACGCCCACAGCCTGAAGGCGGAGTTCGCCGGCGACCGCGCCGTGTCCGTCCATCAATCGGACGCCTACACCGCACTGAAGGCCCATCTGCCCCCCAGGGAGAAGCGCGGGCTCGTCCTGATCGATCCGCCCTTCGAACAGCCGGACGAGTTCGCCCGCATGGCCGAAGGGCTGGCGTTGGCCCACCGCCGCTGGTCCACCGGCATCTTCGCCCTGTGGTATCCCATCAAGGAGCGGGCGGCGGTCTGGCGGTTCCAGGACGCCGTGGAGAAGACCGGCATCCCCAAGGTGCTGATCGCCGAGCTGACATGGCATCCCGAGGACACCCACCTGCGCCTGAACGGCTCCGGCCTGCTGATCGTCAATCCGCCCTGGAAGCTGGACGAGACGCTGCGCGACATGCTGCCGGCCCTGCACGACGCCCTGCCCTCCACTGGCGGCGGCGCGTCGGTTAGCTGGCTGACGCCGGAGGCATCGTAACCTCAGGCTGACGCCGGAAGTGTCGTGAAAAGCCATCCGGCGCAGAAAAAACCCCGGTCCTTGCGGGCCGGGGTTCAGGTCAGGATGGAGACCGTTCCTTCTGGATTGGTGGATGCTTAGAACCGGCGCTCCGTCTGCTGGGCCGCACCTTCGAGGCGGGCGTTCAGCTTGCCGATCGCGGTGCTGGCGGTGTTCGCCGACAGCTCGGAAATCTTGACGCTGCGGCTCAGCACCAGCTGCATGTTGTCCTTCAGCATCCGGCTCTGCGTCGCGTAGAAATCCGGGACCGTGCGGCTGCGCATCAGCGCGTTCATGCCCTCGGCATTGCGGCTGGCGACTTCCTGGGCAAGGCCCATCCATTCGCGCCAGGCATTCTGCCAGCCGTCGGCCAGCACGCTGCCGCACTGGACCATGACGTCCATGGTCTCGCGCGTCTGGCTGGCGACCTCGCCCTGGGCTTCCTTGGACAGCCCGAGAGCGCGCTGCAACTGCTCCGACGTGCGGCCGGCGACGTCGCTTGCCGTCCCCATGACGGTGCGGGCGGTGTCGGCGGTACGGCGGGTCATGTCGGCACCGGCGCCCATCGCCTTCTGGCCGGCTTCCGCGCCGGCATCGGCGGCCTGACGACCGGTCTCGGCCGCCTCCTCGCCCATCGACCGGGCGGCGTCGGCAGCGCGGCGGGTGGTCGCTTCTCCGGCGCGGGTCATGTCCTCCACCGTACCCTTCGCACGGTTGGCGATGTCACGCGTGGTGGTCGTGGTGTCTTTGTCCATGGCCATGCGGGATGCTCCTCATACGTTCGTCCGGGCGGACGCCTCTTCCCAAAACTCGCGTCGGTCATTTTGCTGCACCGCCGCACGCGTTGAGTCGTATAACACCCGACAAGCAGAACGTTCCAGGACGCAAAATAATAACCCCGCACCCATTATTTCGAGGTATGCGGTATCTTGAAACCGTGGTGTCTTTCTTTCGAAACAGTTCTTACATCACCTATGATCCTCGTTCGATAATCTTTTCAGACTCAGCGCTTGTTCCCGAGTCTCGCCTGAATTTCGCCGGCAATGCCGCGGCGGAAGACCAACACGCAGACGACGAAGATGCAGCCGATCACCACCGGCACCGGCAGGCTGGTCGCCGCCAGATAATTTTCCAGCGTCACCACCAGCGCCGCACCGATCACCGGGCCGGACAGCGTGCCCATGCCGCCCAGCAGCGTCATCAGCACCACCTCGCCCGACATCTGCCACGTCACGTCGGTCAAACTGGCGAGCTGGAAGACGATGGCCTTGGTCCCGCCGGCGAGGCCCGCCAGCGTCGCGGACAGCACGAAGGCGACCAGCTTGTAGCGGTCGGTGCGGTAGCCGAGCGAGACGGCGCGCGGCTCATTCTCGCGGATCGCCTTCAGAACCTGTCCGAAGGGCGAATGGACAGCCCGCCAGATGATGGCGAAGCCGATCAGGAACACAGCCAGCACGGTGTAATACATCGCCATTGGGTTGTTCAGGTCGAAGATCCCGAACAGGACGCCGCGCGGCACGCCCTGGATGCCGTCCTCGCCATGGGTGAAGGGCAGCTGCAGCGCCAGGAAGAAGACCATCTGGCTCAGCGCCAGCGTGATCATGGCGAAATAGATGCCCTGGCGCCGGATGGCGATGCCGCCGAACACCAGCCCCAAAAAGGCCGAGGCCGCGGTGCCCAGCAGAATGCCGAGTTCAGGCGGCAGCCCCCAGACCTTCACCGCATGGGCGGTGACATAGGCGGCGCTGCCGAAGAAGGCTGCGTGGCCGAAGCTGAGCAGGCCGCCGAAGCCGATCAGCAGGTTGAAGGCGCAGGCGAACAGCGCGAAGCACAGCACCTTCATCAGGAAGACGGGGTAGAGCAGGAAGGGTGCCGCCAGCAAGCCGGCGAGAACCACCAGCGCGCCGATTCTCGCCGGCGTCAGGCCCCTGTCGGGGACGGACACCCGTGCGGCGGTACGGGGAGCCTTGGCGGACGCCCGGCCGCCGCTTTGCGAATGAAGGCCCATGCGCTTACCTTTCCCGTCCGAACAGGCCGGCGGGCTTGATCATCAGCACCACCGCCATGATGACGAAGACCACGATGTTCGAGGCCTCCGGATAGAACACCTTGGTCAGCCCTTCCAACAGGCCCAGACCATAGCCGGTCAACACCGCCCCCAGGATCGACCCCATGCCACCGATGACCACCACCGCGAACACCACGATGATCAGGTTTGAGCCCATCAGCGGCGATACCTGGTAGATAGGCGCCGCCAACACGCCGGCCAGCCCGGCCAACGCAACGCCGAAGGCGTATGTCAGCGTCACCATGCGTGGCACATTGATGCCGAAGGCCTGGACCAGCACCGGGTTCTCCGTCGCCGCGCGCAGGTATGCTCCCAGCTTCGTCTTTTCGATGGCGATCCAGGTGCTGAGGCAGACGACCAGCGACGCCACCACGACCCAGCCGCGATAGTTGGGCAGGAACATGAAGCCCAGATTTTGGCCACCCTTCAGCGCGTCGGGGATGGGATAGGGCTGGCCCGACACGCCGTACTGGTGACGGAAGGCCCCTTCCACGATCAGCGCGAGGCCGAAGGTCAGCAGCAGGCCATAGAGATGGTCCAGCTTGTACAGCCGCGACAGCAGCGTCTTTTCCAACACCACTCCGAACAGCCCGACGATCAGCGGCGCCAGCAGCAACGCCCACCAATAGCCGATGCCGAGTTGAGTCAGCAGCAGCCAGGACACGAAGGCGCCCATCATGTACAGCGCGCCATGGGCGAAGTTGATGACGTTCAGCATGCCGAAGATCACCGCCAGCCCAAGGCTGAGCAGCGCGTAAAATGACCCGTTGATCAGGCCCAGCAGAAGCTGTCCGAACAGCGCCTGGGGCGGAATGCCGAAAATCGTCCCCATCATGAGCGTCGCTCTCCCCTGCCGCCTCCACCGCTGCGCCGGCCTGACGACCGATGCGGCGGCGGGGGTGCCATTCCGTCACGTCACGCTTTTGCTCACGTCACGCTTTTACTTGGGCAGCTTGCAGCCGCTCTCTTCGAAGGTGGCGAAAGCCTCCTTGCCGGGGATGGTGCGCAGGATTTCGTAATAGTCCCACGGCCCCTTCGATTCCGACGGCTTCTTCACCCGCGCCAGATACATGTCGTGGACCATGCGCCCGTTGGGCAGGATGGTGCCGTTCTGGGCGAACATGTCGTTGACCGGCATTTCCTTCATCTTGGCGGCGACGGTCGGCCCGTCGTCGGTGCCGGCGGCCTCGATGGCCTTCAGGTAATGGCGGACGGCGGAATAGCTGCCGGCCTGCACCATGGTCGGCATCTTGCCGTGGCGATCGAAGAACTTCTTGGACCAGGCGCGGGTCTCGTCGTTGCGATCCCAGTAGAAGCCGGTCGTCAGCACCAGATCCTGGGCGACCTGCAGCCCCAGCGCATGCACGTCGGACAGGAAGATCAGCAGGCCGGCCAGCTTCTGCTGTCCGCTCTGCGTCAGGCCGAATTCCGACGCCTGCTTGATCGAGGTGATGGTGTCGCCGCCAGCATTGGCGAGCCCCACGATCTTGGCGCCAGACGCCTGTGCCTGCAGCAGGAAGGAGGAGAAGTCGGCGGTGTTCAGCGGCGCCTTGACCGAGCCCACCACCTTGCCGCCGGCTTTCTTCACCTGGGCCGAGGTGTCCGCCTCCAGCTGGTGGCCGAAGGCATAGTCGGCGGTGATGAAGAACCAGCTGTCGCCGCCCTCCTTCACGATGGCCTGACCGGTGCCGACGGCCAGCGCGCGGGTGTCATAGGGCCAGTGAAAGCCGGTGGGGGAGCAGGCGTCACCGGTCAGGCGCGACGTCGCCGGGCCTTCCATCAGGAAGATCGTCTTCTTTTCCCTCGTCACCTCCTGGACCGCCAGCGCGACGCCGGAGTTCGGCACGTCGACGATCACGTCTACCCCGTCCTGGTCGATCCACTGCCGGGCGAGGTTGGAGCCGATGTCGGGCTTGTTCTGGTGGTCGGCGGTGATGATCTGGATCGGTTTGCCCAGGATCTTGTTGCCGAACTCCTCAGCCGCCATGCGCGCGGCGATCGCCGATCCCTCGCCACCGAGATCGGCATAGAGGCCGGAGCGGTCGTTCAGCACACCGACTTTGACCATGTCGCCGGACAGCTTGCCCTGCTGGGCATTGGCCGGTCCCGTGGACAGGACACCGATCGTCAGGGCGGCCAGGGCGGCACCGGTCAAAAGACGTGCGATCATGCGTGAATTCCTCCCCCTCAGCGTTGCGTTGCGCGTGGTTTCGGGTGACTTGCCGGACGGGTTCGTCAGGCGGCCTCCCCGCGCGGTCGCGCCGGCCGATCCGTCCGGTTTACCGGAACCGTCTGGCCGTCCGCGCCGCCGCTTCCCAACCACTATGCAGGGGCATCGCGTTGTAAGCGAAGCGGAATTTCAGCTTCACAAACAATTTTCATCAAGGGTCGGGCGAAACACCCGCTTTTTCCATTCGGGGGTGTATGGCGGCGGCCGGCGGCGGGTCCATGCCCTGCCGGCGGCGGTCGATCCGCCGCATGATCGGCGTCACCGTCGTGCCGTGGACGAGAATCGAGAGAAGTACGATCAGCCCGGTTACCGCCCACAATGCGTTCGGCACGTCGAACTCGGCGGTGTTCAGGGCGTAGGCGACGTAATAGATGCTGCCCATGCCGCGGATGCCGAAGAAGCCGATTGCCAGCTTCTCCGCCAACGGCATCGGCACGCCGGCCAGCCCGGCCACCCCCGCCACCGGCCGCACCAGGAACAGGATCACCACGGCCGCACCGACCGCGCTCCAGGACAGCGCGTCGATCAGCCCGTGGGCGAGCGTGCCGCCGAACAGGACGAGCATCAGCATCATCATCAGCCGCTCGGTCTGCTCGACGAAGTCATGCAGTCGCTCGTGATACTCGCTGTCCCGCTCGGCATCGCGCAGAGCCACCGCGGCGACGAACACGGCGAGAAAGCCATAGCCGCTCACCAGTTCGGTCAGCCCATAGGCGATCAGCGTGATTCCGAGCGATACGAAGCCGTCGCCCGTCCGCGACAGGTTGGCCCGATTCGGAATCCTGAAGGTGACATAGCCGAGGAACCGTCCGACCAGCCAACCGACGCCGACCCCGGCGGCCAGCCGCCAAAGGACGTCCAGCAACGCCCAGTGCGTCAGCATCTCCCAGGGCGGGTTGTTGTTCAGCAGGGCGACGCCGATGGCGAGATGGACGAAGGGAAAGGCCAGCCCGTCATTCAGCCCGGCCTCCGAGGTCAGGCTGAACCGGATCTCGTCCTCCTCCCCCGATTTCGGTGGGCCGACCTGGATGTCGGAGGCGAGAACCGGATCGGTGGGCGCCAGCGCCGCCGCCAGCAGGATCGATGCCGCCAGCGGGAAATCCAGCCAATACCAACCGATCAAGGCGATCATCAGGATCGACAACGGCATGGTGATGCCCAGCAGCCGCCATGTGATGATCCAGCGCCGCCAGCCGATCCGGCGGTCCAGCTTCAGCCCTGCTCCCATCAGCGAGATGATGACGATCAGTTCCGTCAACCTCTCCGTCGCCTCCGGGAAGGCCAGCGGTTCCGGGTTGTCCAGCCGCAGAAGGCTGAAGACCGCGAATCCCAGCCCGACGCAGATGATCGGCAGCGACAGCGGCAGTTCCTTCAGCACCATTGGCAGCCAAGCCACCAACAGGATCAGGAAACCGAGCCCAACCATGAGGACGATGTAGGACATGCGCCGCCCGTTCCAGTAAATGCCCCCGAAGCGGTCTGCTGTCTGGACATCGTCCGGGCGCGCAGGAACCGAATCCCGTCAACGCGAAAAGACGCGGAAGGGTTCAGCGACAAAAGTGGAACACTGCGGAAAGATTGCGAAGATGCCGGCTCGTTCGGCTTTGCTTCCCTGCCCCATCCCGTCGGTCTTCAACGGGAAACGCCCAAATCTACACAAAGGGGTGCGAAGGGATGGGAAGCGTGCCTGGATGCCACCCGCGGGAGCCGGAACCGCGGGGGCCGTAGCAAAATCCGGCCTTTTTCAGGCCGCGGACGTCATCGGAAAGCCGCTGTAGTCGAGCGAGGCCGACCAGAAGCGTTCCAGCTTGCGCAGGGTCTCGTTCGCCTTGGTCAGTTCCTCGTCGCTGAAACCGGCCTTTTCAAGGGCGGCCAGATGACGTTCGAACATGACGCTGATCTTCTCGCGCAGGTCCAGGCCCTTTTCCGACAGGCGGACGCGGACGGACCGGCGGTCGTGCGGAGAGCGTTCCTGCCCGAGATAGCCGTTCTCGACCATCTTCTTGACGTTGTAGGAGACGTTGGAACCCAGGTAATAGCCGCGCGCGGTCAGTTCGCCGACCGTCATCTCGTCTTCACCGATATTGTAGAGGATCAGGCTCTGGACGTTGTTGATGTCCTGTATCCCAAGCCGGTCGAGTTCGGTCTTGAGCACTTCGAGAAAGTGGCGGTGAAGCCGCTCGATCAACAGAATGCTCTCATAATAAGGTTTGCGCACCGCGGTCTCCTTTGGCTCTAACCGGCCGTTCCCCGCGCAAGGACGATACCGGGACCTTAAAGCGAGATTAACCGATCATTCGTCGGCAATCATCCTAATAATTCCGGAAAAAGTCTGGCACAACCCGTCTGTACAGGCCCCTTTCGCCGGGTGCCCTCATCCGAATGTTTTCGACCGGGTGGAGGCCCCGGCATAACCGGAACGGAGTGGCCCCGAAGACCGCGCCGGGGCCGCCTCCCACAGCTATTGCGTCAGTCGCGGAACACCAGATCGCCGCCCGCGGGTTCGGCGAAATGACGCTCCACGTCGGACGGTCCGACATCGACAAGATCGGCCGGCTTCCATTTCGGATTCTTGTCCTTGTCGACCAGGACCGCGCGGATGCCTTCGTAGAAATCGTCCCCGGCAAGGCAGGCGAGGCTGAGGCGAAGCTCCTGCACCATGCAGGCTTCGAAATCCAGCTTGGCCCCGCGGCGCAGGGCCGCCAGCGTCACCTTCAGGCTGGTCGG
This sequence comes from Azospirillum sp., assembly GCF_035628975.1. GTDB lineage: Bacteria > Pseudomonadota > Alphaproteobacteria > Azospirillales > Azospirillaceae > Azospirillum. Next base: position 26,142 of record NZ_DASPIS010000097.1, on the reverse strand, counting down.
CGAAACGCGGCGCAGCGTGGCGACCTGCCCGGCCGCCCACTCGGTCCCTTCGGCCTCCAGCGCCTTAACGATCGCCTCGACGCTGTCGAAGCCGTAGCAGCGGTCGACCGCCGTGCGGATGGCCGTCACCGACGCCTCTCCAGCCTCGCCGCGATGAGCCGCCACCGCCTCGTCCGCCGGGATGCCGGCGGCCAGATCATCGACCAGCGCATCGATCTTCCCGCTCGGCACGAAGGCGTCGGCGGCGCCGATCGCCAGCATGTCGGCGGCCTTCAGCCGGTCGCCGGTCAGGCCCAGCCAGATGCCGACCTGTCCCGGCAGCCGTGGCAGGAAATAGGTGCCGCCGACATCGGGGTAGAGGCCGATGCCTGTCTCCGGCATGGCGAACAGGGTGCGTTCGGTGACGATGCGGTGGCTGCCATGCACCGACAGGCCGACGCCGCCGCCCATGGAGATGCCGTCGATCAGCGCGACATAGGGCTTGGACAGCCGCTTGATCAGCCGGTTCAGCACATATTCCTCGCTGAAGAAGGCGCGGACCGGCGCGGTGTCGCCGCGTCCCTCCTTCGCGGCCTTGCCGGCCTCGTACAGGCTGACGACGTCGCCGCCGGCGCAGAAGGCCTTCTCGCCCGCGCCGCGGATCACGACGGCCTTGACCTCCGGGTCGGCGTTCCAGGCCCGCAGCTGCGGGTCGAACAACCTGATCATGCCTAGCGTCAGGGCGTTCAGGGCCTTCGGCCGGTTGAGCGTGACGAGGCCGATGGCGCCCCGACGTTCGAACAGAATCTCAGCAGCGTCGCTCATCGTCTTGTATTTTCTCGATTATCGTTGGAAATCGGGCAGTGGCGGGCCACCTGCTCCGTCCACCCCTGATGCATCCCCTGATACAACGGGCGAAGCTTGCGGCCGCCGCAGATGATACGGGAGCCTGCGCCCCTGTCAAACCGGCCATACGGTGCCGGATGTTTACATGCGCCGCCGCACAACCGAATAAGGAACTTCGCCCCCCCTTGGACCGTTGCGCTCACGCTCTCATCTGTTCTGCACAGCCCCGGGACGCAGATCCACGGGCAGATCCACAGAAGGTTCGCCGCCATGCCGCTTCACAGTCCGGCCGGTCAGCTATGAAGGTCGGTGTCATCCTGAACCAGCAAGCCGGCTCGCTGGTCGACCGCCCCTTGGACGGGGCCAAGCAGGCGATCCGTGCCGCCTTCGAGCGGCGTGGCGCCGAGGTGGACCTGCACAGCGTCGACGGCGCCCAATGCACGGAGACGATCCAGCGGGTGCTGGACTCGGACGCCGAGATTGTCGTGGTCGGCGGCGGCGACGGCACGCTGCACAGCGCGGTGAAGCTGGCGCTGCCGACGGGCAAGACGCTGGGGGTCATTCCACTGGGCAGTCTCAATCTCTTGGCACGCGATCTTCACATGCCGCTTGAACTGGAAGCGGCGGCAGAGGCACTGGCCGCCGGCCGGGTTCGCGTCATCGACATCGCCGAGGTGAATGGCGAGCCCTACACCAACAGCTCCATTCTCGGCTTCTATCCCCAGGTGGTGCAGGAGCGCGAACGCCAGCGCAAGCAGCACCGGCTGCTGAAATGGCCGGGTGCCGCGCTGGCCCTCGCAAAGACGCTATACAAGCTGCCGCTGCTGGACGTCCGTCTGGACTGGGGCGAAGGGCCGAAGCGGATGCGCACGCCGATCCTGGTCGTCTCCAACAATGTCTACGACGACGGCTTCGGGCTCGTCCTGACGCGCCAGTCGCTGGATGCCGGAAAACTTGGGGTCTACGTCGCCCGCGAAAGGAACGCCTTCGCGATGCTTCGGTTGATGGGACGGCTGGTCGCCGGATCCTGGAAGCAGGACGAGGCGCTCGACACCTATGCGGTCACCAGCCTGACGGTCCACAGCCGCCGCCATCGCCTGAAGATGGTCAACGACGGCGAGATCCGGAAGCTGCACGCGCCGCTTCACTACCGGATTCGCCCAGGAGCCCTGAAGGTTCTGGCGCCCGGCTGAGAGAAAGGATGAAGCTGGCGTGAAACGGCTCGCTCACATTTCCGACCTGCATTTCGGGCGAATCGACGCCCGTGTGGTCGACGGCCTGCTGGCCGATCTGACGGCCCAGGCACCCGACCTGATCGTCATCTCCGGCGACTTCGTGCAGCGGGCAAAAGCACGCCACTTCGAGGAAGCGCGAGCCTTCCTGCAGAAATTACCCTTTCCCTACATGGCTGTACCGGGAAATCATGACATCCCGGTTTATAATGTGTTCAAGCGATTCACCGACCCGTTCGGCCATTATCGGCGCTACATCACCAGCGATTTCAGCCCGCTGCATATCGACAACGAGATCGCGGTGCTGGGCATCAACACCGCCCGTCCGGTCATCATGGATTTTTCCGAAGGGCGGATGAACAAGAGGCAGATCGCCCGCGTGCGCGAGGTGTTCTGCGGCATGCCCGATACCGTGTTCAAGGTGCTGTTTACACACCATCCCTTCCTGCCGCCGCCGGACTTGCCGAAGACCCAGCTGGTTGGACGCCACAAGCTGGCCCTGCCGGCGCTGGAAAGCTGTGGTGTCGACCTGCTGCTGGCCGGCCATCTGCACAAGGCCTATTCCGGCGACATCATGAGCTTCCACACCCAGATCGCCCGCTCGATCCTGGTGGCCCAGGCCTCCACCGCGACCTCCACCCGGCTGCGGAACGAGACCAACGCCTACAACCTGATTACCGTCGAACACCCGACCGTGACCTTCGAAGTGCGGTCGTGGGAGGGCGCGGCCTTCACCGGCGGACTGGTATCCACCTATCGCAAGCAGGGGAATCGCTGGACCCTGCAGGCACAGGACACCGGATTCCGTCCCGTGACCGGCGACCCGGTCGCCGCCGCCTGGGAAACGGCCGACCGCCTTTCAAGGGGGCACGAACGGGACAGGGCATGAGACATATGCAAGGCTGCCGGCCCGTCCCAAAGGACCGCGGGCGCCCCCATGGCTTGAGTTCCCTATGCGGGAAGGCGTAGGATCGCCGCACTCGTTCTAAGTGCATGGTCTTCCCGATGCCGATCTCCCTTCCCGCCGCCTTCCCGCGCACCCGTCTGCGCCGCAACCGCGCCGACGCCTGGACCCGCCGTCTGGTCGCCGAGAACACGCTGACCGTCGACGATCTGATCTGGCCGGTCTTCGTGATCGAGGGCGAGAATCGTCGGGAGCCCGTCGCCTCCATGCCCGGCGTGGAGCGCCTGACCATCGACCTGCTGTGCGAAGCGGTGGCGTCCGCCGGCTCGCTCGGCATCCCCTGCATCGCCCTGTTCCCCGTCGTCGGCTCGGACGGCAAGTCGGAAGACGCGGCGGAGGCCTACAACCCGGAAAACCTGATGAACCGCGCCATACGCGCGGTCAAGGCGGCGGCGCCGGAGGTCGGCATCCTGGGCGACGTGGCGCTCGACCCCTACACCAGCCACGGCCATGACGGCCTCCTGCGCGACGGCTATATCCAGAATGACGAGACCGTCGAGGTCCTGATCCGCCAAGCCCTGTCGCAGGCGGAGGCCGGCGTCGACATCGTCGCCCCGTCCGACATGATGGACGGCCGCATCGGCGCCATCCGTGATGCGCTCGACAAGGATGGCTACCATCTCACCCGCGTCTGCTCCTATGCCGCGAAATATGCCTCCGCCTTCTACGGCCCGTTCCGCGACGCGGTGAACTCCGGCGGCTTCCTGAAGGGCGACAAGACCACCTACCAGATGAACCCCGCCAACACCGACGAGGCCCTGCGCGAGGTCGCCTGCGACCTGCAGGAAGGGGCGGACATGGTGATGGTGAAGCCGGGCCTGCCCTATCTCGACATCATCCGCCGGGTGAAGGACCAGTTCGCGGTTCCGACCTTCGCCTATCATGTGTCGGGCGAATACGCGATGCTGCGCGCGGCCTCGGCCAATGGCTGGCTGAACTACGACAAGGCCCTGCTGGAGACCTTGATGGGTTTCAAGCGCGCCGGCTGCGACGCCATCCTGACCTATGGCGCTGTGGACGCCGCGAAGCTGCTCAAGCAAGGCTGAGCAGTTCGGAGCCGTCTTTGAGCCGTCCGGGGCCGCGGAGTGATCCGCGGCCCTTTATCGTCGGGGGCATCCCACCCAGCGGAGACGCCCCGATGACCCCCACATGTTTCGCCCGCCCGGCCATGCTGGCCGCCCTGCTGCTGGCCGCCGCTCCCGCAGCCGCCTTCGAGCTGCGCAGCCCGGACTTCACCGAAGCATCGCCGATTCCGGAACGCAACGTCTTCGCGGGATTCGGATGCAGCGGCGGCAACCGGTCGCCGGCCTTGAGCTGGACCGAGCCGCCGGCCGGCACCCGCAGCCTCGCCGTCACCATTTATGACCCCGATGCCCCGACCGGCAGCGGCTGGTGGCACTGGGTTCTGTTCAACCTGCCGGCCGACACCCGCGACCTGCCCGCCGGCGCCGGCGATCCGGCCAAGCCGATGCTGCCCACGGGCGCCGTGCAAAGCCGCACCGACTTCGGCACTTTCGGCTATGGCGGCCCCTGCCCGCCGCAGGGCGACACGCCGCACCGCTACATCGTCACTGTCCATGCGCTGAAAGTCGACCGCCTCCCCCTGCCGGCCGATGCGTCGGGAGCCATGGTCGGCTTCAACCTGAACGCCGCCACGCTGGCGAAGGCGACGCTGAGCGCCCGCTACGGCCGTTGATCGACCGCCAGCCATCGCCATAGAGTGCGATCGTTTCAGACGGAATCGTCTGAAACGTGAATCGCACGAAAAATCAAAAGGCTAGAGTCGATCAGATGCTTCAGTAAGCATCTGATCGACTCTAGGATGGTGCCCATGGGTCCAAGCCTCCTCGCCCGCCTGTCCCGCTTCGCTGCCCGTGACCAACGTCCCGGAGCGGGCGACCGTCCGCACCGGCCGGAGCTGTGGGCCTTCGTCGCCCATGACTGCGAACGGCTGGCGGAGGTGCGGATCGAGCGCACCGCCCTGATCGCCGTGCTGGAGGGGGTCAAGGAACTGACCGATACCTCCGGCACCACCCGCCGCTTCCCCGCCAGCACAGCCATGCTGCTGCCGCCGGGCTGGAGTGGGTCGGTGGTGAACGATCCCGGCACCGCCGGACGTTACCGCGCCCTGGTGCTGGAGTTCCCGGCGGAAATGGTGCGGCGCCTGCTGCGCGCGCACGGCACCGGGGGTCTCTCTCCGCGCGTCCGGCCGGGCGACTGGCATGTCACCCTCACGCCGGCCCTGACCGACGCCATCCACCATGCCGCCACCGGACTGACCGCCGATCCGCCGCTGCCGCCCAAGCTGGCCGAGCATCGCTGCATGGAGGTGCTTCTGGCTCTGCTGGAAGACGGCGTCTGGTGGCTGGGCCCCGTCGCGCCGACCGGCACCGCCGATGCGGTGCGCCAGCTGCTGCGCACCCGGCCTGATAGCGCCTGGACGGCGGATGGCGTCGCCGACGCGCTCAACCTCAGCACCGGCACGCTGCGCCGCCGTCTGTCCGAGGAGGGCTGCTCGGTCCGCAGCATCCTGGTCGAGGAACGCGTCGCCCATGCCCGCGATCTTCTGGAACGCGAAGGGTTGAGCGTGCAGGAGGCGGCGGAGGCCTGCGGCTACACCAACCGGTCCCATTTCGCCCGGCGCATCCGCGCGGCCGTCGGCGTCAACCCGTCGGACCTTCGCGACCGCTGACCGGCGCCGTGCCGTATGCCCGCACCAGCGCCGCGACCGACTCGGCGATCACCCGCTCCGGATCTGCGGTGACCGGCAGGCCCAGCATGGTCGGCCAGAACAGCACCTCCTTCAGGCCGCCCATCAACTGGGTCGCCGCGACATGCGGGTCGGGGGCGTTCAGGCGCCCGCGCGCATGCTGGGCGGCGATATAGTCATCAAGCAGCGCATAGGCCTGCCCCTTCCCACCTTCCAGGTAAATCTGCGACAGCTCCGGAAAGCGCTGATGCTCGGCGATGACGAGGCGCAGCAGCCCACGCACCACCGGACGGCCCATATGCACCAGCAGCGACCTGAGGAAGGCGGGAAGCGCCTGCTCCGGCGGCTGGTCATGGCGAAGGGTCTGGTCGCCATCGCTGTGGAACCCCTCATACAGGCCGGAGACGACGGCCTGGAACAGCTCCCGCTTGCCGGGGAAATGATTGTAGACGGTGCGCTTGGAGACGTTGGCATCGGCGGCGATGGCGTCCATCGACGACGCCTCGTACCCGTGGGTCAGGAAGGCGCGGGTCGCCGCCTCCACCACCGCATCCCGCTTCGCCGAACCGCGCACAGCATTCCCCTCCCGAGACATTGACATTCACCGGCCACCAAGTACACTGCACCGTGTAGTGTATTTGCTGCCGCAGGCTCCCAGGGTAATCCGCCCGGCCGCGGCACGGGAGGGGTAAAGCGATGAAACAGCGCAACATCGGCAGCATTCTCTCGGTTTCCGAAATCGGCCTCGGCTGCATGGGCATGTCGGAGTTCTACGGACCGACTGACGACGCCCAGTCGCTCGCCACGCTGGAACGGGCGTTCGAGCTTGGCGTCACCCATTACGACTCCGCCGACATGTACGGCGGCGGGCACAACGAGTCGCTTCTCGCCCGCTTCCTGGCCGGCAAGCGCGACCGGGTGGTGATCGCCACGAAGTTCGGCATCGTTCGCCAACCCGGCGAATACGCCCGCCGCATCGACACCAGCGCCGCCTATGTGGCCCAGGCCTGCGACGCCTCGCTGAAGCGGCTGGGAGTGGAGACCATCGACCTCTATTACGCCCACCGCCTGAATCCGGACATCCCGGTGGAGGAGACGGTCGGCGCCATGACCGATCTGGTGAAGGCCGGCAAGGTCCGCGCGCTCGGCCTGTCGGAGGTGTCGGCCGCCACCCTGCGCCGCGCCCATGCCGTCCACCCCATCGCTGCGGTGCAGAGCGAATATTCGTTGTGGACCCGCGACATGGAGGATGCGGTTCTGCCGGCCTGCCGGGAGTTGGGGATCTCGCTGGTCGCCTATGCGCCGCTCGGCCGCGGCATGCTGACCGGTGCAGTCAGCAGCCCGGACCAGTTCGCCGAGAACGACTTCCGCCGAATCGCACCGCGATTCGCCGGGGACAATTTCGACCGCAACCTGGCTCTGGTCGAACAGGTGAAGGCGCTGGCGGCGCAGAAGGGCTGCACGCCGGGGCAGGTGGCGCTTGCGTGGCTGCTGGCCCAGGGACCGGAGATCCTGCCGATTCCGGGGACCAAGCGGATCAAATATCTGGAGGAGAATGTCGGCGCCGCCGCGGTGACTCTGAGTGAGGCGGAGGTGAAGGCGCTGGGTGACGCACTGCCGCCGGGAGTGGCGGCGGGCGACCGCTATACGGCGGAGGGGATGCGGGGGGTGAATGTGTGAGGTTGTGAGATGCTGATCTGACTGGCGGCTTGGCCCCCTCCCCATCCCTCCCCCGCTTCGCGGGAGAGGGGGCAGGAGGCTTGTCAGAGTTAGGCTATGTCAACGAGCGGTGGAGTTCCCTCTCCCGCGATAGCGGGGGAGGGTTAGGGAGGGGGCACCCGCACCATCCCCTACTTCGGCGTCCCCGACCACACCTGGAACTGCGTGGTCTCCAGCAGCATGTCGCTGTGCCCGAATGCGGTCTTGAACAGCTTGCCCACGCCGGCCGTTCGCTGGGTCACCGCCACCAGCGTGCCGCGCAGCTTCAGATACTGCTTCGTCCCCGCCACCAGCGCGTCGAGCATGCCGAAATCCTCATCCTTGCCGCGGTGGAGCGGCGGGTTGGACAGGATCAGGCCGAAGCGCTCGCGGGTGCCCAGCCCCGCCAGCCCGTCGCTCAGCACCAGTTCGGCATCCGGCACATTCTGGCGGGCGGCGTGCAGCGCCACCGCGTCGATGTCCAGCAGCGTCAGCGGCGCATCCGGCTGGCGTTCCCGCACCGCCCGCGCGATCACCCCGGCGCCGCAGCCGAAATCCAGCACGCGGGTGCCGGCAGCAACCTCCGGCAATACCTTCAGCAGGCATTCGGTGCCGGCGTCCAGATGACCGTGGGCGAACAGGCCGGGATAGGACACCAGTTCCAGTGTCCGGTCCGGCAGTGTCAGGGTGACGGTCTGCCGCCAATCCTCCAGCGCCCCCTTGGCCGGCGCGTCGGTGCGGCGGGTCAACAGCAGCCGGGCGCGCCGCTTGATGATGAGGGTTTCCGGCTCTTCCGCCAGCCCATCGAGATGTTTCGGCGCGCTGGTCACACCCTCGTCGTTGCCGCCGGCGATCCACAGCGGCGCACCGGGGGCGAGGCGCGAGGCCAGCGCATGCAGCGCCATCTCGAAGCCGGCCCAGCCACGCGGCAGGCGCAGCACGGCGCCGTCGAACGGCCCCTCGGCCGGCCAGGGCGTCGCAGACTGCCCGCCGACAGCGAGCCGGTTCCACACCACCACCTCCGCCCCGCCGTCGCGGAGCACCTCGGCGATGGCGCCATCGCTGTCGAAGGCGACGAGAATCCGGCCCTGCGGCCGGATTTCGGACAGGGCTTCGGCGGCCACGGCGGCGACGGTCTGATCGCGGTCCGTGGCCCGGTTGTCTAGACGTGCCACCGGATCAACCCTTGTCCCGCATCAGCCGCGCCTTGTCGCGCTGCCAGCTGCGTTCCTTCTCGTTCTGGCGCTTGTCGTGCTTCTTCTTGCCGGTGGCGAGACCGATCTCGACCTTGGCGATGCCACGGTCGTTGAAGTAGACGGACATCGGCACCAGCGTGACGCCCTTCTGCTTGATGCCGGCCGCGAGCTTGTCCAACTCGCGGCGGCGGACCAGCAGCTTGCGCGGACGCTTCGGCTCGTGCTGATCGACGCGGCCGGCCTGGAGATATTCGGGGATGTACGCGTTGAACAGGTACAGCTCCCCACTCTTCAGGCCGGCATAGGCCTCGTTCACGCTGGCGCGACCGCCCCGCAACGACTTCACCTCCGACCCGGTCAGCATGATGCCGGCCTCGAGGACGTCGTCGATGAAGAAGTCGAACCGCGCGCGGCGGTTCTGCGCCGCAAATTTTTTCGCTTCCTCGCGCGTCGCCAAGTCTCTCTCCTATTCGGCCCGTTCTGTCGCTCAGGACAACAGGCCGGCTTTGGTCATGGCTCCACGCACGGCGGCACGGGCGGTCTCCGACGCCGAAACCAGCGGCAGGCGCACCTCGTCGCTGCCGAGGCCCAGCAGGCTGGCGGCGAACTTCACCGGGGCCGGGCTGGTCTCGACGAACATCGAGTCGTGCAGCGGCGACAGCACGTCGCGCAGGCGGAAGGCCTCCTTGAGGTCGCCCTTCGCCCAGGCGGCCTGCATGGCGGAGCACAGCGCCGGAGCGACGTTCGCGGTGACGGAGATGCAGCCCACGCCGCCCTGCGCGTTGAAGGCCAGCGCCGTGGCATCCTCGCCCGACAGCTGGATGAAGTCGGGGCCGACCTCCTGCAGCAGGCGGGACGGGCGGGACAGATCGGCGGTCGCGTCCTTCACGCCGACGATGTTGGGCAGCTTTGCAAGCCGCGCCATCGTGGCCACAGACATATCCACGACACTGCGGCCGGGAATGTTGTAAATGAAGATCGGCAAATCCGCCGCGTCATGGATCGCCTTGAAATGCTGGTACAGACCCTCTTGAGACGGCTTGTTGTAGTAGGGCGTGACCACGAGCGCCGCCTGGGCGCCCGCCTGCTTGGCATGGCGGGTCAGCGCGATCGCCTCGTCGGTCGAATTGGAACCGGTGCCGGCCATCACCGGCACCTTGCCGCCGGCCGCCTCGATGCAAAGCTCCACGACGCGGTTGTGTTCCTCGTGGGACAGGGTCGGCGACTCGCCGGTGGTGCCGCAGGGCACGAGACCGTGCGTGCCTTGGGCGACCTGCCACTCCACGAAGGACTGGAAGGCCTTCTCGTCCACTTTCCCGCCCTTGAACGGAGTCAGAAGGGCGACGATGGAACCGTGGAACATGGCTGCCTCCTCAGTCGGCTTAGCTGGAAAAAAGAGTTGCGCACATTATCCCTCCCCGCCGCCCTCGGCAAGAGCGCCCGGACCGCTGTTTTCGCGGGTCTCCTCACCCTTCTCGCCGCGGTTCCCGGCGCCCTGCCCGCCGCAGCGCTGAGCGCGCAGGACATCGCGATCTATCGCGAGGCTTTCAAGCTCGCCGATAGCGACAGGCTGGCCGAGGCGCTGGCCACGGCGTCGCGTGCCCAGGACCCGTTACCGGCGAAGGTTTTGCGCTGGATGGCGCTCGCCAACCCCGGCGGCGGCAGCTTCTCCGACATCACGGCCTTCATCCGCGAGAATCCGGATTGGCCCAACATGGCGGCCCTGCGCCGTCAGGCCGAACTGGCGATGCCGGATATCCCGCCGGCCGAGGTGGTGGAGTGGTTCCGCCAGTCCCCGCCCCAGACCAATGACGGCTTCGTCCGCTATGCCGACGCGCTGATCGCCACCGGCAGCGTGGAACGCGCCACCGGCCTGATCCGCAAGCAGTGGGCCGACGCCACCTTCACCCCGGATGAGGAGGCCACCTTCCTCGCCCATTACACCCCCTATCTGCGCCCGCTGGACCACAAGGCGCGCATCGACCGGCTGCTCTGGGCCAGACAGGACGCGCCGGTGCGCCGGATGCTGCCCTTCTTCGACGAGGCCTACGACACGCTGATCGAGGCGCGCATCGCGCTGGACGGCGACAGCCCCGGCGCCGACGCGGCGCTGTCCCGGGTTGCCCCCGCCCTGCGCGACGATCCCGGCCTGATGTTCGACCGCGCCCGCTATCTGCGCCGCAAGGGCGACGATGCCGGCGCGCTGGAGATCATGGCCCGGGCCGGCACCGACCTCGGCCGTCCGCAGGCCTGGTGGCCGGAGCGCCACCTGCTGGCCCGCCGGGCGATGGAGCGCGGCGACTTCAACCTCGCCTACCGCCTGGTCAGCACCCATGGCATGAGCGAGGGCAGCGCCTTCGCCGACGCGGAGTTCCTGTCTGGATTCATGGCTCTGCGCTTCCTCGACAAGCCGTCTGAGGCCTTCGCCCATTTCCACAAGCTCTACCGCTCCGTATCGGCCCCCATCAGCAAGGCGCGCGGCGCCTACTGGTGCGGCCGGGCGGCGGAGGCGCTGGGACAGACGGAGCCGGCACGCGACTGGTACGCCAAGGCCGCGACCTACCCCACCACCTTCTACGGCCAGCTGGCCTTCCGCCATGTCTCCAACGGGGCGGTGACCCTGCCGACGCCGCCATCGGTGTCGAGCGCCGACACCTCCGCCTTCAACCGGCGCGAGGTGGTGCGCGTCGCCCGCCTGCTGGCGGAGATCGGTGGCAGCACCGACGAGCGGCTGGGCAGCTTCGTCCGCCGCATCAGCTTGGATGCAAAGTCCCCCGCCGACTATGTTCTCGCCGCCCGGCTGGCGAACGAGGTCGGCCGCCGCGATCTCGCCGTCGCCGCTGCCAAGGACGCCGCCCAGAACGAGGTGTTCCTGGTCGATGCGGGCTACCCGATGATCGACGCCCGGCCGGCGGCGCCGGAACTGGCGCTGGTCCACGGCATCATCCGGCAGGAGAGCACCTTCAACCCCACCATCGTCTCATCGGCCGGCGCCCGCGGCCTGATGCAGCTGATGCCGGCCACGGCGCAGTTGGTGGCGGGCAAGCTGGGCCTGAAGCACACGCAAGCCCGGCTGACCACGGACCCCGGCTACAACGTCACGCTGGGCTCGGCCTATCTGTCGGAACTGATCGACCGCTTCAACGGCTCGTGGGTGCTGGCGATCGCCGGCTACAACGCGGGACCGAACCGGGTCCGCCAGTGGCTGCAGACCTATGGCGACCCGCGGACGGAAGCGGTGGACGTGGTCGACTGGATCGAACTGATCCCGATCTCCGAGACCCGCAACTATGTCCAGCGCGTTCTGGAAGCCGTTCAGGTCTATCGCACCCGCCTGAGCGGCGACCAGACGGAGCCGAATCTGGACAGGGATCTGCGTCGGTAGGGCGTCGCGGTGGCCCCCTCCCTCGCAAGCCGACCTGCCTTAAAACAAAAAGGCCCCGCCTCCTTTTCGGGAGGCGGGGCCTTTCATCCGACATTCGCTGTCGTCACTCCGGAGTGGAGGCTTCGCCATCGGCTTCCGGGGTACCCATCATGGCGTCGGCGACCAGACCGGCGTTGCCGCGGATCTTGGCCTCGATCGCATCGGCCATCTCGGGGTTGTTGCGCAGGTAGGTCTTCGCGTTTTCGCGGCCCTGGCCGATGCGGGTGCCGTCATAGCTGAACCACGCACCCGACTTGTCGACCACACCGGCCTGAATGCCCAGGTCGAGCAGTTCGCCGACCTTCGACACGCCCTCGCCGTACATGATGTCGAACTCGACCACGCGGAACGGCGGGGCCATCTTGTTCTTCACCACCTTGACCCGGGTCTGGTTGCCGACGACGGTGTCGCGATCCTTGATCGCGCCGATGCGGCGGATGTCGAGACGCACGGAGGCGTAGAACTTCAGCGCGTTGCCGCCAGTCGTGGTCTCCGGGTTGCCGAACATCACGCCGATCTTCAGGCGGATCTGGTTGATGAAGATCACCAGGCAGTTCGACTTGGAGATCGAGCCGGTCAGCTTGCGCAGCGCCTGGCTCATCAGGCGGGCGTGCAGGCCGACATGGCTGTCGCCCATCTCGCCTTCCAGTTCGGCGCGCGGCACCAGCGCGGCGACCGAGTCGACCACCAGCACGTCGATGGCGCCGGAGCGCACCAGCGTGTCGGCGATCTCCAGAGCCTGCTCGCCGGCATCCGGCTGGGAGATCAGCAGCTCGTCGATGTTGACGCCCAGCTTGCGGGCATAGGACGGATCGAGCGCGTGTTCGGCGTCGACGAAGGCGCAGGTACCGCCGGCCTTCTGGGCCTGGGCGATGGCGTGCAGCGCCAGCGTGGTCTTGCCCGAGCTTTCCGGCCCGTAGATTTCGATGATGCGGCCCTTCGGCAGGCCGCCGATGCCCAGCGCGATGTCGAGACCCAAGGAGCCGGTGGAAATGACCTCCGTCTCGACCAGGTTCTCACGGGCGCCGAGCTTCATGATCGAGCCCTTGCCGAACGCGCGTTCGATCTGGCTCAGGGCGGCATCGAGCGCCTTCTGCTTGTCCATGGAATCCTTCTCGACCAAACGAAGCTGTGCGGACGACATGCCCGGTACCCCTCTCTTAGAACACACGGTCGGCGCTCTTGCAACGAAGCTGAATGTACTCTCTTCGTTCTCATTTGCAAGGGCTGATGTTGCTGGTGTGTTCCTATCTTACGGGGGTGCCCAAGCGGCTCTTGGAGGCGGCTCTTGGAGGCGGTTCTTGGAGGCGGTTCTTGGAGGCGGTTCAGGTCTCTCACCGTGCGTCGCGGATGACCTCCTTCACCTTGGAGGCCAACTGTTTCAGCGAGAAGGGTTTGGGCAGGAAATGGGCGACTTCGACGCCGTCGATCTCGCCCAGACGGTCCTCGGCATAGCCGGAGATGAAGATCACCCGCATCTCCGGGCGCAGTTTGCGGACATGGCGGGCCAGCGTCGGGCCGTCCATCTGGGGCATCACCACGTCGGTGATCAGCAGGTCGATGGACGCGCCGTTGGTCTCTATCTGCTGCAGCGCCGCCTCTCCGTTCTTCGCCTCCAGCACCTGATAGCCCTTGTTGCGCAGGGCGCGGGCGGAGAAGACACGCACCGCGTCCTCGTCCTCGACCAGCAGGATGGTGCCCGTGCCGGTCAGGTCGCTGCCGCGGCGCTCACGCGGCTCCGCCGTATCGACGGGGCGCAGTTCGCCTTGATGGTGGGGCAGCAGGATGGTGAAGGTCGTCCCCTCCCCCACCGCCGAATCGACCAGCACGAAGCCCCCGGTCTGCCGCACGATGCCGTAGACGGTCGACAGGCCGAGCCCCGTCCCCGACCCGACCTCCTTGGTCGTGTAGAAGGGCTCGAAGATGCGCTGCAGATTCTCCCGCGCGATGCCGCAGCCGGTGTCGATCACCTCGATGGAGACGTAGCTGCCGGGCGGCACCGTCTCGTGCTCCCGCCGTTCGGGCTGGGTCACGACGTTGTTGGTGGTGTTGATGGTCAGCTTGCCGCCGCCTGCCATGGCGTCGCGGGCATTGACCACCAGATTGATGATGACCTGCTCCAGCTGGTTCTGATCGACCTTGACCAGTCCCAGGTCGCGGCCGTGGATCATCTTCAGTTCGATGTTCTCGCCGATCAGTCGGCGCAGCAGGTTCGCCAACTCCGCCAGCACGTCGGTCACGTTGATGACGCGCGGCTGCAGGGTCTGCTGGCGCGAGAAGGCCAGAAGCTGCCGCACCAGGTTGGCGGCGCGGTTGGCGTTCTGCTTGATCTGCATGATGTCGCTGAAGGACTGGTCGCCCGGCTTGTGCCGCAGCAGCAGCAAGTCGCAGAAGCCGATCATCGCCGTCAGCAGGTTGTTGAAGTCGTGGGCGACGCCACCGGCCAGCTGGCCGACCGCCTGCATCTTCTGCGACTGGGCGAACTGGGCCTCCAGGCTCTTGCGCTCGGTCATGTCGATGAAGTGCAGGATCAGGCCGACGCCCAGCCCATTCTTCTCGGCCTGCCCATTCTTCTCGGTCTCGCCGCGCCCGTCCGTGCGCACCGGGTTGGCAAGCCGCCGGGCATAGAGCTGAGCCGTCAGTTCCCGGCCGCCGGACAGCCGGACCTCCAGCGGATGGGCCGGATCGGCGCCGCCCTGGACAGACTTCAGCCGGGCGGTCACCGCCTCGCGCTCCGCCGGGACGATCAGGTCGGCCATCGGACGATTGATGACGCTGCCGGCCTCGCTGCCGATCAGCGCCAGGAATGCCTCGTTGCATTCGGTCAGTTGCCCGGTCTCGTCCACCAGCGCGATGCCGATCGGCGCATCCTCGAAGAAGCGTTGGAACCGCTGTTCCGACAGGCGCAAAGCCTCCTGCCATTCCCGCTCGGGCGACAGATCGCGCACCACCGACCGGGTGTGGATCGTCCCGTCGTCGGCATGCACAACGCTCTGCGCCACCGCCACCTGGAACCGGCGGCCGCGCAGCCCCACCATGGTCAGTTCGCCGCGCTGCTCGCCGCCGCCATGGTCGAACAGATCGTAGGGTGCTGCGGACTGCGGCGGGGCGGCCAGGATGCCGTGAAGGCGTGCCTCCCCATCGGTCAAATCGCCGGGGTAAGCCTCCAGCCATTGGGCCAGGGTGGCGTTGACGAACAGGAACTGACCGTTCTGATCGACGGAGAAGAAGCCGACCGGCGCATGTTCCATGAAATCGGCGAGCTTGGCCTGCTCGCGCAGCATCACATGCTCCAACTCGCGCCGGGCGGTGATGTCCTCGATCCGCCAGTGGACGGAGCCGGCGAAACCGGGCACCGGCTGGCCCTGCACCTTGCGCCATTCCGGCGGATTGTGGTCCAGCGCCGGTATCGCCAGTTCGGCGGACGCCGCGGCTCCCGCCCGCACCCGTTCGCGCAGGCGGCGAAACTCGCGCGCGCTGTCGGGATCGTCGGAGAACTGGCGTGCCAGCGCATCCAGCGGCCGTTCGCCGCGGCGCCAGCCGGCAAGCTCCCGGAAGGCGGCATTGACGAAAACCACATCATCGGCACCGTCGCAGACCAGTTGGCCCGCCGGCATGCCTTCCAGAGCTCCGCCCAAAAGTGCGCCGATTCGCGCCGACCGCCGGACGACGGCGATGCTGCGGCCGATCAGCAGGGCGACGCCCGCTGCCGCCAGCACCGCTCCCGTCCATCCGATCTCTTCCCGGTCCAGCAGAAGGCCGGCGGCCAAGACCAGCAGCCCGGCCGGCGCCAGACAGTACTGGAGCAGCATCAGGGGCCCGCCGGACGGTGCCGCGCGGTTGGCTGCGTTGCGCGAGGTGTCGGAAAGGGAAGTCGAATCGTCCACCAGATCTCCAGGCACCAGAACCCCAAGCCCCCAATGTCACTGCGCGCGAAGGTCAGTCGTTCCACCTGGTGCCGTCAACCGTTCCAGGCGCGCATCAGTTGCGCAGCGACCGCCCTTTCAGCTTGAAGACATAGGTAATGACTTCGGCGACCGCCCGATAGTGCTCGGATGGAACTTCCTCGTCGATATCGCATGCGGCATAGAGCGCACGGGCGAGAGGCGGGTTTTCTATGACCGGGACATTGTTCGATTCGGCGATCTCGCGAATCTTGAAGGCGACCTGATCGACGCCCTTCGCCAGCACCAGCGGCGCGCCCATCTGGCTGGGATCGTATTTCAGGGCCACCGCAAAGTGGGTCGGGTTGGTGACCACCACGTCGGCGTTGGGCACCGCGGCCATCATGCGCTTGCGCGCGCGTTCGAAGCGGAGCTGGCGGATGCGGCCCTTGACGACGGGATCGCCTTCCTGCTGCTTGTGCTCGTCCTTCACCTCCTGCTTCGTCATCTTCATCTTTTTGTCGAACTGGGTCTTCTGCCACAGGAAGTCTCCCGCGGCGATGAAGGTCAAGACCACGAGCACCCAGATCAGCAGGCGGTGCGCGAGGCTGTCGATCTGCAGCAGCATCGCGAACATGTCGATGCCGATGAAGGCCTCGACACCCGCGAACATCGGCTTCAGCGCCATGAAGGCCACACCGCCGACCACCGCCAGCTTGGCGATGCTCTTCAGCAGTTCCACGCCCTGACTGGCCTTGAACAGGTTCAACAGGCCGGGCAGCGGGTTCAGCTTTTCGAACTTTGGCGCGATCAGCGTCCAGGACACGTGGAAGCCGGTCTGCCCGATGGTGGACAGCACTCCGGCCACCACGAACAGCAGGATCGGCAGCCACAGGGCCCACATGGCATCGGCCATCACCCGGAACAGCAGCGCCCCGACCCCGGCGCGGTCGAACGTGAACTGATCCAGATTCTGGAAATAATAGTTCAGGCGGAAGACCATCCCCTTCATCGTGCCGGGCAGGATGGCGACCAGCACGACCAGCATCGCCGCGACCATCAACCAGTTCGCGGCCTCGCGGGTCATCGCGAACTGGCCCTGTTTGTGGGCCTCGTTGAGCTTCTTGGATGTCGGGTCCTCTGTTTTGGAGGACTCGTCCGCATCTTCCGACATCGGCGTCCTCCCTCTACAGA
Organism: Azospirillum sp.; assembly: GCF_035628975.1. Taxonomy (GTDB): domain Bacteria; phylum Pseudomonadota; class Alphaproteobacteria; order Azospirillales; family Azospirillaceae; genus Azospirillum. Next base: position 9,015 of record NZ_DASPIS010000097.1, on the reverse strand, counting down.
GGCTTCAGCAGTTCGATGAAGCTGGATTCGAACCGCGACAGCCAGAACAGCATCATGGCGCCCAGGGTCAGCGCGAACAGGAACAGCCCCATCAGCACCTGGACGGAGGTGAAGATCTGGAACACCTGCACCTGCGGCGCCAGCTTGTTGAGCAGGCCGAGCGCCAGCGCGAACAGGATGCCGGTGATCAGGAAGGGGGCCGACATCTGCACCCCAAGCAGGAAGGTCTTCGACACCAGCTGCCCGATCACGTTGGCCATGTCGTCCACCGGAATCGCCGCCCCCGGCGTGAAGGTGGCATAGCTGTCGACCACCGCCATGATCAGCAGATGGTGCAGGTCGGTCACGAACAGCAGGAGCAGCCCCAGCCAGCCCATCAGCGCGCCCGGCAGCGAGCCCGCAGTGGCCAGCGCGGGGTTGAAGATCTGGGCGTTGGCCAGGCCGCTCTGCAGGCTGATGATGGTTCCGGCGACTTCCAGCGTGCCCATCAGCAGCCGCGCGATGGTGCCGAGGAAGATGCCGATCGTCATTTCGCCCGCCGCCAGCACCAGAAGCTGAAAGGGGCTGCCGGGCATCGGCGGCAACTGCGGCCGGATCACCGGCGCCACCAGCACGCTGACCGCCAGCGCGAACAGCAGACGCGTGCGGGGGGTGATGAAGGCGTCGCCGATGGTCGGCATCACGCTGAAGGCGGTGCCGACCCGCAGGAAGACCAACATCCAGACGAAGATCTGTTCGCCCAGAAGCTGCTGGAGAACGTTCATCCGCCCGCCGCGGCCGCGGTCGGCGCCGGGGCCGGCGTTATGCCGGTGCCGGGCGTGAAGGGTGCGCCGCCATTGTCGTGGGCGCCGACGCCGATGGCGACGATGCGGTCCGCGACCTCATGCTCGAAGAACTCGGTCAGCTTGCTCAGCATGAAGGGCATCAGAAGGATGCTCAGCCCGAAGACCAGCATCACCTTCGGCACCATGGCCAGGGTCTGCTCGCTGATCTGCGTGACGGCCTGGAAGATCGAGATCACGGTACCGAGAAGCATCATGATGATGAGAATCGGCCCGCACACGATCACCAGGGTGACGATCGAGGTGCGGCAAAGCTCGATGACTTCGGTCTCGCTCATGACGATGGTTGCTTCGGTGCGGGCTGCTTCGATGCGGTTGTGAAGGACGGCCGGCCGTCACATCGGCATGCGCAGGATTTCCTGATAGGCGTTCAGGACTTTGTCGCGCACGGCGGTGACGGTCTGCAGCGTCACCTCGGCGTTGGTCACGGCCTGGACCACGTCGTTCAAGTCCGCCTTGCCGACGGAGGCGAGCGCCGACATGTCCTCGCTCTTCTTCAAGGTGCCGATGCTCTCCTTGGCCGCCTGTTCCAGCACGTCGCCGAAGGAGGCGCCGTCGCGCGCGGCAAGGCCGGGGCCGGTCGTCTTGGCGGCGGTGGTGGCGTAGGCCGCGGCGGCGTTCAGCGGATTGATCATGGCGGCGGTTCCGGTCGGTCAGGGAGATGAAGCGGATGGGCGGAAGAAATCAGGTGCGCAGGATGTCGATGGTGCGGGTCAGCATCTGGCGCGCGGTGTCGATGGCGGACAGGTTCGCCTCGTAGCTGCGCTGCGCCTCGCGCATGTCCATCGCCTCGACCACCGAATTGACGTTGGGCAGCAGGACATAACCGTCGGCGTCGGCCGACGGGTGGGACGGGTCGTAGCGGCGCTGGAAGTCGCCCTTGTCGACGCCGACCTTGGCGACGCGGACCTTGTCCACGTCCATCGCCCGGTCCAGCTCGTTCTTGAAGATCACCGTCTTGCGGCGATAGGGCAGATCGCCTGGCGTTTCCGCCGTGGTGTTGGCGTTGGCCAGATTCTCCGAAATGACCTTCAGGCGCGTACCCTGCGCCTTCAGGCCCGAGGCGGATACCGCCATCGACTTGTAGAGATCCATCGCACCGCCTCCTCAAACGCCTGCAAACCCTGCGGCCGGCAGCCACATGCCCGCCCGGCCCGAACCCGGCCCGAACCCGAAGGCCGGTCAGCCCCCGGAGCGGATCGCCGACTTGATCATCGTGACCTGCTTTTTGTACAGGTTGGTGATGGTCTGGTAATCCATCGCGTTCTGGCCCATCCGCATCATCTGGTCTTCCAGGACGACGTTGTTGCCGTCCGGCGCCGTCTCGTACGGGTCGCGCACCTTCTGTTCCTTGGCAAGGCCGCCGGGACCGCGGGTGCCGGCCAGGTGGGACGGATCCGTCGCCGCCGGGGTCAGCCGCCGGTTGTCGCTCAGCGCGTCGCGGAAGCTGAAGGGCTTCAGGTCGCGGCTCTTGTACTCGGGCGTGTTGGCATTGGCGATGTTCTGCGAGATGACTTCCTGACGCTGGGTCAGCCAGTCCATCTTGCGCGACATCAGCTTGAAGATGCCGAGATTTCCGAGGTCCATGGCCCTGATCCCGTCCTTGATGCCTCCGGTCACGCCGACCGACGCCAAACCTCCGGCCCAAACCTTCGGCAGAATAGCCATTGGAAGGCCGCACTCCCGATGGTCGCCCGTTTGCGTTAACGAAGGATGAATCCCGGCAATCGCGAGTGGCGCCGGCAGACCGCCTTTACAGTTCGTTAAGCCTACCGGTCCAGGATGCGGGCCAGGAAGGACCCCTTGAAAAGGCCGCCTTTTGTCCGCGCAGCCCCGCTCCCCCGCATCCAAGCCGGCCTGTACGCCCCCGCACCCGTCCGGGCCCATGCCTGCGCGGCGTCCGGTCGCCGTCGCGCTGAAATACGAACTGGGGACTCAGACCCTGCCGCGGATCGTCGCCACCGGCAAGGGAACGGTGGCGGAGCAGATCCTGGAGGTCGCCTTCGCCAACGGCGTCAAGGTGCGCGAGGATGCCGATCTGGTGGAGATCCTGTCGGCAATCGAGGTCGACAGCGATATCCCGGTGGAGGCCATTGCCGCCGTGGCCGAAGTCCTTGCCTATGTCTACCGCGCGAACGGCACCCTGCCGCCGGAACCGCAACCGGAAGAGCCTGCCAAGCCCATGGCCGCCACGCATATGGAGGACAAGCCGTGACCCGTCCGCCATCCCCTCCCCGCCCCCCTCGGGGTGCCTGCTCCTTGGCCGAACTCACGGAACGGGCGGCATCCCTCGGTGCGGCCCTGGAAGAGGCGCGGGCGGAGGCGGAGGCCGGCGCCCTGATCGACCTTGCCGGGCTGCAGGACAGCGTCGCCCGCCTCTGCGCCGAGGCGGAGGGGATGCCGCACGACGAGGCGCGGGCATTGCTCGGCCCGCTCGGCGACCTCGTTGCCGCCCTGGATCCTCTGGCGGCATCCCTGGCCGACCAGCAGGCCAAGCGCGAGCAGTCCATCGCCGCCGCACTGGCGGGGCGCGACGATCCGCACACCGCCCGACAGCGCGCCGCCGCCGCCTATGGGCGTACCGGCCCCGCCCGCACAGACGAACTGCCCTGATTAGAGAAAGCCCGCCGCTTCCATGGATCTCGACCAGTATATCCGTTTCCTGATGGCGCTTTTCTTCGTGGTGGCGCTGATCATGGTCGTCGCCTGGGTGATGCGCCGCGTCGGCATGGCCGGCGGCACCGTGCGCGGCCGCGCACGCCAGCGCCGGCTGAGCGTGGTGGAGGCGCTGCCGATCGACGCCAAGCGGCGGCTGATCCTGATCCGCCGCGATGACCGCGAACATCTGATCCTGCTGAGCGCCAATGGCGACCTGCTGGTCGACAGCGCACCGGCCGGCGGCTTCGACAGCGCGTTGGCCAAGTCGGACGAAAAAGCCCCTGCCGCTCCGCCCGCCGCCGCAGTCGCGGCGGGGAGCCAGCCGCAATGAGGCCGCTCCTCCTCCGTCGCCTCGCGGGCTGTTGGAAGCCGCTGGCCGCCGCGCTTCTGCTGGCGCTGGCCGTCGGCGTGTTCGCCGGCCTCAGCGCCGGGCCGGCGCTGGCGCAGAGCCTGACCTTCGACCTGGGCGATGCCGGCGGCACCGCCACCAGCCGCATCGTCCAGATGGTGGCTCTGATCACGGTGCTGTCGCTGGCGCCGTCGATCCTGATCATGATGACGGCCTTCACCCGCATCGTCATCGTGCTGTCCTTCCTGCGCAACGCGCTGGGCGTGCAGCAGGTGCCGCCGACCACGGTGATGATGTCGCTGGCCCTGTTCCTGACTTTCTTCGTCATGGCCCCGGTGTTCGAGCGCAGCTACAACCAGGGCATCCAACCGCTGATCAACCAGGAAATCGACGAGATGGAGGCGTTCCGCCGCACGGTGGCGCCCCTGCGCGAGTTCATGCTGAACCACACCAGCGAGAAGGATCTGCGCCTGTTCATGGACATGGCGCGCATCCAGTCGGTGCCGGAGCCGTCCGACATGCCGCTGCACGTCCTGGTCCCCGCCTTCATGATCTCGGAGATCAAGCGCGGGTTCGAGATCGGCTTCCTGCTGTTCCTGCCCTTCCTGGTGATCGACATGGTGGTGGCGGCGATCCTGATGGCGATGGGCATGATGATGCTCCCGCCGGTGATGATCGCGCTGCCCTTCAAGATCATCTTCTTCGTGCTGACCGACGGCTGGTTCCTGATCGCCGGCAGCCTGATCCGCTCCTACGGGGTGTGAGGATGGACGAGTCCTCCGCCATTCCCGCCGGACCGCCGGCCAGCCTGGCCGACAGCCTTCTGGCGCTCGCCCGCCGCCGCGGCGCCCCGGTGCCGGAGGACGGCTCGATCGCCGGGCTGCTCGGCGCCATCGATCCCAACCCGCTGATCCCGCATCCGCTGCTGCTGGTGGCGGGCGCGGTGATGGCGGTCGCCTTCCGCCACGACCGCGCGCTGGCCCTGCCGCCGGCCGACGGACCCGACGCACCGTCATCTTCCGCACCGTCCGCCGATTACTCCTTCTGAGGTGCCGCCATGGGAACGCCGATCAAGATCCGTGAGAATTACAAGAGCCTGAGCGGCGTCGAGAAGAGCGCCGTCATCTTCCTGGCGCTGGGCGAGGAGCGCGGCTCGCGGCTGATGGAGCGGCTGGACGAGGATGAAATCCGCCTCGTCAGCCGGTCGATGGCCACGCTGGGCAACGTCACCTCCAATCTGGTGGAGACGCTGATGCGCATCTTCACCGAACGCTTCGCCAATGCCGGTTCGGTCGTCGGCTCCTACGACAGCACGGAGCGGATGCTGAACCGGTTCCTGCCGGCCGACCGCGTCACGGAGATCATGGGCGAAATCCGCGGTCCCGCCGGCCGCACCATGTGGGAGAAGATGTCCAACGTGAACGAAGGGGTGCTCGCCAGCTATCTTGCCGGCGAATATCCCCAGACGGCGGCGGTCATCCTGTCCAAGATGCGTCCCGACCATGCCGCCAAGGTGCTGGTCCTGCTGCCGCCCGCCATCCGCACCGAGGTGATCGAGCGGATGATCCAGATCGAATCGGTCCAGCGCGAGGTGCTGCTGGACATCGAATCGATCCTGCACAACGAGTTCATGGCGAATTACGCCCGCACCCACGGCAACGATTCGTTGGAGCGGATGGCCGACATCTTCAACCGCATCGACCGCGAGACGCTGACCGAGATCTTCGACGACCTCGAAACCGTGATGCCGGAGCCGACCCAGCGCATCAAGCAGCTGATGTTCACCTTCGAGGATCTAATGCGGCTGGACCGCGTGTCGCTGCAGGCGGTGATCCGCCGCTGCGACACCGGACAGCTCGCCATCGCGCTGAAAGGCGCGCCCGTGGCGCAACGCGACCATTTCCTGTCGGTCCTGTCGGAACGCGCCCGCATGATCCTGCTGGACGAGATCGAGAACATGGGCCCCTTGCGCATGCGCGACGTCAACGACGCCCAGGCCGAGATCGTCCGCACCGCCAAGGCGATGGCCGACGACGGCACCATCATCATCCCGCAATCCGACGACGTCGACACGGTCGTCTATTGAGCGGAGCGCAGCGGATGGGAAGCCGCCGAATGTGGAGCTGCTGATGGCCGAGCGCGACCTCGTTTCCCGACAGGTGCCGCCACCCGACCTGCTGGCGGCGCGCTTCGCTGCTATGCCGGTGGGCATGCCGGCCGCGGCGAGGGATGCCGGCGACGGGTCCGGAGACGGTTCCGAGGCCGGGCCGCTGGTGCGGCGGCTGCTCGACCTGCTCGACACGCTGGCGCCGGCCGACGCGGCTTTGGCCCGGGGATGCCTGCCGCGCTGCGATTCAACCTTCGGTGCCGGGCTCGCCCTGTTCCTGGCGGCGACGGCCGGCGGCTGCCGCGACTGGATCGGCGCGGATGCTGCGGACGAGCTGTCCGGTCTTGACGGCGGATTGCTGATCGACGAGTGCGAGCGGGCGCTGGTCGCGCGCTTCCAGCCCGTCGAGGGGCGGGTGTGGCGGTTGTCGCGCGTGCCGCTGCTGGACGGCGACGACGGGCTGCTGTGCGCGGTCGGGATCGAGGACGGTCCGTCCGACCGCGTCACCCTGGTGCTTCAGGCCCGGCCGCAGCGGCTGGGACCGTTGCAGCTGATGGCGACGCTGGGCGGGCGCCGGCTGGACGTGACCCTGCGGCTGGCGGCCGGACTGCCGTCGTCGGCGCTGGCCGACTTGCATGAGACCTTCAGCGCCGCCCTGGCCGATTGCCGAATCGAAGGCACGCTGACCGTCGGGCCGCTGGCCGATGCCTGGCTGGGCCTGGACCGGCCGCTTTCGTCCGATCTGGCGCTTTGACAGAATCCCCTCTCCCCCCGGGGGGAGAGGGGGATTTCGCCAGCCCGCAAATCCCTATGTCCGGCAACACCCCCGCCCTCAGATCTCCGCAGGCGGCCTGACCAGAGTCGGTCCGGCCGGGACTGCCGGCGCCTGAGTCGTTCCCGGCATCTGCCCCGCCAGAGGCAGAGGAGGCGGCAGGGCTTGCAACGAGGCGCGGGCGGCCTCGCGCAACGGGGTGAAGCCGTCTTCCGGGAAGCGGCGAATCAGCGTCTTGTAGGACGCACGCGCGACCTCAGGGCAACCCAGGATGCGGAACTGGTCGCCCTGGCGCAGCAGCGCCACGGCCTCGTCGGTCTTCGGATAGCCGGCGATGGAGGAGGCCGCCGCATACCACCGGCCATAGGCCGACCACAGGTCGCGCACGGAATCGCCGTCGCACTGGCCGGCGGTGATCGCTTTTTCAAGGGCTTGCCGGTAATCGCTGTCGGGAGCCTGCGACAATTGCGCACAGCCCGCCAGGACGAACAGGCAAGCAGCGGACGCGGCCGCCGGAATGACGGACGCCTTCGTTCCGGACATGGAACCTCCTCGAACACGGATGCCCGGCGACCGTAGGGCAACAGGGTTAAACCAGCGTTCATGTTTATAAGCGCCGGTTTTCGTCTTCTTCACTGCCGTTAACCATAGAGGTCGAACGAATTAATGATTGCTTGTGGTGATCACTGCAAAATCAACTCGGGTTTCGAAGTAAAACCGCAGATGAATAAAAATTTATCCGGTATTTAGTCGTATGAAACCCTTAAAACGGCGTAAAACGCCACCCTCGGCTATGTCTATCCGGGTACCTCATTTTGTTGACACATCGCCTTTCGATAGGTTCTTTTGGGGCTGTGATAAGCATGTGACATGAACGCAATTGCGTAAAAAACAATGCTTTATCTGCGCTTGCTCGACCATGGAGAATCCAATGCAGGCTTTGCTGATTGAGCCAGCCGATCTGATTGCCGACGCAATCGGCAAGCAACTTGCCCTGTGCAAGGTTAACCATGACCGTGTGGACCTGAATGGCCTGCGCGAACTGGTGGGCGGACATGGTTCCGTCGAGATCGGACATGACGCCATCATCATCGGCGATGTCGGCGATACCGAAGCCTGCGTGGCGATGCTCCGCGCCCGCAACGTGACCGCCGCGATCATCTGCCTGATCGAGCGTCGCTGCGCCAACACCACGGCCGGCATCCTGCGGGCCGGTGCGGACGACGTGCTGGTGAAGCCGGTCGTCAGCACCGAGATCCGCGCCCGGCTGGAGGCGATCCGCCGCCGGTCCTACGGACTGACCAGCAACGCGGTGTCGGTCGGCCGGCTGACCGTCTTCCTCGACGGCCGCGACCCGGAGGTGGACGGCGAACGGCTGCGCCTCAGCCAGCGGGAACATGCGATCCTGTCGGTGCTCGCCCTCAACCACCGCCGCGTGGTGTCGAAGGAGCATATCTACGAGGAGGTCTACGGCCTGTCCGGCTCCGACCCGCTCGACAAGGTGATCGACGTCTACATCTGCAAGCTGCGCAAGAAGATCGACATGGCGACCGGCGGCGGCCGCTACATCGAGACGGTCTATGGCCGCGGCTACAAGTTCGAGGCGCCGCCCGACCATGTCGCTCCCGACCGGGCCAAGCTGATGCTGGACCGCTGGTCGAGCGCCGGCGGGCTGGCGGCCGGCCCCCGCGTGCCCTTCATCCCGCCGGTGGCGCCGCGCGCCGCGGCCCGCGCAGTGGGTCGTTGATTTGTGGCGCTGATTTGGGCGCCGACACCGTTTCTTTCGTTCCGGCTTTCCGTCCGTTCCAAAGCGTCCGATTTTTTACCCCGGCTTAAACCGGCTCCGTCATCCTGATTTTGCCGCTCGCGCCCCCGCACACTGATCGGGAAGGCCGGCGCGAATGGCCCCGGCGTCAGAAAGGCGCCATGCATCTCGCGAATGGAGATACCCATGGCCTCGATTATGACGAACACCTCCGCCATGACCGCGCTGCAGACCCTGCGTCGCGTGACCGGGGATCTGGAGACCACGCAGGACCGCATCTCGACCGGCCTGAAGGTCAACAACGCCAAGGACAACGCCGCCTACTGGTCGATCGCCACGACCATGAAGGCCGACGTCGCCGGCTTCAAGGCGGTGAAGGAGTCGCTGGAGCTGGGTTCGGGCACCACCAACACCGCGTCGGTGGCCTCCAAGAACATCGTCGAGAACCTGCAGACGCTGAAGGCCCGCGTCATCGCCGGCCAGACCAACGGCGTCGACAAGACCCTGATCCAGAACGACGTC
>NZ_DASPIS010000096.1:0-8200 GCF_035628975.1 Azospirillum sp. | reverse complement strand
CGACAACGGCGCCATGCAGCTGCTGAAGAACCCGAAGCAGTTCGACGTGATCGTCACCGACAACCTGTTCGGCGACATCCTGTCGGACGAGGCGGCGATGATGACCGGCTCGCTCGGCATGCTGCCGTCGGCCTCGCTGGGCGCCCCGGATGCCAACGGCAACCGCAAGGCCCTGTACGAGCCGGTGCACGGCTCCGCCCCGGACATCGCCGGCCGCGACCTCGCCAACCCCTGTGCGACGCTGCTGTCCTTCGCGATGTGCCTGCGCTACTCGTTCAACCTGGACGAGGACGCGAAGCTGATCGAGCGGGCCATCCAGAACGTGCTGGGCGGCGGCATGCGCACGGCCGACATCATGGCCCCGGGCATGGCGCGCTGCTCCACCACCGTCATGGGCGACTCGATCCTGCGCGAACTGGACAAAGTGGCGTCCTGATCGGCTTTCCGGACTGCATTCAAGAAAAAGCCCCCGTCCGCAAGGACGGGGGCTTTTTCGTCTGCACGGATCGCAGCGTTTCAATCGCCCCCGGCAGGGCGGTCGGCCGACCGTCCGCCATGGCTCGCCTGTCCGCCCTTGCGGCCGGCTTCCGCCGCCAGCGAGGGGTTCTTGGAGAAGCTGCGCGAGGAAGCGGGCACGCTGCGCCCACCCTTGCGCCCGGCTTCCGCGGCGAGTTCCGGGTTCTTCGAAAAGCTGCGTTTGTCGGCCGGCACGCTTTCGCCACCCTTGCTGGCAATTTGGCGTTGCCGATCAGGGTCCATCGACGCGAATCCGCGGCCCGACGTACGATTGCTCTCTTTCGAGGCCATAACCAACCTCCGACTGTGCCTTGCTGATTCGACAACCGGACAGCCGTGGGTTGGTTCCAAATAACGAACAATTTCTGCAACCGCTATTTTTTCGGTATGACCAGCATTGTGGAGTGGGGAAGTGGTTGCGGCGGATGCCCCCTCCCTAACCCTCGCCGGCCGAAGGCCGGTCCGATCGTGGGAGAGGGGACTGCCGCTACTCCTTTGCATCGCTTTCCAAAGCTCCTACTCCCTCCCCCGCGAAAGCGGGGGAGGGATGGGGAGGGAGCATAGAACGCCTCCAGAAGAAAACTCACCCCACCGCTTCCATCCTCCCGATCGCCTCGGCCAGCGCCACCAGCCGTCGGGCGTTTTCGACATGCAGGTTCTCCACCAGCTTGCCGTCGACCAGCACCACGCCCTTGCCGGCGGCGGCGGCCTCCGCATGGGCGGCGATGATGCGGTGGGCGTGGGCAATCTCGTCGGCATCGGGGGCGAAGGCGGCGTTGCAGGCGGCGATCGTCTTGGGGTGGATCAGCGTCTTGCCGTCGAAACCAAGCTCACGCCCCTGTCGGCAGGAGGCGGCGAAGCCCTCGTCGTCGTTCAGGTCCAGATGCACGCCGTCCAGCACCGCCAGCCCATAGGCGCGCGCCGCCAGCAGGCAGAGCCCCAGGCTGGTGATCATCGGCAGCCGCTGTGCCGTATGGGCGGCATGCAGATCCTTGGCGAGGTCCGATGTGCCGAGAACCAGCGCTCCGACGCCGGGGGAGGCTCCGGCGATCTCCTTCACGTTCAGGATGCCGAGCGGCGTTTCCATCATGCACCAGATCGTCTGGCCGGCCGGTGCCCCGGCGGTACGCAGGACCGCCTCGGCCTGCCGCACCGCGTCGGCGCTCTCCACTTTCGGCAGCAGCACCGCGTCGGCACCGCTGGCCGCCGCCATGCGCAGGTCGTCATAGCCCCAGGGGGTGTTCAGCCCATTGACGCGGACGATCAGTTCCCGCCCGCCATAGCCGCCGGCAACAAGCGCCTGGGCGATGGTGTCGCGCGCCGGGGCCTTGGCATCGGGGGCGACCGCATCCTCCAGGTCGAGGATCAGACCGTCGGCGGGCAGGCTGCGCCCCTTGTCCAGGGCGCGGGCGTTCGAGCCCGGCATGTAGAGCACGCTGCGGCGGGGGCGGACGGTCGTGGCCATGGCGATATCCCGGAACTGCGGATGGTTGGAGAAGGCAGCTTTAGCCGTGCGTCCCCGCCCTGTCCATGGGCCAAGCCGCCACAGCAGACGGCCGGCGGGGGCATATGCATGGCAGCCATGCCGCTGTCTCCCGGCATCGCCGTGGAGTCGGCGGCTTTACGCCCGGCGGACCGTCGCTTAGGCTTCATCCCCATGAAGACCGTCCTCACCATCCAATCGCACGTCGCCTATGGCTATGTCGGCAACCGGGCCGCGGTGTTCCCGCTGCAGCGGCTGGGGATCGACGCCACGGCGGTGAACACCGTCCAGTTCTCCAACCATACCGGCTACGGCGCCTGGACCGGGCAGGTCTTCACGGCGGAGCATATCGCGGACATCGTCGACGGCATCGCCGCCCGCGGCGTGCTGCCGGCGCAGGATGCGGTTCTGTCCGGCTATATGGGCGCCGTCGAACTGGGGCAGGTGATCGTCGAGACCGCCGCGCGGGTGAAGGCGGCCAATCCCAAGGCGGTCTATTGCTGCGATCCGGTGATGGGCGATGTCGGTCGCGGCTTCTTCGTGCGGCCCGGCCTGCCGGAGTTCATCCGCGACCATGCGGTCCCCGCCGCCGACCTGATGACGCCCAACCAGTTCGAGTTGGAGTATCTGACCGACCGCAAGGTGGCGACGCTGGATGACGCGCTGGCGGCGACCGCCGCCTTGCGCGCCCGCGGACCGCGGCTGGTGCTGGTCACCAGCCTGACCCGCAGCGACGCCGATCCCGACAGCATCGAGATGCTGGTGGACGGTACGGATGGCGCCTGGCTGGTGGCGACGCCGCGCCTGACCTTCGATCCGCCGCCCAACGGTTCGGGCGACGCGGTGGCGGCGCTGTTCCTCGCCCATTACCTGAAGGACTTCGATCCCGCCGATGCGCTGGAGAGGGCGGCGGCGGCGATCTTCGCCATCTTCGAGACGACCAAGCGTCTGGGCACGCGCGAACTTCAGCTGATCGCCGCCCAGGACGATTTCGTCGATCCGCCCCGCCGCTTCGCCGCCACCCGCCTGCGCTGAAGTCCGCCTGGGCTGAAGCCCGGCGGCTTTGCCCGGCCGTCAGGCGGCACCGACGGTCCAGTCGCCCATCTTTGACGGATGATCCGCAACCCGCGAGGGCGGCAGCCGGATCGTCATGGTGGTGCCGGTGCCGGGCGTGCTGTCGCAGGTCAGCGTGCCGCCATGCAGGTCGATGAAGTTCTTCGAGATCGACAGGCCCAGCCCCGTCCCCTCGTAACGGCGGTTGGCCGCGTTGTCGGCCTGACGGAAGGGCTGGAACAGGTCGGCCATGAATTCGGGCGGGATGCCGATGCCGGTATCGGCCACCGACAGCCGGAACCCGCCATCCCCATTTCCTTCCTGGTCCAGGCCGGCGGTGATGGTGACGCTGCCGCCGCCGGGCGTGAACTTCACCGCGTTGGACAGCAGGTTCAGGATCACCTGCTTGAACGCGCGCTGATCGACCCAGAGCGTGGCGACGGTTCCGGTCACGAGGTTGTTCAGCACCACGCCGCCGGAGGCCGCGCGGTCGCGCACCATCATCAGGCAATGGCCCACCGCCTCGTGGACCTCGACCGGTTCCTCGCACAGTTCGAACTGGCCCGATTCCAGCTTCGACATGTCCAGCACGGCATTGACGATGTCCAGCAGGTGCCGGCCGCTGTCGTGGATGTCGGCGATGCAGGATTTCTGCCGCTCGTTGACGGTGCCGAAGAACTCGCTGTCCAGCACCTCGGCGAAGCCGATGATGGCGTTCAGGGGCGTGCGCAGCTCGTGGCTCATGTTGGCCAGGAACTCGCTCTTGGCGCGGTTCGCCAGTTCCGCCTGGGTCTTGGAGGCGATCACCTCCGCTTCCTGCTGTTTGCGGCGGGTCATGTCACGGATGACGCCGACATAGATGCGCGGCTCCTCCGGACTCGGGGCCGGACTCGGGGCCGGGCGCCGCGCGCCGGCTGCGGAGGGGTAGGGCGCGGCGGCACAGGGACCGGCGCCCAGCCGCAGGTCGCTGACCGTGAAGCCCACCGGAAAGGCGCGGCCGTCGCGGCGCAGGGCGGTCAGGTCGCGGTCGTTGGCGCCGCCGCGGGCATCGGGGATCAGCGCCTCGATCGGCTGGCCGATCATCTCCCGCTCCGGCACGCCGAACATGACCTCGGCGGACCGGTTGAAGGTGACGATGCGGCCCGCCGTGTCGAAGGTCACCACCGCGTCCAGCATGGAATCGAGGATGCCGCGGATGCGGCGGGAGGCACGGGCGAGCCGTGCCTGATCCTCCTCCCGGCGGGCGTGCTGGCGGACGACGAAGGCGGTCAGCAAGGCGATGGCGATGGTCATCACCGTGCCGATGGCGGTCCAGGCCGCGGTGTCGCGCTGCCAGTCGGCCAAAACCGCCCGCACCGGCAGGGTCGCCACGATGACGAACGGATAGCCCTGCACCCGCCTCACGCTGATCAGGCTGTCGCCCGCACCGCTGCCGGGCATGGCCGTCGCCGAGGTCGCCGCACCCGAGGATGCAGCCGCGGGCGCGGTCATCGGGGTGCTGTCGCGGATGGTGGCCTCGTCCTGGGCCGCCAGGGCGCGCTGCACCGCCGGCCAGTCCGCCAACCGGGTCAGGCCGATGCGGTCCTGCGGCCGTTCCAGCAGAACGGTCCCGTCCTCCAGCGCCAGGATCACGCTGCCCTTGCGGTCGATGCGCTGCGATTCCAGCGTCGCCGCCAGCCGCGTCGGATCGACCAGTGCCACCAGCACCCCGCGGAAGCGGCCGTTCGCGTCGGTCCAGCGCCGGCTCAGTGGGATGACGCGGGTGCCGGGCATCACCAGACTGCCGATGGGCGCGCCCACCAGCAGGCCAGGGCTGGCGCGGTCGCGTGCATTGGTGAAATAGGTGCGGTCGGACAGCGGGAAGGACGGCAGCGGGGCGTCGGCGGAATGGTGCAGGGCAATGCCGTCGCTGCCGACCACCACCAGGTCCGCCAGTTCGCCGAAGGAATCGCGGTTCCGGCGGAGATGGTCGTGAATGGCGGCACTGCCGCGCCGTCCGCCGTCGGCATGGGTGTCGAGCGCGAAGGCCAGATCGCTCAACAGCCGGTCCACCGAGAAGGCGGTGCGCAGGGTCTGTGCTTCCAGCATGCGGGCGAGGTCGCGGGTCGCGCGCTCGCCCGCATCCAGGGCTTCCCTCCGGCCCTGGAGGATGCCGTAGCCGATCAGCGCGTTCACCACCAGGATGAAGGCGAGGCCGGAGGCGGTCATCAGGAAGCGCACCGACCCCAGACGGCCACGCAACGCCCGCGCCAGACCGGCGTTGGAACGATTGGTCGGGAAGGCGGACCCGGAAGCGGGCATCGGTGCGGCGGTTTCCTGTCTGGCGGGCGGCTCGACTGCGCCGGAACATTGATCGGACGAACACCCTAATGAATGTGTCACCGAACGGAAACAGGGGCCTCCCCACTGCGCTTAGATGCCGCGCCGCTGGCGTCCACCGAACCGCTCCGCGCAACCGCTGCACACGCCACCCTGCCATTCCCGCCGCTGCTCCCGCCCGTGCGGGTCGGCGGTTGCCGGGAGCGGTTCCATCCGTTAGGTAAGGGGCATCTTGGCAGCCGGATCGCGCATATCCCCATGACCGACGGACCGCTTTCGCTCTACCGCGCCCGCCGCGGCAGCGGCACGCTTCGCCCCGATCCCGACCAGGAACTGGCGGCGGAGAAGTTCCAAAGCCTGTATCAGGCGCTGAAAGGCTATCAGCCGCAGCCCGCCGGCGACGACAAGCCCGCCGGGGGAGGGTGGCTGGAACGGTTCGGGCTTGGCCGCCGCCGCGCCGCGCCGCCGCCGCCGGACATTGCTTCGACCGCGCCGCAGGGGCTGTACATCTACGGCAGCGTCGGGCGTGGCAAGTCGATGCTGATGGACCTGTTCTTCGAGACGGCTCCCGTCGACAAGAAGCGGCGCGTCCACTTCCACGAATTCATGCTGGAAATCCACCAGCGCATCCATGACCACCGCCAGTCCGGCAAGGGAAAAGGCGACGGCCCGGACGAGGCGCTGCCGGAACTGGCCCGCGCATTGGCGGACGAGGCGTGGCTGCTCTGCTTCGACGAATTCCACGTCACCAACATCGTCGACGCGATGATCCTGGGCCGGCTGTTCACCAACCTGTTCGACCTGGGCGTGGTGGTGGTCGCGACCTCCAACTGGCCGCCCGACATGCTGTACAAGGACGGGCTCCAGCGCGAGTTGTTCCTGCCCTTCATCGCGCTTCTGAAGGACAAGCTGGACATCCTGTCGCTGGACGGCCCGACCGACTACAGGCTGGACCGCTTGAAGGGCGTGCCGATCTATCACCACCCGCTGGGGCCGACATCGGATGCCGCCCTTGCCAAGGCCTTCTCTGACCTGACCGGCGGTGCGGCGGGCGAGCCCTGCAGCCTTACGGTTCAGGGACGCCGCGTGGAGATCGATCGTGCCGCCAAAAGCGTGGCCTGGGTCGATTTCTGGAACCTGTGCGGCAAGCCGTTGGGAGCGGCCGACTATCTGGCCATCGCCACCCATTTCCACACGGTCCTGATCGACCATGTGCCGACGATGAAGGACGAACTGCGCAACGAGGCCAAGCGCTTCATGACGCTGATCGACGCGCTGTACGAGCACAAGGTCAACGTCGTCATCGCCGCCGAAGGCCCGCCCGAACGTCTCTACCCGGAAGGTACCCACGCCTTCGAGTTCGAACGGACGGTGAGCCGGTTGATGGAGATGCAGAGCGAGGATTACCTGCAAAGGCAGCATTTGACCTGAACGGTCACTCTCCTTCCGCTCGCACCATCTCCGCAGCTTTCTCCCCCGCCCGCCGCCGCAACTCCTCAAAGTCGCGGCCGGCGTGGTGGGAGGAGCGGGTCAGCGGGGTCGCCGACACCATCAGGAAGCCCTTCGCCCGCGCCACCGTGCCGTAGCGCTCGAACTCCTCCGGCTTGACGTGGCGGGCGACCGGGTGGTGGTTGGGGGTGGGGCGGAGATACTGGCCGATGGTCAGGAAATCCACCCCCGCCGCCCGCAGGTCGTCCATCACCTGCAACACCTCCGCCGGCTCCTCGCCCAGACCCACCATGATGCCGGATTTGGTGAAGATGGACGGGTCGCGCTCCTTCACCCGCTCCAGCAGGCGCAAGGAACCGTAATAGCGCGCCCCCGGCCGCACGTCGGCATAGAGCCGCGGCACCGTTTCCAGATTGTGGTTGTAGACGTCGGGCCGGGCGTGCGCCACCGTCTCCACCGCGCCGGCCTTGTTGCGGAAATCGGGGGTCAGCACCTCCACCGTCGTGGCGGGGGAGGTGTCGCGGATGCGGGCGATGCAGCGGGCGAAATGCGCGGCACCGCCGTCCGGCAGATCGTCGCGGTCGACCGAGGTGATGACGACATGGGCGAGGCCAAGCTCGCCCACCGCCTCGGCCAGCCGGTCCGGCTCGTGGGGGTCGAGCGCGTCCGGCCGGCCGGTGGCGACGTTGCAGAAGGCGCAGGCCCGCGTGCAGATCTCGCCCATGATCATCATGGTCGCGTGCTTCTGGCTCCAGCACTCGCCGATGTTCGGGCAGGCCGCCTCTTCGCAGACGGTGACGAGGCCATGCTCGCGCACGATGCCGCGCGTCTCGTTATAGCCGGGGGAGCCTGGCGCCCTCACCCGCAGCCATTCGGGCTTTCTCAGAATCGGGGTGTCCGGCCGCGCCTGCTTTTCGGGGTGGCGGGGCCGGGTGCGGGTGGTGTCGATCACGGTGACCATGCGGCCTAGATCGGACTTTCCGCGTTATGGATCAAGCACCTCCAAAGACTTGAGGCGCCCGGATCACCGATTGTGACACATCTTTTCAACCATGTTCCCGACAGCTAGGGTTCCCGCCACGAAAGACGGCAGTGAACATTCGGGAGTTCAAACCTGTATGCCGCGTGCTTTTGACGCGCGGGATGGCGAGCGGTCCGTCTTTGACGCCTTGCTCGACGCCCGTGACCGGTACGGCGCCAAAAAGCCGATCCTGGAGGACCAGGAACGTAACCCGCTCACCTACACCGATCTGATCCGCGCCAGCTTCGCGCTGGGCCGAAAGATCGCCGCGGTGACCGAGCGGGGCGAACGCGTGGGCGTGCTGCTGCCGTCCAGCGCGGGGGTCGTGGTCACCTTCTTCGCCCTGCACGCCTTTGGCC
>NZ_DASPIS010000095.1:0-82835 GCF_035628975.1 Azospirillum sp. | reverse complement strand
TGGAAAACCCAAAAAGGCAATCCGCGTCGCTCTCGCCAGAAAGCTCCTCGTCAGGCTCAATGCCAAAGCCCGCGAAGTTCGGGCCGGACTCGCTGTGGAAGCTTGACAGGCCAGACAGTCGCTCACCCCGACCCTCTCCCCAGGGGGGAGAGGGAGATCTTCGCCACACGCCTCAGCTCATCCCGAGGTACCGCCCCGGCTTGTGGTTGATCGCCAGCGTCAGGTTGACGATGGCAGCCCCCACCACCGACAGCAGCAGCCGGTCCGGCGCCAGCACGAAGAAGGCGCCGGCCAGGATCGCCAGATCGACGCCCAGCTGGAAATAACCGGCGCGGATGCCGTGCTTCTCCTGCAGGTAGATCGCCAGGATGTTGACGCCGCCCAGTCCGGTGCGGTGGCGGAACAGCATCAGCAGGCCGGTGCCGCACAGGCCGCTGCCGACCACCGTCGCATAGACCGGATCGAGATGGGCGAATCCCACCCACTGCTCGGTCAGGCGCGAGAAGATCGTGACCAGCCCCACCGCGATGAAGGTGCGCGCGGTGAACTTCCAGCCCAGCCGCTTCCAGGCCAGCCAATAGAAGGGCAGGTTGATGACGAAGAAGATGATTCCGAACTGAACCTTGGTGACATAGCTCAGCAGCAGCGACAGTCCGGCGGTGCTGCCGGTCAGCAGCATCGTCTTCGAATAGATCAGCATGCCCAGCGCGATGAACAGCGTGCCCATCAGCATGGCGAGCGCGTCTTCATACAGCTGGTGACGCTCCACCGCCGCGGGCGGGGCCTGAAGGGTCGCGGCCATTCTGGTCGTCTCCCGGCTCAGCGAAGTGCGGCGAACTTCGCGACCACATCGTCCACCTCGGCCGTCTTCAGGCCGGCGATGTTGATGCGGCCGGAGGTCGGCATGTAGATGGCGTGGTCGGCGCGCAGGCGCAGCACCTCCGCCTCGGTCAGCGGAAGCAGGGAGAACATGCCTTCCTGTTCCGCCACCGCCGCCAGGGCGGGGAAGGCGTCGGCGAGGCCGGCGGCCAGCTTGCGGCGGATGCCGGTGATGCGGGCGCGCATGCCGTCCAGTTCGGCCGTCCAGTCGGCGGTCAGGGCGGCATCGCTCAGGATGGTGCGGACCACCGCGGCGCCATGATCGGGCGGCATGGAATAGCTGGTGCGGGCCAGCGCCATCAGGTTCGACTTGGCGAGATCGGCCGGGGCCTGGGTCGCCGACACGGCGAAGATGGCGCCGGTGCGCTCGCGATAGAGGCCGAAGGACTTGGACGACGACACGGCGACCAGCGCCTCCGGAACCGCGCCGATCAGATGGCGCAAGCCCTCCGCATCCTCGTCCAGCCCGCGGCCGAAGCCCTGGTAGGCGAGGTCGACCAGCGGCAGCACGCCGCGCTTTTCCAGCACCGCCGCCAGGGTCTTCCACTGGTCGAGCGACAGCGGCGCGCCGGTCGGGTTGTGGCAGCTGCCGTGCAGCAGGGAGACGTCGCCGGGCTGCGCCGCCTCGAACGCCGCGACCATTCGGTCGAACAAAACGGTCTGGCTGGCGGTGTCGAAGAAGGGATGGCTGACCACCTCCAGGCCGGCGGCGGCGAAGATGCCGACATGGTTCGGCCAGGTCGGCTGGCCGACCAGCACACGCTTTGATCCGCCGCGCAGAACGAGGTCGGCGGCCAGACGCAGCGCGCCGGAGCCGCCGGGGGTCTGCACGCCGGCTGCGGCGACTTTGGTGCCGGCATCGCCGCCGACCAGCGACCACAGACGCTCCAGATACAGCGCGTCGCCTTCCAGCCCCAGATAGGACTTGCTGTCCTGCCCGTCGAGCAGCAGGCGCTCAGCCGCCTTCACCGCGCGGAAAACCGGGGTGCGCCCCTCCTCATCACGGTAGACCCCGACGCCGAGATCGACCTTGCCCGGCCGCGGATCCTGCTTGTACAGCCCGATCAGGGCGAGCAGGGCGTCGTCGGGCTGGCGGGAGAGCGCATTGAACATGGCGGTTCGTCCGGTCCTTGCAGATGGAAGAGGCGATGACGGCGGGCGGGCCCCGATAGCGGGAAACCGGCCCGGCCGCGGCGATCCTCCACCTTTGCCGCCCCGCCGACAATGTCGAAGATCTCAACGGCGCATTGTCGCGACGCATTGCCGCCGTGCGGCGGTCACTGTGTGAAGAACATCGCCGCGAACACGGCGGCGGTGGCGGCGATGGCGGTCACCAGCCCGTTGCGCCCCAGCGCCCGCTGGCGGTAGAGCGCCACCGCGAACACGATCACGGCAAGGCTGGCCACGAGCAGGCCGAGCTTGAATTCGGTCATCGTCCGATATCCTTGAAGTTCATCAGTGCGGCCCGACCCAGCCCAGCGCGCCGGCGGCGGTGACAAGCAGGATGGCGCCGCACAACAGCACCAGCCAGACCGTCATCAACAGGCGCCAGCCTGGCCCGGCATGGTCGAGTTCCAGGTAATGCAGAAGGATTTCCCTTCCCTTGGCGACGGCGAGCGCCAGCAGCAGGGCCGCACCGGCGATGCCGACCCCGCCGCCCGCATCGCCGTGGCGGGCGAACAGCAGGGTCACGGCGGTCAGCCCCATCAGCACCAGCCAGGACAGCGTCAACCGATCGATTTTCTTGAGCAATCCCATGGCCGGCCTCCTCAGCGGATCAGGTAGACGAGCGGGTAGAGGATCACCCAGACCAGATCCACCATGTGCCAGAAGGCGGCCCCGGTCTCCAGATTCTCCACCAGCGTCTCCGGTCCGGATCGGGAGACCAGCAGAAGGATGACGATGCCCAGCACGACATGCAGGGCGTGGAAGCCGGTCAGCAGGAAATAGAGGGTGAAGAAGGTGTCGCTATCAATGGTCAGCCCGGCGCCGAGCGTCGCGGAATACTCCACCGCCTTCACCGCCAGGAAGACCGACCCGACCGCTGCGGCGGCCAGCATCGCCCGGCGTGCCTGCTTCGCGGCGCCGCGCCGTCCGGCGGCGACGGCACGGGCCGCCAGATAGCCGCTGGTGACCAGCACCATGGTGTTCAGCGCCCCCAGCGTACCGTTCAGATGCGCTTGCCCGGCGGCGAAGGTGGCGGGATCCAGCACGCGGGCGGTCGCGAAGCCCAGGAAGGCCACGCCGAACACCGCCAGCTCGCTGAAGATCAGAATCCACATCATCAGGTTGCCGGGCAGGGCATCCAGTCCGCCCGGCCTGTCTTGCGGGGCCGTCATGTCGACGTCGGCCATGTCCGATCCTTCTCATCATGTATGCGAACGATAGGCCGGCACCGCTCCGGCCGGCTTGACCGCGGTCAAGGAATGCCCTCCTTCCACGGTCAATTATTCGCCCGACCCGTGGCGGTAAGACGCTGCGACGCCCGGCTTCCGGCCCCCGGCCTCGCGCACCCAACGCCTTCCGAACCGACCCCACTCGACGAAAATTCGAGATTGCCAGGGATCCCGAGCGATGACCGAACGCTTTACCAAGGCGGCCGCGCGAAACATCTTTTATGGCGGATCGCTGTTCTTCTTCGCGACCTTCATCGCGTTGACCGCGCTCAGCCACAATTACATCGTCAACACGAGTACGGACAAGAAGACGCTGTCCGATGCCGTCACCCGCGGCAAGCATGTGTGGGAAAAGAACTCCTGCATCAACTGCCACACGCTGCTGGGTGAAGGCGCCTATTTCGCCCCCGAGCTGGGCAATGTCTGGCTGCGCTACGGCGGCGACAAGGACCACGACGGGGCTGTCATGGCCCTGAAGGGCTGGATGGCCGCGCAGCCGTCCGGGATCGAAGGGCGGCGCCAGATGCCGCAATTCAACCTGACCGACGCCGAGGTCGAGGATCTGGCCGCCTTCCTGGAATGGACCAGCCGGATCAACACCCAGAACTGGCCGCCCAAGCTGTCCGGCTGAGGAGAATTCCGTCATGAAGTACGAATCGCAAAAAGTCGCCCTCTATTACTTCGCGGCGGCCATGGGACTGTTCGGCGTTCAGATCCTGGTGGGTCTCCTGGCCGGTGTCGTCTATGTCCTGCCCAACACGCTTTCGGAACTGTTGCCCTTCAACGTTCTCCGGATGATCCACACCAACGCGCTGATCGTCTGGCTGCTGATCGGCTTCTTCGGCGCCGCCTATTACCTGATCCCGGAAGAGTCGGAGACCGAGCTGCACAGTCCGAAGCTGGCGCTGATCCAACTGGGCCTGTTCGTCTTCGGTGCGCTGGCCGCCGTGGTCGGCTATGTCTTCCGCATCCATGAGGGGCGGGAGTTCCTGGAACAGCCGACCTGGATCAAGGGCGCCATCGTCGTCGTCGCGCTGATGTTCCTCTACAACATGACGATGACGGTCATCAAAGGCCGCCGCACGGTCATCACCAACATCCTGCTGGTGGGCATGTGGGGCATCGCCATCTTCTTCCTGTTCTCCTTCTACAACCCGTCGAACCTGTCGCTGGACAAGATGTACTGGTGGTACGTCGTCCATCTGTGGGTCGAAGGCGTGTGGGAACTGGTGCTGGCCTCCATCCTTGCCTTCCTGATGATCAAGATGACCGGCGTCGACCGCGAGGTGGTCGAGAAGTGGCTGTACGCCATCGTCGGGCTGGCCCTGTTCAGCGGCATCCTCGGCACCGGCCACCACTATTACTGGATCGGTACGCCCGGCTACTGGCAGTGGATCGGCTCGCTGTTCTCGACGCTGGAAGTCGCCCCCTTCTTCACCATGGTCGTCTTCGCCTTCATGATGGTGTGGAAGAGCGGTCGTCGTCACCCGAACAAGGCGGCGATGCTGTGGTCGCTGGGCTGCGCGGTGTTCGCCTTCTTCGGCGCCGGGCTGTGGGGCTTCCTGCATACGCTGGCCCCGATCAACTACTACACCCACGGCACCCAGGTGACGGCGGCGCACGGGCACCTCGCCTTCTACGGCGCCTATGCGATGATCAACCTCGCCATCATCACCTACGCCATGCCCTACCTGCGCGGCGTGCAGCCCTACAACCAGGTCCTGAACATGTGGAGCTTCTGGCTGATGAGCGGCGGCATGGCCTTCATGACCTTCGCCCTGACCGTGGCCGGCGTGGTGCAGACCCATCTGCAGCGCGTCCTGGGTATGGACTACATGGAGGTGCAGGCCCAGATCGCGCTGTTCTACTGGATGCGGCTCGGCGCCGGCGTCGCGGTGGCGGTGGGCGTGCTGGTCTACCTCTACGCCATCTTCGGTCCGGCCCGCGAAGAGCGGCCTGCATCGATCCCGGCCAGCTACCAGCCGGCCGAGTGACGTCCCCTCCGGCCCCTGCGCTCCGTCGGCCATCCGATACGCGCAGGGGCCGTCTTTTCTGGAGTTCCGCTGCGATGCCCGACGCCGCCGTCCCGATCGACCCGTCCGTCTCCTTGCCCTTCTACCAGCCCACCGGCGACGAATGCGCGCTGTTCGAGCACGCCTACGATCACCGGCTGCCGCTGCTGCTGAAGGGGCCGACCGGCTGCGGCAAGACCCGCTTCGTCGCCCACATGGCGGCCAAGCTCGGCCGGCCGCTCTACACCGTGTCCTGCCACGACGACCTCACCGCCGCCGACCTGACCGGGCGCTACCTGCTGAAGGGCGGCGACACCGTCTGGGCGGACGGGCCGCTGACCCGTGCGGTGCGCGAAGGTGCCATCTGCTATCTCGACGAGGTGGTGGAGGCGCGCAAGGACGTCACCGTGGTGCTGCACCCGCTGACCGACGACCGTCGCATCCTGCCGCTGGACCGCACCGGCGAGACGTTGGAAGCGCCGCCGGGCTTCATGCTGGTGGTGTCCTACAACCCCGGCTACCAGAATGTGCTGAAGGCGCTGAAGCCCAGCACCCGCCAGCGCTTCCTGGCCGTCGAGTTCGACTTCCCTGAGCCAGAGCGGGAAATCCCCATCGTGGCGACCGAAAGCGGCTTGGCCGAGAACCGCGTGGTCCCGCTGGTCCGCCTCGCCAACGCATTGCGCGCGCTGAAGGGCCAGGATTTGGAGGAGGGCGTGTCGACCCGCCTGCTGATCTACTGCGCCACGCTGATCCGCTCCGGCATGAAGCCCGAACGCGCCATCCGCGCCGCCCTGATCGAACCGCTGACCGACGACCCGGACATCCGCGCCGGCCTGCTGCGCGTGGCCGAGGTCACGCTGGGGTAGAAGCCGTTGGGGAAAGCGAGATCCCCTCTCCCCCCCTGGGGAGAGGGTTAGGGTGAGGGGGGCGCATGGCGTGGATTCTCGAATTGGTCACCCGGTGCATCCCCTCACCCCGACCCTCTCCCCGGGGGGGAGAGGGGGATTTTCTTCGGTTCGAAGATGTGAGGGACGGCTGTTGCAAGCCGACAGGTTGGGAGTGTGCGCATCATGCTGGAAATCTTCGAGCCGGAAGAGACCGTCGGCCGCTTGTGGCACCGCCTGATCGGCGGGCGGTCGAGCTATCCGCACCATCCGGACGCGGCGGTGACGCTGGAGACGATGCGGCCGCGGCTGGCGGTGTTCTTCCGCGCTCTCGGCGGCGACCGCGGGGTGCGTCTGGCTGCCGGTACGGCAGCGGTCTCCGGGCACCGGCTTCCGCTGCTCGACCGCATCGGCCTGGGGGCGGAGCGGGTGGAGCGGGCGTCGCTGGACGGCGATGTGCTCCAGTTGCCGGCCGCCATCGACCTGTTCCCGGATCCGGCGCTGAACGAACGTCTGTACGAATGGCTGGCCGCCTTCTTCGCCCATGCCGAACATGTTCCGCTTCCCGCCGACCCGCTGCAAGCCGACATACAGCTTCTGCGCAGCGCCGCGGCGACCACCGCGACGGTGCTGACCCGCTGGCCGGGCCTGCGCCGTCCCTATGAGGATCTCGCCCGCGCTGTCGCCGCCATCCGCCCGGTCCGGCGCCTGCCGCCGGTGGAAGCCGAAGTGGAGAGCACCGTCCTGGCGCTGCTCGGCGCCGGAGCCGCCACGGCGGAAGCGGCGCGGATGCTCGCCCCGACGATCCCGCTGTCGGACTTCACCGCCCCCTACGGCTATGCCCGCCTGCTGCCGGTCCCGCTATGGGGACTGGTGGCGCCATCGAACGAGCGCTCGCTCGCCGCTGTTGCCGAAAGTCCGGGCGAGGGAGGACAGGCAGCGGAGGGCGACCAGCACCGCCGTGCCGCGACCCGGCGGCAGACCGACCAGATCCAGCGCAACGACCCGCTGATCCTGAACCGCTTCGAGAAGATGCTGAGCCTTGCCGAGGCGCTGAACATCCCGCGCGCAGTCGACGACGACGATGCGGAGAACGCCCGCAAGGCCGCCGACGACCTGGACGAGATCGCCGTCGGCACGCACCAGCGCAAGGCCTCCACCACGCTGAAGCTCGACCTCGACCTCGGTGCGCAGGCCGTCGACGACACGCCGCTGACGGCGACCTTGACCTATCCCGAATGGGACCACCGCCGCCGCGCCCATCTGCCGGACCATTGCCGGGTGGTTGCGGAGACGGCACCGGCCGACGGCGACTCCTGGCAGCCCGACGCCGCGGCGCTGCGCCGCATACGGCAGGTCCGCCGCCAGTTCGAGGCTCTGCGCCCGAAGCGCATGCTGTTCACCGGGCAGGCCGACGGCGACGAATTGGACCTGACTGCCCTGGTGCGCAGCCGCGCCGACTTCCAGGCCGGCGGATGCGGCAGCGACCGGGTGCATCAGCAGGCGCGCAACGCCGCCCGCGACCTCGCCGTCGCCGTGCTGGTCGACGGTTCGCTGTCCACCGACGGCTGGATCGACGGACGCCGCGTTCTGGACGTGGAGAAGGAGGCGCTGCTGGCCTTGACCCATGGCCTGACCGCCTGCGGCGACGACCATGCGCTCTATGCCTTCACTTCGCGCCGGCGCGACTGGGTGCGGGTGCAGACGCTGAAGGGCTTCGACGAGCCGCTGGGTCCCACCGTCACCCGCCGTATCGGCGCGCTGAAGCCCGGCTACTACACCCGCATGGGCGCGGCGATCCGTCACGCCTCCGCCCAGCTGGCGGAGCGGCCGAATCGTCATCGGCTGCTGGTTCTGCTGACCGACGGCAAGCCGAACGACGTGGACCATTACGAAGGCCGTTACGGCATCGAGGACACCCGGCAGGCCATCCGCGAGGCGCGGCGCGACGGACTGGCCGTTTTCGCCATCACCGTCGATGCGATGGCCCGCGATTACGTGCCCTATCTGTTCGGACGCGGCGCCTATGCCATATTCCCACAGGTCTCCCACCTGACCAAGGCGCTGCCGGCACTGTACCGGCAGGTCGCCTGCGCCGCCTGACCCTGTAAGGACCCAGAACAATGACCGACGAGAATGCCGCGACGCCCGCACCGGTGAAAATCGGGATCGTCACCATCTCCGACCGTGCCAGCCGCGGCGTCTATGAGGACAAGGGCGGCCCGGCGATCCGGGAGGAGTTGACACGCATCGTCGCCTCGCCCTGGATCGCCGAGGCGCGGGTCATTCCGGACGAGTTGGACCTGATCGCGGCCACCCTGGTCGAGTTGTGCGATGTGGCCGGCTGCGATCTCGTCGTCACCACCGGCGGCACCGGACCCGCCCCGCGCGACGTGACTCCGGAAGCGACGGAGCGGGTCTGCGACAAGATGATGCCGGGATTCGGCGAGTTGATGCGATCGGTCAGCCTGCGGGTGGTGCCGACCGCCATCCTGTCGCGCCAGACCGCCGGCATCCGCGGCCGCAGCCTGATCGTCAACCTGCCGGGCAAGCCGTCCGCCATCCATGACTGCCTGGAGGCTGTGTTTCCCGCGATCCCCTATTGCCTGGATCTGATCGGCGCCGGCCGCATCGAAACGGACCCGGCCCACTGCGTCGCCTTCCGTCCGAAATCGTAGTAGGGAAATCGTTATTGGTTTTAAGGAAATAAAAAAGGCCTGCGACAAAGTTGCGTCCGGGCCTTTCACTTGACGGCGGTCAAGAAGAGAGCAGGGGAACGGGAGGAATATTACCTCACAAGAAACAAACCCCGAGACGACGCCATGAAGACCTCGCGCTCCCTCGTCACCGTCAGCGCCGCCGCCCTGATGATCCTCTCCGGTATCGGTGCCGCTTCGGCGGCGGATACGCTCTACGCCGACCCGAAGGTCAAGCAACCCACTCACAGCGTCGTCATGGACCCGGCGTCGGTTCCCGCCCCGGAAAAGGCCGGGAAGCGGGCGCCGAAGACCCACAAGGTCTCGCTGTTGACGACGGAAGTCGAATCCAAGCTGGATGACGGCACCACCTACACCTACTGGACCTTCAACAACACGGTGCCCGGCCCGATGGTGCGGGTGCGGGTCGGCGACACGGTGGACGTCTCCATCGCCAACGCGCCGGAATCGACGATGAACC
Source organism: Azospirillum sp. (assembly GCF_035628975.1). Classification (GTDB taxonomy): domain Bacteria; phylum Pseudomonadota; class Alphaproteobacteria; order Azospirillales; family Azospirillaceae; genus Azospirillum. Next base: position 73,487 of record NZ_DASPIS010000095.1, on the reverse strand, counting down.
ACTCCGTCGACTTCCATGCCGCGACCGGCTTCCTCGGCGGCGGCCAGATCACCCAGGTGGAGCCGGGCCAGACCAAGGCCTTCACCTTCAAGGCGTTGACCCCCGGCGTCTATGTGTATCACTGCGCCACGCCGATGGTCGCCCACCACATCTCCAAGGGAATGTACGGCCTGATCGTGGTGGAACCGGAAGCCGGCCTGCCACCGGTGGATCACGAGTTCTACGTGATGCAGCAGGAAATCTACGCCACCAAGGCGAAGAACATGACGAATGCCGAGGACGACTATGACGGTCTCGTCAACGAGCGTCCGAGCTATCTGGTGTTCAACGGCACGGTCGGCGCGTTGACCAAGGACAAGCCACTGAAGGCCAAGGTCGGCGAGACCGTGCGCCTGTACTTCGGCGTCGGCGGCCCGAACCTGACCTCCTCCTTCCATGTCATCGGCGAGATCTTCGACCGCGTCTACAACATGGGCGGATTGGAGACCGAACCGGCCAAGGGCATCCAGACCGTCACCGTCGCCCCCGGCGGCGCCACGATGGTGGAGTTCAAGGTCGACTATCCCGGCAAATACGCCCTGGTCGACCATGCGCTGAGCCGCGCCACCAAGGGCCTGATCGGCATCCTGGAAGTCGAAGGCAAGGCCGACGACACCATCATCCTCGACAAGACCGGCGACTCCCGCAAGCAGATGGGCGAGATGCAGCACTGAGGGTCAGTTGGGTAAAAAAGCCCCTCTCCCGCAAGGGGAGAGGGGCTTCAAAGGCCCCACATCCTCGAAAAACAAAGAAGGGCTGCCGTTGCCGGCAGCCCTTCCATTGTCGATCCGTGTGTCGTCGACACCACGGCGCAGTCCTTAGCGGACCGAAATCCCCTTCGCGAAGAAAGAGACCTCGGCCTTGGCGCTCGACGACGAGTGAGACGGACAATGAGACACGAGATCACCTCCTTTCTGTTGTTGGCGTAGGACACCCTATATAGGCCAGGTCGCGGAGGCTGCAAGACGGTTTGTTGACCGCCCTGCTGTGACATTTACCGGTCCGCTCACATCAGCGCGTTGGGCACGAACAGCACCACCCCGGGCCACAGGAGCAGCACCGCAACCAGCCCCACCACCGCCAGGACGAAGGGGATGGATTCGACGATGTATTCCTCGATGGGGCAATCCAGCAGGCTGCACACCGTGTACATCGCCACCCCCACCGGCGGGGTCATCGAACCCAGCGTGACGATGGTCATCATCAGGATGCCGAAATGCACGGGATCGACGCCCAGCGGCTGGACGATCGGCAGGAAGATCGGCGTCAGCAGAAGCACCAGCACCGTGCTTTCGATGAACAGACCGGCGATGAACAGGAAGATCAGGATCAGGGTCACCACCAGCACCGGCTCACGCGTCAGGTCGGTCATGGCGGCGGCGATGCTCTGTGGCGCCTGCTCGAAGACGATGGCGTAGCCGACCATGCCGGAGAACAGGATGATCAGCATGATCAGGCCGGTATCCGTCACCGCCTCCACCAGCGCATCCACCAGGCCCTGCATGGTCAGTTCCCGGTGGGCGAAGAATCCGACGAGGACCGCATAGACGACGGCGAAGGCGCCGACCTCCGACGGAGTGAACAGGCCGCCGCGGATGGCGACCAGCAGGGCCACCGGGAACAGCAGGGCCCATTTCGCATCGACCACCGCCGCCCAGATCGCCTTGGCGGTCGGCCGCTGGGTGGTGGCGGCGCGATAGCCGCGGCGCCGGGCAATCCACCAGACGGTGACCATCAGCACGGCCATCATCAGGAAGCCGGGAACGATGCCGGCCAGGAACAGCCGGCCGATCGACACGTTGCCGACGAAGCCGTACAGGATCAGGCCCAGGCTGGGCGGAATGGTCGCGGTGATCAGCGAACCAACCGCGATGACGGCCGAGGTGAAGCCCTTGGAATAGCCGCTGCGGATCAGGTCGGGACCCAGGATGCGCGCCTCCATCGCCGCGTCGGCGACGGCGGAGCCCGACACGCCGCCCATCAGCGTGGACAGCACGATGCAGACCTGCGCCAGGCCGCCCGACATCCAGGACACCAGCACGTTCGAACAGGCGATCAGCCGGTGGGTGATGCCGGTCCGGTTCATCATGTGGCCGGCCAGCACGAAGAAGGGGACGGCCAGCAGCGGGAAGCTCTGCGACGCGGTGGCGACCTGCTGCACCCCGATCGACATCGGGATGATGCCGTTGGTCAGGAAGAAGGTGAAACCGGCGATGCCGATGGCGAAGGCGATGGGAACGCCCAGCCCCATCAGGACGAAAAAGGAAACGGCGAGCAGGATCACGGCATCACCTCCTCGGCGAGCGGAACTTCCGACGGCGTGTTGAAGATCGGGCGCGGGGTCCGGCGCAGCCGGCCGATGGCGGCCACCGTCTGCCCCAGCAGGGTGAAGGACAGCAGCAGGCAGCCGACCGGCACCGCCGCGGTGACGAAGGCATAGCTGATGCCGCTGTCGCCGAACTGCCGCTCAAGGTTCAGCATGGTCAGCTGATAGCCCTTGACCGCCATGGTCAGCAGGAAGGCCAGCACCACCAGCGCCAGCAGGATGTCCAGCACCGCGCGCGGCCGTGCCGGCAGGCGCTTGACCAGATAATCGATGCCGATATGCGCATGCTTGCGCAACGCGAGGTCGGCGCCGAGGAAGCTGGCCCAGGCGAACAGCAGCTGGGCGACGTCCACCGACCAGACCAGGGGATAGCCGAACCAGCGGCTGACGCCGGCCAGGAAGACCAGCAGGACGATGACGGCGAGCAGCGTCGTCGCCAACACCGCCTCCGCCTTGACGTACAGGGATTTCATCGCAAGGGGGTGCTCCGGTCCGGCCCGCCGGGATCGTCAGCGACGACGAAGGCTGCGAGCGTCGGTTGTTTGGAAGGGGAGCGCGAGGGAAGGGGAGCCTTTGAAAGGGCCCCCCACTCCGATTACTGCTTCACGAGCGCTTCGACCTGCTTCTGCAGGTCGCCATAGCCGAGCTTTTCGTAAACCGGGGCCGTGGCGGTGCGGAAGGGCGTCACGTCGATCTCGACGACCTGCATGCCCTTGTCCTTCATCTGCTTCTCGAAGTCCGCAAGCGAAGCCTCGGTCGCCTTCGACGCGCTGTCGCCGGCCTTCAGCGATTCCTCGCGCAGCAGCGTCTGCATGTCCTTCGGCAGGCCGTCGAACCAGGCGGCGCTGGTGACGATGCCGGTGATCAGGTTGATGTGGCCGGTCTTGGTCAGGTATTTCGCCACCTCGTAAAGCCGGGAGCCGTAGATGGCCGGATCCTGCGCCTCCGCCCCGTCGATCACCTGCTGCTGCATGGCGGTGTAGACCTCCGACCAGGGCAGCGGCGTCGGCGTGGCGCCCATGGCGCGGATCGTCTCCATCCACACCGGCGCACCGGGGGTGCGGACGCGCACGCCGCTGAGGTCGGCCGGCACCTTCACCGGCTTGTTGGTCAGCATGTGGCGTTCGCCCTGCCACCAGTTGAAGGACAGCACCTGATGGCCCGACGCCTTGCGCAGCTTCTGCACCCACTCCTCGAACATCGGGGAGGTCACGACCTTGCGGATGCCGCCATAGCCCTGGGCGACGTAGGGCGCGCCCAGAACGCCGAACTCCTTCACGAAGACGGCCAGCCGGCCGCCGTCCACCACCACCGCGACGGGCGCGCCGGCCCGCGCCTGCTCCAGCAGATCCTCGTCCTTGCCCAGCTGCGAGGCGGGGAACAGGCGGACGCTCATCTTGCCGGCCGACCGCTTTTCCACATTGGCCTTGAACTCCTCCAGGCCCTTGTAGAGCGGGTCCTGGGGCGACAGCGCCGTGTTGACGCTGAGGGTGTAGTCGGCGGCCGACGCGCCGAACGAGACCAGGGACATCACCGAACCGAACAGCGCCGCGCGCACGGCCTTTGCCATGACAGACATCTCGTTTCCTCCCAGCAAATTGGACTGTCGGCGGCATGGAAACCGCCGTTCGACTGGTGCGTGTTCGGCCCGACGCCGGGGTGCCGGCAGCGCCCGCGATCAAGGGGGCGCCGGCAGGGAAGGGAATGGCCGATGACCAGATTGTTGAAACACTGGTATGGTAGTATGTATGAACTGTCTTGGCAATAGCGTTTCCGGCGGACTGTACGTTTTGCCTGCATGATGGTCATCGAACGGTTCGCGCATAGGAAAAGGGCCGGCACCCGAGAAGGATGCCGGCCCCATTTCTCCCCGCGTTCAGCCCGCCTAGCGCAGTCGCGGCGTCATCCGGCTCATGGCGAATCCCAGCCCGCCCGCCAGGATCAGCCCGGCAGCGACCGCCAGACCGCGGGCGGTGCCGCTGGGTGCGGCAAGCCGCAGGCTGTTGTGCGGCAGGCCGAAGCGTCCGCGGGTTCGATGCAGCCCGTCGACGGGGTGATAGAGATTGTCCGGCCGGCCGGGAATCTCGGTCTCTTCCGTCAACTGGCCGTCCACCGCGTTGGCGGCGAGGTAGCGGTCGGCGAAGCCGGGAGCGAGAAAATTGCCGAGGATGGCCTGCATCGCCGATCCGCCCAGCCAATATTCGCGGCGGGGGTTCTCGGCGGCGTGCAGGATGGAGCGGGCGATGTCCTCCGGCTGGAAGATCGTCCCCATCGGCCGGGCACGGCGCGGCATGTGGCTGCGCGCCCAATCGAACTGCGGCGTATTGACCGCCGGCAGATGCACCGCCGTCAGCGTGATCCGGCTGTCCTCGTGGATCAGCTCCGACCGTAGGCTGTCGACGAAGCCCTGCACCGCATGCTTGGCCGCGCAATAGGCCGACTGCAGCGGAATCGAGCGGTAGGCCAGCGCCGACCCGACCTGCAGGATCGTGCCTTGGCCGCGCACCCGCATCCGCCGCAGCGCCGTCTGGATGCCGTAGGCGGAGCCGAGATAGGTCACCTCCGTCACCCGTCTCAATTCCTCCGCCGTCACCGCATGGACCGGACCGAAGACGGTGACCATCGCCGCATTGATCCAGACGTCGATGGGACCGAAGGCCTCCTCCACCCGGTCGGCGGCGCTGTCCAGCGCATCGGCATCGGCAACGTCCAGCGGCAGCACCAGCGCCCGCCCGCCTAGCCGTTCCACCTCCGCCTTAACCTCCTCCAGCGCTTCCTCGGAACGGGCGATCAGGCCGATGGAAGCCTGCCGGTAGGCGGCGAAGGCCAGCGCCGTGGCGCGGCCGACCCCGGCCGATGCGCCGGTGATGCAGACGACGGGGGCTGACGGAAGGGGCATGGGCGTTGTCCTGATCATGGTGCCGTATGATTGTGCCGTCAGGCGGCCGGCGGGACCCGGCGGCCGCTCCATCCTGTCCAACGGCCGGTACCGCCCGCGGTTCCGTCCCGGCCGCTCAGCGCCTCCTCCTCCACCTGGATGCGGCGGCGGGTGAGAGGGATGTTCAGCAGCGTGGCGGCGGCGGCGATCCAGACATTGCCGAACACCAGCGGCAGCACCACGAGTTCGCCCGCCACCACCAGATAATTGGGATGCCGGACCCAGCGGAACGGGCCGCGGCGGACCAGCGGCGCGCCGTCCAGCGTGATGATCCGCGTCGTCCAGAAGCGGCCGAGCGTTGCGATCACCCACACCCGCCCGGCCTGCAGCAGCAGGAACAGCGCCAGAAGCCAGCCATTGATCGGAGCATCTGCCGGCACCGCCAGGAACAGCGCCAGCAGCCATCCGGCATGCAGCACGACGAACAACGGGTAGTGGGCGGCCCCGACCTCCCGCGCGCCTTCGGCCAGCAGCCGGGCGGTGTTGCGGCGGGCGACCACCAACTCAAGCAGCCGCTGCGCCGCGACTGCCAGCAGGATGACCTGCGGCCAACCGAATGCTTCCATTGTCACAGATCCAGCAGGGTGAGGCCGGCGGTGAATCCGGGGCCGAGCGCCAGCATCAGATGCGCCCCGGTGGCGCCGCTCTGCATTCGGCGGTCGAGCACGAACATCACGCTGGCCGCCGACATGTTGCCGCAGTCGCCCAGCACCGCCCATGAGTCGTCCATTCCGGCGGTGGCGGGCGCCAGCACCTCGGTCAGCGCCTGAAGAACCTTGGCTCCACCGGTGTGGCAGATCACTCCGGACAGGTCCGCGCGGGTCATGCCGCGGCCGGTCAGGAAGCCATCGACCACCGGGGCCAGCCGCTCCCGGATCAGGCGCGGAATGTCCTGGCTGAAGACGACGCCGAAGCCCTCGTCCTCGATCCGCCAGCCCATGATCCGCCGGGTTCCCGGCCAGGTGTGTTCGGCACTGTCGACGAAACGCGGACCGGAGGCATCCTCGCCGGCGGCGGGCGCCCGCAGCAGGGCGGCGGCGGCACCGTCGGCGAACAGGGCGCTCGCCACCACATTTGTGGGAGAGGCCTCTTCCGGCCGGTGCGACAGGGTGCAAAGCTCGACCACCAGGAACAGCACATTGCGCCCCGGCATGGCACGCGCCATCATTCCCGCCCGCGCCAGCCCCAGCGCCCCGCCGGCACAGCCCAGCCCGAAGACCGGCAGCCGCACCGTGTCCGGCCGGAAGCCCATGCGGTCGAGCAGCAGCGCCTCAAGGCTGGGCGTCGCGATTCCGGTGGTGGTGGCGCAGACGATGGCGTCGACGTCGGTGGGACGCAGCCCAGCTGCATCCAGCGCCTTGCCAGCCGCCTCTTCCAGCAGGTCCAGCGCCACCCGCTCGAACACGGCGGCACGCTCGCCCCAGCCGTGGGGCTCCAGATACCAGGACAGCGGGCAGGCGGCATAGCGGCTGCGGATGCCGGTGTTGGCGAAGACGGGGGCCAGCCGGTCGAAGTCGCGCAGGCGATGGGCGAACACCGTCCGGGCGACGGCCAGCGTCTCCTCCTGCTCGAAGCGGTGGGGCGGCAACGCCGTGGCGACCGCCAACAGCCGCGGATCGAGTGACATCCTGCCTCCTGCATGCCGCCGTCGGTTGGGGGGGCGGGGCGACATTCCCGCTCCCACTGCCAACACGTAGAACGCGGCCCAGTTGCGCCAAGCGGTCCCACTTCAAAAGGCTATCGCCTTTGGAAGGCCCTCCGGCGCGAATGAAAAGGGCGGCGCCCCTTGGTGCGCCGCCCTCTGTCCTGAAGCCGTCTGCCGTTTAGGCCTGACGCGGCTTCAGTGGCGCGGTATCGCGGAAGGGCTTGTCGACCCCGCCCTTGTCGTTGGTCTGGTTCTCGACATCGCCTTCGAAGGTGCTTTCGCCCTGGGCCAGATCCAGATCGTCCGGCGTCATGCCGGCGGCGCGGGCGCCCTTGGTCCCGCCGATCTGCGGGTTGTTCTTCAGGTCGGCATCGGTCGGCTTGTCGGTCTTCTCGTGCTTGCTTGCGCTCATGACGGCGTCTCCGTTCCGGTTCCGCGGGTTCCCTTGTCAACCGGCGCGGTGCCGGATCGTTGCGGCCCTGACCCTCCGTACAGACCATCTGCCGCAGCGATTGTCCCTTCTCGCCCCCGGAGAGAAGGATAGGATGGGCCGAAGATCATCCAAAGGGCTTCCATGTCCCATGACGACAAGCGGCTGAGGATCCGCGTGCGCGGACGGGTGCAGGGCGTGGGTTTCCGTCCGCACGTCCATGCGCTCGCCCGGCGCTTCGGCCTGACCGGCTGGGTGCTGAACGATCCGCAGGGCGTGCTGATCGAGGTGCAGGGCGCCGACACAGCCGCCTTCCACACCGCCCTGTCCGATGAGGCGCCGCCGCTGGCCCGCATCGACGCCGTCGACTGCACAACCGTGGCCGCGCTCCCCGCCGAGCACTCCTTCACCATCCGCCACAGCGAGTCCGCGGGCGCCATCGCCACCGGAATCGGTCCCGACGCCGCGGTCTGCCCGGCCTGCCTTGCCGAACTGTTCGACCCGGCGGACCGCCGCTACCGCTATGCCTTCCTGAACTGCACCCATTGCGGCCCGCGCTACACCATCACGCGGCGGCTTCCCTATGACCGGCCGCAGACGGCGATGGCCGGCTTTCCGCTCTGCCCCGACTGCAGGACGGAGTACAAGGACCCGGCCGACCGCCGCTTCCACGCCCAGCCGACCGCCTGCCCGACCTGCGGCCCGCGCCTGTCCCATCCGCCGGAAGACATTCTGGCCGCCCTGTGCGCCGGCAGGATCGTTGCCATCAAGGGGCTGGGCGGTTTCCACCTCGCCTGCGATGCCACGCGCGCGGACGCGGTGGAGCGGCTGCGACGGGTCAAGCAGCGCAACGGCAAGCCCTTCGCCCTGATGGTCGCCAATGCGGAGTCCGCCGCCCGCCATGTCCGCATGGACGACGACGAACGCCGGCTGCTGGAGGGCGTGGCCCACCCGATCGTCCTGCTGCGGCGGCGGGCGGACGCGCCGGAACTGGCGCCCGACATCGCCCCCGGTCTGGCATGGCTCGGGGTCATGCTGCCCTACACGCCGCTGCATTACCTGCTGTTCCACGAGGCGGCCGGACGGCCGGACGGCACCGGCTGGATGCACGATCCGCAGGACCTGACCCTGGTCATGACCTCCGCCAATCCCGGCGGGGAGCCGCTCGCCATCGGCAACGGGGAGGCGCGGGAGAGGCTGGCCGGCATCGCCGACCTGATCGTCGACCATGACCGCGACATCGTCATCCGCGCCGACGACAGCGTGGTGCGCAAACTGGCCGGCGCACCCGCCTTCCTGCGCCGAGGCCGCGGCCATGTGCCGGAGCCGATCCGGCTGGCGCGCCCCGTGCCGCCGATCCTGGCGGTTGGCGGCCACCTCAAGGCGACGGTTTGCGTCACCCGCGGCGACGAGGCCTTCCTGTCCCAGCACATCGGCGACCTCGACAACGCCGCAACGCTGGGCTTCCTGGAGGAGACCGTCGCCCATCTGCTGCACATCCTGGGCGTCGAGCCGGTGGCGGTCGCCCATGACAAGCATCCGGATTTCCAATCCACACGCTTCGCCGAGGGGACCGGCCTGCCGGCCATCACGGTCCAGCACCACCACGCCCATGTCGCCGCCGTGATGGCCGAACACCGGATCGACGGTCCGGCGCTCGGCCTTGCCCTCGACGGGTTCGGGTTGGGGGAGGGGGGAGGCTCCTGGGGTGGGGAGATGCTGCTGGTCGACGGCTTGCGTTCGGAGCGCCTGGGCAGTCTGGCCCCGCTCGCCCAGCCCGGCGGCGATGTCGCCGCCCGCCAGCCCTGGCGGATGGCCGCAGCCGCCCTCGTCCGCATGGGCCGCGCCGACGAGATCGTCCCGCGCTTCGCCGGTCACGGTCCGGCCGAGGGCGTGCGCCGGATGATCGAGCGCGGCATCAACGCTCCGCTCACCAGTTCCTGCGGACGCTGGTTCGACGCCGCCTGCGGGCTGCTGGGCGTCCGCGCCGTGGCGGGCTTCGAGGGCGAGGCGCCGATGGCGCTGGAATCGCTGGTGCGCCGGCCACGGGTGGTGGAGGGGGCTTGGCGGATCGAGGGGGGCGAACTCGACCTGACACCCCTGCTGGAGCGCTTGCTGTCCGTCTCCGACGCGGCGGAGGGGGCGGAGCTGTTCCACGGCACGCTGGCGGCAGCGCTGGTGGATTGGACGCTGCCGGCACTGCGCTCCCACTGTTTCCGCCGGGTGGTGTTGTCCGGCGGCTGCCTGATGAACGCGGTGCTGGCGGAGGAACTGGTCGCCGGCTTCCGCACCTCCGGGGTTGAGGCGCTGCTGCCGAGGCTGGCACCCGCCAACGATGGCGGGCTCAGCCTCGGTCAGGCGTGGGCCGCGTCCTTCGCCCTGTAGGGGAAGAGCGGCATCTGGACCGGCGCCCGCAGCTTTTTACGAGGCGCCGAAGCATCGACGCTGCGGTTGGCCTTGTCGAACTCGTAAAGGCCGCGATACTTGCCGATGTAGCCCTTGCGGCAGGCACGGTGGAACCGCTGCGATGCAGTTTCCCAATCGTCGCCCGGCCGCAGCCAGCTGACATAGGTGGTGCCGCTGCGCGGATCGGTGCGCAGGAACCGCCCGCGTCCCTTCTCGCCCCGCACCCATTGGCCGGGGTTCAGCGTCAGCGCCCCGCGCGCCAGAAGCAGCTTCACCTGCGGGGTCAGGTCGATGGTCGGAAAATAAGGCATGACGTCCTCTGGCCGCACCCGGACGGGGCGGCGCTGATCTGGGAGACTCCGTTGTTTCGGAACCTCCCGGATATGGGAACGCATACGGAACAATTCAAGGTTTTCAAGGGGTGTGGGGTACTGTAGGGGCGAAGTTTTGCCCCCACCCCGACCCTCCCCCGCTGGGCGGGGGAGGGAGCGAGTGCTTATGCGGGAGAGTGGCGGCAGTCCCTCCCCCGCCCAGCTCTCGCACAAAGCTACGCTTTGTGCTGACGCGGCAGGCGGACCTTTGGTCCGCTGAGAGCGGGGGAGGATAGGTGGGGGGCATAGAACCACACCACATCACGCACTCACCCCACCCGCGCCGCCTTCTTCACCGGGCGCTCATGCTCCTCGTCGGCCGGGGCCTCGGCGTCCTTGAAGGTGCGGACGCCGCTGATCATGGTGGAGATGATCGACTGGCGGGACATGATGTCCTCGCGCACCGCGGCATAGATGTGGACGATCACGAACAGCAGGATCGCCCACATGCCCAGATGGTGCCAGGTGTGGACGTCCATGCTCTGGCCGAACAGCGGGATGACCCAGCCGAACAGCCGGTCCTGCCAGCTGCCCAGCCCGGTTCCTTCGCTGTAGAGCGCGAAGCCGGTGACGATCATGAAGACGCTGCCGACCGCGATCGCCCAGAACATGGCGAACTGCGCCAGCGGGTTGTGGCCGACATACAGCTTCGGCTTGCGCTCCAGGAACAGGTACCAGCGCGCCTCCAGGAACAGCTCTCCCCACCAGTGGCGGTCCCAGAAGGGGAAGCGGAACAGTTGGCGGGCATGGTGGTTGCCGGCGAAGGCCCAATAGAGCCGGCCGATGAAGCCGATGGTGAAGATGTAGGCCGCCGCGAAATGCACGAAGCGGATGTAGCCCATCAGGAAATTGGCGCTCGCCTCGCCCGGCATGCTCGGCAGCGGGTTGGCGATCAGGTAGCCGGTGACCGACAGCACCGTGATCGCCAGCGCGTTGACCCAGTGCCAGACCCGGACCGGCACCTCATACACATAGATCGCCTTCAGGAAGCGGCCGGCCGCCGGAGCGGCCGTCCCTTCCTCGTCCGGTGTCGCGACCGGCTTCGCATCGTCGAGAGGAGCCATGACGTAATCCTCCTCGGTTGCCGGTCAGCGCACGGTGACGCGGGCCAGTTCGGCGCCGTCCGGCGCCATGACGTGGGTGGAGCAGGCAAGGCACGGGTCGAAGCTGTGCAGGGTGCGCAGGATCTCCACCGGCTCGTCCGGGCGGGCCATCGGGGTGTTGAGCAGCGAGGCCTCGAAGGCGCCGATGTTGCCCTTGGGATCGCGCGGGCTGCCGTTCCAGGTCGTCGGCACGACGCACTGGTAGTTGTCGATCTTGCCGTCCTTGATCTTGATCCAGTGGCCGAGACCGCCGCGCGGGGCGGCGACGGTGCCGACGCCCTTGGCCTCCTTCGGCCAGGTCTTCGGGTCCCACTTCTCGACATTGGCGGTGGCGGTGTCGCCGGCCTTGATGTTGGCGATCAGGGCGTTCCAGTCGTCCATCATCATGGTGCAGCAGTACTGGCATTCCAGCGCGCGGGCCAGGGTGCGGCCGATGGTGGTCGGCAGCGCCTGCTGCGGCGTGAGGTTCGTGCCGGCCAGCGCGTTGAAGGCGCCCAGCGATTCGGTGATCTGGTCCTTCACGTAGCCGACGCCCTGGGCATAGGCCAGGATGTAACGGGGCAGGGGGCCGACCTCCACCGCATGGCCGCGCCAACGCGGGGCCTTGATCCAGGAATACTTGGCGGCCTCGTCAAGTTCCTTGATGTCGGTGCGGGTGCCCTTGGTGTTGGCGCCCAGTTCGAACTTGGCCTCGGTCACGCCGTCCCACGGGTGCAGGCCCTTGCTCTCGTCCTCGTAATGGTACCAGCTGTGGGCGACGAACTCCTGCACCTGCGCCGGGTCGCGCGGGTCGATGGGATGGACCTCGTTCCAGTTGCCGTTCAGGATGACGCCGCCCGGCAGCTGGCAGGTCGAATGGTCGTACGGCACCTTCTCGTAATCGCCGTAGTCCATGACGTTGGTCGCCGCCAGCCCGCCGCCATAGAGCCAGTCCTTGTAGAAGCTGGCGATGGCGAGCACGTCCGGCAGATAGACGTTCTCGACGAAGGCCGTGGCCTCTTGGATGCGGGCGCGGATGAAGTTCAGCCGCTCCATGTTCAGCGGCGCGCCCGACGACCCGTTGCCGTCCATGTTGATGGCGCAGGGAACGCCGCCGACCATGTAGTTCGGGTGGGGGTTCTTGCCGCCGAGGATGGTGTGGATCTTGACGATGTCCTTCTGGAGATCCAGCGCCTCCAGGTAATGGGTCACAGCCATCAGGTCGGCTTCCGGCGACAGCTTGTAGGCCGGGTTGTCCCAATAGCCGTTCTTGAAGATGCCGAGCTGGCCGCTCTCCACGAACTTCTTCAGGCGGGTCTGGACGTCGCGGAAATAGCCGGGGCTGGACTTGGCATGGCGCGGCGACACCGCCTGCTGGAGCGCCGAGGTTGCCTGCGGATCGGCCTTCAGCGCGTTGACCGGGTTGACCCAATCCAGCGCGTGCAGGTGATAGAAATGGACGATGTGGTCATGGACCTGCAGCGTCTTCGCCATGATCTCGCGGATCAGGTGGGCGTTCTTCGGGATGCGGATCTGCAGCGCATCCTCCACCGCGCGGACCGAAGTCAACGCGTGGCAGCCGGTGCACACGCCGCAGATGCGCTCCACGAAGGCCCAGGCGTCGCGCGGGTCGCGGCCCTTCAGGATCACTTCGAGGCCGCGCCACATCGTGCCGGTCGACACCGCGTTGCGGATGACGTTGTTGCTGTCGACATTCACCTCGCAGCGCATGTGGCCTTCGATGCGGGTGACCGGATCGACGACGATGCGCTTGCCGCCGTTGTCGAGCGAGAAGCCGTTCGGGGTCTGGACGATGCCCATGGTCAGACGTCTCCCTTGTGCTGTGCGCGCTTCAGGGCGCTGACCGCCGCGTGGGCGGCGATGATGCTGCCGACGCCGATGGCGGCGGTGGTGCCGATCTCGTCGGCGTTGGCCTCGATCCCGAACTGGAGGATGTCGGACTGGCGGGCATACCAGGACCCCTTGTCCCAGAATCCGTCCTCCGAGCAGCCGATGCAGCCGTGGCCGGACTGGATGGGGAAGCTGGTGCCTTCGTTCCAGCGGACGGTGGAGCAGGCGTTGTAGGTGGTCGGACCCTTGCAGCCGACCTTGTAGAGGCAATAGCCCTTGCGCGCGCCCTCGTCGTCGAAGGATTCCACGAACTGGCCGGCGTCGAAATGCGGCCGGCGATAGCATTTGTCGTGGATGCGCTGGCTGTAGAACATCTTCGGCCGGCCCTGGCGGTCCAGTTCCGGGATACGGTCGAAGGTCAGCATGTAGGTGATGACGCCGGTCATCACCTCGGCGATCGGCGGACAGCCGGGGACCTTGATGATCGGCTTGTCGGTGATGACCTCATGCACCGGGGTGGCGCGTGTCGGGTTCGGGCGCGCCGCCTGGACGCAGCCGAAGGAGGCGCAGGAGCCCCAGGAGATGATCGCCTTGGCGTCCTTGGCGACCTTGCGCAGCTGATCGGTGAAGGGCTTGCCGCCGATGATGCAGGACATGCCGTCCTGGTTCAGCGGCGGATTGCCTTCCACCGCCAGGATGTAGTTGCCCTTGTACTTCTCCATCACCTCGTCGAGGATCGCCTCGGCCTGATGGCCGGCCGACGCCATCAGCGTGTCGTCGTAGTCCAGCGAGATCATCGACAGCACCACGTCCTTCACCAGCGGGTGCGCGGAGCGGATGAAGGATTCCGAACAGCAGGTGCATTCCAGCCCATGCAGCCACAGCACCGGGGTGCGCGGCTTGGTTTCCATGGCATGGACGATCTGCGGCACCAATTCCGGCCCCAGCCCGAGGGCCGCGGCGGTCAGCGAGCAGTATTTCAGGAACGAACGGCGTGTGATCCCCTGCCGCCGCATCACCTCGTAGAAGGTTTCCAGCGTTGCCATCGGTTTGTTTTCTCCCCTGGGGCGGCACCGGCGTGCGAGGGTCCGGTGCGCTTCTCCGCGGGGCATAGGCAACAACCGTGCCGTAATACGAACATTTGGCAAAGCAACGGTTTCATGCCCGGATGGGCTTTGGCCTGTGGCAAGCTCCCGGCCGATCTGGCGGCCGGGATGGCAGGGGAATTGCCGGTGGTGTCAGGCGGACTGGCTATTCTCTTCCGGCCGGCCGATCAGCCGATGGAGCGCCAGACCCAGCGCCACGCCGATGGCATGCAGACCGGCGGTGCTGGCCAGGAAGCCGGCGGCATAGCCGAGCGCCGCGGCGTCGGCCGGCATCTCCGCCCCATGGGCGAAGCCGTGGAACAGGCCGAAGGCGGCGGCGAACAGGGCGCCCACCACGCCGTTGCGCGACATCGGCATGACGCACAGCAGCGCCAGCACGACCGTGGACGCGTAGATCGTCGGCTCGACCAGCGGCAGCTCGCCGCCGGTGAGCGCGAACAGTCCGCCCGCCAGCATGGCGGCAAGGAACGCCCCCGGCACCGCCAGCACGGCGCGTCCGCCGATGGTGGCGCCATAGACGCCGACCGTGACCATGGCGATCAGGTGGTCGAGCCCGCCAAGCGGATGCGCGGCGCCGTCGAGGAAGCCGGCCCCGGCGAGATGGCCGGGATGGGCAAGGGCAGGGGTGGCGGCAAGCGCGACGGCAGCCGCGACGGCGGCAAGGCGGATGGTTTTCGACATATCGAACGGCTCCTCGGGGTTCTTGTGGTTTGGTGAACTCTCCCGCCCAGGTCTCCCTCTCCCCCCTGGGGAGAGGGTCGGGGTGAGGGGGGCGCACAGCGAGGATTCTCGTAATAGCCACGCTATGCATCCCCCTCACCCTAACCCTCTCCC
This sequence comes from Azospirillum sp., assembly GCF_035628975.1. Classification (GTDB taxonomy): domain Bacteria; phylum Pseudomonadota; class Alphaproteobacteria; order Azospirillales; family Azospirillaceae; genus Azospirillum. The sequence goes on along the minus strand of NZ_DASPIS010000095.1, from coordinate 58,459 downwards.
CCGGGGGGAGAGGGGATCTAGGGCGGGAGAGGGCGTTTAAGTTATCAATGCCGCTGCGTCGGCCCGCGCTCGATGCCGTAGCGTTCCAGCTTGGCGCGCAGGCCCATGCGGGACAGGCCCAGTTCGTCTGCGGCCTTGCTCTTGTTCCAGCGGCAGCGGACCAGCGTTTCCATCAGGATGCCGGCCTCCACCCGCTCGATCCGCGACTTCAGCGGCCCGCCCTGGCCGATCAGGTCGAGCGGCGGCAGCGGACCGTCCTGCGGCGAGGCGGGGCGGGCGTTCAGCGCGGCACCGCGCAGAACCTGGTTGGACAGCAGGTCGGCCCCCAGCGTGTCGCCCTCGCACAGCACCAGCATGCGCATGATCTCGTTCTGCAGCTCGCGCACGTTGCCGGGCCAGCCATAGGCCTCCAGGCAGGCCAGCGTGTCGGGGGCGAAGCCGGCAACGGGCTTGCCATGGGCGGCCGACAGCCGCTCCAGGATGTGGCGGGCGAGCACCGGGATGTCGTCGGGCCGGTCGCGCAGGGGCGGCATGGTCAGCGTCATGGTGCTGAGGCGGTAATAGAGGTCCTCGCGGAAACGGCCGGCCTTCACCTCGGCGGTCAGGTCGCGGTGGGTGGCGGCGACGACGCGGACATCGACCCGCCGCGTCTCGTTGGAGCCCACCGGCCGGATCTCGCCCTCCTGCAGGAAGCGCAGCAGCCGGACCTGGAAGGCCGGGCTGATGTCGCCGATCTCGTCCAGGAAGATCGTGCCGCCGTCCGCCTGCTCCAGCAGGCCGAGGCGGTTGCTGTGCGCGCCGGTGAAGGCGCCCTTCTTGTGGCCGAACAGCTCGCTTTCCAGCAATTCGTCCGGGATGGCGCCGCAATTCTCGCAGTAGAAGGGCTGGTCGGACCGCGGGCTGCCGTAATGGATGGCGCGCGCCAGCAATTCCTTGCCGGTTCCGGTCTCTCCCAGCACCAGAACCGGCACGTTGAAACCGGCCACCCGCTCCGCCTGCCGGCAGACTTCCTCCACCGGGCTGCCTTCGGCACGGACCAGACCGTCGAAGCGGTAGGACTGCCGCACCCGCTCCCGCTTGGTCGCCACGCGGGTTTCCGCCAGCGGCGGCAGCAGTTTCAGTTCGCTGGTCAGCCGGTCATGCTCACGCTGCAGCTGGTACATCTTCGCCGCGTTGCGGGCGGTCAGCAGCAGATGGTCGGGATGCCAGGGCTTGGTGATGAACTGGTGGATGCCGGCGGTGTTGATGGCGCCGATGATGTCCTCGGGGTCGATGTAGCCGGTGATGACGATCCGCACCACCTCGGGCCAGCGTTCGCGCACCTGGGTGAGGAACTCGACACCGCTGACCTCCGGCATCCGCTGGTCGGAGAAGACCACCTGGATCCATTCGGTTTCCAGCAGGCGCAAGCCCTCCTCCGCCGACAGGGCGGTGAAGACCTCGAACTCCTCGTCCAGCAGGCGGGCGATGACCTCGACGGAGCGCGGCTCGTCATCCACCACCAGGATGCCGGGGCGGGTAGGGTCGCTCATCGCACGGGATCCTTCCTCATTCAACCGGCCTCATTTGACCTCGAGATCCTTGATCGTCATTTCGGTGCCGCCGTTGGGATGCAGCCGGCTGCCGCCGCAGTGTGGGCAGGGCGACAGCCGGTCGTCCAGGTCCACCGTGTCGCTGCAGTCGAAGCACCAGCCGCGGCCCGGCACATCCAGCACCACCAGTTCCGCCCCCTCGGCCAGCGAACCGCGCGTGACCACATCGAAACCGAAACGCAGCGCCTCCACCTCCACCCCGGCGAAGCGGCCGATCTCCAGCCGGATTTTGGTCACGCGGCTGAAGCCGTTGGCGCGCCCGGCCTCCTCCATCGCCTGGAGCAGGCTTTCGCAGAGCGCCATCTCATGCATCGCCGGCGTCCCCCGCCCCCATACCCAGCAGAGCCCGGCGCGACGGCCGCACCGGCTCCGCCGGTTCTGGAACGGCGTCCGCAGAAACCGTTTCCGGCGGCGCCAGTTCGGCCTCGCGGCGGCGGCGGATTTCCGCGGTCTGGGCGCCGTCCTCGCGGATGGACGGATCGAAGAGGGAGACCAGCGCCGCCGAGGCCGTTTCGGTCGCCTGGAGCATCGAGCCGAACTCGAACATCGGCGAAAAGAGCGAGCATGCCTTGTAGGCGCCCACCCCCTTGCGGTTGGCGTGGACGAACTCGTACCGGCCGGACGGGAACTCGATCAGTTCCTTGGCGCCGGGGACCAGGGCCGACCAGTCGTCCCCCTCGCCCGGCAGCAGGACGAAGTTCAGGAACCACGGCGTCACCAGCGCGCCCAGCCAGCGCTCGTCATGCCTGCGGAATCCGACCGCCTTCACCGCCAGCGCATCGTTGACGATGGGAAGGCCGCGCATCTGCGCAGTGTGGATTTCACGGAAGGCCGCTTCCAGCCGGGCGATGGTCTCGACCGGCTGAGCGGGCGGGGCAGGGACGGAGGGCAGCGGCGCGGCGATCGTCTCCGCCACGGCGGCTTCGCCGTCCAACGCCATGAACTGGTCGCGGGCGCCGTCGCAAACCGGGCAGCGCCAATGGTCGGGCAGGGCGGCAAAGGCCGTACCGGGCGGCACCTGCCAGTGGTCGCACCCTTCCGCCGGGTCATAGACATGCCAGCAGATCTTGCATTCCATCCGCGTGGCCGCGCCGATGCGCGTGGCGTCGCCCAGATAGGAGCCCTCGAAACGGGCGGCGGCGGCGCTCATCGCGTCCGCTCCAGATCGGTCGCCAGCGCGTCGAGGATCTCGGCCAGCCGTTCGGCGCTGTCGGCGATATCCTCCGCGGCGGCACAGACCACCGCCGGCACGTCGACGATCTCCACCGTGTCGAGAATCAGCGTGTCGACCGAGTTGTAATAGCGCACCCACCAGACATTCTGCGTCGCCGTGGCGGTGACGCGGCAGTTGCCGTAGCCGCGCGACAGGATGGTGGTGGCGCCGACGCCCAGCCGCTGTTCGACGAAGGCCAGATCCTCGGGCGTGTGGGGAAGCAGGCTGAAATTCACCGCGTGGGGGCCGTCGCCGCGGCGCCAGGCGGCGCTGCGGTCCAGCAGTTCGGTCAGGATCGGCATGCCGTTCATCAGCCCGGCCGGGGCGGGCCCGGCGGCAGCCGGTGCAACGGCGGTGAAGGCGCGGTTCAGCGCCACCCGCGGGAAGGCGCCGATCAGCAGGCTTTCGCGCACGGTCCCATCACCGAACCCACGCACGCGCCAGACGCCGGCCAGCGACGCCTCCTGAATCTCCAGCCGGTCGCCGGCCCGCTCCACCTTGACTGCAACCTCGCCTTCGCCCAACGCCTCGTCCACCAGGGCCAGCACCGGGGCGTCGAGATCGTCGGCCGGAATGCGGATTTCCTCGCCCGCCGACCAGCCGGCCAGCGCCTGATGAATGCGGACCAGCACCGCGCGCGCCGCGGCGGCGCGGGCGGGATCCGCGACCTCCGGCAGGTGCGGTTCATAGACGCGCATGCCCGACGGCATCGGCAGATACTCCAACCCTTCCTCAGTCGCATCGGGCTGGCTGCCGGGGCCGAAGCCGACCGGCGGATGGGTCATGCCGAACAGGGAACTCATGCCGCACCGCCTTCCGAGCCGCCGTCCAGAATCTCGCCAATCCGCTGGAGATAATCGTCCCAGTCGCGCACGCGGGGAATGCTGCCCAGCAACCGGTCGCCACGCAGGAAGACCAGGGCCGGCAGGCTCATCATGCCGGTCAGCGCCAGGATCGCGCGCTCCGCCGCCTCGCCCGCCACCGCCGGGCTCAGGCGCGGGTGCAGGGCGCGGACCAATTCCGGCAGGATAACGGCCACGTCGGCGGTCTCCGCATTGCCCTTGCCGTGGCCGGGCAGGAAGACCACCCAATCCTTGGCCGGATCGTCCAGCCACGGGCGGTCGTCGGCATGGTCGAGCCGCATGTATCCATGGACGTCGGTCAGCAGATCGACCAGCGGCGGCAAGGGCAGGCGCGGTTTGACGAGCGGGGGTGCAAGGTCGGTCATGGCGTCAGGCCTCCGTCAGGCCGGCCGCACGGGCCGCCTCCAGGTGGGGGGGAAGGGTCGGTTCGCGGCCGGTCAGGTCGGCGAAGGCGCTGTCCAGCCGTTCCCCGTCCAGCGCCGCGGCCATCGCCGCGGCCATCGCCGCCAGCGCATCGAGGATCTGCGATGCCTCCTCGGGCTCCAGCAACCGGCGGGCAGCGCCCAGGAAGCCGAGCACCCAGTCGCCGGGACCGGCCTCCGGGATCAGCGACAGGTCGATGGCGGAGCCGTCCTCCGCCCGGCCGACGATACCGTCGACCGCGGTCAGGCGCAGGGGAATGCCGATGCACATGCTGGCGTCGCTCCCCTCAGGATGCCGTGGCGGACAGCGCCGCCAGAATGCGGTGATCGCCGATGCGGCAGGCATCCTCGGCGCTGGGCCGGCCGCCCTCATAGGCGTCGCGGGCGATGGCCGGCGCCGCAATGTCTGCAGCGGCATCCCGGCGTACGCCCTCCACGCCGAATTCGCCGTGCAGCAGTTGCAGAATGACGTCGATGGTGGGGGCGACCTGGGCCGCGACGGTATCGGTCAAGCCGCCGCCGTAATCCTCCAGGCATTCCGGCTGGACCCCGACCAGGATCAGCTTTTCCGGGCAGCGGCCGAGAAACATGGCGCTGGCCAGCACCTCCTGAAACCCGGTCTGGTGCAGGCTCATCTTCTTGGCGCCCAGGAAAGCCGGTACGTCGTCGCCATGGAAGACCCGGCGGGTGCCCGGCGGCAGGCCATAGTCGATGGCGTCGACCACGATCAGCGCGTCGGCAGTCTCCAGATGCGGCAGCAGATACAGCCCCTGGGTTCCGCCATCCATCAGCGTGACGGTGTCGGGAAACCGCCAATCGGCGGCGAGACGCTCCACGGTGCGGACACCGAAGCCCTCGTCGGCCCACAGGATGTTGCCGATGCCCAACACCAGGATTCGCGCCGCCCCGCGACCGTCACCATCCCCCGTTCCGTCCATTCCCATGCCCCGGCATCTGTCCCATTTTGCGGCGTACTGCCGCCGAGGCTTGTTCGTACAAGTTCCATGCCAGGACCGGCCATAAGGCCATCTCCTTGATCGGACAGCATATTTCCCCACCCATCGCTCGTCAGGGCAGCGATTGTGGACATCAACATTACAGCATGCATGGAAAGTGGCAACCAACTTGCCGGTCTGGCTGGAAGGTTGCCGCAGGGTGTGCGGTCCGATTGTTCGCCGCAGCCGAACGGTGAAACCAGGATCCGGGCGTTTATCCTGGCACCTCGCGGATTTAGATCTTGTCCATCAGGGCGGACATCTCCGCCGGATGCTCCGCCCAATGGAGGTCGAAATGGCAAGACTGGTTTCTCTTCTGATGTTCGTCGGCGTCATGTCCTACGCGGCGTTCATCGTCTCGTGAGTGCCAACATGTGATGGCACTTCAACTTCTTCATTCAAACGGCTGATACAAAGGCCGATTCACCAAAGAGCCAGATTGGCGAACGAAGCTCCTGAAAGCATGTGCAAGGGTCTAGGCTTCGTCATATCCCGGCTCCCGCGTCTGGCCTTCGCGGTCGCTCGCCTTTTCCGAACCGGGCTTCTTCGGGGCGTTTCCAGTCGGCTCCTCGCTTTGGCCGATCGACGGCGTCTCCGGCGCCTGCCTGTTGCGCTCGCCCTCTGTGGGTTGGTCTTCGGTGGGTTTGTCGCTCATTACGCTCTCCCGGCTTGGTGATCCAATCCCAACAGGTTTGGGACTGCTTCATCCCCGCTTGCCCCCCACCTTTCCGGGCTGGGCTCATTTATATCGGAATGATGGTTCCCATGACCGGGGGAGGTCACGCTGAGTTTGGGGGGATGCGTTGCCGGGCCTCTCACGGGCTCAAGCCGGCTGGGGTCACCCATGCCGGCCGGTACCAGGGGGGCGGAGCGTCACCCGCGCTGTCAGGTCCAGGCGCTTGCCGTGCCAGCGGTCGGCGATCTGCCGCCAGAAACTCGCCTCGCGCTCGTCGCCCTCGGTCGCGGCTTCGTCGGCGGACGGCTGGGCAAAGCCGAGGTGCTGGTCGACGCCAGCCAAGCCGTCGGCGGTCAGGGTGTCGGTGACGATGAGGCGGGAAGCGGACATGGAAGGATCCGGAAAAGACCGCCGGGACATCGGGGAAAGCCCCGGCGGGAGTGAGGTGGAGGAAACGCCATGCGCTGCCGGGCGCAGGGCAGGTGGACGCGGCGAGCCGCGAAACTCAGGTGGGTGGCTGGGCGTTGTCGATGCGCTTCACCAGATCGCCGACGGTGATGAGGCGGGGGAGTTCGTCGTCTTCGATCGCGACGCCGAACTCCTCCTCGATGGCGATCTGGAGTTCGTAGGCATCCAGGCTGTCGGCGCCGAGGTCGTCGATCAGTTGGGCGTGCGGTTCGATGGGCGTGGGCTCAGTCTCTGTGCCGAGGATGTCGGCAAGCAGGGTCCGGAGGTGGGTGGAGCGTGAGGGCATTTTACGTGTTAAACGTAATTCTGGCCAAGCGTAGACTTACGCGATAAACGTAAATGCGGTGCGCGGCACACGCTGCGATAATCCGGTTGCGCTGAACGGCGAGCGTTCGCGCTTCGGTTATCTCAGGAGGTGGCGATGCTGCGTTTCGTGATTGGCGCTCTGCTGGCTCTGGTGTCGGGCCGGTGCACGTCACTGCCATTGATCGGAGGTGCCGCGTCATCCCACTTGGGGGAGTCCGTTGGAAAATGCAGTGCGCAAACACGTTGGGCGGCGTTGGATTAGGGCCCGGACTCATAACCAGTATGCGACGGTCGCCACGATGTGGACGGCGGCCATGAAGTTGGTTGCGGAGCGGTCGTAACGGGTGGCGATGCGCAGGAAGTCCTTGAGGCGTCCGAACATGCGCTCAATGGGCTGATCGCAAATGACAAATTCTGCCTGTCACGCTCAGGGCGGCTTTCCCTGAGTTGGTGGCGGCTTGCTTTGCGTCTACGGGATTGCACGCAAATGGGCGTGAGCACGGTTCCCGATCTGAACGCAGATCGGGGAGGTACCGATGAAGCGCCATTGGCAGGTTCGCCGCCAGATGCAGGCGACGACGGATGGGGCCCGGCGATGGGATCGGGCATACATGCTCATCCTGGAGATGACCCTTCAGGCCGTCTCGCCGGCTTCACCGGAAGTGGTCGACCCCTCCCCACCAGCACAGGAGGGGAACCATGAGGACGGCGATCTATGTGCGGGTTTCGACCTCACGGCAAGCCCAAGCCCAGACCATCGAGCAGCAACTCGATCGCCTTCGCACCCATATGCAGGAGCAAGGCGAGGACATCGTCAGCGACACCATCTTCCGCGATGACGGCTATAGCGGGGCGACGCTGAACCGGCCGGGCTTGGATCGGTTGCGCGATGCGGTACGGGCGGGTGCGGTCGGGCGGGTGTTGGTGACGGACCCCGACCGTCTGGCCCGTAACTACGTGCAACTGATGGTTTTGTTGGAGGAACTGGAGCACCATGGCTGCCAGGTCGAGTTTCTAGACCGGCCAATGGGACGCGATCCACAGGATCAGCTTCTGTTGCAGATCCGGGGCGCCGTGGCGGAGTACGAGCGCACCTTGATTGCCGAACGCATGCGACGGGGACGCCAGATGAAGCTGCGCGCCGGATGTCTGTTGCCCTGGACCAGAGCTCCTTACGGCTACCGCCTGGACCCGGATCGTCCGCGCGATCCGGTCGGTGTTACGGTCGATCCGGCGGAGGCGGCCGTCATCCGTGAGGTGTTCGCCCGTTTCATTGAGGACCACAGCAGCTTGTTCAGCTTGGCCAAGTACTTGCGCGCCCTGGGCATCGCTTCGCCGACTGGCCGGCCGCATTGGTCCCCAACCACCCTGCGCGGCATTCTGACCAACCCCAGCTACACCGGCCAAGTCTTCGCCGGGCGGTGGCGCAGCCGTCCACCCCGCAGCCGTCGGTCGGCCACTCACCCCATCGGTCGCCCGTCGGATTCGTCGATCCCGACGCCAGCAGAACAGTGGATGCCAGTGGCGAACATCCCGGCTTTGATCAGTGAGGAACAGTTCAAGCTGGCGCGGGAAAAACTTGATCAAAATCAAGCGTTTGCACGGCGCCATAACACCCGACATGAGTATCTGCTGCGAGCGTTGGTAAGCTGTGGCGTCTGTCAGTCAGGGTGTGTGTGCCGCACCGTTCACCCAGGATACAATTACTATGTCTGCCGCGGCAAAGGCGATGCGATTACCAGCCGGCGAGAAACCTCTTGTTCAGCACGCTACGCTCCGGCTCAGCAGCTTGATGATTTGGTTTGGAAGGATCTCTGTGCACTCCTTACCGCCCCTGAGCAGATTGCCCAAGCCCTCAGCCGGGCGCATGGCGGAGGCTGGCTGCCCCAGGAGCTGCAAGCCCGACGCGAACAGCTACGGAAAGGTCAGTGTGGGCTTGAGCAGCAGATGGAGCGCCTGACGGACGCGTATCTGCTCGGCGTGATCCCTCTGCCGGAATATCAACGCCGGCGTCAGGTGGCGGATGAGCGGATGCAAGGTTTGCGCACCCAAGCAGAACAGTTAGATGCTCAGGCCGGCCGGCACATGAAGCTCGCTGGCTGGGCCGCTTCGGCAGCTGATTTCTGCCAGCGGATGCAGTCCGGCTTGGCTGACGCTGACTTCGCGCGGCGGCGCCAACTCGTGGAGTTGCTGATCGATCGCATCGTCGTTACCGGAGGTGAGGTGGAAATCCGCTACGTCATCCCGCTCAGCCCCGACGGCGAGCGAGGGCGTTTTTGTCATTTGCGGAAGGACTATTTCGATGACGTTGCGGTTCCGGTAGAGGTAGGGAGAGAAGCAGTTTTTCCAGCGCTTGTTGGCGCGTGGCGGGATGTTGGGCGCGGCTCCCGCCTCTTCGATCTTCCGGCGAACAGCGGCACTGTCGTAGCCCTTGTCGCCGTGCAGGAGATCGGTGGCGGGCATCCGGTCGAGCAGACGATCGGCGGCGGTGCAGTCGGCAACCTGACCGCCGGTCAACAAGAAGGCGAGCGGCCGACCGCGTGGATCGCTCAGGGCGTGGATTTTGGTGGTTCGTCCGCCACGGGACCGTCCGATGGCCTGAGCGCGCTCCCCCCTTTGCCGCCGCTTGCCGAACGATGGGCGCGGACCGCCGTGGAGTCGATCATCACCTGGGCCGGTGGGCCACCTGCCGCTGCCAACGCATGGAAGATGTCTTCCCACACGCCCTTGGCCGCCCAGCGGACGAAGCGGTTGTAGAGCGTCTTGCGGGGGCCGTAGACCGGTGGAGCATCCACCCAGCGCCCACCCGACTTCAGCACATGGACGATTCCGCTGATCACACGACGATCATCCACGCGCGGCTTGCCGCGGGTGTCGCGCGGAAGGTGCGGCTCAAGCCGTCCGAACTGCTCCACCGTCAACCAGAACTGACCGTCGCTCATCGCATAGCCCCTTTCCAGGGCGTTGAATCACAACGGCTCCCTGGCGGAAAGGCTCTTTATGGGTCCGGACCCTAGCCTTTCTATGAAAACCGCCTGGATTTTTCCAGCCGGTCTATGTGTTGTTACAGCCTATTCTTCGATTAGCTTTGCTATTATTTCCCTTACTGATCGGCGTCGATGGGAAGCACTTCGGTTGCTGCACGCACAGCAATTGTTCGAGCTAGTGTTGAACGTACGTAAATTGCTTTGTGACAGGGCGGCCGATACCGAGAGATTGTCTACTATCCTCGACCAAATAAATTCGAAGCCATTCGCCACTTATGATGAATTCCAACTGGATCACGAAAAGTGGGAGGCTGAGCTTGAAATATTGAAATCCAACGGTGCAGAAATTGATAGGCTTTCTGATATTGTCGAGCATGCTTTAGCGCCGATATCTAAGCTAGAAATGATTCAAAAAATGCAGATTCTTGTCAATATTGTGTCCCCGTTAATCTTATCATTATTGTCGATAATTGCGCTTGCGCTGTCTATGCATATCAATTGAACGTCGGTGGTATTTGAATAGATGATATTCATAAATTAACTTGTTCTCTCTACGGGATTGCGGGAAATCAAATCCTTCTATGTAGTATTACCTACTATTATGTTTCGGGCACTGTTCAAAACAATAACTCCCGCACCATTATCGCATCCCGTTGGGGCGCGTGCGGGTTGCCGAAGAGCATCATGGCCGCGATGTTCCGCGTCCGGCCGGCGTCTGCTGCCGAGATGGCGAGGCGGCTGGCCGCGTGCTCAATCACGAAGAGATGATGATCGGGCAACATGGTGCCTCCAATGGGTCCGTCATCCTGCCGTGGTCAGGTGCCCCCGATCCGAACGTGATCTCGTAGCCACAGCGGCGCAGCTGGGCAACCCAGTCGCGAGCGATGATTTCGCGCATGGTCGCATCGGCCCGGCGGGTGGTGGGGTTGCCGCTGTGCTTCGTCAGCACCACGGAGGCGGCAAGGATCAGATGGTCGTCCGGTACCGGTTGTCCCTCCTTCGACCAAGGGGAGGGCGGCTTCGCTTGAGGATCGTCGCGCATTCTGTTCTCCATGCGTTCGCATGGATGAGAACAAGGAGGGGACGCGGATGTCAACGCGCTGCCGAATGAATTTCGGAAAAGTTTCGGACGCTCTAGCTTATCGTGTTGATTTAAAACAATATTTTTCAATGAACCGTGCAGACCATGCATGGGTCGAAGGAGCGGACGATGTGCTGCACCGACAGCGGCGTGCGTTCTCCCTCCTGCACCGCAGCACCGACCAGAGCCTGCTCCAATGGGCCGGGGACGCCGTCGAGGTCGCGGGGAGAGAAGTTCCAGGTCGTGGGCGCGATGATCTGATAACCGGCGATGCGCCCGCGCTCCACCCGCATCCAGTGGCCGAGCGCGCCGCGGGCCGCCTCGGTCAGGCCCACCGCCTCGGCACTGTCGGGCATCTCGGCCGTCGCACACCAGGGGCCGTTGGGCTCAATGGCACGCAGCCAGCCTTCCATGGCGCGGGTGGTGCGGGCCAGTTCCAACAGGCGGGCGACCACCCGGCTGCGCACCGATCCGCCATCCTGCGCCACCAATGCCCGGATCAGCGGATGGCCGTCCACCAGTTGCCGCGCGATGGCCCCGGTCTCATAGGGCAAGCCGGCCAGCCGCGGCGCCTTGCACCAGCTGTATCCCTCCTCGTCCGCCCCATCGGGCACGGTCGAGCCGGCGAAGGGAGGGTGGGGGCGGTCCTGCCCGGCCATGCGGCTGAACCGGTGATGCTCGGCCACCTGATCGGGGTCGAAGGCGGCGTCCCGACCGTCGGCGAAGATGCCACGACGGTAGAGATGCCCGCCATCCGCCTCCGGATAGGCGCCGTGGCTGAGAAACCGGCCATAGGCACGGCCGTAATGGGCGAGATCCAGATCCTCCGCAATTTCCAGGAACAGGCGGAAATCACCGGCCGGACCGGACAGCCGCCAGCGTTCCAGATCCTCCGGCGTTGCAAGCTCCAGAACGCGGTCCAGCGGAGCGCCGAACAGGCTGTCCTCCAGGAAGCGGCGGAAGGCGCCGACGGTGGCGAGCAGCCGCACCCGGTCGCGGGCGTCCGCCGCACGGGTCACGCCGCCGGGCTGGAGCGTCAGCGTGTGCGGCCACTTGCCGCCTAGGATGCCCAGCACATGGAACAGCTCCGCCCGCGCCGCGGTGGCGCCACGCACGGCGCTGCCCTGCGCCGCCTTGAAGCGCGCCTCCGCCCGCTCGAACCAGGGGCGGCCTTCGTAGGCGGGGCGGGCGAAGTCGGGCATGAAGAACAGGTGGAAATGGGTCAGGTGATCGGCGGCATTCTCCGTCGCCGTCATCAGGTTGGTCGCCAGAACGCCATTGCGCGGCGCCTCCACCCCCATGGCTCCCCCCAGAGCCAACGCCGCCGCGTGACTCTGCGAGACGGAGCAGATGCCGCAGATGCGTGGCGCCACCACCAGTGCATCCATCGGGTCGCGCCCCTCCATGATGCGCTCGAAGCCACGGAACAGGGGCGAGTTCACATAGGCGGCGGAAACACGTCCGCCGTCGATTTCAAGCCTTACCTCAAGATCGCCCTCTACACGATTGAAAGGACCCACGATCAGGCGTCGTTTCGCTTCTTCGCTCACCGGTTCAGCCTTTCCGGGTGGGGCGGACGGTGGGCGGCACGACGATGCGGTCGGCGGCGGCATTGCGGCGCACCCGTTCCGGCGTCGCCGCCTTGGCGAGGGAGGCCAGCGCCACGAACCACGCCTTCGGCATGTCGGTCGGCAAGCCGATGGGGATGCCGGCGAATTTCGGGGTCTGCTGGAACGGATGCCCCGGCTCTTCGAACCCCGGCGCCGTGCAGTTGATGCAGGCCGACCCGCCGCGGGTGCAGGAGCCCTCGCCGTTCCACAGGCGGGTGTTGCAGTCGGCATGCGCCTGTGTGCCCAGGCAGCCGAGATGCTCCATCAGGCAGCCGAGGTCCGACGGCTTCTCCGCGCTGGCCTTGTATTCGTAATACTCGTTGCGCGAGCAACCATGGTGGACCAGATGGTCGGCGTAGAAGCGCGGGCGCTGGTAGACGTCCAGATCGTCGGCTCCCAGGGCATTCTCGCCCAGCAGCATCAGCGTCTCGGTCACCCAGTTGGGGTGGGTCGGGCAGCCGGCGACATTCACCACCGGAAGGCCGCCGCGCGCGCGGAACTCCCCGCCCAGCGCCCCGCCGCGTTGCGTCCCCTCATACTGCAGGCCGCAGGCATCGGCGATGTTCTCGCCGCCCGCGGTGATGCCGCCATAGGCCGCACAGGTGCCGACGGCCAGCACGGTGCCGGCGACGGCGGCCAGTTCTCGCGCCCAATCGATGGTCGGCCGGCCGGTTCCTGCCAGCACATGGAATCGTCCGGTGCCGTTGGGGCCGCGCAGCAGCGACCCCTCAACGCACAGCACGTCCAGCGGCTCCGCCCCGGACAGGATGCGCTCGAACAGATCCAGCGCCTCCGCCCCGGTTTCCTCGGACAGGCTGGGATGCCAGAGCAGGCGGATGCCGGCCGTCTCGAACAGCGCCATCAGATCGGGGGATTCGGCACAGAGCAGCGACATGGTGCAGCCGCCGCAGCCCCCCGATTGCAGCCACAGCACCGACAGCGGACGCTCTCTTCCAACCTGACCGGTCATCGCGCGGACCCTTCCTTGTGCCCGGCCGCCGGCAGGGTCAGGGTGAACAGCGCCCCGCCGTCGGGATGGTTGGCCGCGGCCAGCGCACCGCCATGGTCGCGCACCAGCTGATAGCTGATCGACAGGCCGAGCCCGGTGCCCTTGCCGACCGGCTTGGTGGTGAAGAAGGGGTCGAAGACCCGGCCCAGGATCGCCTCGGGAATGCCGTGGCCGGTGTCGCGGATGGTGACGACGACCTCCCCGGCCTCCTCCCGGCCATGCAGTTCCAGCCGCTTGACCCCGGCGCCGGCCATGGCGTCGATGGCGTTCTGGACGAGGTTCATGGCGACCTGATGCAGGTGGCCGGGATGGCCGGCGATCTCCAGCGTCTCCGGCAGGTCGAAGACGACGGTCAGGTCCGGCATCTGCGCCTTCGCCACCCAGGTCACTGCGGACCGAAGAAGTGCCGTCAAATCAAAGCGTTCCGAGGCGTGCTTCTGTTCCGACGAGAAGCGGCGAAGCTCCGCCACGATGTCGCGCACCCGCTCAGTCCCCTCCAGCATGCCGTCCAGCGTCGCCGCCGCGTCCGCACGGGCGCGGTCGATGCGCAGTTCCTTGCGCAGCGCCGCCAGTTCGGCGGCGCCGGCACCCTCATGCACGCGGTCGAGATAGGCGGTCATCCGGTCGACATAACGGCGCATGGCATGGGCGTTGCCGTAGACGAAGGAGATCGGGTTGTTCAGTTCATGCGCCACGCCGGCGACCAGCCGGCCGAGTGACGCCATTTTTTCCGAATGGACCAGCTGCTGCTGCGTCTGCTTCAGCCCCTCATGGGCGGAAGCGAGGTCGCGGTAGGCACGGCGCAATTCTCCGATCGGCCGGCCGACCAGCACCAGCCCGATGGCATGGCCGCGCTGGTCGTAGCGCACCGTGCTGTTGACCGCGACGGGGAATGGACCGGTCGGCCCACGCAGGGACAGTTCCACGTCGCTGCCGCCTTCACGCTGGAGGGCGGCGCTGCACAGCCGGGCGAAGGCGGGGTGGGAGGCGGGGTCGAGGAAGTCGCGCAGCAGCCGGCCGGTCAGCTCCCGCCCGGTGCAGCCGAGCGCCCGCTCGGCGGCCGGATTGGTCTGCTCGATCCGGCCGTCGCGGTCGCAAGCGATCAGCACGTCGGTCATCGAGCCGAGGACGCTGGCGATGAAGGCTTGCGCCTCCTCCAACTCGGCATTCTTGCGCTCGAGTTCGACCTGCTGCGACACCAGATTGGCGTAAGTCTCGTCCATCTTCCGGATCACCTCGATCCAGGCGCTCTCGGCGTCGGCATCGGGCAGCATGCCGGGGATGGAAAAGGGCTGCGACAGGGGGGCGGTCATGGGGCGCAGCCTAACATGCTCCGCCCGCCTTGGGTGTGGAGGATTTCGCCCGGCTTCAGGAGGCCCAGACCGACCACAGCCCGGCCAAGCCGCTCAGCACCAGCACATAGAGCGCGAAGTCGAACAGCGGCGGATGCCAGACCCAGCCATAGGCGCCGACCGCGCGCAACCCCCGGCGCAGCAGCGCCGACACCGCCCAGGCCAGGACGGCCAGCACCAGAAGCGGGGGAAGGAACAGGCCGTAGATGTCGACCTCGCCGATCATGCGCGTGCCCTTTCATGAATATGCATCTCGCCCGCCGGCCGTGGGGCACCGAAAGCGGCATCGGGGAACAGGCTGCGCCGCAGGGACGCCAGCGCCACCACCGCCCGGTCGCGTTCCGGGCTCCTCGGAGCTGTGCCGATCGCCGACAGCAACGCGTCCATGCTGCCCAGCAGTTCGGCCGGCGCCGGATCGGGACGCTTGGCCGACAGCGCGCGGAAATGGTCGGCCACGCCGCGCAGAAGCCGATCCAGCACCGGCCCGGCCGCAACGCCCAGCACCGGCCTGACCCGTTGAAGCTCCACCACGTTCAGCCCGACCCGCAGGTCGCGCACCGCGTCGATGGCGTCCACATCCACCGATCCGCCGGCCTGCGCCAGCCGGGCCGACAGCAGCCCGACGCGGTCCAGCATGCGGCTTTCGAAGCCGTCCGCCGACGGAGCGGTCCTGCGCCCGGCCAGGTCGGCGATCTCGCGCCAGCCGACATGCAAAAGACGACGGGCGCTCCAGGCGGCGCCGACCGACCGGCACAGGCGGGTGACCAGCATGGCGGTGACGATGCCGACGATCTGCCCGGCGCTGCTGTTCAGGAAGGAGGCGAAATCGCCGGTCCCGGTGTCGAGCAGGCTGAGCGAGCCGCCGACGCCGAAGATCAGCGCCATCGCCTTGCCCATCGTCGCCGGCCGGGCGACGAACACGCCAAGCGTCACCAGGGTGGGCGCCAGACAGAGCGCGAGGATGGGAAAGCTGTCGAAGGACGGCAGCACCACCAGCAGGTAGAAGGCCGACAGCGGCATGGAGGCCAGCGTATAGACCAGGAACAGGCGGATGCCCGGCACCGGATCGTCGAAGGACGCGAAGAAACAGGTGAAGACCGCCACCATCATCGCCGCCACCGAGCCGGACGACCAGCCGGTCAGGATCCAGAAGGCGCAGATGACGGTGATCCCCAGCAGCGCCGCGGCCGCCGACCACAGGGCCATGCCATGGTCGAGGTGGAAAACGCCGCGCGACCGCTTGCGCGCCAGCGGGTCCAGATGGTCGGGCAGGGCATGGTCGCCGGACGCGATGTGCGCCCGCAGGTCTCGGCAATCGCGGTGGATTTCCACCAGCGACCGCAGGCGCCGGATGAAGCTGAAGCGGGTCGCCGCCTCCCAATCGCCGGCCGAGCCCGCGGACTCCTCCGCCGCCAGCCGGTCGAGCCAGCCGGTCAGCCGGTCGGCTTCCACCGGATCGGCGCCGGCCCCTGCCGCGATCCAGTCGCGCACGGCGGTCAGCACGGGGGCCACGTCCGGCGGCAGCGTGCCGTCCGACCGGCGCAGCGCGATCAGCCGGTCCTGCACGGCGGTCAGCACCGGCAGCAGATACACCATCCGGTCCTGCAGGGCCCGCATCGGCCGTGTCATCCAGCGCAGATCGGAGGTGTCGTAGGGCAGGTGGGTGGTCATCACCCGCAACTCGGTCACGTCGCTCGCCATCTTGTGGCGGTCGCGCAGGCGGGCGTCGATCTCCGCCCCGTCCAGCGCGTCGAGCGTCCAGCGCTCCGCATCGCGCAGCGCCGCGTCGAGCTTGCCGAGCAGAACCGGCCCCATGCCGCGCGGCAGCACCACGCTGTGGATCACCGTGGCGCAGACGATGCCCAGGATGATCTCCTCCACCCGCGCAAGACCGGTGTCGAAGATCGCCTCGGGATTGGCGACGCCGGGAAAGACGATCAGCCCGGCGGTGTAGCCGGCCAGCATGAAGACGTAGCTGCGCGGGGTACGGTCCAGCAGCGAGACGAACAGGCAGCCGCCGACCCACAGCCCGACGCCCAGCGACAGCAGTTCCGGCGCGTTGATCAGCTCCACCGTCAGGACGATGGAGGCGATGCTGCCGATCACCGTGCCGACGACGCGGTACACCGCCTTGGACCGCACGGTCCCCGACAGCGGGCTCGACACCACATAGGCGGTCAGCATCGCCCAGAAGGGACGCGGCAACCCCATGCCGAAAGCGATGTAGAGCGCCAGCATGGAGGCCGCGAAGGACTTCAGCGAGAAGACCAGTTCGTTGAAGGTCGGCGCCGGTGGCAGGGAAAGGGCAGGGGACTTTTGCATCGCGATGCGCTCACCGCCCGGCCGGCAGCCCGGCGACCTTGGGCGCGCGGTCCGGAGCGCCGATGACCGACACCGTCGCGGTGCGTCCGGCCACCAGCTGCAGCGAGTCCGGCACCTCGTCCAGCACGATGCGCACGGGAATTCGCTGGGCCAGCCGCACCCAGTTGAAGGTCGGGTTGACGTTGGCGACCAGCCCGGTTCCTTCCGCCCGGTCGCGGTCGACGATGGCGCGGGTGATGCTGTCGACCCGCCCACGCAGTTCGGCGTCCGTCCCCATGATCCGCACGGACACGGGCGCCCCGGCGTGGATGCGCGGCAGCTTCGTTTCCTCGAAATAGCCCATGACGTAGAAGGAATGCCGGTCGATCAGCGCAACCACCGCCTGCCCGGCGGCGACGTAGTTGCCGGTCTTCAGCTGAAGGTTGGTGACATACCCGTCGACCGTCGCCTTCACCTCCGTCCGCTCCAGGTTGAAGCGGGCGAGGTCGAGGGCGGCTTCGGCCTGCTTGGCGGCGGCGGCGGCCTTGGCCAACGCCGACATCACCTCCTGCCGCTGGGCGGTGGAGACGACGTTGTTGCCCAGTTGCTCGTAACGATGGGCCTCCGCACTACGGTAGGACTGCTCCGCCCTCGCGCTGTCGAGATTCGCCTGGGCCTGCTCCACCGCCAGCCGGTAACGGCCGGGATCGACGACGAACAGCACGTCTTCCTTGTGGATCAGCTGGTTGTCGGACACCCGCACATCGGTGACCAGCCCGGCGACGTCGGGCGACACCTGCACGATGTCGGCACGGACGCGCCCGTCGCGGGTCCAGGGCTCGTTCATGTAATAATCCCACAGCCACAGGCCGCCGCCGACCGCCGCCACGGTGATCAGCAGGGTCACGGCGATCCGGGCCACGGTCCGGAAAGAAGGCAGGTAAGTCACGGTCTTGGTTCCTCAATCACCGCACGGATCGGACCGGAGGCACGGCGCGAGCAAGAGCGCCGCCGCGCCGCCGGGATCGCGCCGCGGTCAGGTTTGTTCACGCTTGGCGTTGGCTTCGATGGTGGCGAGCACGCGATAGCAGGCCTCCACGTCGGCCTCCGTCACGTTCGCCATCAGGCGCTGGCGAACGTCGTTCAATGCCTCGTTCACCTGCGCCAACAGCTGACGGCCGGCGTCGGTCATGTGCAGGGTTTTTGCCCGCCGGTCGCAGGCATCCTCCCGCCGCTCCACCAGTCCGGCGGCCTCCAGCCCGTCGAGCAGCCGGACGAGCGATGGTCCTTCGACCGCCATCTCCTCCGCCAGTTCCCGCTGGCGCAACCCGTCGCCGAGTTCGGCCAGCAGCATCAGCGGCGTGATCGCCGAGCTTGAGAACCCGCTGTCCGCCAACACCCTGTTCGCCGCCCGCCGCCACAAATGGGAGGCGCGGAACAGGTGGAGGCCGAAATTGAGGGGAAGGCGCAGAGGCTTATCTTGTAGCATGACTATTTAATAGGTTTGCTATCTAAATCCGGCAAGTGGCCTTGGCGTCGCGAAAGCCACAGAGGCTGCATGGCTGGTTTGAGGCAGTGTCCGGCGAAATGATTTCCATAACCATAGTTATGCGCTTCAGCTTTGTAGGCGCAAAGCTAAAATGTCAGTCCAGCGCAACATAGAAGTGTCGGGTTCCATTTCGACGGCAGCGGGACTCCGCTCCCTGCCGCCGATGCAGACGAGCCATGACCTCCGGCGCCGCACGGCCGCCTTCACGCTCGAATCCCGAAGCTGATAAGGAAGAGACTGCACAGCGCCGGAACGGCGAGACGATGAGACCGGAGACGCCCGTGACGATCAATGCCGCGACCGCCCCCTATCCTTATCCCGCGAGGGCCGGCGAATGACCGCGCCCGCAACGCTGAATGCCGTTTTGATCGGCAAGGCGGTCCCGTTCGGCAAGCCGGGAGCGCTCAGCGCCATCGGCAAGCAACCGGTCGACGCCGCCCTAGCCATCGGACAGGCTGGCTTTGCCGGAGACGAGCAGGCCGATCTCCGCAATCACGGCGGCCCGGACAAGGCCGTGCACCATTACCCGTTCGATCATTACGCAGCGTGGCGCACCGACCTGCCCTCTCCCGCTCCCCTGCTGGACTCAGTCGGAGCCTTCGGCGAGAATCTGTCGACGCTGGGACTGACCGAGGATGAGGTCTGCGTCGGCGACGTGTTCCGCATCGGGACGGCGATGCTGCAGGTCAGTCAGGGCCGCCAGCCCTGCTGGAAGCTGAACCACCGCTTCGGCGTGACGGACATGGCCCGCCGGGTGCAGGCCACTGGCCGGACCGGCTGGTATTATCGGGTGCTGGAGCCCGGCGTTGCCGCCGCCGGTGACAGCGTCGCACTGGTCGAGCGCCCCCTGCCCCACTGGCCGCTGAGCCGCATCCTGCGTGCCTTCTACCACGACACCGGCGACGTCCGGACTCTGGCGGGCATCGCGGAGCTGGAGCCGCTCGCCCCCGGCTGGCGCGATCTGGCCCGGCGGCGGGTGGAGAGCGGCCGGGTCGAGGACTGGAGACCGCGTTTGGGAGAGTAGGCGGTCAAACCGCCGGACGTCATACGCCTGTCATGGAGCTGCTGTAGCGTTGCGCGCGGGCGCGGGGTCGTGCCGACGCTGCTTGCCAGGGGAAGCTCCCGTGTACGACATGTCCACTCCGAACGCCAATCCGGCGACCGATCAGTCCGCAACCTTCCCCATCGCGGCACCCGGCGCAATGCCGGTGCGCATCCGCAATTCGGCGGAAACGGATGTGCCGGCGATGCTGGACATCTACAGCTACCATATCCAGCGGGGGCTCGGGCCCTACGATATCGAGCCCCCGCATCCGGAAGAACTGAAGCGCCGCCGCAAGGCGATGCTGAAGCGCCGGCTGCCGCATCTGGTCGCGGATGTTAACGGGCTGGTCGTCGGCTATGCCTATGCCGCCCCCTTCCGCAAGCGGCCGGCCTACCGCTACACCGTTGAACACTCGATCTACGTTCACAAGGACCATCAGGGGCGCGGCATCGGCCGGCTTCTGCTGCCGGCGCTGATCGAGGCCTGCACCGCATCCGGCTGCCGCCAGATGATCGCCGTGGTCGACAGCGCCAATGTGCCGTCGCTACGGTTGCATGAGGCCTGCGGCTTCGTCCAGGCCGGCATCCTGCGCAACGTCGGCTTCAAGTTCGGACGCTGGACCGACAGCGTCTTCCTTCAGCGCGCCCTGGGGGCCGCCGACGGCGAGCCGCCGCATGACCATCGCGGCACCTGGGCGGCCGCCGAATAATCGCCCTCGCCGGCCCCACCTCCGCATTTCCTTTCATTCTCCTCCCTGCCCTTCCGGAGACCCGTCGCATGGATTTCTTCCGCCGTTTCAACTTCCTGGTCTGCGCCCCCGCCTTCGAGGTGGACGAGTTGGAGGGAATGCGGCTTCAGCAGATCCTGTCGGAAGTGGAGCGGATGGGCTTCGAGGTGGTCCGCGCCCGCCGGGTCGAGGATGCCGAACTCGCCATCCGGACCGACGCCGCCATCGGCTGCATGATCGTCGACTGGGGCAAGCGCGGCGCCGACGGCAAGCAGGCCTCGCTGATCGCCTTCGCCCGCCAGCGCGGGCTGGAAATGCCCATCATCCTGCTGGTCCGCCGCCAGCGGCTGGAGAACATCCCGGTCGACGTGCTGAACCAAGTCGACGGATACATCTTCCTGGCGGAAGAGACGCCGGAATTCATCGCGAAGAATCTGGTCAGCCGGCTGAAGCAATATGCCGACACGCTGAAGACCCCCTTCTTCGGTGCGCTGGTCGATTACGCGGAAGAGGGCAACCAGCTCTGGACCTGTCCCGGCCACAATGGCGGCATCTTCTACAGCCGCAGCCCGATCGGCCGCATCTTCGTCGAACATCTGGGCGAGGCGGTCTTCCGCGACGACATCGACAATTCTGTTCTGGAGATGGGCGACCTGCTGGTCCATGAAGGCCCGGCGCTGCAGGCGCAGAAGGAGGCCGCCCGCATCTTCGGGGCGGAGCGCACCTATTTCGTGCTGAACGGCACCTCGGCATCGAACAAGATCGTGCTGTCGGCGCTGGTTGCCGAGGACGACCTCGTGCTGTTCGACCGCAACAACCACAAGGCGGCCCATCACGGCAGCCTGTTCCTGGGCGGCGGCATCCCGATCTTCCTGGAGACGGAGCGCAACGCCCACGGCCTGATCGGCCCGATCGACCCGCAGGCGCTGGACGAGGAGGTGATCCGCGAGCGCATCCGCCGCAACCCGCTGGTCAAGGATCCCGACGCCTGGAAGCGTGAACGCCCCTTCCGCGCCGCGGTGATCCAGCAGTGCAGTTACGACGGCACCATCTACAACGCCCAGATGATGCTGGAGCGGATCGGCAAGCTCTGCGACTACATCCTGTTCGACGAGGCCTGGGCCGGATTCCTGAAGTTCCACCCGCTGTTCAAGGGCCATTTCGCCATGGGGCTGGAAGGGCTGCATGACGGCCATCCCGGCATCATCGCCACCCAGTCCACCCACAAGCAGCTGGCCAGCTTCTCGCAGGCCTCGCAGATCCATGTGAAGGACAACCACATCAAGGGCCAGCGCCGCCGGGTGGAGCATCGCCGCTTCAACGAGACCTTCCTGCTGCACGCC
This sequence comes from Azospirillum sp., assembly GCF_035628975.1. Taxonomy (GTDB): domain Bacteria; phylum Pseudomonadota; class Alphaproteobacteria; order Azospirillales; family Azospirillaceae; genus Azospirillum. The sequence goes on along the minus strand of NZ_DASPIS010000095.1, from coordinate 36,920 downwards.
TCCACCTCGCCCTTCTACCCGCTGTTCGCCTCGCTGGACGTCGGCGCGCAGATGATGAAGGGACGGTCGGGCGAGATCCTGTGGGACGACACGATCCGGCTGGGCATCGAGCTGCGCAAGAAGATCCGCGCCATCCGCCGCGAGTTCGAAGAGCGCGAGAGCGATCCGGCCAAGCGCTGGTTCTTCGATCCCTTCGTGCCCGACCGCGTCAGCCGCAACGGCGTCGAGACCGCGTGGGAGGAGGTGCCGACCGACGAACTGGCGACCGACGTGCGGCATTGGGAATTCGCCCCCGGCGCCCACTGGCACGGCTTCCAGCATGTGGAGCCGGGCTATGCCATGACCGACCCCAACAAGCTGACCCTGCTGACTCCCGGCTTCGACCGCCACAGCGGTGCGTATGGCGACCACGGCATTCCGGCCCCGGTGGTGGCGCAGTATCTGCGCGAGAACCGCATCGTGCCGGAGAAGAACGACCTCAACTCCCTGCTGTTCCTGCTGACGCCTGGGGTGGAATCGAGCAAGGCCGGCACGCTGCTGAGCGGTCTGGTCGCCTTCAAGCGGCTGCACGACGACAATGCCCCGCTGGAGGAGGTCATCCCCGAATTCGTCGCCAAGCGACGCAGCCATTACCTGGGCCGGCGCCTGCGCGACCTCTGCGCGGAGATGCACGCCTTCTACCGCGAGAAGAACACCAGCGCCCTGCAGCGCGCCATCTTCCGGCCGGAGCATCTGCCGACCATGGCGATGCCGCCGCGCGAGGCGACGCGCCATCTGGTGCGCAACGACGTGGATTACCTGCCCATCGACGAGATCGCCGGCCGCATCGCCACCACGCTGTGGGTCGTCTACCCGCCGGGCATCGCCACCATCGTCCCCGGCGAACGGCTGGATGCGCGGGCCAAGCCGATGATCGACTATCTGAAGGTCTTCCAGGAGAGCGCCAACCGCTTCCCCGGCTTCGACAACGAAATCCAGGGCCTGTACCGGGAGACCGACGCCAACGGCGTGATTCGCTACTTCACCTATGTGGTGAGGGAGTGAGGAAGTGAGGGAGCGGGATGCTTTGTTTCCTTCGTCCTGGACATTGCCGCCCCGGCTGCCGACCTGTTATCGTCCGAAAGCGACATGGAGCATGGACATGAGCTTGATTCTGCCGCCGGACATCGAACGGATGGCTGCTCGCCGTGCCGCCGAGGGCGGTTATCGGGATGCTGCCGACTATGTGGCGCATCTGGTCGCTGCCGATGCCCGTGACGCTGCCGACAACTCCCTGGAAAGCGCTCTGTTGGAAGGGTTGGAAGACGAGGGCGAGGAGTGGAATCCGGAAGCGATGCGGGCTGATTGCTTGGCATCGCTCAAGGCCGCCAGAGGCGTTTGACAGCTTTGCGCGTGATCCAGAGCGCACGTGCGAGGCAGGACGTGATCAACCACTTCACCCGTATCGGCTTGCTGAATGAGGGGGCGGCCGAACGGTTTCTCGCCGGTGTGGACCAGCCTGTGCGCCGGATCGCCGATTGCCCCGACATCGGCTCCACCAGGTTGTGACGCAATCCCGCCCTACGCGGTATCCGTGCTTGGCCCGTTTATGGATTTGAAAACTACATTGTCTATTACCGCCGTCAGCCCCCTGACGGTCTGCGGATAATCCGCGTGCTGCACAGCGCGGTTCCGCCGGATGGCGTGCTGCGAACGCCGGACTGATCTGGGAAGCCGCTACGGACATTGTTCAGGCCCACCCCATCCGGATTTCCGAACGCCAAATGCAGACTGCGTTCGGAAATCCGAACGGCCGCGGCTCTGACCAACGACGGAACCTCATAGTTCCAACAGCTTAGCCGGCTGCTTGCCGCTGCTCCCCAGTGGCACGCCGGTTGCTCCTTACGGGTCGCGTCCCGCGCAGGCGGGGCGGACTCATCAGATCAGGGGAGCGAAGCGTCCGATGCCTGCCACGACGCGCACCGAACACGACCTGCCGGGCGACCGCGAGGCTCCGGCCGACGCCTGTCATGGCGGCCGAACTCCGCGCGCTGGCGAGAATTTTCCGATCATCACCGGCTGACCGTTCCGCCACCCGGCCCCCATTCCGGTCCCGCGAGGGGCTTGGGAAGCCGGTACCCAATCGACCGTTACCCCGGCCGGCGCGTGAGGCGGGCGGGAAAGGTGAGGTAGTAGGACCATGAACAAACAGACGACGCTGATCATCGTCGCCATGCTGCTGGGCATCGCCACAGGCTATGTCTGCAACAGCATGTTCGACCCGGCCGCCGCCAAGAACATCGCCAGCTATTTCGCGATGGTGACGGACATCTTCCTGCGCCTGATCAAGATGATCATCGCGCCCCTCATCTTCTCCACCCTGGTCGCGGGCCTGGCCGGCATGAGCGACGCCCGCACCGTCGGGCGCATCGGCGGCAAGGCGGTCGGCTGGTTCCTGATGGCCTCCTTCGCCTCGCTGTTCATCGGGCTGGTCTTCGCCAACCTGCTGCAGCCGGGCGCCAATGTCGGCGTGCCGCTGCCCGATGCGGCGGCCAGCGCCGGGCTGAAGACCTCGGCCCTGAACCTGAAGGATTTCCTGACCCACGTCTTCCCGCGCAACTTCTTCGAGGCGATGGCGAACAACGAGATCCTGCAGATCCTGATCTTCTCGATCTTCGTCGGCCTCGCCATCGGCCAGCTGCGCGACACCAAGGCCGGCCTGCTCGCCCGCTCGATCGAAGAGGTCGTGCCGGTGATGCTGAAGGTCACCGACTATGTCATGCGCTTCGCCCCCATCGGCGTCTTCGCCGCCGTCGCCAACGTGGTGACGACCCAGGGGCTGGGCGTGCTGGCGGTCTACGGCAAGTTCATGGGCAGCTTCTACCTGACGCTGGCAGTGCTGTGGGCGACGCTGATCTTCGCCGGCTTCGTCGTGCTGAAGGGCGACGTGTTCCGTCTGGTGAAGACCATGCGCCAGCCGATGCTGCTGGGCTTCTCCACCGCCTCGAGCGAGTCCGCCTATCCGCGCGTGATGGAAGGGCTGAAGGAGTTCGGCGTGAAGGAGCGGGTGACCGGCTTCGTCCTGCCGCTCGGCTATTCCTTCAACCTCGACGGCTCGATGATCTACACGACCTTCGCGTCGCTGTTCATCGCCCAGGCCTATGGCATCCCGCTGACGCTGGAACAGCAGATCGTCATGCTGCTGGTTCTGATGGTGTCGAGCAAGGGCATCGCCGGCGTGCCGCGGTCCTCGCTGGTCGTCGTCGCCGCCGTGCTGCCGATGTTCAACCTGCCGGAGGCCGGCGTGCTGCTGATCATGGGCATCGACCACTTCCTCGACATGGGCCGCACCGCCACCAACGTGCTGGGCAACGCCATCGCCACCACGGTCGTCGCCAAGTGGGAGGACGCCATCGGCGACGAGGACGAGGAGGAGGCCGACGCGCCCCTGCCCGCCCCAGCCGCGGCGGAATAAGCGGGACGTCGATCCACAGGGGGCGGTCCACGAAGGCGGGCAGTCCACGAAGGCGGGCGGGCAATGGGCGGGGGGCTTCTGCTATGATACGGCGGTCGCCATTCCCGCCCCCGCCCCTGCCCGCCTTTTTCATGCCCGCCTTCTTCCTGTACGGCGCACGCCGCCTCCGCACCATCGGTCTTCTCCTGCCGGTCATGGCCGGGCTGGCCCTGCTCGCCGGGCTGGCGGGGTTCCGCATCAGCGAGGGGATGGGGCTGGCCGCCCTGCAGGAGACCGGACGCCACCGGCTCGACCTCTATGCCGAGAGCCTGGAGCGGGAGATCGACAAATACGCCTATTTCCCGGCCACGCTCGGGCTGGAGCGCGACGTCCTCGACCTCGTGACCGGACGGGCGCCGCTGGCCTGGGGCCTGAATCGCTATCTGGAGCGGCTGAACGAGCGGGCGGGCACCCTGTCGATCTATGTGCTGAACCGCCAGGGCCGGGTGGTGGCCGCCAGCAACTGGAACCGCCCCGACAGCTTCATCGGCGAGGATCTGTCCTACCGCCCCTATTTCATCGAGGCCGCTGCCGGCCGCCAGGGCCGCCTCTTCGGTGTCGGCACCACGCGGGGGGAGGCCGGCTATTACCTGTCCTCTCCGCTGGCGGAGGACGGCGCCATCGTCGGCGTCGCGGTGGTGAAGGTCAGCCTGGAGCAGCTGGAACAGTCCTGGTCGACGGTGGAGGCACCGGTCCTGGTCAGCGACGAGAACGGCGTGGTCATCCTGGCCTCGGTCCCCTCCTGGAAATTCACCACCCTGCGGGCGATGGACGAGCCGACGCGCCGGCATTTCGACCGGACCCTGCAATACAATGCCCGTCCGCTGCCGCCGCTGGGCCTGTCGTCGCTGAACCGGTTCGACCGGGATGCGGAATTGGTCCAGCTCGCCCGCCCGGCGGATGGGGAGGCGGAACCGGCGGTTTTCCCGCTCAGCGGCAGCTTCCTGGCGCAGACGGCGCCGCTGCACGGCACGGGATGGACGATGACCGTGCTGTCGCCGGCCTCGGACATCACCGGCATGGCCTGGACCCGCGCGGCGCTGGCGGCGGTCGGCAGCGCCTTCCTCGGCATCCTGCTGCTGATGTGGGTGCAGCGCCGCGGCCATCTGCGCGAGCTGGAACGCAAGGTGGAGGAGCGCACGCGCAGCCTGCGCGCCGCCCAGGACGAGCTTGTCCATGCCGGCAAGCTGGCCGTGATCGGCCAGCTGTCCGCCGAGCTGGCGCATGAGCTGAACCAGCCGCTGGCTGCCTTGCGCACCCTGTCCGGCAACACGGTCAAGTTCCTCCAGCGCGGCAACCTGGACGCGGCCCGGGGCAATCTGGAACGTATCGCCCAACTGGTTGACACCATGGGCGCCCTGACCAGCCAGCTGAAATCCTTCGCCCGCAAATCCTCGGGCGCCCCCCGCCCGGTGGCGGTGCGGCGGCCGATCGACAACGCGCTGTTCCTGCTGGAGCAGCGGCTGCGACGCTCCGGCGTCGCCGTGACGGTCGATGTGCCGGAGGACGTGGCGGCGCTGTGCGATCCCAACCGGCTGGAGCAGGTGGTGGTCAACCTGGTCGCCAACGGCCTCGATGCGCTTGCCGGGCGGACGGACGCCAAACTGATCCTCACCGCGCGGACGGAGGACGGCCGGACGCGCATCCAGGTGGCGGACAATGGCCCCGGCCTGTCCGAGGAGGTCCTGCCCCGCCTGTTCGAGCCCTTCTTTACCACCAAGGAGGCGGCGAAGGATGGGAGCAGGGAGGGCAGCGGCGGACTCGGCTTGGGGCTTGCCATCTCCGCCGGGATCGTGCGTGACTTCGGCGGCGCCCTGACCGGGGCGAACGGTGCCGATGGCGGAGCAGTCTTCACCATCGATCTTCCCGCCGCCGACCTGTCCAACGACCCGACCGCCTTCCAGGCCGGAGACCTCGTATGCCCGACTCTGCCTCCGCCGCCCTGACGGTTCCGCCCCTGAAGGTCCTGATCGTCGAGGACGATCCGAACGTCAGCCTGGGTTGCCAGCAGGCCCTGGAGCTGGAGGATATCCCGACCGAGGCGGTGGACAGCGCGGAGAAGGCGCGGCGGCTGGTGGCGGACGGCTTTCCCGGCGTGGTCGTCACCGACATCCGCCTGCCGGGCATGGACGGGATGGAACTGCTATCGGCTCTGCTCACCGCCGATCCCGACCTTCCGGTGGTGCTGATGACCGGCCACGGCGACGTGTCGATGGCGGTGCAGGCGATGAAGCTGGGCGCCCACGACTTCATCGAGAAACCCTTTTCACCCGACTATCTGGTCGAGGTGGTGCGGCGCGCGCTGGAGAAGCGGCGGCTGACGCTGGAGGTGCGCGACCTGCGCGCCCGGCTGCAGAACCGCGACAGCATCGAAGCGCGGCTGGTCGGCGGATCACCGCAGATGGAGCGGGTGCGCCGGCTGATCGGCGAGCTGGCGAACTCCGCCGCCGACGTGCTGATCCATGGCGAGACGGGGTCCGGCAAGGAACTGGCGGCGCGCTGCCTGCACGAAGCCAGCCAGCGCCGCGCCGGCAACTTCGTCGCGATCAATTGCGGCGGCCTGCCGGAAAGCCTGATCGACAGCGAGATCTTCGGGCATGAGGCCGGGGCCTTCACCGGGGCCGGCAAACGCCGGATCGGCAAGGTGGAGCATGCCAACGGCGGCACGCTGTTCCTCGACGAGATCGAAAGCATGCCGATGCCGGTGCAGATCAAGTTCCTGCGCGTCCTTCAGGAACGCACGCTGGAACGGCTGGGCTCCAACACGCCGGTCCATGTCGACTGCCGGGTGATCGCCGCCACCAAGGTGGATTTGCGCGAGTTGGCCGACCGCGGGCAGTTCCGCGCCGACCTCTATTACCGGCTGAACGTCGCCAACCTGCCGCTGCCGCCGTTGCGCGAACGGCGCGAGGACATCCCCCTGCTGTTCGAGCAGTTCATCCTGCAGGCGGCAGCCCGCCACGGCCGCCCGGTGCCGCCGCCGGATGCGGAGCGGATGCGCCGGCTGATGGCCTATGACTGGCCCGGCAATGTGCGCGAGTTGCACAACGTCGCCGACCGCTGCGTGCTGGGCATCGAACAGGGCTTCCCGCCATTCGCCACCGCCCATCCGGCGACCGCCCGGCCGCTGGCCGAGACGGTCGAGGCCTTCGAACGCGCGCTGATCGCCGACACGCTGCGCCGCACCGGCCACAGCCTTGCCCGTGCAGCGGAGGAGTTGCAGATCGCAAAGACCACGCTGCACGACAAGATCAGGAAATACGGGCTGTCCTGACCGACCGGGCCCCGGTCAGCGGGAGGCGCCTGCCAGGGCGGTGGCGTAGCGTTCGGCCAGCAGCGGGCTGGCGGCGGCGCATGCCTCCGCGACGAGGCGGGAGCCTTCGACATAGGCGTCCGCGCGCTCGACGCTCCAGGACAGCGGGCGTTCCACCGCCAGCGCCTTGAGGATCGAGATCTGCTCGGCCAGCTTGATGCGTTTGGCCCCATCGGGCGCCGCGGCGAGACGGGCGGCCTGGATCGCCTTGCGCTCGGCGATCGCCCGGCCGACATCCTCCGGCGCATCGCTGACTGCCGCCACGAGGTCGGCGACCTCCGGACCGAAGCGGTCCGCAAGTTCGGCGATGGTGGTCAGCCCGTCCTCGACCGCATCATGGAGCCAAGCGGCGGCAATTTCCGCCGGAGTGCCGCCGGCCTGCGCCACCAGTTCGGCGGTCTCCGATAGGTGCGAGACGAAGGGCGTGCGCGCCCGGTCGGGGCGGAAGGTGCCCTCGTGCAGGGCTGCCGCATGGCGCAGCGCCGCGGTGATCAGTTCATGGTTTTCAGACATCTGGTCTCCTCCGTGCCGCGGGCGGGCGGCGAAATCGCCGTGATCCGCCCTGGCGGCTACAGTGCGCCGATATCCCGCCGCGGGGGCTTCGCTGCGGGGAGAGGCGGCTGCAGGGTCTCTTGCGGTCCGATCAGGCGCGCGTGCCACCGGCACGCATCTGGCAACGCGTGCCACCGACACGCATCAGGCGGCGCGTGCCATCGGCAGGCGGCGGCAGCCCATCTCGAACGCGTGCAGCCGGGTCCGAAGATGGTCGGCCGTGGCGCGGTCGAAGTCCAGAACCTCGGCCGGCGGCAGATCGCCGCGGATCCGCATGTGGATGGCGGCCTTGCCGTCATGGGTCAGATGCAGGTCGAAACTGCCAACCAGCCGGTGCAGCCCCTCGCCCTCGTCTTCGCCATGATGCGCGCGGTAGAGCAGTTGCGCCCCGCCGTCACGCTCCACCAGCTCGACGGTCCCCACATCGGCCATGCGCCGTGCAAGCGCGTCCGTTTCGCTGCGCAGGCGGGCGACCACCTGGGCGAAGGCGGCATGGACATCGGCACCCAGCGGCTCGTGGTCGAGCGCGCGCTGGGCCGGGGCGACCGACCAGCGGTGCGACGAACTATCGGTGTTCATTGGAAAATGCACTCCTCGGGGGGAGGCGTGGACGGGCCGATCCCGGCGCGTCTCCCGTCCGTTTCCTTACCATGCTGCATCGCAGCACAGGGGCGCGACAAATCGTCAAGTGGTATGACCACTTGGCAAGGCTGCCCTGTGATCAGGCCGCCATCGCCAGTTCCGGGGCGAGCCGGCGCGCGTCTGCGATCAGCGCCGCGGTCAGCGGCGGCTGAGGATCCCGGCGGGCGACCACGAGGCCGATCAGGGTGGACAGCTCCGGCGCCACGATGGGAATCGCTCGGATGGCCGACGGCAGCAGCAGCGAATCCGCCATGATCCGCGGCATGATCGTCGACCACATGCCGGTGCAGAGGTGGTTGGTCAGCACGACGATGGAGTTGGATTCCAGCATCGGTTCGGCATGCACCCCCGCCTCGGCAAAGGCGCGGTCGATGATGCGGCGGTTCTGCATGTTGGCGTTCAGCAGGCAGAGCGGCACGGTCGCCGCCTCCTCCCAGGTGACGCTGTCGCGCGTGCCGAACGGGCCGTCCACCGAGGTGATCAGATGATAGCGCTCGTGATAGAGCGGCACCTCGTCGACATTGCCGAGCGGTTCGTTGTCGAGATAGGTGATGCCGGCCTCCGCCTCCAGATTCTCCAGCCGCGACAGGATTTCGGTGGAGCTGTGGGAGGCGATGGTGATCTTGATGCCGGGATGCATCGACCAGACGGTGGCGGTCAGCCGCTGGACCATGGGCAGCGCCGTCGGCACCACCACCAGGCGCAGCGTGCCGGTCAGCCCCTGCTTCATCGTCTCCACATCGGCGCGCATCGCCTTGTAGTCGCCGACGATGCGCCGCGCCCATTCCAGCACCCGCTCCCCCTCCGGGGTGAAGCCGATGAAGCGGGCGCCGCGGTCGACCAGGGGCACGCCCATGGTCGATTCCAGCTGCTTGATCGCCGCGGACAGGTTCGGCTGCGAAACGCCGCAGACCTGCGCCGCGCGGCCGAAATGCTTTTCAGTGGCCAGCGCGATCAGAAATTCCAGCTTTTCCTGCATGCCGGGGCTCCTCCCACATCGGGCGCAGCGTAAATCGGGTGCCCGCTGCCAGGGCGCACTGCACGCGGGAACTTATCGATCACGACCCGGGCAATATCATTGATGCGAGTCACGGTTTTTTGTCGCGGCGCGGCCTGCCGCAGCGGCAAAGGGACGCATCGTTGGCGCACGAAGGGTTCACGGTCACGACACCTCCATCTCCAGCAGCCCGAATCCATCGCCGGGCGGCTGGTCGATCCGCAGCTCCGCGCCCTCCAGGAAGGTGTCGCGGCTGAGCAGGTCGAATGCATGGCGCAGGGCGTCCGGCTGCACCCGGCTGGTCCGGCCGACGGACAGGCTGACGCGGACCACCCGGTCGAAGGGATTGGCATCCCGCGCCCTCATCGCCTGTTCCAGCAGGGATTGGCAGAGTGCGATCTCATGCATGGGATTGGGTCCTGTGGATACGCGATAGTTCCCCTCTCCCCCCCGGGGAGAGGGTTAGGGTGAGGGGGTGACGTGGCGGCGCCTTGCCAAGAATCCACCCCGTGCATCCCCCTCACCCCGCCCCTCTCCCCGCTTTCGGCGGACCTATGGTCCGCCTGTCGCGTCAGCGCAAACTTCGTTTGCGCGGGAGCGGGGGAGAGGGAGTGAGGTGCGCGTCATGAAACATCACGCGTAGGCCGGGGCCTTCTTCGCCGCACGGGTCACCGCGTTGCTGAGGCCGCCCTTCAGCTTCGCGTATTCCTGCTGGACGTGGTTCTCGGCCCAGACCTGATCGGCGATCGCCTCCACCCGGACGGCGGCATATTTGTATTCCGGCGTCTTGGCGATAGGATCGACGGCGTGGATGGTCAGCTCGTTGCAGGCGCCGATCCACCACTGGTAGGTCATGTAGACGGCCCCCTTGTTGGTGCGGTCGGTCACGCTGGCGCGGCTGATCACCTTGCCGCGGCGCGACGACACCCAGACCAGTTCCTGGTCGCGGATGCCCAGGGCCTTGGCGTCCTTCGGGTTGATGGTGACATAGCCGGGCTCGTCGGCCAGCGTCTGCAGGGCGGCGCAATTGCCGGTCATCGAACGGCAGGAGTAATGGCCGACCTCACGCACCGTGCAGAGGATCAACGGGAACTCCTCGGTCAGCTGGTCCTGCGGCGGACGCCATTCGGTGGCGAACAGCAGGCCCTTGCCGCCCGGCCGCTGGAAGACGTTGCCCTCATAGAGATACTTGGAACCGGGCGAATCGAGGTCGCGGCACGGCCATGGCACGGCGCCCAGCCCTTCCATCTTCTCATAGGTGACGCCGTAGAAGATCGGGCAAAGCTCGCGCAGTTCGTCCCAGATCTCCTTGGTGTTGTTGTAGTGCATGGGATAGCCCATCGCCGTGGCGAGCAGGCTGATGATCTCCCAGTCGTGCTTGACGTCGCCCTTGGCGTCCACCGCCTTGGTGAAGCGCTGGAAGCTGCGGTCGGCGGCGCTGAACACGCCCTCATGCTCGCCCCAGGAGGTGGCCGGCAGGATCAGGTCGGCGAACATCGCCGTCTTCGTCATGAAGATGTCCTGGACGATGACGAACTCCATCGCCTCGAAGCCCTTGCGCACCTGGGTCAGGTCCGGCTCGGTCTGGGCCGGGTCCTCGCCCATGATGTACATGGCCTTCAGCTTGCCGGTCTCCGCCAGATGCGGCACGTCGGTCAGTCGGCAGCCGATCTGGTCGGGCAGCGACTCGACACCCCAGGCCTTGGCGAACTTGGCGCGGATTTCCGGATCGGTGACCTTCTGGTAGCCGGGGAACTCGGTCGGCAGCACGCCCATGTCGCAGCTGCCCTGCACGTTGTTCTGACCGCGCACCGGGCCGACGCCGACATTCGGGCGGCCGAGATTTCCGGTCAGCAGCGCCAGCCCCGACAGCCCCTTCACCACATCGACGCCCTGGCCCCACTGGGTGACGCCCATGCCCCAGAGGATCGTGGCGGAGGGTGCCGCGGCGTAGATGCGCATCGCCTCGCGGATGTCGGCGGCGCGCAGGCCGGTGATCGCCTCGGCGTATTCGGGGGTGTATTTGTCGACGATCTTCTTGTACTCGTCGAAGCCCTCGGTGTAGTTGGCGACATACTCCTTGTTGTAGAGCCCTTCATTGATCAGGACGTTGGCGAAGGCATTGACCAGCGCCATGTTGGAACCGTTGTTCAGCGGCAGCCACAGATCGGCAAGGCGTGCCGTCTCGATCTTGCGCGGATCGCAGACGATGATCTTGGCGCCACGTTCCTTGGCCTTGATGATGCGCTTGGCGATCACCGGATGGCTGTCGGCGACGTTGTAGCCGAAGACGAGGACGCATTTGGTGTGCTCGATCTCGGGAATCGAATTGCTCATGGCGCCGTTGCCCAGCGTCACCTGCAATCCCGCGACCGACGGGCCGTGGCAGACGCGCGCGCAGTTGTCGACGTTGTTGGTGCCGAGAACCGCGCGGGTGAATTTCTGCATCACATAGTTGGTCTCGTTGCCGGTGCCGCGCGACGAGCCGGTGGTCATGATCGCGTCGGGACCGTACTTGGCCTTGATCTCGCCCAGCTTGGTCGCGGCATACTGGATCGCCTCGTCCCACGACACCGCCTCGAAGGCCGCATCGCGGCTGCGGCGCAGCATCGGGTTGCGCAGGCGCGGCGTCAGGATCTTGGTGTCGTTGATGAAGTCGTAGCCGAAATAGCCCTTGAGGCAGAGTTCTCCTTCATTGGTGACGCCGTTCAAGGGTTCGGCACCGACGACCTTCCCGCCCTCGACCAGCAGATTCAGTTTGCAGCCCGTACCGCAGTAGGGGCAGACCGCCATATGCTTTTCCATCTCGACCTCGATATTCGCTCGATTGTGCCGGCTGTGCATCAGCCGCAGTGATGGGAGGGTCAGGCCGCGACTTCGGCGGCTTCCAGTGCGGCGCGCTCGCGCCGGCGGCGCAGGGTCTCGTCCATCGCGTTCCGGTCCATCAGCGTCAGGGCGCTGGTGGGGCAGACCGACACGCAGGCCGGGCCGGCGGCGCGGTCGACGCACAGGTCGCATTTGTGCGCCTGCGCCTTGACGCCCAGGCTGAGCGTCATGCCGGCGAACTGCCGGACCGCCGGGATGGTCACCACGTCCATGGCGCCGAAGGGGCAGGCCAGCACGCAGTTCTTGCAGCCCAGGCAGCGCTCCTGCTCCACCTGCACGCTGTGCTGGCGATAGACGATGGCGTTGTTGGGGCAGGCGTTGACGCAGGGCGCGTCTTCGCAGTGGCGGCACATCACGGCGGTGCTGACGTCGGCCGTCTTCACCATGCGGATGCGCGGCTTGAAGGTCTCCGGCGCCAGCCCTTCGACGCCGGCACCATCGGAATGGGCAAGCGCACAGGCGACCTCGCATGTGCGGCAACCGATGCACTTGCTTGGGTTGGCAGTGACGAATCTGTTCATTCCCGTCGTCCTTGTTTGCAGCCGGAGGGGGCCGTCGGACGGCTCCGCCCCGGCATCGCTTCACTGTTCCCTGGCGTTTACGCGCCGGTTCACCCCGATGGGCACCGGTGGCTTCACGTCCGATCGAAATCGCTTATCGCCCGATCTTTAAAAGTAATCGATGCCGATAAGCCGATCCTATCGAGTATCTTCTCTTTCTTATCGGAGTTTCCGGGGAGGCCTTCGGCAGTTAAATTGCCTAATGACTTCCTGTCTTCGTGACGCGCACCTTATACCCACTTTTTTTATGTGTCTAGTTGACATCGCGCAACTGAGGGGAATAGCGTAGCGAAGTCGATGACGGTCCCCGCTGAGACAGTCATTTGACAAAGATTCGCAACAGCTGGCTCTCCTTCTGCCGCACCGCATGTGAAAACAGGCGGCCGCGGGGGCGTGCGCGAGCCAATACTGTCCTCTTATTGGCCGATCAGGATTTTTTATCGGGAGTCTTCCCAATCCCGATCAGGCCGAGTCGACGCACCCGCCCGGGAAGCCGGAGGTCTGAACATGAATCGCTTCGTTATCGCGGAACCGAGAAAATGCATCGGGTGCAACACCTGCATGGCGGCCTGCACCGAGGCACATAAAAAACAGGGGCTGCAGGCGCATCCCCGGCTGACCGTCATGCGGATCGGCGACGACACCGGCCCCGTCCTCTGCCACCAGTGCGAGGACGCGCCCTGCGCCCGCGTCTGTCCGGTCAACGCCATCACCCATGCCGCCGACGCCATCCTGCTGGATGAGCAGGCCTGCATCGGCTGCAAGATGTGCGCGCTGGCCTGTCCGTTCGGCGCCATCACGCCCAGCGGTACCGGCATCGCCGGGGTCGCCGGCATCGCCACCGCAACGCCCAGCCATTCGGCGGCTCTCGATCCACTGCTGGCCTGGGACATCGGCGTGCGCAGCGTAGCGGTGAAATGCGACCTCTGCGCCTTTTCCGGCGACGGGCCGGCCTGCGTGCGCGTGTGCCCGACCGCCGCCCTTTACGCGGCAGACGCCGACGCCACCCGCCAGGCTGCCGCCGTCAAGCGCACGCTGGCCGCAGCGGCACCGGTCAGTCCTGAAACGCCGCTCGCCTCGCTGGAGGGGCTGGACCCATGATTCCACTCTCCCTGCTCATCATGTCGCTGCTGCTGTCCTGCGGCGGCGCCATCCTCTGCCTCCTCCTGAAGCATCGGGAGGGGGACATCCGTCTTGGCGGCAGCGGCGTCGGCATCGCCGCGGCGCTGGCCGGGCTCGGCGCTGGGCTGACGGCCATCGCCGCCGGGCAACCGGCCGTGCTCGACGCCGCCGGCCCCTACCCCTTCGCTCATTTCGTCCTGCGGCTCGACCCGCTGGCCGGCCTGATGATCGCGGTCATCTCGCTGCTGTCGCTGGTCGCCTGGATCTACGGCTTCGCCTATGTGCGCGAGTATGCCGGGCGCGGCATCGGGGCGATGGGCTTCTTCATGAACGCCTTCATCGCGTCGATGATGCTGGTGGTGGCGGCCGACAACGCCTTCTGGTTCCTCATCTTCTTCGAGATGATGTCGCTGGCCTCCTATTTCCTGGTCATCTTCGACCAGGACGACGAGGCGGTGGGCGCCGGCTTCCTCTATTTCCTGGTCGCCCATGGCGGTTCGGTGCTGATCATGGCCGCCTTCTTCCTGATGGCGAACCAGGCCGGCAGCTTCGATTTTGCCGCCTTCCGCGCCCATCCGCTGCCGGCCCCGCTGGACAGCGTCGCCTTCCTGCTGGCCTTCATCGGCTTCGGCGCCAAGGCCGGCATGATCCCGCTGCACATCTGGCTGCCGCGCGCCCATCCGGCCGCCCCGTCGCACGCCTCGGCGCTGATGTCGGGCGTGATGATCAAGATCGGCGTCTTCGGCATCGTCAAGGTCGGCATCGACCTGCTGGGCGCCAGCGCCGGGCCGGCGATGCTGGGCTGGGGCCTGCTGGTGCTCGCCTTCGGCGCCGTGTCCTCGGTGCTGGGCGTCGTCTATGCCCTGGCCGAGCACGACATCAAAAAGCTGCTCGCCTACCACTCGGTCGAGAATATCGGGATCATCCTGCTCGGCGTCGGCACCGGCATGATCGGCATGGCGCTGCACCAGCCGGTGCTGGCGGTGCTGGGGCTGATGGCCGGGCTCTATCACCTGCTGAATCACGCTGTGTTCAAGGGGCTGCTGTTCCTGGGCGCCGGCTCCGCCATCTTCCGCATGCATACCAAGGATATGGAGGAGATGGGCGGGCTGGCTCGCAACATGCCCTGGACCGCCCTGTCCTTCCTGGTCGGCGCCCTGGCCATCTCGGCGATCCCGCCGCTGAACGGCTTCGTGTCGGAATGGTACACCTATCAGGCGCTGTTCGCTGCGGCGCTGGACGGCACCCCGCTGGTGAAGTTCGCCGCCCCCATCGCCGCCGTCATGCTGGCGCTGACCGGCGCGCTGGCGGTGATGTGCTTCGTCAAGGCCTACGGCATCATGTTCGCCGGCGCGCCGCGCAGCCACCATGCGGAGGAGGCGCGCGAGGCGCCGGCCGCGATGATCGCCGGCATGGCGGTGTTGGCCGTCGCCTGCGTGGCGCTCGGCCTGCTGGCTCCGCTGGTGGCGCCGGTGATGGGCCGCATCGCGGCGGCGACCATCGGCACCGCTCCGGTGACGCTGGCGGTCGGCACCACCCTGCTGCCGGGCGACGCTCAGCAGGCGACGCTGTCCACCCCGCTGATCGCCATCCTGCTGATCGCCATGGCCTTCCTGCCGATCGCGCTGAAGGCTGCCTTTGCGGCCAAGCGCGGCGGCGACCGCAAGGTGGCGGCCCCCTGGGCGGCCGGCTATCTGCCGGACCATCACATGCCCGCCACCGCCGGCAGCTTCGCCCAGCCGATCCGCATGTTCTTCGCCCCGCTCTACACCATGCGCCGCTCGATCTCCGGACGCTGGATCGGCGTCGCCCATGGCTTCGAGCGGGTGGTCACGCTGGCACGGCGCACCGAACCGCTGGCAGACCGGAGCGTCATCGCCCCGATCACCGGTGCGGTCGATGCCAGCGGCAAGTGGCTGCAGGTCATCCAAGCCGGCGATTTCCGGATCTACTGCCTCTACATCGTCGCGGCGCTGATCGCGCTGCTGGCGCTGGCCGTCTGACGGGAGGACGCCATGCTGACCTTCTCACACCTGATCCTGGCACTGTTCCAGGCGCTCCTCCTGCTGGCCGCGGCCCCCCTGATTTCCGGCCTGTCGCGCATGGTCCGGGCGAAGCTGCACACCCGCCACGGGCCGGGGCTGCTGCAGGACTATCGCGACATCGCCAAGCTGCTGACCCGCCAGGACCTGACCCCGCCCAACAGCGGCTTCGCCTTCCGCGCAATGCCGGCGGTGATGCTGACGACGGTGCTGGTCATCGCCATGGGCATCCCGATGCTGACCCGCTTCACGCCGGTGGCACCCATCGGCGACCTGATCACGGTCATCTACCTGTTCGCACTGGCCCGCTTCTTCTTCTCGCTGTCCGGCATCGACAGCGGCAGCTCCTTCTCCGGCATCGGCGGCAGCCGCGAGCTGACCATGGGCGTGCTGGTGGAGCCGGTGATGATGCTGTCGCTGTTCGTCGCGGCGCTGCTGGCCGGTTCGACCAACCTCGGCGCCATCGGCACCGCCATCGCCGACGGCCATGTCCAGTCGGTCACCGCGACCATCGTGGCCGCCCTGTCCTTCGCCTACGCCATCTACATCGAGCTGGGCAAGCTGCCCTACGACATGGCGGAAGCGGAGCAGGAACTGCAGGAAGGCCCGCTGACCGAATATTCCGGCCCGTCGCTGGCGCTGATCAAGTGGGCGATGTCGCTGAAGCAGGCGGTCGTCGTCGCCTGGTTCATCGGCGTCTTCCTGCCCTTCGGCAGCGCGCCCGAGATGACTTTCTTCGGGCTGCTGTTCGGGCTGGTCGCCTTCGCCATCAAGCTGGTCCTGATCTTCGCCGCCGTCGGCGTGGTCGAGAACAGCGTCGCGCGCGTCCGCTTCCGCCTGACCCCCCAGCACAGCTGGGTCGGGGTCGGCGCCGCCTCGCTCGCCTTCGTCTTCTATCTGGTCGGCCTGTGAGCCGGCGAGGGGCAGCATCATGATAACACTCCCCACGGAACCGCTCGGGCTGTTGGCGCTGGCCGCCATCCTCGTCCCCTTCGGCGGTGCGGCGGCGATCGCGGCATCGGAACGGGCATCGGCCAAATGGCTGTGCCAGGGCTTCGCCGCCGCCACCGTCGCGGTGATCGCCATCCTCGCCATGTCGCTGCTCGGCGACGGCAGGATCGGCGGCACCTATGAGCTGATTTCCTTCGGATCGGTCTCGATCCTCGGGCTGGTGGTGGACAGCGTCAGCGTGCTGATCGCGCTGGCGGTGATCTCCATCGGCCTGCTGGTGGCGGTCTATTCCGCCGCCTACCTGAACGCCGGCAACCGCGAGCATCCCGACATCGGCCGGCGGCGCTTCTACGCCTTCCTGCTGGTGTTCATCGGCGCCATGACCGGTCTGGTCTTCAGCTCCACCGTCGTCGGTCAGCTCGCCTTCTTCGAGTTGACGGGCGCCTGCTCCTGGGCGCTGATCGGCTACTACGAGTCGCCCAAGGCGCTGCGGTCGGCGGCCAAGGCGCTGCTGGTCACCCATGTCGCTTCGCTCGGCCTCTATGTCGCGGCGGCGCTGCTGTTCCTGTCGACCGGCACCTTCGCGCTCACCGCCATCGCCGATCTGGCGCCGGGGATGAAGGCGGTCGTGCTGCTGGCGATCCTGTTCGCGGCCTGGGGCAAGTCGGCCCAGCTGCCCTTCCACATGTGGCTGCCCGACGCCATGGAGGCCCCGACCCCGGTCAGCGCCTACCTGCATGCGGCGTCCATGGTAAAGGTCGGCGTCTACATCTTCGCCCGCGGGCTGATGTCGTCGGGGGGCGCGCCGGAGATCGTCGGCTGGGTCGGGTCGATCATGGCGGTGCTGACGCTGGTCTACGGCTTCTTCATGTATCTGCCGCAGGTCGACCTGAAGCGCCTGCTGGCCTATTCGACCATCACGCAGCTCGCCTACATCCTGCTGGCGCTGTCGCTGTCGGTCTTCGGTTCCGACCTCGCCTTCAAGGGCGCCATCGCGCACATCTTCAACCACGCCTTCGCCAAGACGCTGTTCTTCCTGGTCGCCGGTGCGCTCAGCTACACCGCAGGCACCCGGCTGCTGCCGTCGCTGCGCGGCATCGTCACCAAATCGCCGCTGCTGGGCGTCGCCTTCGTCTGCGCCGCCCTGGCGATCACCGGCGTGCCGCCCTTCAACGGCTTCTTCAGCAAGTTCGCCATCTTCGCCGGCGGGTTCGAAGTCGGGGCGCAGCATTGGGCGCTGATGCTGCTGGTCGTCATCGCGCTGGCGGAGTCGGTCGGCTCCTTCGCCTGGTTCCTGAAATGGCTGGGCCATTCGGTGCCCGGCAAGCCGTCCACCACCATGGCCGCGGCGGCACCGCTGCCGGCCGGCATGAAGTTCGTGCTGGTGGCCCTGGTGGCGATGACGGTGGTCTCAAGCTCCATCGCCGCCTCGTGGCTCGGCTGAGGGAGGGAACGGTCATGAACGGATTTCTCATCGTCAACGGCCTGTCGGGCCTGCTGATCGTCAGCTCCCTTCTGGTCACGCTCGCCGGCAATCCGGCCAACTCCGCCCGCTTCTACGCGCTGCAGAGCTTCATCCTGGTGATGCTGTTCGTGGCGCTGGCGGGGACCACCGGGTCGGGCGAGCTGTATCTCTGGTCCTTCACCGCGCTGCTGACCAAGGTGATCCTGGTCCCGGCCATCATGTACCGCGCCTTCCGCAAGCTCAGCGACCCGGCCATCGGATCGGGTGCGGTGATGCCGACGGCGCTGTCCATCGTCGGGGCTGCGGCCGTGGTCATCCTGTGCTTCGGCGTGGCGTCCAAGGTGACGCTGCCGGCGGCCGACGCGATCAAGCCGGCGCTGGCGGTGTCGCTCGCCCTGTTCTTCATCGGGCTCGCCTGCATCGTGGCGCAGCGGAACATCCTGAAGCAGGTGTTCGGCTATTGCCTGATGGAGAACGGGTCGCACCTGACCCTGGCCCTGCTGGCCCCCAACGCCCCTGAACTGGTGGAGATCGGCATCGCCACCGACGCCATCTTCGCGGTGGTGGTGATGGCGGCGCTGGGATCGCGGATCTTCGACACGCTGCACACGCTCGACGCGCGCCAGCTCACGAGCCTGAAGGGATGACCGCCATGGTACCCTCGATCCTTCCCCCACTTCTGCTGATCGGTCCGCTGGCGGTGGCGCTGTTCCTGCTGACCCTGCCCCGGTTCCAGGAGTCGCTACCCGAGGCGTTGGCGACCGACCAGGGCAGCGTGGCGCTGCTGGAGCGCATCCATCTGGGCTCCATCGCCTACGTCTTCCTGCTGAGCGTCGCGGCGCTGATCCAAGTGCTGTCGAGCGGCGCCATCGCCGCCTTCGGCGACTGGCTGTTCGTCGATGCGCTCGGCGCCGTCTTCATGATGCTGATCGGCGTGGTCGGGCTGCTGACCGGGCTCTATTCCATCGCCTATATCCGGCACGACCTCGAAGCCGGCATGATCGACGCCGGCAAGGTTCGCATCTATTACGGCTTCTTCAGCCTGTTCCTGTTCACCATGCTGCTGGCGGTCACCGCCAACAACATCATCATGATGTGGGCGGCAATCGAGGCCACGACGCTCGGCTCCGCCTTCCTCGTCGGGCTGTACGGCCAGAAATCCTCGCTGGAAGCCGCCTGGAAATACGTCATCATCTGCACGGTCGGCGTCGCCTTCGGCCTCTACGGCACGGTGCTGGTCTTCTCCAACGCCGCCGACGTGCTGGCCGACCCGCATCAGGCGGTGCTGTGGACGGCCCTGGTAGGCCATGCCGCCGAGCTGGACCCGATGCTGGTCAAGCTGGCCTTCGTCTTCGCCCTGATCGGCTTCGGCACCAAGGCCGGCATCTTCCCGATGCATGCCTGGCTGCCCGACGCCCATTCCGAGGCGCCGAGCCCGGTGTCGGGCCTGCTGTCGGGCGTGCTGCTGAAATGCGCGCTGCTGATCGTCATCCGCTTCTACGTCATCACCGTCGGCACGGTCGGCGTCGGCTTCCCGCAGATGCTGCTGCTGACGCTGGGCGTCCTGTCGGTCGGCGTCTCGTCGCTGCTGTTCTTCGTGCAGCAGGATCTGAAGCGCAAGCTGGCCTATTCCAGCATCGAGAATGTCGGGCTTATCGTCGTGGCGCTCGGCGTCGGCGGGCCGCTGGGCATCGCAGCCGCGCTGCTGCACGCCATCAACCACAGCGTCACCAAGGCCCTGTTCTTCTGCAGCGCCGGCAATGTCCTGATGAAGTACGGCACCCGCGACCTGCGGGCGGTGAAGGGCGTGCTGCGGGTGGCGCCGGCCACCGGCCTGCTGATGATGGGCTGCGCCCTGGCGCTGGCCGGCTTCCCGCCCTTCAACATCTTCGTCAGCGAATTCATGGTCTTCATGGCCGGGCTGAACGAAGGCTATGGCTGGGTGATGGCGCTGTGCGCGCTGTTCCTGTGCATCACCATCGCCGGTCTGGTGAAGATCGTCGCCGACAGCGTGCTGGGCAAGAGCCCGGAGACGATGGCCAAGGGTGATGTCGGCTGGAAGGCTCTGGCCCCGCTGGGTGTGCTGGCCGTGCTGGTGCTGACGCTGGGCTTCGCCGTGCCCCAGCCGCTGTCCAACCTCGTCCAGCAGGCAACCGCGGTGGTGATGAACGGCGACAGCCGCCCGGTGGTCGCCGCCCCCTGGCAAAAATACGACACGGTCCGCGCCGCTGGGCCGGTGGTGACCGGCAGCCTCTCGCAGACGGAGATTTCCAAATGAACCTCATTACTCCGGAACGGGTCGGGAGCGGCTATATCGCCTCCCTGCGCGAGAGCCTGCCCCATGCGATCCTGGATGAATCCTGGCAGACCGAGGCCCAGGTCACCATCACGGTCAAGACGCAATCGCTGCCCGATGTGGTCGCCAGCCTCTATTACGACCATGGCGGCTGGCTGTCGGTGGTCGTCGGCAACGACGAACGGCCGCTGAACGGCGCCTACGCCGTCTACTATGTCCTGTCCATGGAGGGCGGCGACAAGTGCCATGTGGTGGTGCGCTGCGAGGTGCCGGCCGATACGCTGGAATACCCCTCCGTCACCCCGCGGGTGCCTGCCTGCGTCTGGGGAGAGCGCGAGGTGCGCGACATGTTCGGCCTGCGCCCGGTCGGGCTGCCGGACGAACGCCGCCTCGTCCTGCCCGACGACTGGCCCGACGAACTCTATCCGCTGCGCAAGGACTCGATGGACTACCGGCTGCGCCCGGCCCCGACCAGCGACGACGAGACCTATCAGTTCATCAACGAGGCCAAGCAGGAGACCCGCGTCGTCCCGCTGGGGCCGCTGCACATCACCTCCGACGAGCCCGGCCATTTCCGCCTGTTCGTCGACGGCGAGGACATCATCGACGCCGATTACCGCATGTTCTACGTCCACCGCGGCATGGAAAAGGTGGCCGAGACGCGGATGGGCTACAATGACGTGACCTTCCTGGCCGACCGCGTCTGCGGCATCTGCGGCTACGCCCACAGCGTCGCATATGCGAACTCGGTGGAGAATGCGCTGGGCATCAAGGTGCCGCCGCGGGCGCAGGCCATCCGCTCCATCCTGCTGGAGACGGAGCGGATGCACAGCCATCTGCTGAACCTCGGCCTCGTCTGCCATTTCATCGGCTTCGACACCGGCTTCATGCAGTTCTTCCGCGTGCGCGAGAAGGCGATGACGCTGGCGGAGCTGCTGACCGGCGCCCGCAAGACCTATGCGCTGAACCTGATCGGCGGCGTCCGCCGCGACATCCTGGGCGACCAGCAGGCCAGGACCCGCGAACTGGTCGCCGAGCTGCGCGACGACGTGACCCGGCTGGTCGATGTGCTGCTGTCCACCGCCAACGTCAGCGGTCGCGTCAAGGGCGTCGGCAGGCTCGACCCGCAGATCGCCCGCGACTACAGCCCGGTCGGGCCGGTGGTGCGCGGCAGCGGCCATCGCCGCGACACCCGCGCCGACCATGCCTTCGGCGGCTACAAGCTGCTCGACATGCCGGTTCATGTGGAGCAGGGCTGCGACGTGCTGTCCCGCACGCTGGTGCGGGTGGCGGAGTTCTTCGACAGCCTGTGGATCATCGAACAGCTGCTGGACAAGGCGCCCGCCGGCCCGGTGCTGACCGAGGACTTCACCTATGTCCCGCACAAATTCGCGCTGGGCTTCACCGAGGCGCCGCGCGGCGAGGACATCCACTGGTCGATGACCGGCGACAACCAGAAGCTCTACCGCTGGCGCTGCCGCGCCTCGACCTACAACAACTGGCCGGTGCTGCGCTACATGCTGCGCGGCAATACGGTGTCGGATGCCCCGCTGATCGTGGGCAGCATCGACCCCTGCTATTCCTGCACCGACCGCGTGACCGTCGTCGACGTTCGCAAGAAGCGCTCCAAGACCATCGCCTACAAGGAGATGGAGCGCTACTGCCGCGAACGCACGGATTCACCGCTGAAGTAACGGGGGCGACCGATGCTCAAGCTACTCAAGGAAATCTTCCGCACGGGCGAGGCGACGGTCAAGTACCCCTTCGCTCCCATGCCGGTCTGCAAGGACTTCCGCGGCAAGCCGGAACACAGGGCGGAGGACTGCATCGCCTGCGCGGCCTGCACCGTCGCCTGCCCGGCCAATGCCATCCAGATGGAGACCGACACCGCGGCCGGCACCCGCACCTGGTCGATCAACTACGGGCGCTGCGTCTTCTGCGGCCGCTGCGAGGAGTCCTGCCCGACGGCCGCCATCCGCCTGTCCGACGATTTCGAGCTGGCAGTCGGCAGCAAGGCCGACCTGACGCGCAAGGCGGTGTTCTCGCTGGCCGAGTGCGCCTGCTGCGGCAAGGCCTTCGCCCCGGCCAAGGAGGTCGATTACGTCGCCCGCCTGCTGAGCCAGTCGGCCCGCAGCGCCGAGGAAGCGGACCGGCTGCGCCTGACCGTCTCGACCTGCCCGGCCTGCAAGCGCGCCCAGGACGTCCACCAGATCGCCCGCATGGGGATCGGCCGGCAGATGAATAAGGAACTGGAGACCACGCCATGAACGTCCCGGTGAACCCCAAGACCCTGGTGGCGGAGATGCCGCCGGTCTCCACCAGCGAACAGATCGCCACGATGAAGAAGGCGCTGCTGAAGAACATCCAGCGCTCCGCCTATGTCTATCGTGTCGATTGCGGCGGCTGCAACGGCTGCGAGATCGAGATCTTCTCGTCCATCACCCCCGTGTTCGACGCGGAGCGCTTCGGCATCAAGGTGGTGGCCTCGCCCCGCCATGCCGACATCCTGCTGTTCACCGGGGCGGTTACCCGTGCCATGCGGATGCCGGCGCTGCGTGCCTATGAGGCCGCCCCCGATCCGAAGATCGTCGTGTCCTACGGCGCTTGCGGCTGCACCGGCGGCATCTTCCACGACCTTTACTGCGTCTGGGGCGGCACCGACAACATCGTGCCGGTGGATGTCTACATCCCCGGCTGCCCGCCGACGCCGGCCGCGACCATCCACGGCTTCGCCGTGGCGCTGGGCCTGCTGGAGCAGAAGCTGAAGGCCGAGACCCATGTCGAGGCCGCCGGGGAGACGGCCGCCCTGCCCCACCCCGACATCCCCTATGCCTTGCGGGTCCGGCTGGAACGCGAGGCGCGGCGGATGGCCGGCTACCGCCAGGGTCGCGCCATCGCGGAGGAGTTCATGGCACTGCTGGAGGGGCATGCGCACATGCCGGGATCCTTCACCCTGTCCGAATGCATGATGGAGGCGATTGCCGAGGAGCGCGACCCGCGCCGCGCCGAGATCATCGGCCGGCTGGTCGATGTCGTGCAGCAGGCGATCCGGGGAGAGGCGGCATGAGCACCCCCGCACAGGCCGATCCCGGCTCCATTCCCGGCCTGCGCGCCGGCCGCGGCTTGGCGCCCGAGGTGGTGTTCTACCAGCTGAACGCCAAGGTTCTGGAGCGGAAGGAGGACATCCCGGAGGATGCCAGGCAGGTGGTCTATTATTCGCTGGCCATCGGGCATCACATCGGCGTGTTCGACTGCTTCAAGCCGGCCTTCCGCTGCACCACCGCGGTGTTCGACCGCGTTCTGGAAACGCTGAAGGACAATGAGGAGGCGCACCGCAAGCTGTCGGGCCTGCTGCGCTTCGGCGAGATCACCGTGGACAGCACCCACACCCGGCCGCTGATTGCGGCGATCGAGGCGGTGCTGCCGACCGCGCCGCCCGACGTGGCGGCATGGCTGGACCGGCTGCGCACGGCGCTGGACGCCATCCGGCGCGAACCCGCGATCTATCTGATGGGGAGACGGCTGTCATGACCGATGTCGTATTCACGGTTGGGAATGTCCTGCGCGGCGACGACGGGGCCGGCCCGCTGCTGGCCCAGTTGCTCGACGAGCAGCCCGCCCCCGGCTGGACCGTGGTGGACGGCGAGGATGTCCCGGAGAACCACACCCACCACATCCGCTCTCTGGCGCCGCAGCGGGTGCTGATCGTCGACGCCGCCGACATGGAACTGCCGCCGGGCGAGGTCCGCCTGATCGGGCAGGACAGCGTCGCCGAGCAGTTCATGGTCACCACCCACGCCATCCCGCTGAACTTCCTGATCGACAGCCTGCGGGAAACCGTGCCCGAGATCCTGTTCCTGGGCATCCAGCCGCAGGACACCAGCTTCTTCGCACCCGTGACCAGCACCGTCCGCCACTCCGTGGAGGCCGTGCACGACCGGCTCGTCCGCGGCGAGGGTTTCCAAGCCTACGAGACGGTGGGCTGAAACCAGTACCCCGGAGCGTCTGCCGCGTCCTTTTTCGCAGCGCTCCGGGCATCAACGAAGACGCCGACGGCGTCACCGATCGGCGCTGAATTGCCGGTCGCCCCTCCCCCTGGCCGACGAACCGTTGCACATCCGTCGGCGGGTGCCGGGACAGACCGTGTCCGGAACAACTCCACACAAGCGGAGGACCCCGTCATGGCAACGGATCCTGCATCTAAAGACTCGATGGTGCTCGGCATGGACGCCTATTCGCCTGCCGAGATTCAGGACAAGGTGGAAAAGCTCGGCGTGAAGAAGGCGACGATGCCCTTTCTGCCCAGCTTCATGCTGGCGGTGGTCGCCGGCGGCGGCATCGGGCTGGGCGGCATGTTCTTCGTCATCGTGCTGGCCGATCCCGCCCTCAGCTTCGCGATCCAGCGGCTGCTGGGCGGGCTGGTCTTCTCGCTCGGCCTGTCTCTCGTCATGGTGGGCGGGGCGGAGCTGTTCACCGGCAACTGCCTGATCGTGATGGCGCGGGCGAACGGCCAGATCAGCACGGCGCAGGTATTGCGCAATTGGGCGACGATCTGGATCGGCAACGCGGTCGGCGCGCTGGGCCTTGTCTTCCTAATCTTCATGTCGCACCACGCCGAGATGAACAACGGCGCGGTCGGCGGGGCCGTCCTGAAGCTCGCCATCGGCAAGATCGCGCCCGACGCGGTGACGATCTTCTTCAAGGGCATCATGTGCAACCTGCTGGTCTGTCTGGCGGTGTGGCTCGCCTATGCCGGCCGCACGGTGACCGACAAGATCGTGGCGCTGACGCTGCCCGTCGCCGCCTTCGTCGCCGCCGGGTTCGAGCACTGCATCGCCAACCTGTATTTCCTGCCGCTGGCCTATGTCCTGAAGATCACCGGCCATGTGCCGGCCGGAATGGACGTGTCGATGATCACGGCGGGCGGCATCCTGCACAACCTGCTGTTCGCCACGCTGGGCAACATCGTCGGCGGGTCGGTGTTCGTCGGCGGCGTGTATTGGCTGATCTACCGCAAGGGTCTGGGCGGCCTGACCCCGCTGCCGTCGCGCAAGGCGATGCCGGTGATGGGGCGGCCTGCCGCGACGCACTGAGCAATGGAATCCCGCGGGCCGGCGATGAACCGGCCCATGGGATTTTGCGCTCATGCGAGCATAGCGACGCGGGAGGGCACGGCGTAGACGGTGAATCGGCCGTCGCGCACATAGGCGACCACCCCCACTCCGACCGTCTCGGCAAAACCGACGCAGAGCGATGTCGGGGCGGAAATGGCCGCGATCAGCGGGATGCCGGCGGCGGCGGTCTTGTGGACCATCTCGAAGGAACAGCGGCTCGACACCACGACGAAACCGCCGGTCGGGTCGATGCCGGCGCGGGCCAGCGCGCCGATCAGCTTGTCGAGCGCATTGTGCCGGCCGACATCCTCGCGAACGGCGACCAGCTGCCCGTCGGGAAGGGCGAAGCCGGCGGCATGGACGGCCCCGGTCTGCCGGTTCAGGGTCTGCCCCGACGGCAGGGCCGCCACGGCACGGCGGATGGCGTCGGGCGCGATGCGAGCGGTGGAGCGGACGGGATCGAGAGGCCGCAGCGTCTCCGCAAAGCTGTCGGTGCCACAACGGCCGCAGCCGGACCCGCCCATCAGGTTGCGCTTGCGCCGCAGCAGTGCCGCAAGCCTTTCCACCGGCAGTTCCATGCGGAGGCGCACGCCGTCCGTCAGCTCGTCGATTGCGGTGATCGCCAGTTCGTCGGCACTGCCGACGATCCCCTCGCTGAGCGAGAAGCCGGTGGCGAAATCCTCCAGGTCGGTCGGGGTCGCCAGCATGACGGCGAAGAGGTCGCCGGCATAGACCAGGCCGACCGGCACCTCGTCGATGATCTTCTCTTCGCGGTCGTCGGTGTCCGATCCGGTGCAGACGGTCGCCGGCACCATCCGGATGCCATGACGCGACAGCGGCTGCGCCAGGGAAAGCGGCGCGGAGGTCGGGGCCGCGCAGGCGGTGGCGTGATCCATGATGTGGCAGAGCCCCTGGCTGCGATGAAAGGCGGGGTGAGGACGAGCGCCGGCCGAACGGTCCGCCACAGCGTACCGTTATAACGCCGAAGCTGGAGCATTGGTCCCGGCGCCATGATCAGACCGGCGCTCGCCCCACGATCTTGCACCGGCGCGCGGCGGAACGACATGCGGCATTACGGCTCACTGCCAATATTTACCGAACTATCTCAAAATAAAATCGGCTTATCGGGTGATCGAATATACTTATCATTCAGAAGTGATTACGGATTTTCCTGTATATCTTCTGTTTTACGATTTGCCACACTTCGCCTGTGGTGATATCTTCCACGAGGCGGAGACGGAAGATGCATGAGCTATCATTGTGCGAACGGCTGCTTGACTTGCTGCAGGAGGAATCCTGTCGGCACGCCTTCCGGCGCGTAACCCGCATCCGGCTGGCGGTCGGTCAATTCGCCTGCGTCGATCCGGAGGCTCTGCGCTTCGCCTTCGATGTAGTCCGTCGCGACACGCTGGCCGATGGGGCGGCGGTCGACATCGTCCAGCCGCCGGGTCTCGTCTGGTGCGACGACTGCGCTTGCGAGCGGGAGGTGCCGTCACGGCTCGCCCCCTGTCCGACCTGCGGCGGTCAGCGCCTCAGCCCGCGCGGCGGTGACGACCTGACCCTTGTCGAACTGGAAGTGGCCTGACCGCCGCGACGAAGGAGCCCCGCCATGTGCCTTGGTGTCCCGGCCCGCATCCTCGCCGTCGCCGATGCCGGACGAATGACCGTCCTGGCCGAGATGCTGGGCGAGGAGCGGGAGGTGAACCTCTCCTGCCTCGCCGGCCCGGATGAGCCGCCGGCCGCCTGGATCGGCGACTGGGTGCTCGTCCATCTCGGCTTCGCCCTGTCCCGGATCACGGAGGCCGACGCGCTGACAACCCTCGACATGCTTCGCCAGTTGGACGAGGCGGAGGACGGACGGGGCCATCTGAAGGCCTCCCTGATCGGCTGATCCCGGCAATGAGCACAGTCGGCAAAGAGCACAGCTGGCATTCACAGGAGATCGTTAGCAATGAACAGGTTGCTTTCCGCCGGCCTCGCCGGCCTTCTTGCGGTGGCGCTCGCCCTTCCGGCACTTGCCCACACCGGCCACGCCGGACACGCGATGTTCCAGGAAGGGCTGCTCCACCCGCTGAACGGCATCGACCATCTGCTGGCGATGGTCGCCGTCGGCATCTGGGCGGCGCAGAATGGCGGCCGGGCGATCTGGCTGCTGCCGGCGTCCTTCATCGCCATGCTGGCGGGGGGAGCCCTTCTCGGCATGTCCGGTATCGGATTGCCGGCGGTGGAGGCCGGGATCGCCGCCTCCGTCACGGTGTTGGGCCTGCTCGTGCTGCTGAACAAGCGGGTGCCGGTGGTGGCCGGAATGCTGCTGGTCGGTGCCTTCGCCGTCCTGCACGGCCATGCCCACGGCGCCGAGATGCCTCAGGCGGCCGATCCGGTCCTCTACAGCCTGGGCTTCCTGCTGTCGACGGCAATGCTCCACGGTGCCGGCATCGCCATCGGGCTCTCCCGCCACATTCCGCGCCTGCTGTCGGCGGTGCGTGCCAGCCGGTAAGACGGCCCGGATGAAACGGCATGGAAAGCCGGGGAGAGGGCTCACAAATCCTGAGCCGCAGCCACCCTGACCGGCTTCCCCCGCCGGTCCGGCACCAGCCGTCCGCCATTCTCCCGCAGCCCTTCGGCGAGTTCCACCGCATAGGCAGCGCCGTCCACCAGCATGGCGGCGGCGATGACGGCAAGATGGGCGGGAGGAATGTCGCGGCGGAAGCGGAGCGCCGGCTCCGGCTCCATCCCCTCGCGGCGTCGCGCGAGGTAGCTGGCGGCGGCCATGGCGAGCGGAACGGCGGGGACCATGTTCTGAATGCCGTGCATCTTCTGCTCGACCGGGGGGACCGGCCGGCGCGCGATGGCGTAGCGCAGATCCGCCATCATGGTCGCCTCGTGCGACAGCAGGCCGGCGGCCATCAGTGCCAGGCTGCGCGGGTTGGTCTCCAGCAGAAGCAGCGCCAGGCCGGGCATCGCCGCCTGTCCGGACATCACGATGTGCATCAGCGATTCCTTGGCCCCGGCCGTATGCTGGATGTCCATCCTGCGGTGGACCAGCCAGTCCGCGAGCCCGGCAAGCGCCCCCGCCGGCAGGAGACCATAAGCGACGACATCCCGCATCGCCCGGTCCAGCGACTCGGCGGGGGGAGCGGGCGATGCGGGATATGCCCGGCTCGCCGCCTGATGCCTTCTCCGCTTCCCCACGACTCCGGCGCCGACCGCCACAGCTGACAATGCGACGGCGGACAGGGCCATCGCGGACAGGCCGGTGGTGAAAATCCTCCTCATCCGGTCACCTCTCCCTGAATGGACACCGTCATGGCTCGCGCCCCGCGCTTATGGCCCGACATCGCCGTCGGCATCGTTGCCGACCGCGTCATCCTCGGTCATGTCGAAGGCGGCGCCCGGATTGCGGTCCATTTCGGAGGCGATGTCGTCGTCCTCGGTGATGTCCTCCTCCGCGTCGCTCATGGAATCCTCGTCGGCGAGCGAGTTGTCGGTGGTGTGCATCCAGTTGTTCTCATCCGCCATCAGTTCGGCGATCTCCTCTTCCGGTTCGTCGGCCTCGACCGACTTCTGGTGGCCGCGGATCAGGGTCTCGCGCAACTCGGGCAGCGACAGCCTCTCCTCCGCGATTTCGCGCAGGGCGACCACCGGGTTCTTGTCGTTGTCCCGGTCGATCGCCAGCGGCGCTCCGCTGGCGAGCTGACGGGCCCGCTGAGCCGCCACCATGACCAGATCGAAACGGTTGGGGACCAGAAGGACGCAATCCTCGACGGTGACACGGGCCATTCGATGAACACTCCGGAGCAGGTGACGGGCCAGAACAGGTGACGGGCTTGGAAGATCGGTGATGACGGGGCCAAGAGAGGCCGGCCCCATTCCTCAACAGTCTCTTTCGCCGATTGCGCATCCGTTCACTGGTCGTATCGCAAAGGGAGAGTACCGGTCCGTTCCATCGGGACATCGGCCGCCGTCCCCATCCCGGGGCGGGAGCGGTACCCATCACGCCGTTGCGAACGAATGGTGCCGAGCACTGTTCTTGTCTGCGTACCCTTCCCCGGCCGCCACGGTTCATGCCCTCCGCTCCGATCTCCCTCACCGACACCTCCCTGCACCACACATCCGATGCCGGCCGGCTCGCCGAAGATCTGACCCGCAGGGAAAGGCAGCACGATCTGCTGGCCCGCTTCGGCATGGCCGCCCTGAAGAGCACGGACATCGGCACGCTGCTGCAGGAGGCAACGCGCCTGTGTGCCGAAGGGCTGGGAACGGAGCTGTGCAAGGCCCTGGAATGGGTGCGGGACAGTGACGGCGACGGGACGGTCGAAGACCGCCTGCTCGTCCGCGCGGGCGTCGGCTGGAACCCCGGCGTCGTCGGAAGCCGGACGGTCGGTGCCGACCTTGCATCCCCCGCCGGATACGCCCTGAAGACCGGCGAGCCCGTCATATCCAACGATCTCGGCACCGAACCTCGCTTCCGACGCCCGGCTCTCCTGTCCGAGCATGGGGTGAAGAGCGCCATCAACGTGATCATCCGCGGCGAAGGCGAACCCTTCGGCGTGCTGGAGGTCGACAGCCGGCAGGTGGGGCGCTTCGACGCCGCCGACGCCGCCTTCCTCCAGGGCTTCGCCAACCTGCTCGGCGGAGCCATCGACCGCGCCCGCGACGCGGCGGAGCGCCACCGGACGGAAGCTCTGCTGCGCGAGAACGAGGAGCAGTTCCGCAGCCTCGCCGACCTGATCCCGCAGCTGACCTGGATGGCCGACGCCGGTGGCGCGATCTACTGGTACAACCGGCGCTGGTACGACTTCACCGGCACCAAGCCGGGGGAGACGGAGGGCTGGAACTGGCGCATCGTCCACCATCCCGACCATGTCGACCGCGCCTCCGACGGCTTCTTCCGTGCCATCCGGGCGGAGGAGCCGTGGGAAGACACCTTCCCCCTGCGCAGGCACGACGGCGAATACCGCTGGTTCCTGTCCCGTGCCGTGCCGGTCCGCGGTCCCGATGGGCGAATCCTTCGCTGGCTTGGCACCAACACCGACGTGACCGAGCAGCGCCGGGCCGAAGCCCGCGTGGTGGAGGCGGAGCGGCGGCTGCAACTGGCGCTCAACGCCGCACGGATCGGCGCATGGTCGTGGAACCTGGACGAGGACCGCATCGAGGCCGACGCCCGCCTGCGCGAGATCTTCGACTTCACGGCGGAGTTCCCGCCCGACCGCCCGCTCTGCGGATCGGACGTGACCGGACGCGTGCACCCCGACGACCAGCCCCACATCCGGCAGATCATCGAGACCGCCCGGCGGGAACGCGGCGAATATGACGCCGAGTTCCGCATCCTCCTGCCGTCGGGCGAGGTCCGCTGGGCGGTGGCGCGCGGCATCGTGACCGACAGCACACCCGAACGCAGCCTGAGCCTGATCGGCGTCACCTGGGACACCACCGACCGCAAGCGGGCTGAAGACCGGCTGCGCGTCAGCGAGGAGAGGTTCCGCTCGCTGGTGGAGGCGACCGCCGCCATCGTCTGGAGCACGTCGGAAACCGGGCGCTTCACCGCTCCGCAGCCGAGCTGGAGCGCCTTCACCGGCCAAAATTTCGAAGAGTTGAAGGGCACCGGCTGGACCGACGCCATCCACCCTGACGACCGCCCCCACACGGCGGAGGCCTGGCGCGCGGCGCGGACGGGACGGACGATCTACAAGGCCGAACACCGGCTGCGCCGTCACGACGGCGTCTACCGCGACATGCTGGTCCGCGCTGTCCCGCTTCTGGACGGCAACGGCGCCGTGCAGGAATGGGTCGGCGTCCACACCGACATCACCACCCGCCGCCGCGCCGAGGAGGCGTTGCGCGAGACGGAGGAGCGTTACCGGCTTGCGGCGCGGGCGACCAACGACGCCATCTGGGACTGGAACCTGTCATCGGACCGCATCCACTGGAACGAGGCGGTGCGCACCCTCTTCGGCTATGGCGAGGATGCCACGGAGACCGCCGCCGCCTGGTGGATGGACCACATCCACCCCGACGACCAGGACCATGTGGTGACCGGCATCCATGCTGTGATCGACGGCGGCGGCACCCGCTGGAACGACGAATACCGATTCCGCCGTGCCGACGGCAGCTATGCCAGCATCCTCGACCGCGGCTTCGTCCTGCGCAACGCCATCGGACAGCCGCTGCGCATGATCGGCGCGATGCAGGACATCAGCACCCGCAAGCGGGCGGAGGAGGAGCTGGAGGCCGCCCGCCTCGCCGCGGAGGAGGCCAACCGGGCCAAGAGCCTGTTCATCGCCAACATGAGCCACGAGCTGCGCACACCCTTGAGCGCCGTCATCGGCTACACCGAGATGCTGGAGGAGGAGTTGGCCGATCTCGGCGTCGACAGCATGCTGCCCGACCTGGAGAAGATCGAGGCCAACGCCCGTCACCTGCTGAACCTGATCAACGGCGTCCTCGACATCTCGAAGATCGAAGCCGGCAAGATGGAGGTGCATGGCGAGGACGCCGACATCGCCGAACTGACCCGCGAGGTCGCCGCAACGGTCGAGGCCCTGGTGTCGAAGAAGGGTAACCGTCTGGAGGTGCAGGTGACGGACGGGCTGGGCCGCATGCACACCGACGTGGTGAAGGTTCGGCAGTGCCTGTTCAACCTGCTGAGCAATGCCGCCAAATTCACCGAGAACGGCACCGTCACCCTGTCGGTCGAGCACACCGCGGCAGACGCCGGCGCGGCAGCGGGGGACATGGCAGCGGGAGACATGGTGGTCTTCCGCGTCACCGATACCGGCATCGGCATGTCGCCGGAGCAGGTCCGCCGGCTGTTCGAACGCTTCATGCAGGCCGACAGCTCCACCACGCGCCGCTTCGGCGGGACCGGGCTGGGGCTGGCGATCACCAAGGCCTTCGCGGAGATGCTGGGCGGAGAGATCGCGGTCGAAACCGCATCCGGCAAGGGCACCAGCTTCATCCTGCGGCTGCCCGCCGACCTGCGGCACGGCCAGGCACACCGCCATTCCGATCCTTCACCGGTAACGGTTGACCAGACCACACCCGCGCCTTCCGCCCGCGAGACGATCCTGATCATCGACGACGAACAGGCGATGCGCGAGCTGCTCGCCCGCTTCCTGCACCGCGAAGGCTTCGGCGTGGCGCTGGCGGCGGACGGCCAGACCGGCCTGTCGATCGCCCGGCAAATCCGGCCGCGTGCCATCCTGCTCGACGTGATGATGCCGCGGACCGACGGCTGGTCGGTGCTGTCGCTGCTGAAGGCGGAGCCCGATCTGGCCGACATCCCCGTCATCATCATCTCTTCCCGCCGGGAAAAGGGGCTGGCGCTGTCGTTGGGCGCCGCCGACTACTTCACCAAGCCGGTGGACTGGCAGCGCCTGCACCGCGTGCTGAGCGGCCTCTGCGGACAGGCTCCGGGCACCGCGCTTGTTCTGATGGAGGCGGACGAGACCCGCGCCCTTTTGGGGGCGGAGCTCGGCCGCGACGGCTGGGACGTCCGGGAAGCCGAGACGGAGGAGGAGGCGTTCCGCCAGCTTGCCGCCGTCCGGCCGACCGTGATCCTGCTGGACCCCTTCATGGACGGCATGGACGGGCTCGCCTTCCTCAAGGCGCTGAGCCGCGATCCGGATTGGAGCGGCATCCCCGTCATCGTCATGGCCGCCCCCCAGGCGATCGGCCGCGACGAGGCCGAGGAGTTGCGCGGCCGTGTCCGCGACATCATCCCGGTGACGGAGGACGGATCGGCGGAAATGATCGAAGAGCTGAAGGACGCGATCGCGCGCCTACGGCCGGCCTCCGGAAACGTGGAGGATGCCGCCGACGCGCCGGGAGGAATGGGAGGAACCGATGGCTAAGCTGTTGCTGGTCGAGGACCATGAGGAAATCTGGGATTTCCTGTCACGTCGCCTGAAACGGCGGGGGTTCGACGTGGTGCTCGCCTTCGACGGGCGCCAGGGGGTGGAGATGGCGCGCAGCGAGCGGCCGGACGTTATCCTGCTCGACATGAACCTGCCAGTCATCGACGGCTGGACCGCCGCCCGGGAACTGAAGGCGGGCGAAGAGACGGCCGCGATCCCGATCATCGCCCTGACCGCCCACGCGATGTCCGGCGACCGCGAAAAGACTCTGCAGGCGGGCTGCGACGATTACCATCCCAAGCCCGTCGACTTCTCCCGCCTGCTGACGCAGATCGACAGTGCGATGCAGCGGCCGGCCGGGGCCAACGGGGGAACCCCCTGATGACGGAACTTCAGAAACCCAGCCTGCTGAAGCGCCTGTTCGGCGGCTCGCCGGAGTCCCCACCTGCCCCCATTCCCACCGCCATTCCCACCGGCGAGCCGGAAGCGGACGCCAGCCCGCTGGGGTCGCGCCTGGGCCACCAACCGGTGCTGCACGAGATGCTGGCCCGGCAGATCTTGGACGCCCATCTGCGCAACCGCCACCAGCTGCACGACCGCGCGCCTGCGGATCTTGGATCCGCCAGTCCGGATGAGGCGCGCCTGCTGGTCCGCGCCATGGCCGCCGCGGCCCACGCGAATGGCAAGTTGGACGGCATGGAACTCGGTCGGATCAGGGGCAAGCTGCGCAGCAGTGCCCTCGACGAGGAGGACCAGCGCGCGCTTGAGAGTTCGTTGGAAGAACCGCAGTGCCTTGAAGAGCTGGTCCGGCAGGTCGACAGTCCGCGCCTGGCCGCCCGCTTCTACGCGGTCTCCCTGGCCGCGGTCGACAAGAACGCGCCGATCAACCGCTCCTACCTGCGCTACCTCGCCCAACGCCTCGGCCTTCCCGCCGATCTGGTGGTGCGGCTGAACCGGCAGATGGGGCTGCGGCTGTAGCCGCCCCCATCAGACGTCCTGCCATCAAACGTCCTGGCCGCTGGCGCTGAGTTCGCCCAGTGCGTTCCGGATCGTGTTGGTTTCCAGCAGCAGCCGGCGCGACACGTCGCTCAGCGTCAGCCAGCCGACGACCTGCTTCGCCTCGTCCAGCACCGGCAGGCGCCGCACATGGTAGGCGCCCATGATGTCCATCGCCGTCGCCAGCGTGTCGGTGTCGCGGCAGCTGAAGACGGAACTGGACATCACCTCGCGCACCCGCACCCGCGTGCTGTCGCCGCCCTCCGCCACCACCCGGAACAGGATGTCGCGATCGGTCAGGATGCCCAGCAGGTCTTCGGCCGACCCGACCGGCAGCGCGCCGACATCCAGCTCGCCCATCAGGGTCGCAGCCTCCTGTACGGTGGCGTCGGGGGCGATGAACTCCAGCGCTTTCGCCATGATCTCGGAAACCAGCACGGTCGTGTTCCTCATTGGTCGGGCCTGCCCCTTGGCGTCGGGGGCCGGCGATGGGAGGCGGCGATGGGCAACATCCGGCCGGGGACCGTTGTTCCTCCCTCATCCCCCAAGCGGCCAGACCATCACGATCAGCCAGGTGCCCAGCGTCAGGATGAGCAGTGACAGGGGCAACCCCAGCCGGGGATAGTCGCTGAACCGGTAACCGCCGGGGCCCATCACCAGCGTGTTGCACTGATGGCCGATGGGAGTCAGGAAATCGCTGCCGGCACCGACGGCAACCGCCATCAGGAACGGATCGGGGCTGAGGCCCAGCTGCTGAGCCACCCCGGCGCCGATCGGCGCCATGACCAGCACGGTCGCCGCATTGTTGAGGAAAGGCGTGACCGCCATCGCCGCCGCCATGACCAGCGTGACGCAGGCCACCGCCGGCAGGCCGCGCGCGGCATCGGCCAGCAGGGTGGAGATCACCTGGGTCGCCCCTGTGCTCTCCAGCGTGCCGCTGACCGGGATCAGCGCGGCCAGCAGGATGATAATGGGCCACTCCACCGCGTGATAGGCATCCTCGACGCTGAGCACCCCGGTGACGATCATCGCCGTTGCCGCCGCCAGGAAGGTGACCGCCAACGGGGCCAGATGGAAGCCGACGACCAGCATGGTGATGATGACGATCCCGACTGGCACCCACATCGGCCGGCGCCGACCCAACTGCAGGCGACGCTCGGCAAGCGGAATCAGGTTGGCGTCGGCAAGCGCATCGGGATAGCGCTCCGCCGGCACCTGGAGCAGCAGCAGGTCACCCTCCCGGAACACCACATGGTGCAGGCGCTGGGCAATCCGCTCGCCGGCGCGGCTCACCGCCAGCAGGCTGAGGCCGAAACGCCGCCGCAGGTCGAGACGGCGGTCGGAATGGCCGGCAAGCGGCGAGTCCGGCGTCACCACCGCCTCGACCGCCAGCAGTTCGCCATCCACTCCCTCCAGCACGCCCAGCGGTTCCAGCGAGGCGGCCTGGACCAGACGCTGCAGGGCCGGCGCGTCGCCCTCCAGCACCAGGATGTCGTCGGCCAGCAGGACCCAGTGCTTGTCCGGCACGTAACGGCGAAAGCGTTCGCGGATCAGGCCGATCACCTGCGCCTCACCCTCCGCCAGGGCCTCGATGTCGCGGACGGTGCGGCCGACGAAGGCCGACGCCGCCGGCAGCCTCATCTCGCTGGCGTAATTCTCGATGGCGAAGGTTTCTTCGGCGGAGCGCGCACCGCTACGGTCCTGAGGCAGCAAGCGCCAGCCGAACATCAGGAAGGCCAGACCGGCCAACGTGATCCCAAGCCCGACCGGCAGGTAATCGAACATGGCGAAGGGCTTGCCGAGGATTTCCTCGCGCACGCGGGACACGATGATGTTGGGCGAGGTGCCGACCAGCGTCATCAGCCCACCCATCAGAGAGGCGAACGCCATCGGCATCAGCACGCGATGCGCCCCGGTGCGGTGCCGCCGCGCCAACTGCATGGTGATCGGCAGGAAAATGGCAAGCGCGCCGATGTTCTTCATCAGGGCCGACATGAAGGCCACCGATCCGGACAGGAAGGCGATCTGGCGCGTCGGTGTGTTCAGCTTTGCTGCCACCGGGCGGACCAGCGCGTCGATCACGCCCGACCGGGCGATCCCGGCGCTGACGATGAGGGCGGAGGCGATGATGATGACGATGTCGTCGGCAAAGCCGGAAAAGGCGTCCTTCGCCGGGATCAGTCCCAGGAATACGCCGGCCAGCAGGGCCAGCACCGCCACCACGTCGAAGCGCAGCTTGTTCCAGACCAGCATCGCCACCACGATGCCCACCAACGCAAAGGCCATGAACTGCTGCAGGGTCATCGAAGGTCCGTCTGTTGGTGTCGCCACGAGGTAACCCAGCGACACCCGGCAGCGTTCCCGAAGCGCTGGCGGTACGGCAGTTGCGCCAACGCCGGTAAGCCAACAGCAAAAAGCGCCAACAGCAAAACGCCCCGGCTGATGTGAGCCGGGGCGTTTCCGATGTGTGCGAAGATGCCAGCGTTTATGCTTCGGTTTGACGTCTCTTGAGCCTGAGTGACCTGGCGGCGACCTACTCTCCCACGTCTTAAGACGCAGTACCATTGGCGCGGAGGCTTTTCACGGCCGAGTTCGGGATGGGATCGGGTGTTTGACACCTCGCCATGACCACCAG
>NZ_DASPIS010000094.1:0-5225 GCF_035628975.1 Azospirillum sp. | reverse complement strand
TCGCTGGAGCTGGGTTCGGGCACCACCAACACCGCGTCGGTGGCCTCCAAGAACATCGTCGAGAACCTGCAGACGCTGAAGGCCCGCGTCATCGCCGGCCAGACCAACGGCGTCGACAAGACCCTGATCCAGAACGACGTCGACCAGCTGGTGAAGCTGATCAAGGGCGCCGCCGCCGATGCCTCCTTCAACGGCGACAACCTGCTGCGCGTCACCTACTCCAACGACGGCACGGCCAAGGACAAGAACGTCTCGATCCTGGCCTCGCTGAGCCGCAGCGACAGCACGGTCGACCCGAGCTACATCGAATTCCAGCGCCAGGACATGCGCGTGGAGTCGATCGTCGGCAAGGCCACCATCGAGCAGCAGGTCGATTCGACCAACGCCACCAAGGCCAAGGTCGACATCAAGTTCGGCGCGCCGGGCGCCACCTTCATCGACGGCCAGAACCTGGGCCTCGGCAACCTGACGCTGACGGTCACCAAGGAGAACGGCACCAAGGCCGAGGTGTCGGTCGACCTGTCGGCCCAGACCTACGACACCAACCTCGCCACCACCCAGGGCAACATCGCCACCGCGGTGAACACCGCCCTGACCGCGGCCGGTGCCGACTTCCAGGTCGCCTTCTCCGGCGACACGCTGACCTTCACCGACCAGGACGTGAACACCGACGGCAACTTCACCGCCCAGGTGTCCGGCCTGTGGGTCGGCTCGAAGGAAAGCGACGCCTTCGGCGGTCTCGCCGATCTGACCCAGATCGACGTGGTCAACAACTCGAAGAAGTCGCTGGAAGTCATCAACTCGCTGCTCGACAGCGCCATCGGCAAGGCGTCGGTGATCGGCTCGATCGAGAACCGCGTGTCGGTGCAGAACGACTTCGTGTCGAAGCTGACCGACTCGATGAACAAGGGCATCGGCGCGCTGGTCGACGCCGACATGAACGAGGAATCGAGCCGTCTGCAGGCCCTCCAGGTCCAGCAGCAGCTCGCCATCCAGGCTCTGTCGATCGCCAACCAGGGCCCGCAGAACATCCTGTCGCTGTTCCGCTAAGTTCCTTCGCGGGTGGCGTCATCGTCCGAACCCCTGGACGGTGGCGCCGCCCCGTCGGCCATGCCCGTTCACGCCGTCCGCAAGACGGAGCGGGCATCGCCGACGGCCGGCCACCTCATTCGCCGGATCCTCGACCGTCCACCAAGACCCACCGCAACCGGTCCGGCTTCCCGCCGCCAAGGACCCCACCGCAGGGGTGCGCCCATGAGCATCGCCGCCTACCACCAGACCATCGCCGAGTGCGACGATCCGCGAAAGATCGAATACCGGGTGTTCCTGCGGATCACCCTGGCCCTGGAAACCTACCGCGAGGCCGACTGGCGCTCCGCCGAGCTGAAGGACGCGCTGTGGCGGAACCTGGAGCTGTGGAACGCACTGCGCGCCGATCTGCTGGAGGACGGCAACGCCCTGCCGGAAGCGTTGCGCGCCGGGCTGGTCTCGCTGTCCTTCGCGGTGAACCGCAACACCCAGCGCGTCCTGCGCGGGGAGGGCGGCATCGATCTGCTGATCCACATCAACCGGTCGGTCATGCAGGGCCTGCAGGGTGCCGCCCAGCAGCCGGCGCGGGAGCTGGCCACGGAGGAACTGTCCTATGGCACTTAAGCTCCGCCTCAAGCCGTGCGAGCGGGTGGTCATCAACGGCTGCGTCGTGCAGAACGAGAATCGCCGCTACACCCTGACGATCTCCAACTTCGCGCAGATCATCCGCGGCAGCGACATCCTGCAGGAAGAGGATGCGGTGACCCCGGTGCGCCGCGCCTATTTCCTGATCCAGAGCATGCTGCTGGACCCGGCCACGGCCGCTGCCGGCAGCGGTGCGGTGGCGGAGATGATGGCGCAGCTCTACACCACCTTCTCCCGTCCCGACATTCAGGACCGTATCGCCGGCGCCATGGGCCATGTGGGCGAGCGCGACTACTACAAGGCGCTCTCCGCCCTGCGCCCGGTCATGGAGTATGAGGGGACGCTGCTGTCGGCGGCCAATGCGGCCCCGACGGTATCCATCCAGGCGGCCCAGGCGGTGCAGATCGACCGTCACGCGGGAGGATGACGCCATGTCCACCCCCGTCGCCGGCGTGACCGGCCCGAGCGGCGAACGCTCTCCCGCCAGCGCCGACATCATCGCCGAGGCCCGCCAGCGGCAGGCCGACCGTCTCCGCGCCGCCCAGGCCGAGACGACCAAACCGGCGGAGGTGGTGGAGCGCACCGCGAAGACCGATGGCGCGGAGGCGGAGCCCAAGCATGCCGTCCGGCCCTACCGGGTCAACCTCGACCCCGGCACGAGCCGGCTCTACACCGAGGTGCTCGACACCGCGACGGGGGAGGTGATCATGCGCATCCCCGCCAAATACGGGGCGGAAACCGACGCCGCCGACGAGCAGCCGGCCATTCCGCGCGACGGCAGCGAGATCGGGGCCGAAATCGGGGCCGGGATCGGGGAGGTGAAGGCATGACCACCCTCGTCGATCTCCGCGTCGTCAGCCGCAACCACGACCGCTACGAACAGGCGGTGCGCAGCCGCCCGGCGGTGCAGCGGGCCATCTCCTATTTCCAGGAGAACATCGGCAAGGTCTCCAGCACCGAAGACTTCATGAAGGACGACAAGCTCTATCGCTTCGTCCTCGACGCCTTCGACCTTGGCAGCCAGGCCAAGTCGCGCGGCCTGATCCGCAAGGTGCTGGAGGAGGGGGTCAGCGACCAGTACTCCACCGCCAACCGGATGAGCGACACCAAGTTCCGGGAGATGGCGACCATCCTCGGCTTCGCCGAGAATCACGGCGCCAACCTGAAGCAGCCTGCCGTCGTCCAGGCGATCATCGACCGCTATGTCAACGTGACGCTGGAGGTGGAGTCCGAGAACACCAACCCGGCGGTCCGCCTGGGTCTCTATTTCCAGCGGCGGTCGGGCAACATCAACAACTGGTATCAGGTGATGGCCGACAATGCCCTGCGCAAGGTGGTCTACACCGCGCTCGGCCTGCCGGAGCAGACGGCGCTGCTGGACGTCGACAAGCAGAAGGCGCTGCTGGAAAAGCGGATGGACATCGCGGACCTGAAGAATCCGCAGAAGGTCGCCAAGTTCCTCGACCGCTTCGCCGCGATGTACGACATGCAGAATGGCGGTGCCACCGCCATGGCGGCCATGCCGTCGATCGGACCGATCTCCCGCAGCGGGCGCGCGTCGGTCATCTCCATCGATCCGTCCATCACCATGACGCTGATGAGATTCCCGCGCTTCTGACAAGCCCGCGGGGGCTCGGCAGAGGGGAGAACCCAGCCTTGCCGCCAGCCGGCACCCCACAGGAAAGACCGGGGCGCGACCGCATCCGGCCGCCGGCCACCACCGGAGCGGCGGCGGTGCGGCTGAAGCCGTCGGCCTCCTCGGAGGAGGATGAGGCGCGCGATGCGCTGCACATCCTGCCGCTGTCGATCCTGCCGCTGGAAACGCCGGGCCTGCGCCGGGCGCGGCTGATCAAGAATGTCCGGCTGGAGACGGTGGCGGAGCTGTTCAACGACGCCCAGACCGGCAGCGGCCAGATCGGCATCAACCAGCTGCCCAAATGCTTCGGCATCGACGACCCGGAATTCCGCCGCGACCTGCGCAAGATCGCGCAGATCGCCGAAGCCGCCAGCTTCGACGTCTACAGCCTGCGGCTGGAGCTGCGCCGGCTCAACATCGACGTCGATGATTCCGACGCCCTGCGCCTGTCGCAGGCCAAGCGGGCGGAACTGACCAGCTACATGCGCGTCTTCACCCGGCCGCTGATCGAGCATGTCTACGGCATCCAATGCTCCGAAATCGCCAGCGTGGACGAGCTGATCCGCCTGTTCGCCCAGCCCGACGTGGAGGAGGCGCGGCGCCGGCTGCAGATGACCGCCGACCGGCTCGACATCCCGCTGCAGGAAATCCCGGCCTTCCTGGAGGAATATGCCGACATCTTCCTGTCGCTGGCCTATTTCAAGCGCTGCCTGGACGACATCGTGCCCGACGTGCAGGGCTTTCTCGGCTGGATGGCGGAACTCTATCAGGTCAGCGAGGTGCGCCGCGACACCCGCCAGGGCCGGATGCTGGACGAGATCGGCCACGACCTGACCGACATCGCCACTTCCATCACCGGGCGTTTCGAGAGCTTCGACAACCGTTCCCGCGATTTCTGGCGCGACATCAATCCGCAGAGCTTCCGCAGCATCCGCGATCTGATCGTCACCCACCACCTGACCATCGGCGGCGTCCTGTGCGGTCTGGCGGTGAAGATGAATCTGTGGAAGCACCGCTTCGCCCGCGGCGGCGGCCCGGTCCGGCGGCTGGAGTTCATCCGGTCCGAAATCCTGCCCGGTCTGGCCCACATCAAGACCATTGAACAGGCGTCGCGCAACAATCTCGGCGGGTGAGGGGCGGGCTCAGGTCTTGTCGTCGGCCGAGGGCGTGGGGCGCGACACCACATAGGTGCCGGCCGCCACCATGACCGTCCCGACGCCGCCGAGCACCAGATAGCCCGGCGAGGACAGGGCGAGCACGGTGAAACCGGACGACATGCCGGCGATGGCGAAGACCTTCGCCTTGACGGGAACGGCGCCGCGGTCCTGCCACTCGCGCACCGCGCGGCCGAAGCGCGGATCGTTGCGCAGGCGTTCGCGCAGGGCCGGATTGCTGCGGGCATAGGCCCAGCCGGCCACAAGTAGAAAAGGAACCGTGGGCAGAACCGGCAGGACCGCGCCGGCCGTGGCGAGACCGACCGCGGAATGGCCGATCAGCAGCCAGAGCCAGCGCCGGCTGCGTGGGGTGCCGGCGTTGTCGCTCTTGCTGTCGTTGTCACCGTCCTCCGCCACCTGACCACCCACGCGATTGAAATCCGGCGGAAATCCTAGCATGGGCGTGCATCGGCGCTCCAGGGCGTCCGGCAGCATTTCAGGAGCTGTTTCAATACCGGGGAATATCCCCTCTCCCCCCGGGGAGAGGGTTAGGGTGAGGGGGACGCGTCGAAAGAACTTTTCTAGAGAGCAGCGCGTCGCGCATCCCAACATCCACGCCTTGCATCCCCCTTGTATCTGGAATGGGTCCCTGTTTCGTGATGGAACTTGGATAGCGCCGGGTCCGGTGGCCACCGGACCCGGCGCGAGGCGGACGGCGCCCGACGCCCCTCAGGCCACAACCGTGGGTGAGCCATGGGACC
>NZ_DASPIS010000093.1:0-101915 GCF_035628975.1 Azospirillum sp. | reverse complement strand
CCCACCGGCATGATCATGAATTCCTGGATGTCGATCGGGTTGTCGGCATGGGCGCCGCCGTTGATGATGTTCATCATCGGCACCGGCAGCAGCGAGGCGAAGGCGCCGCCGACATAGCGGTAGAGCGGCAGGCCGGCATCCTCGGCGGCGGCGCGGGCGACCGCCAGCGACACGCCCAGCAGGGCGTTGGCGCCCAGGCGGCCCTTGTTCTCGGTGCCGTCGATCTCGATCATGGTCATGTCGAGCACGCGCTGGTCGGCGGCATCCATGCCGATCAGGGCCTTGGCGAGTTCGCCGTTGACCGACTGCACGGCCTTCAGCACGCCCTTGCCGCCGAAGCGGTTCTTCTCGCCGTCGCGCAGTTCGACCGCTTCATGGGCGCCGGTGGAGGCGCCCGACGGCACCGCGGCGCGGCCGAAGGCACCGGTCTCGAGGGTGACGTCGACCTCGACGGTGGGGTTGCCGCGGCTGTCCAGGATTTCGCGGGCGCGGATTTCGGTGATGGCGCTCATGGGAAGGGATGTCCCGTATCTTGAAGGGTTGTTCGATCAGGCCGATGGCCGCTTTGGGATGGCCGCTTTGATTTGGACCGTCATTCCCGCGGAAGGCGGGACTCCAGGGCATGCGGAGGGAAGCCGGCGAGGCGGCCTGGATCCCCGCTTTCGCGGGGATGACGGATGGGAGAAAGGCGTGGGTTGGGAGAGGACGTACGCCGCCGCTCAGCGCAGCTTGGGGCGGCGGTAGATGAACCAGTAGACCGCACCCACCATGACCGCACCGCCGATCCAGTTGCCGATGGTGACCGCGGCGAGGTTGACCAGATAATGGCCGACCGGGATGGAGGGGGCGGAGCGGCCGAGGTCGGCCCAGAAGCTGTCCGGCGCACCCCATTCGATCAGAAGGCCGAGCGGGACGAAGTACATGTTGGCGACGCAGTGCTCGAAGCCGGCGGCGACGAAGGCGGCGACCGGGAAGGTGATCGCCAGGATCTTGTCGCCGACGCTGCGCGCGCCCAAGGCCAGCCAGACGGCGAGGCAGACCAGCACGTTGCAGAG
The DNA here is from genome assembly GCF_035628975.1 of Azospirillum sp. GTDB lineage: Bacteria > Pseudomonadota > Alphaproteobacteria > Azospirillales > Azospirillaceae > Azospirillum. Next base: position 100,860 of record NZ_DASPIS010000093.1, on the reverse strand, counting down.
GATGCCGAGGAAGAAGGCCTGGCTTGTCGGCAGCGAGCTTTTGGCCACCGCGAAATACAGCGCCGATGCGCCGACCGCGCCGTGCCCGAAGGTATATTGCCCCGACAGGAAGACCAGCAGCGCCGTGCCGGCGGCGCCGACGAAGTTGCCGATCCACACCGTGGTCCACACCCGCAGCATCTCGCGGGCATGCAACCGGCCGCTGGCCCAGGCCATCACCATCAGCGCGTCGCCGGTGAACAGCTGCGCGCCGCCGACGATCACCAGGATCAGGCCCATGGAGAAGACCAGCCCGCCCAGCAGCCGCGTCACGCCGTAGGGCATCATGCCTTCCGCCCCCGACATGGTGACGGTGGCGAACAGGCCGCCCAGCGCGATGAAGGCGCCGGCCAGCACCGCCAGGGCGAACAGGGTGGGGGTATCGTAATGTGCCTTCTTGACGCCGAGATTCTCGGCGGCGAGAGCGATGGCGTCGGGCATCAGTGCGTCGAGAGTCTGCGGAGTCGGCTGGCTCCAGCCCCCCACGTCCTTGCTGTCCATGTTCATCGGTCGATGTCCTTGCTGCCGCGCATCGGTGCAGGCCCGTCGGTGGGAAACAGTTCCAGCCCCTGCCGGTTTCCGCCCCCGCCTTGTAGCTTTACTACATACTCCTGTCGGGGCAGCCCGTGCAAGCACGCCCCCTGGGTAATTCCGTCGCAGGGGGCGCACAGGCGGGAGATTGGAAAACAAGGGTTTTCCAGGGAAAATGGTCGATGCGTGCTTCGGTTGCGGTTCTGTAGTGTTGCTACATCATGCCTGGAGGACGGCCGGCGCACGCGGTTCAGAGCCGCGGATCGCAGACGGCATAGCGGCCCCGGCCGGCATGCTTGGCACGGTAGAGCGCGTCGTCCGCCGCCTTCACGAGGGACCGGGCGTCGTCGGCATCCCGCGGGTACAGCGCGATGCCGATGCTGGCACCGACCGACACGCGCTCGCTGCCGAGCGTGATCTCCGCAGACAGGGCGCGGATCAGCTTGCCGGCGATCCGCTCCGCATCGGCAGGCGAGCCGATTCCCTCCAGCAGGACGGTGAACTCATCACCGCCGATGCGTGCGACGAGATCGGAACCGCGCAGGCATCCCGACAGCCGCTCCGCCGTCACGCGCAGCACCTGGTCGCCCGCGCCGTGGCCTAGACGGTCGTTCACCGGCTTGAAGCCGTCGAGATCGATGAACAGCAAGGCCAGCGGCTGGCCGATGCGGCACGACCGTTCGAGTTCCGCGTCAGTGCGGGCGAAGAACAGCCGGCGGTTCGGCAGGCCGGTCAGCGGATCGTGGTTGGCGAGATGGTCCTTTTCCGCTTCGCTGCGCCGAAGCATTTCCTCCATGGCGCGCCGATCGGTGACGTCGCGGGAAATGCCGACGACGCCAAGAACGGTCCCTTCGCGGTCGCGACAGACGGTCTTGACTGTTTCCATCAACCGCTGCCGGCCGTCGGGGTAGACGAACCATTCCTCGTTGCGCGCCATCCCCAGTTCCATCGCGCGCAGATCCCCCCGCCGACGGCGCTCCGCCGTTTCGGCGTCGACCAGATCGGCATCGCGCAGCCGATCGTCGGGATGCGGCCGCCAGCCGACATAGTCCAGGGCCGCAAGATTGTAGTTGAGGTAGACGCCGTCCCGGTCCTTGAAGAAGACGATGTCCGGCATCGAATCGATCAGGCTTTGCAGAACCGCGCGCTCGTGGTGCAGAGCCTCCAGCGTGGCGCGATGATCGGTCACATCCTCCATCAGCCAGACCTCGCCGCCCCGGGTCAGATAGGCGAAGAAGCGGATCCAGCGGCGGTTGCCGTTTTTGCAGGTGATCTCAAGGTCAGTCAGGACCGAGGCTTCAGCCAGCCGTGCCGCGTCGTACCGGCTGCGGATCTCGCGGTCATGGCCGGGGTAAGCGGTGGAGAACCATGCGTCCATGCCGGGCAGGTCTTCCTGCCGGTAGCCGGTCAGCCGTTCCGCCGCCTTGTTGATGAAGATCCGCTCGTCCTCGACATAGGCCGCCGCCATCGGCAGATGTTCCACCATCCGCGACAGGTGCAGCGCGGAGGACGGCGCCGATTCGGCCGGATGCGGCCTGCCATGGACGAGCATCGCCGTCCGACCGTCCGCCAGACGGATGCCGGAGCAGTGGCAGGACAGGGAGGCCGGGCCGCATGCAGCCGCAACGATCCAGCGCTCGCTCACGCTGGCGCCGTCCGAAAGCAGCAGGGCGTATTCGGGAAGCCGCTGCCGGACCGTTGCCGGCAGGATGCAATCGGCGTCCGAGGGGAGTTCATTCGGCGACTGCAATCCCCAGAGGGCGCAAGCCGCGCCGTTCGCCCAAAGGGCGTGGCCCGTCCGCAGATCGGCGACCCAGACCGGATCGGCGATCAGGGTAAGTGCTGCAAAATCATTCGTTGACCAATGTTGGCCGGACGTATGGTTGATGCAGGCTGCCGCGCCCATGTCGGAGTACGTCCAAGATGATAATTGTGAGCATTTTATCAGACAGAAACGTTAATTTCATACGAACGCAACACGGCGGACTCTCCGAATTGCGCGGAGAGGTTGGGCGCTTCATTTGGACGCTTAAGTATTTTTATGCTGCGTTTCAGGAAACGGGAGATTGCCTGGAGTACGGTTTTAATGCTCATACAACTGGGCATTGGTCAGCCAAGCAGCCGTTCGAACAGGTCGTCGCCGCCCATCTGGCCGCCCTTCAGCATCAGCTCCAACCCGTCCGCCGCGGGATCGTCGGCATGGGTGCGGCTTACGGTGACGCCGGGCGCCATGGTGCAGCGGTAGGACAGTCCCCAGCAGCCGAGCGCCCGTACTGCGAGACTCGACGTGTCGCCGCCGGCGATGCCGACCCGGCGCAGGGGCACGGCGCGCAGCACCGCTGCGACGAATGCCGCCGTGGCCGCCGCGACCCGACCGGCGCGGGTGGTGTCGGCGGTCCCCGGCTCGGCCGGGGCGGTCCAGACCAGCGTGTGGCGTCCGGCGCGCAAGGAGGCGGCAACCTCCGCCAGCAGGCGTTCGCCATAGGCAGGGTCGTCGCACAGGGCGGCGGCATCGGCCTGGATACGGCAATAGGAGTGTGCCGCCTCGATCTGCCGGCGGGTTACCGGCGACAGGCTGCCGGCCATCAGGAAGACCGGTGCTGACGCGGTGGCGAGCGGCGTCTCCTCGATGAGCGCGGTCAGGGATTGAGCGTCCCAATGGGCGGTCAGGGCCTGGGCGACGCTGCTCGGCCCCACCGCCAGCAGCGGCTGGCGTAGTGCATGGTTCCAGATCAGCCGACCGACGGCGGCGAGATCGGCGCTGCGGGATACGTCCAGCAGGACGGCGGGGGGATGCTGCGCCAGCAGGCGTTCCAGCCGGATGTCGAGCGCTGCGTCGTCAAGGCAATAATCGGGGTAGTGCAGAGCCGCCATCCCGTCCAGCCCCTGCGCGGCGAGGTGGCGGCGCAGGTCGGCCTCCGCCATCGGGGTGACGGGGTGGACGCTCATGGTCGGATGGCGGTCGATGCGGTGGACCGCGCCGCCGGTACCGGCTGCGGCGAACAGGGTACTGAACAGGCAATAGCGGCCGATGTTCGGCTGACCGCCCACCACCGGGCGGAATCGATTGGGGAAATGGGGCGCAATGCTGCGCACCGCCTCTCCGATGCTGCCGACCGTGGGGGCGCTGTCGAAGGTCGAGCAGCATTTGTAATGCATCACCGGCACGCCCAGCGCGGCGAAGAAGCGGCCAACCGGCTCCAGCTCCGCCCGCATGGCGTCGGGCGGCATGCTGCGCGCGGCGCCGGCGATGCCGACCGCGTCGAGAGGGCCGGCGGTTCCCAGCCGGGCGACATCCGGCACGTCGAGGAACAGCAGCGCCCGCCGCCCGGCCTTCGCCAGCGCGGCCAGCGTGTCGGTCGCCCCGGTGAAGTCGTCGCCGTACCAGCCGAGCTTCGGGATCGCCGGCATGGTGATCAGCCCTTCTTTCCGAAGAAGTCCAGCGACCGGCGCAGTTCCGGCAGGCCCACCGCCGCGTCGTCGAGGGTGCGCCCGGCGCGGACGGCGTCCCAGGCCTGCCGGATGCTCAGCACGCCGGCTGCCGGCCCGTCGGGGTGGGCCATGATGCCGCCGCCGGACATGAACAGCAGGTCGGCCGTGCCCACCGCCTCCCAGGTGACGGGAACCGTGCCGGCCCATTGGCCGGAGGAGAAGGCGGGCATGACGGCGTCGGCGGCATTGGGTGCGTCAGCCGCAAGCGGCGCAAGGCACGCCCGTGCGCCGTCGATCACCTCGGCATCGGGCTGGGCGAACTTGCCGTTCAGCCCGTGCACATGCATGTGGTCCACACCGGCCAGCCGCCACAGCGCCTGATAGGCGTCGAAGCCGATGCCCAGTAGCGGATGGCGCGACAAGGCGCCGAAGCCGTTGCGGTGGCCGTGCAACACAAGACCGCTGTGCCGGCGCAGGGTCTGGACCGCCGAATAGCCGCACCAGTTCAGGCTGACCATGACGCAGGACCCGCCTTCGCGCTCCACCAGATCGGCGTGGCGGCGCATGGCGTCGGTCTCGTCGGTGATGTTGAAGGCGACCATCACATGCTTGCCGGTACGGTCCTGGTGGCGGCGCACCCTGTCCATCACCGCGGGAATGCGCCGGGCCAGCGGCGCATGGGCCGGGTCGGCGCAGATCTCGTCGTCCTTGATGAAGTCCAGCCCGGCGGCGCATAGGGTGCCGACCAGCTCGCCGGTTTCCTCGGCCGACATCCCGACATTCGGCTTGATGATGGAGCCGACCAGCGGCCCGTCCGCCACGCCGGTCAGCCTGCGCGTGCCGGCGACGCCGTGGCGGGGCAGGTCGAACTGCGCGCGATAGGCCTGCGGAATACGGAGGGACTCCAGGCGGAGGCCGGTCACCTCGCCGAGGTCGTAGAGGTTGCCGGCCACCGTGGCGGCCAGTGTGGGCAGGTTGGCGCCGATGTTGGCGGTGGGGAAGGAGATGGTGATGCGGGCTCGCTGCCAGGGCCCTTGTGTGCGCTGCCGCTCTGCCCAAGTGTTGGGGAGGGCAGGGGTGTCGGCGGTGTCGAGCTTCTCCACCGATTCGACGATGGCGCGGGCGCGGGCGCGCAGGTCGTCGGTCTCGCCATGGACACGGGTGAAGGTGCCGCAGGACTGCTCGCCCGCCATCACCTCCGCCACCTTGGCCGGGGAGAGGGGGGTTTCGATCAGGTATGTGGCTTCGATGCGGTCGGCGTGCATGGGGTGGCCTTGTGGTGGCGTGAGGTGCTGATACTGATTGCCCCCTCCCCATCCCTCCCCCGCTTCGCGGGAGAGGGGGTAGGACGCTTGGTGGCGTGACGTAAATGTCGAAGCGGCGGAGTTCCCTCTCCCTCGAAGAGGGGGAGGGTTAGGGAGGGGGCCAAACGCCCCCTTACAGCTTGCTCAAATCCGGAAACGACCGCACCGGATCGGACCCGTCCCAGCCCATCGACGCCTCGCGGATCAGGTCGAACATCCTGCCCTTCGGCCCGGCGACCTCCGACAACTCGATCACCGTGCCGGGGTGGTACTCGGTATCGAAATAGACGAAGCGGCCCTTCTCGCCGACCTCGCCGCTCATCACCGGCTTGAAGCCCTGGCCGAGCAGCCGCTCCAGATCCGCGTCGTAATCCTCGGTCCAATAGGCAACATGCTGCAGGCCCGTGTTTCCGGCCTGGAGGAAGTCGCGGTACATCGACGGCGCGTCGTTGCGGGTCTGGATCAGTTCCATCTGCAGCGGGCCGGAGTTCGCCAGCGCCACCGAATTGTGAACCTCGTAGGATTCGCCGCGGTAGGTGTAGTTCCGGATCGGAACCCGTTCGTTGTAGAACCAGGGGCCGATGCCGAGCGTGCGGCTCCAATAGTCCATGGCGGCCTCGATGTCGCGCACGACGTAGCCAGCCTGACGGATCTGGCCGAAGAATCGGCTCATTGAAAGCACTCCGGATAAGAGGGGATCTGAGGAAACCGGCGGCTCTCAGCGAGCCAGGAAACCGGTCGAAATCCAGGGGATGGCGGCGACGATCACCAGACCGACCAGCAGCGCGCCGACATAGCCCCAGATGTGCTTCAGGCCTTCGTCGGGATTCACCTTGCTGATGGCGCAGGCGCCGTAGTAGCCGACGCCGAAGGGCGGGGCGAACAGGCCGATGCCCATGGCGAAGATGACGACCATCGCGTAATGGACCTCGTGCACACCGGCGGCCCGGGCGATGGGGAACAGCAGCGGGCCGAACAGGACGATGGCGGGGATGCCCTCCAGAACGCTGCCCAGGATGATGAAGGCGACGATGGAGATGGCGAGGAAGCCATAGGCGCCGCCGGGGATGCCGGCCATGAAGCGGGCGAGATCGGACGAGAAGCCGGACTGGGTCAGGCCCCAGGCCATGGAGGTGGCACAGCCGACGATGAAGATGATGGCCCCGGTCAGCGATGCCGTTTCGATCAGCATCGGCTTCAGCCGGCCCCAGTCGAACTGGCGGTAGATCAGCAGCCCGACGATGGTGGAATAGGCGATGCCGATGGTCGACACCTCGGTCGCCGTCGCAATGCCCTCGACCACCGCGGCGCGGATGACGAAGGGCAGCAGGATGGCGGGCAGCGCCACCATGGCGAGCCGGGCGATCTCGCGGCCGGGGGTGCGCTCGACATGGCTCAGGTCCTCATGGCGGTAGCGCCGCCAGACGACGAAGCACAGGCAGGCGCCCAGAACCACGCCCGGCAGCATGCCGCCGGTGAAGAGGGCTGCGATCGACACGCCGGTGACCGACCCGATGGTGATCAGCACGATGCTGGGCGGAATGGTCTCGGTCTGCGCGCCGGTGGCGGACAGCAGCGCCACCAGATCGCCCGGAGGGGCGCCGCGCTTCTTCATTTCCGGGAACAGCACCGGCGCGATGGCCGCCATGTCGGCGATCTTCGAGCCGGAGATGCCCGACACCAGATACATCGCGCCGATCAGCACATAGGACAGGCCGCCGCGCACATGGCCGAGCAGGCTGGCCAGGAACTGGATCATGGCGCGGGCCATGCCGGTCATCTCGATCAGCAAGCCGAGGAAGACGAACAGCGGCACCGCCAGCAGGATCAAGTGGCTCATCCCCTCGTCCAGCCGGCCGACCATCACCAGCAGCGGCGTGGAGGTGGTCAGCGCCAGATAGGCGAAGGTGGCGAGCGCGAAGGAGAAGGCGATGGGCACGCCGGCGAAGACGTTGGCGGCGACCAGCCCGACGAAGAAGATGATGAGGTTCAACTGTCCCAGCGGCTTCAGCACCGGACCGGCGACCCAGAAGCCGGCGACGATGGCGCCCGTCACCAGCGCCGCCGCCAGCACGGTCAGCGGCCGGGCGACCCGCAGCAGGCGGAACAGCGCCGCCACCAGCATCAGCCCCAGCCCGACCGGCAGGGCCGAGGCGCGCCAGGCGTTGGACACCTCCATCGCCGGGGTGGTGATGAACTGCTCCTCGATCGCGTAATCGACCGCGTGGTAGAGCACCAGCGCCAGGAAGGCGATGGGGGCGGTGATGGCGATGCATTCCAGCAGGCTGCGCGCCTGCGGGCCGACGCGGCTGACCAGACCGGTCATCCGCATATGCTCGCCCCGGCGCAGCGCCACCACGGCCCCAAGCATCGACAGCCAGAGGAACAGGATCGAGGCCAGTTCGTCCGACCAGACCAGCGGGGTGTGGAACAGGTAGCGGGCGACGACGCCGGCCAGCAGGACGACGATCTCGACCAGCACCAGAAGTCCCGCCGCCATCTCCACCCCGACCGACAGGCCGTGGTCGATCTTGCGGACCAGCGAAGAGGCACCGCCGGTGCCGAGGCTGCCGGGTGCCTCCGCGAAGCCGTGGACCGGTTCGGACAGGTGGGACATGACGGGGGGTTCCTTCATGGGGGGAAGACCGGACGGGGCAGGGGTGGCGGATCAGGCGAGCTTGCCGACCGCTTCCTCCAGCAGGCCCCAGGCCTCGTCCCCGAAACGGCCCTTCCATTCGCCGTAGAAGCCGGATTCGCGCAGCTTTGCGCGGAAGCTGTCGGGCGACGGCTGGTTGAAGGCCAGTCCCTTCGATTCCAGATCCGTCTTCACCGACTGGTTCAGCGCCTTGATGTCGCCGCGCTGTGCCATGCCGGCGTCGTTGATGGCGTTGGCGACGATGGTCTGCATGTCCGCCGGCAGGCCCTTCCAGGCGCGGCCGTTGGCGATGAACCAGAAGCCGTCCCAGATGTGGTTCGACAGGGAGCAGTATTTCTGCACCTCGTACAGCTTGGCGACCTGGATGATCGGCAGCGGATTCTCCTGCGCGTCGACGATCCGGGTCTGCAGCGACGAATAGACCTCGCTGAACTGCAGGCTGGTGGGAGCGGCGCCCAGGCCCTTGAACATGGCGATGCTGAGCGGGCTGACCGGAACGCGGATCTTCAGGCCGCCCATGTCGGCGGCCGAGCCGATGGCCTTGTCGCCGCTGGTCATCTGGCGGAAGCCGTTGTCCCACATCTTATCGAAGGCGTAGAGGCCGACCTTGGAAATGGCGTTGCGGACATGGGCGCCCAGCTTGCCGTCCATCGCCTTCCACACCTGATCATAGTCGGAGAAGGCGAAGCCGACCGCGTTGATGGCGGCGACCGGAACCAGCGTGGCGATGACCAGGGCCGACGGCGTGAAGAAGGTCAGACCGCCGCTGCGCACCTGGCTCAGCATGTCGGTGTCGCCGCCCAGCTGGTTGTTGGGGAAAATCTTGACCTCGACCCGGCCGTTCGACTCCTTGGCGATCCGCTCCGCCGCCTCGTGGGCGCGGACGTTCAGCGGATGGGTCAGCGGCAGGTTGTTGCCGTACTTCAGCTCGAATTCCGCGGCGCGGGCAATGTGCGGCATGCCGATGACGGCACCGGCGGCCCCGATGGCGGGAAGGGCGGCGGGGGCGGTGGCGAAGGCCTTCAGCATGGTGCGGCGGGTCAGACTGGTCATGTTCGATCCTCCCATAAGGTTCCGGCCGACATTGCTGCTTCCGGCCTTGCGTTTCTGATGTGATCTGATGTCAATTGATGATTGTTGGGTGGACGGTAGGTCCAGGGTCGACAAGTGTCAAACGCGAATGATGATGGTTTTTGATGGTTTCCCCAATGGATGATGCGGACACCAAGGGACTCCAGCGCGGACTGCCGCGGGTGGTCGACATCGCGCAGGCCGCGGGCGTGTCGACCGCAACGGTCGACCGCGTGCTGAACCACCGGCCGGGCGTACGCGCCGCCACGGTGCAGCGGGTGCTGAAGGCCGCGGCGGAACTGGACTATCTGCCGGAATCCGAACTGCATGCGGCGGCGGCGCAGAAGCCGATGCGGCTGTCCTTCCTGCTGCCGGCCGGCAACAACCGGTTCCTGACCGGACTGGGCGAGATGATTCGCCGGGCCGACGTCATGCTGGCCCCGCATGGGGTGAAGGCGCAGGTCGAGTTCATCAAGAGCTTCAATCCGGAACTGCTGGCCCGCTGCCTGTTCCAGCATGGCCGCAAGGCCGACGGCGTCGCCTTCATGGCGCTGGAGCATCCGGCGGTGCGCGAGGCGGTGGATGCGCTGGCGGAGCGCAACGTGCCCGCGGTGACGCTGATCTCCGACATCCTGAACTGCCGCCGGGCCGGCTATGTCGGGCTGGACAACCGGGCGGCGGGGCGGACCGCCGGCTACCTGATCGCGCGGTTCCTGGGCAAGCGGCCGGCGAAGGTGGCGATGATCGCCGGCAGCCTCAGCTACCGCGCCCATGAGGACCGCGAGATGGGGTTCCTGCATGTCCTGAAGGAGATCGCTCCCGACATCGAGGTGGTCGGCCTGCGCGAGGGCCATGACGACGAGGGCAAGAGCTACCGCCAGACCCGGATGCTGCTGGGGCTGCACCCCGACCTTGCCGGCGTCTACAACATCGGCGGCGGGGCGGAGGGTGTGGCCCGCGCGCTGAAGGAGACGCGGCGGGAGCGGGAGATGGTCTGCATCGGCCACGGCCTGACCAACGAGACTCGCGGCCTGCTGATCGACGGCACGCTGGACGCGGTCATCACCCAGGACCCGCGCAACACGCTGTCGGCCTGCGTGGCGATCTTCACCAACCTGCGGGCCGGCCGCCCGCCGATGCAGGGGGTGGAGACGCCGCGGGGCGAGGTGATCTTCCGCGAGAACCTGCCGCAGGGCATGCTGCCGGACGAATGACGGCAGGACGAGTGATTGCCGGGTGGGTGATTGCCCGGCGGCTCGTTCCGCGCCCTTATCGCATACGGGGTGTTACCGGTAACGCGGATGCGGCATGGTCCGTCAGACGCTATGCTGGCGCCCGCTCTAATGGTGCCCGCACCCGCAAGCCGAGGGGAGATATGCAGCCAATCATTCAGATTCGTGGGTTGGAAAAGACCTACGCATCCGGCTTCCAGGCCCTGAAGGGCGTCGATCTCGACATTCGCCGCGGCGAGATCTTCGCGCTGCTGGGGCCGAACGGCGCCGGCAAGACGACGCTGATCAGCATCGTCTGCGGCATCGTCCGTGGGACGGCCGGCAGCGTGACGGTGGACGGCCACGACATCATGCGCGACTGGCGCGCCGCGCGGTCCCTGATCGGTCTCGTCCCGCAGGAACTGACGACCGAGTCGTTCGAAAGCGTCTGGGCGACCGTCAGCTTCAGCCGCGGCCTGTTCGGCAAGCCGCCCGATCCGGCGGTGATCGAGCGGATCCTGAAGGACCTGTCCCTGTGGGACAAGAAGGACACCAAGGTCATGGCGCTGTCCGGCGGCATGAAGCGGCGCGTGCTGATCGCCAAGGCGCTGTCGCACGAGCCGCGCGTCCTGTTCCTGGACGAGCCGACCGCCGGCGTGGATGTCGAGCTTCGACGCGGCATGTGGGAGATGATCGGGCGCCTGCGCGACAGCGGCGTCACCATCATCCTGACCACCCACTACATCGAAGAGGCCGAGGAGATGGCCGACAGCATCGGCGTGATCTCCGGCGGGCGGATCATCCTGGTTGAGGAGAAGGCCGCGCTGATGGAAAAGCTGGGCAAGCGTCTGCTGACCCTGCAGCTGCTGGCCCCGCTCGACGCCATCCCGCCCGAATTCGCCGGCTATCCGCTGACCCTGTCGGCCGATGGGCGGGAGCTGGTCTACAGCTTCGACACGCAGGGCGAACGCACCGGCATCGCCGGGCTGCTGCGCAAGCTGGGCGACCACGGCATCAACTACACGAACCTGCGCACCGAGGAGAGCTCCCTGGAGGAGATCTTCGTCAGCCTCGTGAAGGAGCGGGCATGAACCTGCATGCGATCAAGGCCATCTACATCTTCGAGCTGGCCCGCACCTGGCGCACGCTGTTCCAGAGCATCGCCGGGCCGGTGATCTCCACCTCGCTGTACTTCATCGTCTTCGGCGCGGCGATCGGCGGACGATTCGCGTCGGTGGAGGGCGTCAGCTATGGCGCGTTCCTCGTCCCCGGCCTCGTCATGATGTCGGTGCTGACGGAGAGCGTGTCGAACGCGTCCTTCGGCATCTACATGCCGCGCTATTCCGGCACGATCTACGAACTGCTGTCGGCCCCCGTCTCCGCCTTCGAGACGGTGATCGGCTATGTCGGGGCGGCGGCGACCAAGTCCGTCATCCTCGGTACGCTGATCCTGCTGACCGCGCGGCTGTTCGTGGATTTCTCCATCGCCCACCCGTTCTGGATGGTGGCCTTCCTGGTGATGACCTCGGTGACCTTCAGCCTGCTGGGCTTCATCCTGGGCATCTGGGCCGATGGTTGGGAAAAGCTGCAGATCGTGCCGATGCTGATCGTCACGCCGCTGGCCTTCCTGGGCGGCAGCTTCTATTCGATCAGCATGCTGCCGCCCTTCTGGCAGAAGGTCACCCTGTTCAACCCGGTCGTCTACCTGGTCAGCGGTTTCCGCTGGAGCTTCTACGGCGCCGCCGACGTGCCCGTCGCGCTGAGCCTCGTCATGGTCGCACTGATGATGGCGATCTGCCTCGCCGTCGTCTGGTGGATCTTCCGCACGGGCTACAAGCTGAAGAACTGAGGGCTCAGCTTCACGGGTGAGGCGCTTGCCGCTTCGGGTGCAAGTGCCTCATCCGCGACCTAAGGCGGTCCGCGCGAGCCCGGCATAGTGTCGGACGTCGAAGGCGATGAACTCGACCTCCGCGTCGGTGACGTCGCGCAGGTGCTTGGCCGGGCTGCCGGCCCAGAGCTGGCGGGCGGGGATGCGCTTGCGCGGCGTCAGGACGGCACCGGCGGCCAGCATGGCGCCGCTTTCGACAACGGCGCCGTCCAGCACGATGGAGCCGATGCCGATCAGGCAGCCATCTGCCAGCGTGCAGCCATGCATCCGCACGCCATGGCCGATCACCACGTCGGCGCCGATGACGGTGGGATACTCGTTCAGCATGACATGGATGATGGCGCCGTCCTGGATGTTGGTGCGCGGCCCTACGGTGATGCTGTGGTCGTCGCCGCGCAGGACGCAGCCGTACCAGACGCTGGCCTCGGCGCCGATGGTGACGTCGCCCACCACCACCGCGCCGGGGGCGATGTAGGCGTCGGCGGCGATGCGCGGCCACACCCCCTTGAAGGGCTGGATGATGGCGCCGGGATGGCGGGCCCGCAGGGCTTCGCCGGTCTCAAAAGCCGTTTCGGGTGCGCTCTCGGAGGTCATTGCTTCTTTCCTTTTTTCACCGGTCAGGAGGCGAGCCGTTCCTCCCCCGCCTGCGCCTTCGGTCCTTCGGCCGGATCGGCCACCACCCCGGCGACAAGCATCTGCTCGATCTCCGCCTGAGTATAGCCCAGTTCGGCCAGCAGCGCCGCGCTCTGCGCGCCCACCGGCGGCAGCGCCATGCGCGGGCCCAGCCGCCGCCCGTCCAGCGTCAGCGGCAGCAGCGGCACGCGCGTCTCGCCGCCGGTCTCGGTGGTGATGGAGGCGAGGCCGCCGCTCTGGTTCAGGTGGGGATCGTCGAACAGCTCCTCCGGCCGGTTGATCGGGGCATAGGGCAGGCCGTTGCGCTCGAACAGATCGGATATTTCGGCCTTGCTGTAGGCAGCGAGGCGGCGGCGGATCTCCGGCAGCATCCAGTCGCGGGCGAGGCAGCGCTTGGTGTTGCCGTCCAGCCTGGGATCCGCCAGCAGGTCGTCGAAGCCGAAGGCGGTGCAGAAGGTCCGCCACTGCACGTCGCTGACGGCGCCCAGGAAGATCTGCTCGCCGTCCTTCACCTCGAAGGTGTCGTAGATGCTGAAGGCGGCGATGCGCTCGGGGAAGGGGGGCGGGGCTTCGCCGGTCACGGCGAACTGCTGCATGTGCTGGGCCGACAGCAGGACGCAGGTCTCATACAGGCCGGACTGGATGTCCTGGCCCCGTCCGGTGGCCTCGCGGGTGCGCAGCGCCGCCAGGATGCCGATCACCCCGAACATGCCGCCCATGATGTCGTTGACCGAACTGCCGGCGCGCAGCGGCCGGCCGGTGGGACCGGTCATGTAGGCGAGCCCGGCCATCATCTGCACCACCTCGTCCAGCGCGGTGCGCTTTTCATAAGGGCCGGGCAGGAAGCCCTTCAGCGACAGGTTGATGATGCGCGGGTTGCGCGCCTTGAGGCTGGCGTAGTCGAGGCCGTAACGCGCCATCAGGCCGGGGCGGAAATTCTCCAGCACCACGTCGGCGGTGTCGACCAGCTTGTGGACGGCGGCCAGCCCGTCCGCGCTGTTCAGGTCGACGGCCAGCGACTTCTTGTTGCGGTTGAAGGTGCGGAAGAAGCCGGCGGCGGCCCCCGGCAGGGCGCGGGTCTTGTCGCCGGTCACCGGTTCCACCTTGATCACGTCGGCGCCGAGATCGCCCAGGATCATGCCGCAGGTCGGCCCCATCACCATGTGGGAGAATTCGACGACGCGGATGCCGGATAGCGGGAGGGTGGTATTGCTGTCAGGCATGGACGGGACTCCGGTGGATTTGCTTCGGCAGGCCGGCGGCGGCGATCTTGCCGTGCAGCGTCTGGCCGGGAAGAAGGGTGGCGAGCAGGCGTTGCGCCTCGATCAGGGCATCCAGGTCGATGCCGGTTTGAAAGCCCATCGCCTCCAGCATGAAGACCAGATCCTCGGTCGCGACGTTGCCGCTGGCGCCGGGGGCGTGCGGGCAGCCGCCGAGCCCGCCGAGCGAGGCGTCGAACTCGCGGATGCCGATGTCCAGCACGGCGAGGCAGTTGGCGAGGCCGAGCCCGCGGGTGTCGTGGAAATGGGCGCTCTGCAGCCGGTCGCCGGCGATGTCCTTGACCCGCCGGTAGAGGCGGCGGACCTGGGCCGGATTTGCGTATCCAACGGTATCGGCCAGCGCGACGCGGTCGGCACCTGCCTCCAGGCAGGCTTCGGCAAGGCGCACCACCTCGTCCTCCGGCACCTCGCCCTGGATGGTGCAGCCGAAGGCGGTGGAGATGCCGGCGTCGATGCGGGTTCCGTATCCGCCTTCATCGCGGGCGCGGCAGACGCGGGCCAACTCCTCCACCGACTCCTCGCGGGTCTTGCGGATGTTGGCGCGGCTGTGCGCCTCGCTGGCCGACAGGGGCAGGACGATGACGTCGGAGCCGGCGGCGAGCGCCGCCGTTGCGCCCTTCAGGTTGGGGGCCAGCGTGTGGACGATGACGCCGGGCAGCTTGCGGGCGCCGGCCACCACTTCGGCCGCGTCGGCCATCTGGGGCAGCAGCCTGGGCGGAACGAAGGAGGCGGCTTCGAAGCGGCGGACGCCGGCGCGGTGTTCGGCCTCCAGCCAGCGCAGCTTGTCGGCGGTGGGCACCACGCGGTCGAGAATCTGGAGCCCGTCGCGCAGGCCGACCTCGACGATGGTCACGGGGTCTTTCGTCATGGCAAGGGTCCTCCGTTCGGATGCGCCGCGAGGGGCGCATCCGGGGGAAAGAAGCGGAAGGAGAAAGCTCGGGACGGTTTAAGGGGCGGTCAGAGGCCGAATCCCGCAATCAGATTCCGAAGCCTGCGGCTTGCGGCAGCCAGAGCGACAGCGACGGGACCAGCCAGGTCACGAACAGACCCGCCATCATCAGCAGAACATAGGGCAGGGCGCCGCGCGTGACCTCGGCAAGGGACGACGTGGTGATGCCTTTGATGACGAACAGGTTCATTCCCACAGGCGGGGTGATCAGCGCCAGTTCCAGGTTGATCATCAGCATCACGCCGTACCAGATCGGGTCGATGCCCAGCGCGGTCATCACCGGCAGGATGATGGGGGTGGTGATCAGGATGATGGCGATGGTCTCCAGGAACATGCCCAGGATGAAGATCGCGAACATCACCGCCAGGATGAAGCCGCCCTGCGACAGGCCCAGCGCCGTCACCGTCTCCATGATCTGGGCCGGCAGGCGGATGATGGTGATGGCGTGGCCGAACATGCCGGCGGCGGCGATGATCATGAACAGCATCACGCTGGTCCGCATCGTCTGCACGCCGCAATCCAGAAGGTCGGCGAAGGACACGTTGCGGTAGACCAGCAGCGCCACCGCCAGCGCATAGACCGCACCGACCGCCGCGGCCTCGCCCGGCGTGAAGACGCCAAGATAGATGCCGCCCAGGATCAGCGGCGGCATCAGAACCGCCCAGATCGACCTGCGGAAGGCGGAGGCGACGGCGCCGAAGCCGGGCCAGGGCTGCGACTGCACGCTGTCCTGCCGCTTGGCCTGCAGCCAGCTGTAGCCGGCGAACAGAACCGCCATCATCAGGCCCGGAATGATCCCGGCCAGGAACAGGGCGCCGATGGACGCGTCGGTGACGATGGCGTAGAGGATCATCGGCCCCGACGGCGGGATCAGGATGCCCAGCGTGCCGCCGGCGGCGATCAGCCCGTAGGTGTCGCGCTGGCGGTAGCCGAAGCGCTTCATCTGCGGGATGGAGATCGAGCCGATGGTCAGCGCGGTCGCCACCGATGACCCGGAGATGGTCGAGAAGATGGTGCAGGACAGGATGGTGGCGAAGCTGAGCCCGCCCTTGATGTGCCCGACCAGCGTATTCGACATCTCGTAGAGGTCGTCGACCACCTTGGCCTTGATCATGATGTGCGCCATCAGGGCGAACATCGGGATGGTGGCCAGCAGCGGGTTGTTCAGGCTGGAGAACACCGCATCGGCCATGCTGTCGATGCTGCCCTCGAACAGGACCAGCACGCCGAGCGAGGTGAGGGAGAGAGCCGCGAAGATCGGCATGCCGCTGAACAGCAGGAGCAGCAGCAGGCCCAGGATCAGGAACGTCATCAGTGGCCTCCCCTCGTCTCATCCGTCCCGTCGCCCGCCAGGACGGAGAGCAGCTTGGCGAAGGCGACGATCCCCAGCAGGGCGGCGCCGATGGGAAGCGTGGCCTGCGGGATCCACATCGGCAGCTCCAGCTGGCCCGGCGAGAAGGCGTCGAAGTCGTAGGAGAACATGGCGGTGTGCCAGCCGGTGCGGGCCAGCAGCACGGCGAAGACCAGCACCGCCAGATTGGCCCAGGCATCCAGCCAGCGCCGGCCGCGCGGACCGACAAAGCCCATGATCAGATCGATGCGGATATGGTGGCCGGTGCGCAGCGCCTCGGCCGCGCCGGCCATCACCATGGCGACGACCATGAAGCCGCAGGCCTCGTCCACGCCCTCCAGCGGCTGACCCACGACATAGCGGGCGAGCACGCCGGCGGTGGTCAGGGCCAGCACGACGACGATCAGCAGGATGCTGAGTGCGCCGCAGATGCGCGACAGGACCGACGCTGTGCCGGTCAGCAGGCGCAGGGCGCCATGGGAGGCTCCCTTTCCGCTGACGGGGGTAACGGTGTCGGGAGTGGACATGCTGCTCATGGCCGGTCCCCTCTTCACTGGAGCTTGTTGACGAGTTCCAGAAGCTTGCGGCCGTCGGCGCCGGTTTCGTCGGCGAAGCCCTCGGCGAAGGCGGGAGCCATGGCGGCCTTGAAGGCGGCATTCTCCTCCGGCGTCGCGACGTGCACCTTGACGCCCTTCGATGCCAAATCCGCAGGCGCGCTGGCCGCGGCCTCCTGCGAGGCCTCGATCGCCCAGCCGGAGGCAAGCTCGCCTGCCTTCTTCAGGGCGGCCTTGTCCTTGTCGGTCAGCTTGTTGTACCAGCCGGGATTGACGTAGCCGTGGAGATAGGCAGCCAGCGCCGGCACCACGGTCATGTGGTCCTGCACCTCGTAGTATTTGCGCGACCAGGCGGCGGCGACGTCGGTGATGGCGGAGTCGATGACGCCGGTCGCCAGCGCCTGATAGACCTCGCTGCCGGGAATCGCCACCGGGGTGGCGCCCATCGCCTTCAGCCCGCGGTCGAAGGCAGGGCCGATGCCGCGCATCTTCTGTCCCTGGAAATCCGCCGGCTTCAGCAGCGGCTTGCCTTTGGAAGTGAAGACGCTGGTGTTGGTCTGGAACATCCAGACGACGTTCTTCACGCCCTTCTTCAGCAGCCGCTCCTCAAGGAAGGCGGCGGCTTCGGAGTCCGGCCATTTCTTCCACGCCTCGATGGAGGACATGGTGTAGGGGCCGACCGTGACGTTCATCAGCGGCAGGGTCTTGCCCCACTGGAAATTCAGCGAGAACGCGCATTCGATGTCGCCCTTGGCGACGGCCAGGATGTTCTCGTTGGCCTTGATCAGGCTGTCGGAGCCGAACACCTGGACGTCCAGATTGCCGTCGGACAGTGTCTTCACCTCCGCCGCCCAGCGGTCGACGACCTTCGCGATGTGATGGGACGGCGGCAGCTGATGGCTGCAACGCATCCGCGTCGCAGCCTCCGCATCCGTCGGCAACGCCATCAGCGCCGTGGCCGAAGCGGCGGCGAGCAGCGCCAGCATCGGCTTCGCGCGGGTAAGACCATGGGCGGACGTCTTGGTGGTCGTCATGTCCTGCACCTCCCTTCGGTGGTTCATTGCGGCGTTTCGGCGGCGGAGAAGCCAGGGCCGGAAGCCGGGCCCGTTCAACTGCGGGCCTTCGGATTGTTTGCCGTCGAAACAGATCACCACGGGATTGCAGGGTCGTAAAATATAAAGAAAAGAAGCGAGCTATCTGGTTTCGAGATGGATATCGCGCAGCCGGCCGGGCCAGCGGCCGCTCGCCTGCGCCTCGTGCACCACGTCGATCATCAGCCGCCGGGCCTCCAACACCGCGCGGGATGCGGTCTTGATGCGCGAGGACACCAGATACAGAGTGCGTCCCATCGTCGGGTTCACCACCGGCCGCGCCACCAGCTCGCCGCGGGCGATCTCGTCACCGGCCAGCGCCGCCGACTGGATGGTCACGCCCAGCCCGGCGCTGACCGCCCGCTTCAGCGGGATGGCCGATTCGATCTCCATATAGACCTTCGCGGCGATGGCGTTGCGCACTTCGGCGTCGCTGGCCAGCGCCTGCAGCACGGCGGTGCGGCCGGGCATGATCAGCGGCAGGCGGAGCGCATCGGCCAGATCGATGGGTCCCCCGTCGCCGAGCATCGCGCGGGTGCCGAGGCAGACCAGTTCCTCGTCCAGCAGCGGCACGCCTTCCAGGCGGTCGTCGTTGGGAGGCACCAGGGTCAGGGCGAGGTCGGCCTGCCCGGACAGCATCCACTGGTGCATGATTTCGCTGTGCGCCTCGATGACGCGGAGCTTCACCTCGGTCAGGGTGGAGGCGACCCGGCGGATGAAGGGCAGGCCGATGGCCTCCATCGCGGTGTAGTTGAAGCCGACCATCACGGGCCCCACCACCGCCCGCGCCAGCGACAGCACGTCCAGTTCCGCCTGCTCCAGCGCGTGCAGCACGCCTCTCGCATGGGCGTGGAGCCGTTCCCCAGCCTCGGTCCGGCTGACGCCGCGGGGCTGCCGCACCAGAAGCTGGACGCCCAAATCCTCCTCCAGCGTCGCCACATGCTGGCTGATCGCCGATTGGGCGACGTTCAGGAACTCGCTGGCCTTGGAAAAGCTGCCCAGTTCGCAGACGGCGACGAAATAGCGGAGGCGGCGGAAGTCCAGTTTGGTCGACATTTGGGCTTGTCCCAGGGCTGCCCGGCGAGGTTGCGCCGGTTTGAGAGATCAGATCCGATGTCGATCCCGGTCGGCGAGGACCTTGCCGATCTCCCCCGCCAGCGCTTCCGGCGCATAGGGCTTGCGCAGGAGCGGCCCCGGCGCATTCGGCGAGGGCCTGCTTTCCACCTCAGCGTAACCGGTGGCGTAGATCACCTTGATGGCCGGGCGAAGGGCACAGACACGCTCGGCCAGTTGGAAACCGTCGATACCCGGCATGCGGATATCGGTGAACAGCAGGTCGATGCCGGGGTCGTTCCGGACCACCTCCAGCGCCTCCTGCGCGGACGCCGCCGGGATCGCATGGTGTCCCATGTCTTCGAGGAGGTTCACGGTCATGATGCGGAGGAGATCCTCGTCTTCAACGACGAGAATGACCGCCGATCCGTCGGGCTGATGTGCTGTCGTCTGCATGGGCCTAATCCGCCACTGGCAAGT
The DNA here is from genome assembly GCF_035628975.1 of Azospirillum sp. Lineage (GTDB taxonomy): Bacteria > Pseudomonadota > Alphaproteobacteria > Azospirillales > Azospirillaceae > Azospirillum. The sequence continues at coordinate 81,337 of NZ_DASPIS010000093.1, read as the reverse complement.
ACAAGGTGACCGTCGTTCCGTCGCCGGTCCTGCTGTCGATGGCGACACGGCCCCCCGACTGGCTGGCAAAGCCGTAGACTTGGCTGAGCCCCAGTCCAGTCCCTTTCCCCACCGGCTTGGTGGTGAAAAATGGCTCGAACGCCCGCTTGGCGACGTCCGGCGGCATTCCGCTGCCGCTGTCCACCACCCGCATGCAGACGAACCGCCCACCACCATGCGGGGCTGCACCGGCCTCGGCCAGCTTGGTCTCAAACCGCAGCAGACCACCGTCGGGCATCGCATCGCGGGCATTCACGGCGAGGTTCAGGAGCGCCGCATCCAGTTCCGAGCGGTCGAGCAGGACAGCCGGCACGTCATCCAGCTTCAGCTCGACCCGGATATTCTCCGGGAAGGCGCGGTCGAGAACCGGCGCCAGTTCTTCCAGCAATCCATTGAGGTCGACGGGCTGCGGGTCCAGACGCTGGCGCCGGGAGAAGGACAGCAGCTGCCGGGTCATCAGCGCTCCGCGCTCGATCGCCTCCGTCGCATGGCCCAGGACGCTGCGCAGGGCGGGATCGTCGGTGCGGCGGCCGATCAGATGAACGGCCCCGCGCAGAACCATCAGGAGATTGTTGAAATCATGGGCGACGCCGGAGGTCAGCTGGCCCAGCGCCCGCATCCTTTCCGCATCATGGTGGGCGCTCGCCACCTCCCGCCGCAGCCGTGCCATGGTCAGGTTGGATTTCACGCGGGCGACGAGTTCACGCGCCGAGAAGGGCTTCACCAGATAGTCGTCGGCGCCGACATCCAGCCCCTCGACGCTCGCCTCCTCGCCGGCACGGGCGGAGAGCAGCACCACCGGCACGTCCCGCAGCACCGGATCGCGCCGCAAGGCCGCCAGCAACCCGAAGCCGTCGAGCCGCGGCATCATCACGTCGCTGAGCACCAGATCGGGTTTGGCCTGCCGCATGATGCTCAGCGCCTCCTCCCCATCGGCCGCGGTGACGACCGTGAATTCGGCACCCAGAAGCCGGACGAGGTAGTCGCGCATGTCCACATTGTCGTCCACGACAAGGACCCGGCCGCGCATGCCGTCACCCGCCGTCTCCGCCGGGCCGGCGTCGCTTGCGCCCGGGCCGACCCATCGTCCGGCCTCGGCGAGGAAGGCATGGGCCCTGACCGGCGTGGGCTCCAGATCCGTGCCGTCGAGATCAGCGCCTTCCAGATCAGCGCCGTCGGGCTCATCCGCGGACATTGCCGCTCCCGGCCCCCACGGCAGCGAGACCGTGAAGGTCGAGCCCCTGCCCGGAACGCTGGCGACCTGCGCGTCGCCGCCGTGCAGCCGGGCGAGTTCGCGGACCAGGGCCAAGCCGATGCCGGTCCCCTCATGCGTTCTTCCCTGTGCCGTGGCGATGCGGTGGAAGCGGTCGAAGATCCGCTCATGCTCCGCCTCGGGGATGCCGATTCCGGTATCGCTCACAGATAGCCGGATTCCCTCCGGCCCGCAGGACAGACCGAGGCCGATAGAGCCCGACATCGTGTATTTCAGGGCATTGGACAGCAGATTGAGAACGATCTTCTCCCACATGTCGCGGTCGACCCCGACCGGCTGCGGCAGGGGATCGCAGGCCACCGTGAAGCGCAAGCCGGCGGTCTCGATGGCGGAGCGGAAGCTGCCGGCGATATCGGCGGTGAAGGCCGCAAGATCGGTTTTCTCGGTCCTGACCTGCGCCCGTCCCGCTTCGATCCGGGCAAAGTCGAGCAGTGAGTTCACCAGTTTGAGCAACCGCAACCCGTTGCGATGAACCGTGTGGATCAGTTCGCGGTCGGGTGGAGCCCATGTCTCGGCCCGCGCCAGCAGCTCCTCCAACGGGCCGAGCAGCAGGGTCAGCGGCGTGCGGAACTCGTGGCTGACATTGGAAAAGAAGAGGGTTTTGGCACGATCCAGTTCGGCAAGCGCATCGGCCCGCTGCCGCTCGGCCTCATAGGCCAGTGCGTTGCCCAGGCCGATCGCGACCTGTCCGGCCAACAGGTGCAGAAAGGACCGGTAGCCGTCATCCAGCCCCCGGTTCGGGCTCGTTCCGGTGACGAGCACGCCGATCGGCATCCCCTGTCCGGTGGCGCCGATGGGCTGGCTGACCGCCGTGCGCACCGGATCCCCCCATGGTCCCGCGGCTTTCGACAGGCAACGATCGACACCGTCGGTAACCACCGTCTCGCCGGCCACGGCACGGCGCAATCCCCAAAAATCGGGCTCGTCACCACCGACCCGGATGGCGGCTGGTATCAACGGGGCATCGGCGGGAAGCCCGACGGCGGCCTGGAGGGTGAGCGCAGTCCCCTCCGCATTGGTGAGGTAAAGCAGCAGGAACGGCACGTCCTGCGGGTGCTCCTCGACGACCGCCGCCGCTTCGCGGCAGGCCGCCTCCACCGTACGCGTCTCTGCCGTCCGCGCGGCGAGTTCCCGAAGCAGCACCATGCGCCGTTCCCCGACAACCTGGGGCGTCACCTCGCTGCACACCGCCAGCATGCCGACGATCCGGCCGTCGTCATCCTCCGCCGGGGCGTGGGACACGCTGAAATAGGCCTCCTCCCGGTAGCCCGCCCTTTCCAGCAGAAGCAGCAGTGCCGGAGTCCAGTTGGCGACGCCGGTGCGCATGACCGCGTCGATCATCGGCCCCAACGTGTCCCAGGCCTCGGCGAGCGTGATCCTGATGTCGATGCCGAGCGCGCCCGGATGCTTGTCGCCGATCAGCTGCGCGTAGGCATCGTTGTAGAACTGGGTGAACTCCGGTCCCCAGGTCAGGATCATCGGATAGCGGGAGGTCAGCAGCGTGCGGATGGTCGCCTTGAGGCTCTGCGGCCAGCCATCGACCGGACCGACGGGGGTGCGCGACCAATCGAGATCCCGCATGAGTGCCGCGACGGTACCGGCCCGGTCGAACACCCCCCGCTTGCTCTGGCTACCCACGCTCATTCCGGCCCACATCTGCAGTTAAGCTGCAATCATATATAGAGCCGATGCGCGGCCTGCCAGCAATCGTGGCGCCTGCGCCGTCTCGAAGGAGGGTCCCGGCCAAGCGCCTTTCACCGGCTGTTCAGAGCCGAAGCGCCGCATTTCGGTTGACGCGGCTTGCAACGGCCCACCACTGTGACCTGTCCGCACAGACGGAGAGTGCTTCGATGGTGATGCTGACCGAACAGTTCCTGATCGACTATCTCCTGATCACAGCCGGTCTGCTCACCGTTGCCAGCTGCGTGCTGGGAGGCCTGTTTCTCGGCACGGTCTACCGGCAGCCGAACATGTGGATGCGCTTGCCGCTCTGGGGGCTGCCGGCCACGTTGCTCACCACCGCACCATGGTCGCTTCTCCTGCCGATGCAGATGGCTCTGCTGATCGGTGCGGCCACCGCAGCCGCGATGATCGGCGGGCTGCTTCTGATGCCCTGCCGTGCAGGCCTGCCGGGCCGCGGTTGGACCGGATTGGTCTCCGATGGTCTGTCCGGCATCGGCCGGACGATGCTGATGCTGGCGCCGGCGGTCGTGATCGGGAACGCCCCGGACTGGGTGCTGTGGCTTTCGCTGAGCGCCCTCGTTCCATCCCTCTATCGTGCGATCGTCCATTTCCGTCAGGTCGGCGGCGGCTTGCCGGCCGATGACAGCATCGTCTGGGGCGGAACCCAAGGCGCCGTGCTGGCCGGCGTTCCGGCCCTCCTGATGGTGCTGTGACGCTGCGGCCATCGTCTGGGTGGAACATTCCGCCTACGCCGTTGATGAACCTCCCGATTTGCGTCTATTGGTCTACAATCCGCAAAGCCAGCGGATTGGCCGCAAAAGGAAGGAACGGCACCGGTGAATCTGTTCTCCCTTCTCGATCAAGCGGCGGCCCGATTCCCTGACCGGGGAGCGGTGTTCCGCGGCACAGAAGAGGTCCACAGCTTCGCATCGCTTCGCTCGCGGGCTTTGCGCATCGCCGCTGGATTGCGCGCGAGCGGGCAGCCGGGCGACCGCATCGCCATCGCGACCGAGAACGTGCCGGACTATGTCGAGCTGTTCTTCGCCATCTGGGCCGCCGGCATGGCGGCGACGCCGGTGAACGCCAAGCTGCATCCACGCGAGTTGGTGCAGATCCTGGAGGATTCCATGGCGACCACCGTCTTCGTTTCGCCCAAGCTGGCCGGCGGTCTGGAACAGGCGCTGACCGGGTCGCCGGCGGCGTCCTGCCGCCGCATCGTCATCGGCGGGGCGGATCATGCGGCGCTGGCGGCAGGGGAGGAATGGGCCGGACCGGTGAACCCAGACCCGGAGGCGCTGGGCTGGCTGTTCTACACCAGCGGCACCACCGGAAGGTCCAAGGGGGCGATGCTGTCGCACCGCAACCTGCTGGCCATGACCATCGCCCATCTCGCCGATGTCGAGACGGTGGACGAGGAATGCAGCCTGCTGCATGCAGCGCCGATGTCGCACGGCTCCGGCCTGTACATGGCGGCCTATGTCGCCCGCGGCGCCCGGCAGGTGGTTCCGGCCTCGTCATCCTTCGAGCCGGCGGAATTCCTCGACCTCTGCGACCATCATCCCGGCTGCGGCGTCTTCCTGGCCCCGACCATGGTGCAGCGGCTGCGGCTGGAGGCGGAGCGCAGCGGTCGCCGGCCGGCGAATCTGCGCTCCATCGTCTATGGCGGCGGTCCGATGTATGTGGAGGAACTGCGCCGGTCGCTCGCGACCTTCGGTCCGGTCTTCGTACAGATCTACGGCCAGGGCGAGGCGCCGATGACCATCACGTCCCTGCGACGCCGCGACCATGCCGCCGACGATGACGCCGTGCTGGGATCCGTCGGCGTCGCCCGCAGCGGCGTCGAGGTGGCGGTGGTGGATGCCGAAGGCCGGCCGCTGCCCCCCGGCGAGGTGGGCGAAATCGTCTGCCGCGGCGATGTGGTGATGGGCGGGTACTGGAACAACGCCAAGGCGACGGCCGAGGCGTTGCGCGACGGCTGGCTCTACACCGGCGACATGGGCTCCTTCGACCGGCGCGGCTACCTGACGCTGCGCGACCGGTCGAAGGACGTCATCATCAGCGGCGGCACCAACATCTATCCGCGCGAGGTGGAGGAGGTGCTGCTGCGCCATGCCGACGTCGCCGAGGTCTGCGTCACCGGCCAGCCCGATCCGGAATGGGGCGAGATCGTCGTCGCCTTCGTCGTCGCCGAACCCGGCCGCGAGATTTCCCCCGACAGTCTCGACGCCCACTGCAATGCCAGCATCGCCCGCTTCAAGCGGCCCAAGCGCTACCTGTTCGTCGAGGGGCTGCCGAAGAACAACTACGGCAAGGTGGTCAAGCGCGAGTTGCGGGCGCGCCTGACCGGCGGGGCGTAGGGCAAGGGAGGGCCATCATCAGCGCCCGGCCGCCTGCCGCCGCAGGGTCTTCAACTCTTCGAAGCGTGCCGATACGTCGCGCATGACCGATGCCATTCCCATCATCGCCCCGTCCGCGTCCTTCAAGGGAACGATGGTGAACTCGACGGAAATGCGGCTGCCATCCTTGCGTAGCGCCGGCACCGACAGCAGATCGCCGCTGCCATAGCGGCTCACGCCCGTCCGCATCACCTCGTCATAGCCCTCCCAATGGCGTTGGCGCTGGCGTTCGGGGATGATGATGTCCAGCGATTGGCCGAGCGCATCCTCGGCGGTGAAGCCGAACACACGTTCCGCCCCCGCGTTCCAGAACCGGATCAAGCCTTCCCGGTCGGAATAGACGATGGCCTCCGCCGGGCTGTTCAACAGCGCCAGTCCGAGCCGCTGCAGGTCTTCCTCGGTCATCATTCCTCCCAATGTCTTGTTGTGACGCATCGAATATCAGACATCCAACACCAATCTTGCGCTTCGGGCACGCGACACGCACAGCATCATCGTCTTGCCTGCGGCCCGTTCGGCGTCGGACAGCACGCTGTCGCGGTGGTCGGGTTCACCCTCCAGCACTGCCGTCTCGCAGGTGCCGCAGATGCCCTGCTCGCAGGACGAGTCGACCGCGACACCGGCGCCATCGAGCGCCTCCAGAATGCTGGTCCCCGCCGCCACGGTGACGGTCACGCCGGATCGGGCGCAGACCACCTCGAAGCTGTCGTCCGACGCATCCTCCCGCACCGGCTCCGTGCGCGGCGCGAACCACTCGAAGCGCACGTCCTGCGTCGGCCGGGCGGCGGCGGCGACGGTCTCCATCAGCCGCTGCGGACCACAGCAATAGACCAGGACATCGTCGGGCGTCTCCGCGAGCAGCGCGTCCACCGTCAGTTTCCTGCCTTCGTCGGCAGCATGGACCTCGACCCGGCCGTTGGCGCCCTTGCTGCCGGCCAATGCGCGGAGTTCCGGGAGGAACGGCGCCGCGGCTGCGCTGCGCACGCAATAGTGAAGAGCCCAGGCGGCCTTCCGGTGGGCCGCCTCGCGGATCATCGGCAACAGCGGGGTGATGCCGATGCCCCCGGCGATGAACAGGTAGCGTGGCGCCTCGTCGAAGCGGAAATTGTTGCGGGGCAGGGCGACGGTGATGTCGGTGCCCGGCTCCAGATCCCCATGGATGAAGCGCGATCCCCGTCCGCCCTGCACGTTCAGAACGGCGATGCTGTAGGCGTGCCGGTCCGCCGGATCGCCGCACAGCGAATAGGACCGCACCGCCCCGTCCGGCAGATGGACGTCGATGTGGGCACCCGGTTCCGCTGGCGGCAGCAATTCGCTTTCGGGATCGCGCAGTTCGACCAGCAGGACTTGCGGTGTCACCTTTTCCAGACGGTGCACGCGCAACGTCCGTGTTGTCGGGGGCGAGCGCCGCGGCGTTTCCAGCTGAACACTGCTCATCGTCTTACCTGCCTCAGAGGTTTATCGGCCAAGATTGGCTGCCTGTCTGGTATGCCAGATCCCAGACAGGCAGCCTAAAACCTCAAGTTAACTTCAGGTCAAGCGGAAATACCGGAGGACCGTTCATGGATCATCCACCCATTGCCGAGTGTTGTTCGAAAAACGGTGCGCACCGGCACCCCAGCGGGAGGAGCGGTCATGTCACGGAAAGCGATGTTGGTCCTGGTTGCGACACTCGGCTTGGCAGGAACGCCGGTGGTTCCGGCGTTGGCCGCATCTGGCGATGTTCATGCGGTGGTGGGGGAGAAGGTGAACCTGCGTGCCGGCCCCTCGGACGACGCGGCGGTTCGCTCCACCATCGCGCGCGGGGACGAGGTCGTGGAGTTGCGGCGGGACGGCAGTTGGCTTGGTGTCCGGGTGCTGCGCACCGGAGAGGAGGGGTGGCTGTTCGCCGATCTCGTCAAGCGGAACTCTGCCAGCACGCTGGGCGGCGGTGATACGGCTCCGGCGCAGGCCGGCTTCGGGCGGCTTTCACCCGGCTTCGATGGACTGGTGGCAAACATCAGCGACAAGCTTGGCTACCGTTTCGCCGAAAAGGTGGAGCAGTCCGGCAACGGCACCCTGCGCGTCGTGCCGACCCAGGAATGGCAGTACAACACCAGCCGCGACGGCAAGATGTTCGCGGCTCTGGCCCTGTACCAGATGTGGAAGAACTACAACAATGGCCGCCCGGTGACGATGACGTTGGGCTCACAAGGCCCGACCGCCATCACCATCGCGGATGCCGCGAACGGCCCCGAACTGACCGGCCCGATGTTGAACTCGGCCCGTTGACGGGGAAGGTCAGCGCTCGGCTGGGCTCGGCAAAATCGATCTGCGAGCAATATTCACCCATCAGCGCTGACCACCCGTAAACCACCGTGGTTACAAGAAAGTTGTACTTCAGAATAGAACCTGCCCGTTCAAATCTCGATCAGCGCATAAGGCCGGCCGGTTTCCTTCGGGATGGTCTGCGCCACATTGTAGACCGGCGTGCCGCGAAGCGTCTTCCCCGAATAAGTCCCGTGATGGGCATGGCCGTGGGCGATGGCGCGGACATTGTCGAAGCGGTCGATGGTCTCTGCCAGACGCGACGACCCCAGGAACGGGAAGATCTCCGTCGGCTCCCCCTCCACCGTCGCGGCGATGGGGGCGTAATGCAGAACCACGAACACCCGCTCCGTGTCCAACTGGCGCAGCGCGCTTTCCAGCCGCATCGCCTCGTTCACCGCCTCATGGACGAACTGCTTGATCGCCGGTTCGCCGAAGCTGTCCAGCATCCGGTTGCCGAACCCGCCGCCGAAGCCCTTGACCCCGGCGAACCCCACCCCGCCGATCTCCTGCGGGGCGCCGTCCAGGAAACGCACACCGGCCTGGGTCAGGATGTGCTGGACCTCTTCCAGATGGCCGCATTCGTAATCATGGTTGCCGAAGACGGCGACGATCGGGATGCCGATGGCGCGCAGGGCGTCGGCCAGGATTTCCGCCTCGCGCGGCTTGCCGTGGTTGGTCAGGTCGCCGCACAGCGCCAGCACGTCGGCCTTGGCGGCGATCTCCTGGAACAGCTCGCGATAGGGATACTGCGTGGTCTCTCCGACATGGATGTCGCCGATGGCGGCGACGGTCAGCCTGCGCTCATCCATTCTTCTTCTCCCTCGGGATCTCCTTCGTGCCCTCCTCCCCGACGACGTCGGCGAAGCCCCATTGGGTGACGTCGATCAGGTAATCCTCGCGCGAGAACAGCCGGCCGCGGCAGATGCGGGTCTGGGCGACCGGCAGCTTGGCGCGTTCCTGCATCCGTTCCAGCAGTTCGGCCACCAGCCAGTCGGGCACGCAATCGCGTTCGGTCGGGTAGATGAACCGGAAGTTCAGGAGGTGGATCAGGAGCACCTCCCAATATTGCTCCATATGGGCGAGCAGCCTTTTCCAGTCGACCTTGTCGTGCTGCTTCAGGATCAGGTGCGCCACGTCCGGGCCATCGTATTTGTGGCGCATCTGGACGAAGGACTTGGAGAAGATCATCTCCGTCGGCGCCACCAGCCGCACGTCGGCTCCGCAGATCACCGCGCGATGTTCTTCCTTGAACCAGCGGTCGTTGACCGGGTTGATGGCGACGGCCGAATTGAAGATGACGTCGAAGAACAGGTCGCCATGCTTGACCTTGCCGATCCAGCGTTCGTCTTCGATCTCCGTCCCGAAGCCATGGTCCTGGAAGTGACCCAGGATGCGCGGGAAGTCGCCACCGCAGCAGAAGACGTCGATGTCCTTGGTCGGCCGGTTGATCCCGGTATAGGCGCTGACCGCATAGGTCCCGCCCAAAAGGAACGGGATTCCCGACTGGGTCAGCAGCTTCAGGCTTTCGGTATAGAAGGCTTCGGCCTCCGCGGAGACGGTGGCGCTGCCCTCACGGAGTTCGCTCATGAACCACTCCCCATTGCGCGCCGACATGGCACGTTGCCCCGATACAACAGGGCAGAGGGGCAAGCGTTGCAGGGGGCAGTGCGGTGGTCCCGTCAGCCCGCTTTCAGAAGGGTGGCGAGCTGCTCGGCGAGAGCCTGCGGCCTGAACGGCTTGTGCAGAACCGCGCAGTGCTCGATGCCGTCCGGCTTGTCGGCATATCCGGTGATGAGAAGAACCGGCAACTCCGGCGTCAGGCGCCGCGTCTCCTGGATCAGGGCGACGCCGCTCATTCCGGGCATGGCGTAGTCGGTGATCAGGACGTCGACCGCCTCCGCGTCCTGCAGAACCTGCAGCGCCTCCACTCCGCTCGCGGCGGCGAGCACGTTGTAGCCGAGCATCTCCAGAACGGCAGAGGCGCCGGTTCGCACCAGATGGTCGTCGTCGGCCAGCAGCACGACCTTGCGGCTTGCCGGCATCGTTTCCGGTGCCGGCGCCGGTGCCGTGGTCTCGACATCCACGGCGCGGGGAATGTAGATGGTCACGGATGTGCCCTTGCCGGCCTCGCTGGCCATCGTCACCCCGCCGCCGGACTGGGCAACCATGCCATAGACCATCGACAGGCCGAGGCCCGAGCCCCTGCCAACCTCCTTGGTGGTGAAGAAGGGCTCGAAGGCCCTGGCCAGCGTCGGCTCGTCCATGCCGGTCCCGGTGTCGGCCAGGGTGATCGCCACATATTCGCCGGGCACCAGTTCCGCCGGGCGTCCAGCTTCGCCCTGCCGCCGGATGACGACGTTGTCGGTGTGCAGCGTCAGAACCCCGCCCTGGGGCATCGCATCCCTTGCATTGATCGCGAGATTGAGGATCGCCGATTCCAGCTGTGCCGGATCGACCATCACCGGTGCCGTGTCGGCGGGCACATCGATGTCGAAGTGGATCAGGCCGCCCAGCGTGCGTTCAAGCAACGGCTGCATGCTCTCGACGAGGGAAAGCAGCCGCGTCGGCTTCGGCGTCAGCATCTGGCGCCGGGCGAAGGCGAGCATCGAATGCGTCAGTTGGGCGCCGCGCGTGATGGCCTCCTCCGCGGCGGTGAAAAGCCGGCGCGGCGAACCGTCCGGAACAAACCTGTCCAGCACGGCGAGGCAACCGCCGATTCCCTGAAGCAGGTTGTTGAAATCGTGTGCCATGCCGCCGCTGAGCTGCCCGACGATCTCCATCTTCTGCGCCTGCACCAGCTGGATGGTCCGCTCTTGGACCAGCCGCTCCAGTTCCTCGCGCGAGCGTTCCAGAACGGCCTCGGCCTCGCGCTGCTCGGTCACGTCGGTATGGACGCCGACCCACTCGCGGATGGCCCCGCCGGCATCGACCAACGGGATGGCCCGGATGCTGAAACGGCGCCAGACGCCGTCATGGCGCCGCACCCGATGCTCGAAGACATAGGTCCGCCCTTCCGCCACCGCAGCTTTCCAGGCGTCGACGGTCGCCTGGGCGTCGTCGGGGTGAACGGCCCGGGCCCAGCCATAGCCGCGATACTCGTCGAAGGATTGCCCGGTGAGCGCGGACCAGCCGGGCTGCTCGCCCTGCATCTCGCCATGCGCGGTGTTGGTCCACAGAATGCCGTTGACGGCATGAACGGCGGCCCGGAAGCGCTCCTCGCTGTCGCGCAGCGCGGTTTCCGCAGCCCTGCGGCTTTCCACATCGATGAGGACGCCCGGAAAGTTCAGCGGCGTGCCGTCGGGCGCGTGTTCGACCCGGCCGTTCGCTTCGATCCAGTGGTAACGCCCGTCGTGGCGGCACACCCGATATTGATGGGCGTAGGCCCCGCCGCGCCCGATCACCTCGGCGATTGCGGCCATCAGACCCGGCTTGTCGTCCGGATGGACCGTCGCGACGACCTGTTCGATGCCGAGGCCCGTGCTGCAGACCTCCGAAGACAGTCCGAACGAACGGGCGAACTGTTCGTCCGCCGTGAAATGGTCGGTCGGCAGATGCCAGAACCAGGTGCCGATGATGGCGCCCGCATCGAGGGCAAGCTGCACGCGCTGGGCATCGGCGCGGGCGCGGGCCTCGCTTTCCATCAGCCGGCGCTGCACCATCACCGGTTCGGTGATTTCGGTACAGGCACAGAACAGGCCGGCGACCGAACCGACATCGATCCTGAGAGGAGAGTAGAAGAAAGAGAAATGAGTTTCTTCCCGGTAGCCGCGGCGCTCCATGAACAGTGTGATGTCGTCCATCTGCACCGGTTCGCCGCGATAGGCCTGGGCCACGATGCCCTCGAGATCGCCGCGTATCTCGTTCCAGACATCGAGAAAATCCTGTCCCATCGCCAGCGGATGCTTGTTGGCGAGGATTTCGGCATAGGGCGCGTTGTAGATCAGCGTGCGCTCCGCCCCCCAGACGACGAACATCGGCTGGTTCGAGCCGAGCATGACGCCGACGATCGTCTTGAGGGGCTGTGGCCAAAGCTCCGGCGGCCCCAGGGATGTGTTCGCCCAGTCCTGCGCCAGGATGAATTCGCCGAAGGCGCCGCCGCCGGTCAGGAAAGCCAGGGTGGCCCGATCATGCCCGGAGGCCCGGCTTTCGCCGTCCGCAGGGTCGAGTGAAGATGTCAACTGCGGTCTCGCCGGTCAGTGCCAATGGAGAATCACTATGCCATGAGATTGAGGAAGCGGCTTGCACTATCCACTATCCCATGTGGGTGCATCTTTCTCGTCAAAGCTTCTTTCAGGCCTTGAGCATGGCAATATTGTTCTTGACGAGCTGAAGCGTGACTGACGAACCGGCCACTATTATTTCAGGAGTGAAACATTTTGGGGCTTCTCTTCCACCAGCACCCATGCAGGCAAGCCCTGGACCCGGCCGGGCAGACGGTGAGGAACAGCGCCGGAAACCCGTTCCACGCTGTTCCATCCCGCCAAAGCTGCCGTTCTGGCCATCAGCGAACCGGTTAGACCCCGAAATCGGGTTTCCCGGCCAGGATGTTGGAGGTGACGTGCTTGATGTCGCGCAGGCCGCACATCGCCATGGTGACGTCCATCTCCTTGCGGATGATCTCCAGGCACTGGGCCACGCCGGCCTCGCCGCCGGCCCCCAGGCCGTAGAGGAAGGCGCGGCCGATGAAGGTGCCCTTGGCGCCCAGCGCCAGCGCCTTCACCACGTCCTGGCCGGAGCGGATGCCGCCGTCCATCAGCACCTCGATCCGGTCGCCCACCGCCTCGACGATGGCCGGCAGCGCCGCGATGGACGAGATGGCGCCGTCCAGCTGCCGCCCGCCATGGTTGGAGACGATGAGCGCGTCGGCCCCGGTGTCGGCGGCCATCACCGCGTCTTCCGCGTCGAGGATGCCCTTCAGGATCAGCTTGCCGCCCCAGCGGTCGCGGATGCGGCGCACGTCGTCCCAGTTCAGCGTCGGGTCGAACTGCTCCGCCGTCCAGGAGGACAGCGACGACAGGTTGCTGACGCCGGTGGCGTGGCCGACGATGTTGCGGAAGGTGCGGCGGTGGGTCCGCAGCATGTTGATGGACCAGCGCGGCTTGGTCGCCATGTCCAGGACGTTGCCGACGGTCAGTTTCGGCGGGGTGGACAAGCCGTTCTTGATGTCCTTGTGGCGCTGGCCGAGGATCTGCAGGTCCAGCGTCAGCACCAGCGCCGAACAGCCGGCCGCCTTGGCGCGGTCGATCAGCTTGTCGATGAAGTCGCGGTCGCGCATGACGTACAGCTGGAACCAGAAGGGCTTGTCGGTATTCTCCGCCACATCCTCGATCGAGCAGATGCTCATGGTCGACAGCGTGAAGGGAACGCCGGCCTTGGCCGCGGCGCGAGCGGCCAGGATCTCGCCGTCGGCATGCTGCATGCCGGTCAGGCCGGTCGGGGCCAGCGCCACCGGCATCGCCACCGGCTGGCCGACCATGGTGCTGGCCAGCGTCCGGTTGGTCATGTCCACCGCCACGCGCTGGCGCAGCTTGATCCGGCCGAAGTCCGATTCGTTGGCGCGGTAGGTCGACTCCGTGTAGGAGCCGGAATCCGCGTAATCGTAGAACATCCGCGGCACGCGCCATTCCGCCAGTTGCCGCAGATCCTCGATGCAGGTGACGGGCCGGTCGGTGAACAGGTTCGCCCAGCGCGACGGAGGCCGCGACGAGGGCATGCGAACGGAGGTCATGGGGCGTGTCTCAACGGTTGCGCGTGAAACGAAGGGGGTAGGATTTGGCCATCCCCTCCGCGCACCGTCAAGCACGCCCTCGTCAGATCCCCGCTGAATCCGTTCGCCCGCCGGTCAGCGCGCCGGTTTGGCCTTGCGCTTCGGCTTGGCGGATTTCGGCGGAGTCATCATGGATTTCAACGCCGCCGACTGGTTGCGCTTGGCCGCCGACATGGCGGCGGTGGTCCACATCCCGGTGGCCCGGTTGGCCCAGGACAACCAGGCGCTCATGAAGGGATTCTTGGCCATGGCGGGTCGACTCCGGGACAGTTGGGGTGCCGACTCAACAGCGGCGAGCGGGCATTTGTTGCACCGCACCGGAAGCGGCCGAAATGTGCGTAAATTTTCGGCGAAGTCGCTGCATTCTTAGGCAACCGCATGAACGCAGAGCGGCCGGCTTGCATTGCGAAAGCCCCTCTCCCGCAAGGTGAGAGGGGCTTTGCATAGCGCTGGCATATGCATTGCTTCATCACCTGTGGGGCAGCGCGATCATGGGGGAACGGGCCGGATGGTGACGCAGCAGGAAACCAAGGACAGCGGAGCGGGCACCGCGGCCGCAAGGTTCCTGCGCGCCGCCAAGCTGTGCCGCATCCGCGACGTCGAACAGCTACTGGCCGTCAGCTCCCTGGTCCGCGACATGAGCGGGCTGATCCACGCGCTTCAGAAGGAACGCGGCGCGTCCTCCATCTATTTGGGCTCCAGCGGAAAGCGCTTCGCCGAGGATCGCGCCCGCTGGCAGGCCGACGCCAAGGCGCTGGAAGCGATCCTGCGCGACCGGCTCGACCATGTGGACCGGCAGCTCGACCGCCTCAGTTCGGGCGCGCAATTCTACAACCGCGTCGCCATCGCCCTGCATGCGCTGGACGGGCTGTCGGCGCTGCGGGAACAGGTGGCGTCGCTGGCACTGGTGCCGCAGGATGCCGTGAAGTCCTTCACCGACATCGTCGGCCATCTGTTGGCCGTGGTGTTCGAAGCGGCGGATATCGCCGCCGACCCAGCGATCTCCCGCGCGCTGGTGGCGCTGTTCAACATCGTGCAGGGCAAGGAATTCGCCGGGCAGGAGCGGGCGACGGCCAGCGCCGGCTTCTCGCGCGGGCGGTTCGACGGGGCGGAGCATGGCCGGCTCGCCCAGCTGATCGATGCGCAGAACCGCGCCTTCCGCATCGTCGCGGAATTCGCCGACCCCACCCACACTGCCGCTTTCCGCGCTGCGCTTTCCGATCCGGCGATGGCGGAGGTGGAGAGGATGCGGGCGGTGGCGCTCGGCGACGGCGCCCGCCATGGCGAGCTGTCGGGAATCACGCCGGAGTCCTGGTTCGAGCAGGCCACCCGCCGAATGGATCTGCTGAAGACGGTGGAAGACCGGCTGACCGAGGATCTGCGCCTGCTGTGCGAGGCGAAGTTGGCCCAGGCGCGCGCAGATCTGGAACAGGCCGACCTGCGCGGACATGATGCGGTGATGCCGGTGGCGATGGTGCTGGTCGACGCCGATCCCGCCCTGCCCGGACAGGACGGCACCGGGCTCTACGCCCCGGACGGGTTGCGGCCCAAGCTGATGCGCTCCGTGCTCGACGTCGTGCAAGCGCAGTCGCAGCGTCTGCGCGACGTCAGCCTGGAGTTGGAGACCGCCAAGGCGGCGCTGAACGAGCGCAAGGTGATCGACCGCGCCAAGGGTCTGCTGATGTCCACCCGCAACCTGTCGGAGGAGGAGGCCTACAAGCTGATCCGCAAGACGGCGATGAACCAGAACAAGCGCATCATCGAGGTCGCCGAGGCGATCCTCAGCATGTCCGACATCCTGCGCGGCGTGACGGCGGGAGGGGCCGGGGCCAGCTGACGACTGCCCCGCCTCACTGCATCGTGCGCACCGGCGAGAAGGGCAGGCCGGCCTGATCCAGCGCCCGGTCGATCACCTCCTCCGACTTCTGGTCGAACAGCTGCAGAAGCAGGTCGTCGACCATCCAGTCGTTGGTGGGGGTGCAGGCGGTGAACAGTTCGCTGATGACCTCCGACTGGAAGTCCTCGCGCCGGTTCTCCTCGCCTTCGTACTCCATTCGCTTGGCGACGCCGACCGCGACCTGGAAGGGATGGGTCAGGCCGGGGGCGACGGTCGCCTTCTTCATCAGCGCCGCCATGCCCAGCTCGCCGTCGTCCCAGGCCAAGCGGCGGGCGTTCTCCGCCGGAATGCCTGCGCGCAGCGCCATGCCGGCGACGAACAGCGACAGGTCGCCGGCGCACAGCGCCCGGAACAGCAGCACAGGCGTCAAACGGCGGTTGGCGTGCAGCCATTGGATCACCGAATCGATGTCCTCGGCGCCGCGCAGCACCGGGCGCAGGAGCCGCATGGTCGCCGCCTCCCGCCCGCGCTCCACCAGCCGTTCCACAAGTTCGCGCGACAGGCCGTGCGCCTGCATCAGGGTGGTGCGCATGCTGTCCGACACGAAGGCGACGACGCGCTCCACCATCGCCAGCGACAGGCCGGGACGGGTCGCCGCCGCCTCGCTGACCATGCGGACCCGGCCGAAGCGGTCGAGCGCGCGGTGCATCGCGCTGTCCGGCACCTCGGCCCCGTCGTTGCGCAGCAGGGCGGTGACGGCGACGACGTTGCCGCGCTCCGCGATGGCTCCCGACACGCGGGCCGAGACCTTCGACCGGCTGGCGACCGCCACATGCTTGCCGGAATCCGGATCGGACAGCACGTCCAGCAGCAGGTCGTCGGTCAGGCCCGCCGCGTCGCGCAGGATCGGGAAGGCGACCCGCCCGACGTCGCGGACCAGCCGTTCGGCCAAGTCCTCGGTCAGCAGCGGGCTGTTGCGCAGCTGCCAGGCCACCGCTTCGCGCACTGCCACTTGGGCGTCCCCGGCGAAGCAATGCACCACCTCGATTGCCAGCGACCGTTCCGCTGGGCTGAGCGCGCCGGCCTCCAGATCGTGGAACAGCTTGTTCATCGTCTCGATCCGCGTTTCCGCGGTGGGCGAGGTCAGCAGGCGTTCCACATCCCGCGACGACAGGGCGTTCGGGTTGGGTGCATCTGGCTGCGAGGTCTGCGGTTGGACGGCATGTGGCATAGGGGCACCCGGCTGCGGCATCGGACGAAAACCCATCAGTCGAAATCGAGGCAGGAATAGCGGACCATGTCGCCCCACAGCCGGTCCAGCCGGCGGAGCGTGCGGTAGCTGGCCTTCAGGTCGCGCGCCTCGGTCTCGTTGCGCACCAGCGCCTCGGCCTGGGCGTGTTCCATCCGCCGCAGCCCTTCCCAAAGCTCCCGTCCCTTGTCGGTCAGCTGGAGCCGCGCGGTGCGGCGGTCGCGCTGGTTGGCGGCGCGGTTGATGTAGCCGGCATCGACCAGGATCTTCAGGCTGTAGGACGCGTTGGAGCCCAGGTAATAGCCGCGCTCCATCAGGTCGCGGACAGACAGCTCGTCCTCGCCGATCAGCATCACCATCAGCGCCTGGACCGGGCCGATGTCCTCGATGCCCTGCTTGGACAGGCCGACGCGCACGACGTCCAGATACCGCCGGTGCATCCGCTCGATCAGGCGCGCCATGCCGTGGAAGTCGGCGAGGTCGAGGTCCTCGCCGGGCTTCCGGGCGGGGTCGCCGCCGGGCTTGTCGTCCGGTCCAGGCTCGGGCGCGTCGTCATCGTCCCAGTTCAGGTTGCTCATCGCGTCCATGATCCCGGCTCTGCCATTGCCGCCATCCTTCTCGCTTCTGCCTTATTCCGCCGCGGCGGCGAGGCCGCGGAAACCATGCGGGTGCGCGCTGCGCCAGGCCCAGGCGCCGGCGATGATGCTGTCCAGCTCCGGGAAGCGTGGCTGCCAGCCGAGATCGCGGCGGATCCGCTCCGACGAGGCGATCAGCACCGGCAGGTCGCCGGGCCGCCGCGGGCCGATCTTCACCGGCACCGTCCGCCCGGTGATGCGCTCGACCGACGAGATCACCTCACGCACGCTGTAGCCGGTGCCGTTGCCGAGGTTGTAGCGGACCGACCGCTCCTCCAGCGCGTCCAGCACCCGCAGATGGGCGTCGGCCAGATCGCAGACATGGATATAGTCGCGGATGCAGGTGCCGTCGCGCGTGTCGTAATCGTCGCCGAAGATCTCGATGTGCGGACGCTTGCCGGTGGCGGCATCCATCACCAGCGGGATCAGGTGCGTCTCCGGGCTATGATCCTCGCCCAGCTTTCCGTTGGGATGCGCCCCGGCGGCATTGAAGTAGCGCAGGCAGGCGGAGCGCAGCCCATGGCAGCGGTCGGCCCAATGCAGGGCGCGCTCGATCATGAACTTCGATTCGCCATAGGGGCTGCCGGGATCGATCGCTTCATCCTCGTCGATGGGAATGCGCTTGGGCGAGCCGAACAGGTTGGCGGTGGAGGAGAAGACCAGCTTCATCACCCCGGCCTTCACCGCGGCGCGGATCAGGTTCAGCGAGGTGACGGTGTTGCCGTGCAGGTAGGCGTGCGGGTCGCGCATCGATTCGCCGACCACCGACAAGGCGGCGAAATGGAACACCGCGTCGAAACGCCACTCAGCGAAGACGCGGGCCAGCGCCGCCTCGTCGGCGAGGTCGGCCTGGACGAAGGCGGCCTCGGGCGGAACCGCCGCGATGTGACCCTGACGCAGATTGTCGAACACCACGACACGATGGCCATGGTCGAGAAGCTCCGCCACGCAATGGCTGCCGACATAGCCGGCGCCGCCTGTGACGAGGATGGTCTTGGGGGTCGTCATGGATCGGGTTTCCTTGAACCGGTCTCCGGGGAACCGGATTTCGGGCCGCAACCGGAAACGGGCGGCCTGCATGGTGGAAGGAAAGGGGGGCGGGGCAGGGGCCGGATGGGGGAGGTCCGACGCCCTGCGCAATTCATCGCGACGCAGCATGCACGATAACCGAGCGCTCTGACCAGATGGCTGGAAACCCCACCCAAAACGGCCTAAGACCTTCGGTGAGGTGCCAGATTCCGCAGAAAAATCAACCATTTGCCGGCCAGTTTCCACCCCTTTTGCGGGAACTGAAAAGGGGTAGGACCCGAAACTTGTCACACGTCTCTAAAATGTCCCCGGTGTAAAGCTTGAGCGTGCCAAGTCCGCAGACGCTCCCCCCGCGTCCGGATCCGCCATGCATAGGCGACCGTTCCTTTATTGGACCGGCCGCACCCGGCGCCCCCCCAGCCGGCTTACTGTCCAGCGTCACGCCGCCGGCAGCTTTTTCCGTTTCATCCGCCCTCACGAGTTCCAGCGCCGTCTTGATCGGCCAATCCTCCATCGGGAAGGATCGAAGATGAGTTCCGTGGATCGGCCCCTGCTGACCCAAGCCTACCGGAAGATCGGGCATGGCCTGCTGCTGGCCGGCATCCTCAGCCTGTTCGTCAATGTCCTGATGCTGGTGGTTCCGCTCTTCACCATGCAGGTCTACGACCGGGTGATGAGCAGCCGCAGCCTGGAAACGCTGACGATGCTGGCGATCATCGCGGTGGGGGCGCTGGCGCTGTACGGCGTGCTGGACTTCATCCGCGCCCGCGCCTTCCTGGTGACGAGCGCCGTCATCGCCCACCGCTTCAACGTGCCGGCGCTGGAGGCGTCCATCGTCGATGCGCTGTCCGGCGGGCCGCGCAATGCGGCGCAGACCATGCGCGACCTGAACGACCTGCGCGCCTTCATGACCAGCAGCGCCGTGACCGCACCGCTGGAGCTGATCTGGGCGCCGATCTTCCTGGTGATCCTTTTCCTGCTACATCCGGTCTACGGCTTCCTCGCCATCGGCGCGGCGCTGGTCCTGCTGGTAATGGGCATTCTGACCGACGCGCTGACCCGGCGGCCGATGGCCGAGGCGAACGAGGCGTCGGCCCGCGTCTTCGCCGACATCGCCGGCACCGTCCGCCATGCCGAAGCCATCGAGGCGATGGGCATGCTGCCGGCGCTGGCGCGGCGCTGGCAGGCGGCGCAGAGCGGATCGGCCGGCATGATCGACCGCGGCGCCACCATGTCGCGCGGGCTGGCCGCAGCCTCCCGTTCGCTGCGGCTGATGCTGCAGGTCGGGGTGATCGCCGCCGGCGCCACGCTGGTGATCGACAATCTGGTGACCCCCGGCAGCATGATGGCGGCCGGCCTGATCACCGGGCGGCTGCTGCATCCCTTCGAACAGCTGGTCGACGGCTGGCGGCAGTGGGTCAAGGCGCTGGAGGCGCACCGCCGCATCCGCGACCTGCTGAACAACGGCGCCTCGGCCCGCTCCACCATGCCGCTGCCGGCGCCGCAGGGGACGCTGGCGGTCGACCGCGTCAGCCATGTGCCGGCCGGCCTGAACCGCCCGGTGCTGCGCAACGTCTCCTTCTCCGCCGAGGCGGGGGAGGTGCTCGGCATCATCGGCCCGTCGGGTGCCGGCAAATCGACGCTGGCCCGCCTGCTGGTCGGCGTCTGGCAGCCGACCGCCGGCGGCATCTATCTGGACGGCACCAGCACCTATCTGTGGGAGCGCGAGAGCTTCGGCAAATATGTCGGCTACGTGCCACAGTCGGTGGCGCTGCTCGACGGCACCATCGGCGAGAACATCGCCCGCATGGCCAGCGCCGATCCGGCGGAGATCGTCCGCGCCGCGCGGCTGGCCGGCGTGCACGAGATGATCGGGCGCCTGCCCTTCGGCTACGACACGCCGGTGGGCGAGAGCGCCTTTTCCCTGTCCGGCGGCCAGCGGCAGCGCATCGCGCTGGCCCGCGCCCTGTTCGGCCGGCCGCGGCTGCTGGTGCTGGACGAGCCCAATTCCAACCTCGACCATGAGGGCGAGCAGGCCCTGCTGAACGCCGTTCACAAGGTGAAGGCCGAGGGCACCACCGTGGTGATGATCGCCCACCGCCCCTCCATCGTCGCGGTGGCCGACAAGCTGGTGGTGATGAAGGAAGGCGTCGTCGAGCATTTCGGCGCCCGCGCCGATGTCCTGAAACTGGTGCAGCCGGGCGGGGTCCCCGCCGGCGTGACCCGCCTCGTCCGCAGCGGAGAGCAACGATGACCAGCGAAACGCCAGCATTGACGACCCCGGCGGTCTGGACGGCGACCATCGACGTGGATCCTGCCGAACCGTCGCTGCGCAACACCGCGCTGGCCGGGGCGCTGGCCGTGCTGGTCGGCTTCGGCGGCTTCCTGACCTGGGGCTTCACCGCCAGCCTGGACAGCGCGGCATTGGCCGCCGGCACGGTGATGGTGGAAAGCCACCGCAAGACCGTCTCCCATCTGGAAGGCGGCATCCTGCGCGACCTGCTGGTCAAGGACGGCGACCTCGTGCGGGCAGGCCAAGTGCTGCTGCGGATGGATTCGACGCAGAGCCAGGCGGTGGTGTCGCAGCTGCAGGGCCAATATTGGACGGCGCTGGCCCGGCTCGGCCGGCTGCGGGCCGAACAGTCCGATGGTCCGAAACCGCTGTTCAGCGACGATCTGGTGAAGGCGGCGCGCGACAATCCGGTGGCGGCCGAGGCGATGTCGGTCGAGGAGAGGTTGTTCCGCTCCAGGCTGGACAGCCACGAGGCGCAGATGGGCATCCAGCGCCGGCAGATCTCCCAGCTGCGGGACGAGATCGCGGCGCTGGAATCCCAGCGCGTCGCCACCGCCGACCGGCTGCGCTACACCCGGGACGAATTGCAGGTGGTGCAGGGGCTGCTGGCGAAGGGGTATGAGCGCAAGCCGCGCATGTTGGAGCTTCAGCGCAACGTCGCCGATTCCGAAGGGCGGCTGGGCGAGCTGATGGCGAACAAGTCCAAGGCCGAACAGGCCATCGCGGCGGCCGAACTGACCATGATCAACCTCGGCAACACCCGCCGGTCGGAGGTGGCGGTCGATCTGCAGACGGCCCAGGCCAGCGTCTCCGACCTGTCGGAACGCCTGCGCAGCGCCGACGACATCCTGTTGCGCCAAGCGATCACCGCCCCGCAGGCGGGGCGCGTGACGGGCCTGCGCTTCTTCACGTCCGGCGGCGTCATTCCGGCCGGCGCCGGCATCCTCGACATCGTGCCGCAGGACGACGCCATGATCGTGGAGGCCCGCGTCTCTCCCCACGACGTGCAGAATGTGGAGGTCGGCAGCAAGGCGATGGTGAAGCTGACCGGCTATCGCCAGCGTGCGGTGCCGCCGGTGGCAGGGCAGGTGGTGTCCCTGTCCGCCGACCAGCTGCAAGACGAGCGCACCGGCGCCTTCTATTTCGCCGCCCGGATCAGCATGGATGCGGCGGAACTGAAGGCACTGCCGGACGTCGATCTTCATCCCGGTATGCCGGCCGAAGTCATGATCCATGGCCATGCCCGCCGCGCCATCGATTATTTCCTGACACCGCTGACGGATGGGATGCAGCGGGCCTTCCGGGAGAAATAGACGGCACGCCCGTCCCCCCGGCCCTCCCCCGTTCGGGCCGGTGCGGGCTGGGACCGCCGGCAAATGGGTCCATCCCCCGCAAGCGGTCCCGTGAAAGGGCCGGCGTCCCCCACGCCGGCCCTTTTGCCGTTACGGGTCAGTTCCATGACGCTTTTACTGCGCCGAAATTCACCGTTACTTGCATACTTGAGTATTGCGCTGAGGACATCCTCGGATGGGAAAGGCATCTCCCGCGTCCGCCCAGCGTGATGACCGGCTATCGAATCCACCGGCTCACCGACCCTGTGGCATTAAGTGGGTGAACTGATTTTTAAAAACTATCTCTTAACCAAGAAAACTTTTCATGGTGATCCCGACGGTTCACGGCAATCCGGAGTTTGGAAGTGAGTCTGACCAACGTTTTTAAAATGGGAACTGCTTAGAAATTCGAAGCAATTCAGACTAACTCTCTTTTTGAAAATATAGACAATGCGTTGTTCTGTGAGATTCTTCTGTTCTGACTCAACTTTTTCTTCCCACAGCCCATCTTTTATCACACTATCCCCCGATAGATTTGGTTACACCGAAAGGCGAGCTCAGCCTTTCGAGCGAGGCCGAAAGACGGCCCAAAAATTCCAATCACATCGCAAGGAGATACCTACGATGGCTACGGTTCCTGGGGGCAGCTACGACGATGTGAAGGTCGGCGGCAATCACGCCGATCTTCTCGATGGCGGGCAGGGTAACGATCTGTTGCTGGGGGGCAACGGCGCGGACACCCTGCTCGGCGGCGCTGGACACGATGCTCTGTTCGGGGGGAACGGGCAGGACGTGATCCATGGCGGCACTTCGGCGGATATGCTGCTGGGGGGTAACGGCAACGACATCATCGACGGCGGTTCGGGCGACGACATCATCCTGGGGGGGAGTGGTGACGACGTTCTGATCGGCGGTGCCGGTCGCGACGTGCTGGACGGCGGCGCCGGCGACGACGTGCTGTCCGGGGGGGACGGCAACGACGTGCTGACGGGCGGCAAGGGTGACGACATCCTGTCCGGCGGCGGCCACGACGACATCCTCGACGGCGGCAAGGGCGACGACATCCTGCGCGGCGGCACCGGCAACGACGTGCTGAACGGCGGCGACGGCGACGACATGCTGTTCGGCGACGAAGGCAACGATCGCCTGGAAGGCGGCAAGGGCGACGATCTGCTGTCCGGCGGCGCCGGCCACGACGTCTTCATCTTCTCCGGCGGCGGCGGCCAGGACGTGGTCCTGGACTTCAAGGCCGGCGAGGACGTCCTGCAGATCTCCCGCAACATCAACGGTTTGAAGGTGAACGACGCCGCCGATCTGGCCGCCCGCGTCACCGACCAGCATGGCGATGCCGTGATCGACCTCGGCCATGGCGACAGCATCACGCTGAAGGGTGTCTCCGCTGCGGACATCCACAACCACCCGAACGACTTCTTCGTCATCCACTAACCGGGCACTGATCGTCCGCTGCGTCTTGAGCAGTGAATGAAAGGGACGGACCGGTGGTGTCAAAGCCGCCGCCGGTCCTCCTTTGCCCGAAATCAGCACTTCCGAAGTTCAAACCCCCGACTTTCAAACCATCGACGCTGCCGGAATCCAATCCATGACCGTCATCGCCGTCCTGCCGAATTCGGTGTCGATCGCCCCCGCGCAACGTCTGGCGCTGGGCCGCCGCTTCCTCCTCGTCTCTTGGACGATGGATGGGACGATGGATGGCGCGGCCGATGTCGTCGGCCCGATCACGCCGAGCGTCGACGGCGAACCGGTGCGTCCGCCCTTCACCACGCTGACCATCGACAGCGGCTGGGGCGCCCGCCGTGTCCTGTCGATCCTGCCGGCACCGCGCGATCCGCGGCTGCCCATCCATTTCATCGCCAACAACCGCGTGATCGCCGAGCTTCGCACCGAAGCCGGCACCGCCGATCTCGATCCCGCCGGGCTGCTGGGCAGCCTGGATGGTGCCGGCCGCTTGCGGGTTCTGCGTTTCCTGTTCGATTTCGCCAGCTCCACCCCGGCGCTTCGTTGCGATGCCGCTTTCGCCGCGCTGTGCCGACGCTTGGTGCTCGACCGTGCGGCGGAGCCGGCGACGTTGGCAATCCGCGCGACGGCGGGTGGCGAGCTTCTGCTGTGCGCCGGTGCTCTGTCCGGCCGCTTCGGCGCCATCACCGGTCTGGTGGTCCTTTCCCCGAATGCGGTGGCACGGGCGCCGTTCGATGCCTGCATTGGCCCCGATCCCGCCGGCAGGGGGCGCATCGCCTTCGACCTGCTGATGGATCGCGAACTGTGCGCGCCGGGCAACCTGCTGGTGGTGCTGGGCGCCAACGGCGTCGCCTGCCGCCGCTTCCCGGAGGAGCCCGCCGGTCTGCCGACGCTGACCGACCGGCTGAACGCCCGCCCTGACACGCCGGCAACCCTCCGTCACTACCTGCTGTCCTGCCTCGCCAAGCGTGGCCGCAACGATGCGTCCGCCGCGTCGGCGGTCAGCGAGCTGCAGGCGCTGGCCCCGCTGCCGCGCCGGCAGGCCGCCGATGCCAAGCGGCCGATCGGCGCCTCGCTGGATCTCGCGGTTCCCACGGCCGACGGCGGGCTGTTCCTGGCCGGCTGGCTGCATGATCCGCATGGTCTGGCGGCGGAACTGGTGGTGCGCACCCCCTTCGGCGGCGAACGCCGGGTGGATCGCTTCACCAACCGCTTCCCGCGCGAGGATGTGGCGAAGCTCTACGGCAACACCGGTCTCGACCGCAGCGGCTTCGTCCTGCATCTGCCGGGCAATCCCGAACCGGCGGAAGCGCTTCAGGTGACGGCGGAGCTTCGGCTGGCGTCGGGCGGCGCGCTGCGCCTCGTCCCGCCGCCGCGTCCGCGCGCCGATGCCGACGCCCGCGCCGCCGTGCTGGGCAGCCTGCCGCCGCGCTTCGCCACGCCGGAGTTGCTGGAGACCGTCATCGGTCCGACCGTCGCCCCGCTGCATGCCGCCCATCTCGCCACCCGCGGCGAGCCGGAACTGGTCGTCTATGGCGAGCGCAAGGCCAAGCCCGCGGTGTCGGTCATCATCCCGCTCTACCGCACGCTGGAGTTCCTGCGCTTCCAGATCGCGTGCTTCGCCACCGATCCGGCGATGGCCGATGCCGAACTGGTCTTCGTGCTCGACAGCCCGGAGCAGCGCGACGAGGTGGTGCATCTGCTGCGCGGCTTCCACGGCCTCTACGGCCTGCCGATGCTGCTGCTGGTGCAGAGCGCCAATTACGGCTATTCCGCCGCCAACAATGCCGGCGTCGCTGTGGCCCGCGCCAACCGCCTGCTGCTGCTCAACTCCGACGTGGTCCCCGACCGCGCCGGTTGGCTGCCGCAGTTGGTCGCGGCGCTGGAGGAGCGTCCGGGCATCGGCGCGGTCGGCCCGAAGCTGTTGTTCGACGACGACAGCCTTCAGCATGCCGGCCTCTATTTCGACCGCGACCTGCAGGGCGCCTGGTACAACCACCATTACTTCAAGGGCCTGCCGCGCGACTTCGCCGCCGCCTGCCGTCCGCGCTCCGTTCCGGGCGTCACCGGCGCCTGCCTGCTGACCACGCGCGCCGCCTACACCGCCGCCGGCGGATTCTGCGAAGACTACATCATCGGCGACTTCGAGGATTCGGACCTCTGCCTGCGCATCCGCGATCAGGGTCTCGACATCCGCTATGCCCCGTCGGTCGAGCTGTACCATCTGGAACGCCGCTCCATCGGCCGGCACCAGGGCTACACCCGCGGAGTCGCTTCCGAATACAACCGCTGGCTCCATGGCCGCCGCTGGGCCGACCGCATGGCCGAGCTGATGGCGCGCGACTGGTACGCCGACGACGAGGCGCAGCCTTCCAAGGCAAACCGCGCCCGCAAGACAGCACGGGTGACCCGATGAATGCGATCGTGCCGACTCCGCAGCTTGCCGTCCTGCGCCGCCAGACCGATCCGCGGCTGGAATGGCTCTGTGCCCAGATCGCGCGCAACCGCTTCCTGCCGGTGCCGCCGCCCGAGCTGCATTTCATCGGCGATGGTGATTTCCGCGCCATCGGGGCGGAGTTCCTGCGCCATTTCGTCCGGCTGGGCGGACTGCGTCCCGACCACAAGGTGCTGGAGATCGGCTGCGGCGTCGGCCGCATGGCGTTGCCGCTGACCCAGTATCTGGATGGGTCCTACGACGGCATCGACATCGTGCTGGACGGCATCCGCTGGTGCGCGTCGACCATCACGCCGGCCTATCCGGAGTTCCGCTTCCACCATCTCGACGTCGCCAACGGCCTGTACAATCCCGATGGCCGGATCGAGGGGGAGACGGCGACGCTGCCCTTTAAGGCGGCGGCCTATGACTTCGTCATCCTGACCTCGGTCATCACCCACCTGCGCACGGCCGACACCGAGCGCTATGCGGCGGAGATCGCTCGGGTGCTGAAGCCGGGCGGGCGCTGCTTCCTCAGCCTGTTCCTGGCCGACGCCACCGCGCGCGCCGGCATTGCCAAGGGCACCGCCCGCCCGCCATTCCGAGACGTGCCGGGAGTCGAGCTGCTGGCCGATCCGGAGCATCCCAACGCCGCCGTCGCCTATGACGATGCGTTCCTGCTCGGCCGCTTCGCCGCCCATGGCTTGCGTCCCGCCCGCGCCGTGATGCGCGGCCATTGGAGCGGCCAGCGCGAGGCCGAGAATTTCCAGGATCTGCTGGTTCTGGAGAAGGGGGCTGTGCCATGAGCCGACGCCGTCTCCCTCTTCTCCCCGCCAATCAAGCCACCCGTCCCGCCGCGCGCCAGCCGTCCCGCCCGCTGGTGGCCGCCCGGCCGCCTCGGGTGCTGCTGATCGCGCACAACCATCCGAGCCTGCATCCCGGCGGCACCGAGATCTTCGCGCATGAGCTGTTCGGCGGCCTGAAGGCAGCGGGGGCGGAGTGCCTGTTCCTGGCCTGCACCAACGACACCCACCGCGCGCCGCGTCCCGGCACCGGATTCCAGACGCTGGGCCGCAGCGCCGACGAGGTGCTGCTGTGGGCCGGTCATTTCGACCATTTCCACCAGAGCCAGATCGACCTGCACGGGCTGGTCCCCGACCTGTCCAACCTGCTGCGCGCCTTCCGGCCGGACATCGTGCACGTGCATCACACGCTGCTGCTGGGCGTGGAGATGCTGTTCCTGATCCGCCGCGTCTGCCCGGATGCGAAGATCGTCTACACGCTGCACGACTATTACCCGATCTGCGCCAATGACGGGCAGATGGTTACCCCGCCGCGTGGCGAGGGTGGAGCACGCGCGCTCTGCAGCAAGGCGTCGCCGGATGCCTGCCACCGCTGCTTCCCAGACCGGCCGGCCGACCAGTTCCTGCTGCGCGAGAAGCACATCAAGGCGATGTTCGGGCTGGTCGACCGTTTCCTGGCGCCCAGCCGCTTCCTGCGCGACCGCTATGTCGCCTGGGGCCTGGACCCCAACCGGATCGAGGTGATGGCGAACAGCCGCCCCGCCGTGGATCCTGCCCCGGCCCGCGACCTCGCCCCCGGTGCGGCACGCGATGCCTTCGCCTATTTCGGCAACCTGAATCCGTTCAAGGGCGTCACCGTGGCGCTGGACGCTGTCGCCCGCATGGCGCGCCAGGGCCTGTCCCCTTCGCTTGCCGTCCATGGCGGCAGCCTGTATCAGGCGCCGGAGTTCCGCCAGCGGGTGGCAGACGGTTTCGACGCGACGCGCGGCCTCGCCACCGCCCACGGCCCCTACCGGCCGCAGGAGATGCCGGCGCTGATGGCCGCTGCCGACTGGGTGGTGATGCCGTCGATCTGGTGGGAGAACGCGCCCCTGGTGATCCAGGAAGCCTTCCAGCACCGCCGCCCGGTCATCGTCAGCGGCATCGGCGGCATGGCGGAGGCGGTGCGCGACGGCGTCGACGGCCTGCATGTCCGCCCCAACGACCCGGCCGACCTCGCCCGCGTCATGACCCGCGCCATGACCGAACCCGATCTGTGGGACCGGCTGTCGGCCAACATCCCCGCCGTCCGTCCGACGGAGGAGGCCGCGTCGCTCCACCTCGCCCTCTACGGCGAACTTCTGTCTCCGGCACCCGCCGCTCTCAACCAGGGGAACCGCATCCGATGAAGGACCGCAGCACCAAGGCCGACATCACCGCCGCCGTCCTGCTGGACGAGGACACGCTGATGCTGTTCGGGGCGATCGACCAGCCCCTGCCGGCCGACAGCGTGGTGATGCTGGACGGCATGCTCGACGGGCGTTTCCGTGGCGGCTGCTGGACCGATGGGGCGGGGGAGCGCTGGTTCCTGGGCGCCATCCGCGTCACCGGGCTCGCCCACATGCGCCCGTCGCGTATCGAGATCGAGGATGCGCAGGGCAAGCATCTGCTGCTGCCGCGCCTGTCCAACGTCCGCACCAACCCCGCCCATCTGGTCGCGGCATTGCGCGAAGTGCAGCCGCAGTCGCTCGACACCGCGCTGGATGTCGCCGTGACCCTGCTGTCCGGGTTGGAGACAGGCGAGGGCGAAGCCGACCGCCGCACCCGCCTGCTGGCCGGTCTGGCGCAGGAGGCCTCCCGTCCCGATGGCTTCGCCGAGGTGCTGGGCCGCTTCCGCGACGGTGCGCTGATGGTGCAGGGCTGGTCGCACGGCTTCCCGGCCGGCGCCGCCCATGTGCTGGTCGAGGCCGACGATCTGCGCGCCCATGCCAGCGCCGCCGCCCCCTTCCACCGTCCGGACCTGCCCGACGATGCCGCCGGCCTGCTGACGGTGCTGGAAGGGCCGGTGGCATCCCCCGACACCATTCGCCGCATCCATTTCCGTGCCGCCGATGGCTGGCGCCATCTGGCGATCTTCGAGCATCGGCAGCTTCTGGCCGACGGCGTCGCCTCCGCCCATGCCCGCGACATGCTGGGCCATCTGCAGGGCGATGCCGCCCGCCGCGGCGTCGCCGCCGCCATCGCCGCCCGCTACAACGGGGTGGAGACGGTGTCGCAGCTCCCGCTGCCGGTTCGCATGGGCCTGGACATGGCGGTGCGCGTGGCCGGCGCCGGGCTGTTCGTCTGCGGCTGGCTGCTCGACCCCACCGGCTCGGTGCGGGCGGTGACGGTCAAGGGCGGCGGAATGACGGCGCGGCTGGACCAGGATTGGTCGCGGCTGGGCCGCAAGGACGTTTCCGACGCCTTCGCCCACGACCCGCTGTTCGCCGGCCGCATGGTTCCGGGCAACGACGCCCACGGCTTCACCGCCTTCGCCCGCGAGCCGGCCGGCATCTCCGCCGACGCCGAGTTCCATCTGGAGCTGGCGCTCGCCGACGGCATCGCCTTCCTGCCGCTGCCCTGCCAGCCGCCGACCGGCGAGGCGTTGCGCCGCATGCTGGGGTCGGTCAATCCCGACAGCCCCTCCATCGACCGCGTCGTCGCCACCCACCTGGGGCCGATGCTGCGCAGCGCGGCGTCGGGCCGAGCGGCGCCGTCCTCCGTCCTGCACCCGATGGGCCGCGCGCTCAAGAGCCCGCGCGTGTCGGTGATCCTGCCGGTCTGCGACGGGCGCGAGGATGTCGACCTGAACCTTGCCCGCATGGCGAACGACCCGGACTTCGCCGATGCGGAGATCCTGGTGGTGGCCGGCGCCGGCACCCATGAGCGGCTGGCCGGCATGGTCCGGCAGGCCGCCGGCTTCTACCGTCTGGCCGTCGGCTTCGTCGCCGCACCCACGGCATCCGACCCGTTCGAGGCGGTGGCGGCATCCCTGCCGCATGCGAGGGCCGACCGCGTCCTGCTGCTGTCCCCCTCGGTTCTGCCGACCGAACGCGGCTGGCTGTCGGCGCTGGAACGGGCGATCCGCAAGCCGAATGCCGTGGGCTCCGCCGCGCTCGCGCCAGTGATGGCCAGCCCGACCCTGCTGTACGAGGACCACTCGATCCGCTTCGCCGGCATCGTCGCGGTCGAAGGGCCGGGCGGCACGGTCACCTACGAGCGCCGCTTCGCCGGCTATCCGCGCGACTGGCTGAAGGAGCAGGAGGCGTCGGCGGTGGATGCCGCATCGGCCGACTGCGCCCTGCTGCCGCGCGAGCTGCTGGTGCGGGCGATGGCCGACGGCGGCCGCTATCTGGCGCCGGAGCCGAAGGGGCTGGACCTGTGCCTGCGGGTGCGGGCGGCCGGCGGCTCCTGCCTGTGGCTGCCGAAGGTCCGGCTGGTGGCGGTCGACGAACAGTCCCGCCACGCCCGCGACCCCCGGCTGGAGCGTATGAGCGCGCTGGTCGACGAATGGAGCTTCGCCGAGCGCTGGAAGGCGTCGATCGCGGCTTAGTGCTTTGCCCACTCAACTCTTGCCCCCTCCCTGACCCTCCCCCGCTTCGCGGGAGAGGGGACTGCCGCCGCTCCGCGATAAGGCCACCCTGCCAAGCGTCCTACCCCCTCCACCGCTGATAAGCGGGGGAGGGATGGGGAGGGGGCAACAGCGGGCACCCTGCACAACCACTTCACCCCCCGCTTAGGACGAACGGTCACCCGATGAGCAAGACCAAGCGCGCGCTGATCATCAGCCATGGCCACCCCTCCTTCTCGCTGGGCGGGGGTGAGGTCGCCTCCTACAACCTGCACAACGGCCTGCATGACCTGCCAGGCTGGGAAAGCCATTATCTGGCCCGCGTGGCGCCGCCCATCGCCCAGCATCGCGGTTCCGCCCTGATGGCGCTCCGCCAGAAGGAGCGGGAGGTGCTGTACTACGCCAACGAGTACGACCATTTCCGCCTGTCCAACCGCAACCTGCCGGGCTTGGAGAAGGACTTCGTCCGCTATGTCCGCGACCTTCAGCCGGACGTGGTGAACTTCCACCATTTCCTGGGGCTGGGGATCGAGACGATCCAGGCGGTGCGTCAGGCGCTGCCGCGCGTGCCCATCGTGGTCACGCTGCACGAATACCTGTCGATCTGCCATCACCACGGCCAGATGGTGAAGACCAGCCGCAACACGCTGTGCTACCGCGCCAGCCCGGCCGACTGTGCCGGCTGCTTCCCGCACATCGGCGAGGCGGAGTTCTTCAAGCGCGAGCTGTTCCTGAAGACCTTCCTGGAGCAGGCGGACTTCTACGTCAGCCCGTCGAACTTCCTGATCGACCGCTATGTCGACTGGGGGCTGCCGCGCGAGAAGTTCCGGATGATCGAGAACGGCCTGACCATCGAAGGCATCGCCCCGCCGCGCCCGGTCACCCGCGCCGGCAAGCGCAACCGCTTCGCCTTCTTCGGCCAGCTGACCGAGTTCAAGGGCGCGCACCTGCTGGTGGAGGCGGTGTCGCGCATCTCCGAAAAGGCGTGGGGCGAGGACGGTGCGCTGATGATCTTCGGCGGCAACCTGGAACGCCAGCCGGAAGCCTACCAGAAGCGCTTCAACGACGCGGTGGAGAAGGCCGGCGACCGGGTGCGCTTCTACGGCAGCTACCGCTCGGCCGAACTGCCGGGCCTGATGAAGGACGTCGATTGGATGATCATCCCGTCGATCTGGTGGGAGAACTCCCCCGTCGTCATTCAGGAGGCCTTCCTGCACGGCCGTCCGATCATCGCCAGCAACATCGGCGGCATGGCGGAGAAGGTGACCCACGGCGTCGACGGCCTGCATTTCCGCAACGGCAGCGTCGAGGATCTGGTGGACCGCATGACCGAGGCGCTGACCTCGCCCGACCTGTGGGACCGCCTGCGCCTGCGCATCCGCCGCCCGATCGACCGCGCCGAATGCGCGCGCCAGCATGCGGAGGTGTTCGACGCGCTGCTGGCCGCCGGCGGTGCGGCGCCCTCCATTCCCGAACGGGCAGTGGCGCAGCGGTCCTGATAGGAAAGAATGGGATAGCCTGTGATATTTTCGAAGTCTCAGAATAATTCATTCCATCCTTCACAGAATAAATTGGTAATGTTGGAATGAAAGTTGCGGGGCCTTCCATTCAGGTCCTGTGCGCCGATTCGAATTCGCCCGGCGACGATCCGGGTACCATCCACCCTTATTGCCGCCCAACCCAGGGAGTGCCGCCGTGGCCAACATCCTCGTCATGATTCCGTCGGGCGAAGTCTATGATCATGACTGCGTGCGCTGGTACAGCTACCAGGACATTCAGCGCAGCATCGACCATTACCACAACATCGGCGACGCGTTCGTTTTCGACTCTTCGTTGAAGCTGCTGACCTACGACAAGCTCGACGTGCTGGAAATCCGCGAGTTCCGGCAGGAGGCCGTCGACCGGATCAACGCCGAGTATGATTACGTCTTCCTGCGCGGCAGCAACTACATCCACGATTCGATGGAATGGCCGGCGGCGACCCTGCAGGTTCTGGCAAAGCTGCGCATTCCCGTCATCGCCTTCGGCGTCGGCGCCCAGGCGCCGGCCACCGGCAAGCTGACGCTGAGCGAGGAAAGCAAGCGCATCTGGCGGATGATCGCCGACAAGTCGACGACGCTGGGCGTGCGCGGCACCTACACCGCCGAAGTGCTGTGGGACCTGGGCATCAAGAACACCCGCATCGTCGGCTGCCCGACCGCCTTCCGCAACCGCGATCCGGAACTGCGCATCGACCTGCCGGCTCTGGACAGCGTGCGCAAGGTCGGCATCACCATGCGCCGCGAGGTGTCCAAGCACTATTCGCCGGACGTGCGGAAGTATCTGGAGCGCCACCGCGACTTCGTGAAGGACATCTCCCGCCGCTTCGACACGGTCCTGATGATGCAGGGCGAGGTCGAGGAGAAGAAGCTGCTGTGGGGCACCGAGGAACAGAAGGCGGAGGCCTGGACGCACCTGCATGACAGCGCGTGGCTGAAGCAGTGGTATTTCGACGACGAGATGGATGCGCTGTACCGCGAGCGCCTGTGGTACTCGGATGTCGTCGCCGACTACGAGAACCTGGTGCGGTCGAAGGACCTCGTGCTGGGCTATCGTCTGCACGGCAACCTGATGGCCCTGTCGAACGCCACGCCGTCGGTTTACTTCAGCTATGACAGCCGTACGGCGGAGTTCGCGGAGACCTTCGCGATCCCCTGCTACAACGTCTATTCGGACAAGCCCTTCGTCCTCGAGGAATATTGGGACCAGAGCCTGTTCGAGAAGTTCAACCGCACCTACTACCAGCGCTATCGCGACATGCGGGAGTTCCTGGACGAAAACTACGTCCCCCACCGCATGCCGAGCCACACCCTGCGCCGCACCACCGACCGCAAGGCGGCGTGAGAACTCTGTTCATCCCCTCTCCCCCCCGGGGAGAGGGTTAGGGTGAGGGGGGATGCACCGCGTGGCTTCGACAGGTGGGAAGCTCCTTTACACCCTAGAATCTACCCTGTGCTCCCCCCCTCACCCCGACCCTCTCCCCGGGGGGAGAGGGGGATCTCCACTCCAACCAACCGGAACGGGTCCCATGTCCGCCACCGCCAAGATCGTCGAGCTTCACGACCCCGCACCCGCGGCCGAGGCGCCGCAGGGGGCTGCGATCGTCGGCCATATCGACGCCCTGCAGGGTGGCCGCGTCTTCGGCTGGGGCTGGGACGGCAACCATCCCGGCGACCGGCTGGAGGTGGAACTGCGGCTGGAGCGGGACGGCGGTCCGCCGGTGACGCTGGCGCGGGTGCTGGCAGACCGGCCGCGGCCCGATCTGGCCGGCGGCGGCATCGGCGACGGCGCGCATGCCTTCGAAGCCGAACTGACCCTGCCGGACGGGGCCGACCCGTCGCGGGTGGTCGCCGTCGTCCGCTCGCCGTCCACCGGCGAGACGGCGACCTTCGCGCAGCCCAACCCGGAAGACCAGCGGCTCGACCGTCTGCTGGGGCCGCATCTGCAGCGCATCGGCGAGCGGATCGACGCGCTTCGCCGCGACCAGCGCCAGCTTGCCGCCGCACAGCAGACCATCGGCCGACTTCTGCGCGATGCCGGTGAAGGAGTGACGGCTCTCCGCACCGACGCCACCCGTCTGGAGACCACGCAGGCGGAGCGGACGGAAGCAATGGCCGCCACCCTGCATGACCTGACGGAGCGTGTCGGCGGGCTGGAAGTGTTCCTGATGCGGATGGACCAGACCCTGCGCGGGCTGGATGGGGCCGCAGCCGAAAAGAGCAGCGGGGCGGGCTGGTCGCCGCTGCTGACGGTGCTGGGATCGACGGCCGGCGCCTTCATCGCCGTGCTGGTGGGCTGGTTGACGCTGCATTGACCGGGAAGGTTCCGCTAGACTGAAGGGTAGGCAACCGGAGGGGCTTGGCGGTGTTGACACCCTGCGGCCCTCCTGCCGCGCGGTGTCACCGACCGGAGCCCTCCACCATGTCTGCCCATCATGCTTGACGGAGTTCCCGTCGCCGACCCCTCTCCCGAGGCGCCGCCATTCCCTCCGCCGGGCCCGCCGCCGTCCGCGACAGGCCTGACCGTCCAAAGCGAGGGCGAACTCGCCGTCCGGCTGGCGGCGCTCGCCCGCCGTCCCGGCGGTGTCCTGCTGCTTGCGCGC
Organism: Azospirillum sp.; assembly: GCF_035628975.1. GTDB lineage: Bacteria > Pseudomonadota > Alphaproteobacteria > Azospirillales > Azospirillaceae > Azospirillum. Next base: position 47,052 of record NZ_DASPIS010000093.1, on the reverse strand, counting down.
AGCGATGGGCGTGCCGCCCGGCTGGCCCGCTTGGCCGGCGACATCGCGCCGGACCTCGACGTCGTCCTGCTTCCCATCGACGAAACCGCCGCCGGCGACCGTGCCGCGCCGTCGCGCGCCGTGCTGGGGCGCCGCGCCGCCGGGCTGATGCGGCTGGCCGATGAAGCGGCGCCGGCCGCCGGCCGGCTGGTGGTGGCCTCGGCCGACCTCGCCCTGCAACGGCTGCCGCCGCCGGAAGCGTGGACTGGCGCACGGTTCCATGTGACCCGTGGCATGGCTTATGACGAGGCGGCTTGGCGTGGTTGGCTCGCCAAGGCCGGCTATGTGCTGGACGAGCGGGTGGACGAACCCGGCGAGGCGGCGATCCGCGGTGCCGTGGTGGAGGTGTTCCCCGGCGACGGCGACCGGCCGATCCGCTGCGACATCGCCGACGGGGTGGTGCGCGAATTGCGGCTGTTCGATCCGGTCTCCCAGCGTTCCATCGCCTCCATCGACGAGGTCACGCTCGGCCCGGTCACCGACCTGATCGTCGGGCCGGAGATGCTCGACCGGTTGGCGGCCAACCTTGCAAAGCTCGGCTATGTCCTGCCGGAGGATCTGCGGCGGGATCTGGAGGAGGGCCGGCGGCCATACGCCTTCGATCTTCAGCTTCCCAACGTCTTCGACGACTGCCCGCTGTTGCTGGACCTGCTGCCGGACGCCCTGGTGGTTCTGGATGCCGGCGCGCGCGACCGGATCGAGGCGCGGGCCGATGATCTTGCCGATTCCGGTCCCGACCGCCGCATCCGCCGCGACGACGCCTGCATCCTGCCGGTTCCGGTGCTGGAACGTCGCCTGATCGATGCCGAGTCCCTCGACGACAGGCTCGCCGCCCGTACCGCGCTGCCGGTGGAGGTGACGGCCGGGCAGGCGGTGGAGGCGGTGCGGACCGAGCGCACGCTGCTGCGCCGGGGGGCGGCACTGGTCGAGGATGGCGGCGCCGTGCTGCTTGCCGCCCACCCCGGTGGCGGCGCGGACGAGGCGGACCGATTGGCGGAGCGGGCGGAGGCGGCGTTGGGGCGGCCGGTGTCCCGGCTGGACCGCTGGCCGGATCCGCCGCTCGCGCCGGGCGACTGCGCCGTGCTGGCGCTCAGGACCGGCAGTGGCTTCGTCTGTGACGGCATGAGCGTGCTGGTTGCGCCGCGCCGTGCCGGCGACGCAGGCAGGGAAACGCCGGTCCGTCCGCCGCTGGCGCCGTCGGAACTGGCGACCGGCGACTTCGTCGTCCATCTGGATTACGGCATCGGGCAACTGGTCGGGCTTGAGGCCATCGCGTCGGACGATGGCGCCGGCGGGGAGTCCACCGCCGATTTCCTGGTGCTGGACTATGCCCATGACGACCGGCTGCTGGTTCCGACAGCCGACTTCGACCGGCTGTGGCGCCACGGCTCGGCCGACACCGGGGCCCGGCTCGACAGCCTGAAGAACGCCAACTGGCTGGAGCGCCGTGCGGTATTGGAGGCGGAGATCGGCGAGACCGCCAAGGGCATCCTGCGCGAATCCCGCCGCCGCGCGCGGGAGACGGCGCCGGTCATCGACCCGCCGGCCGACCGCATGCGCCGCTTCGGCGCCCGGTTCGGCTTCGACCTGACGGAGGGGCAGAATCACGCCATCCGGTCCGTGCTCGACGCAATGGGCGGGGGCCACCCGATGGACCATCTGGTCTGCGCCGACGTCGGATATGGCAAGACGGAGGTGGCGTTGCGTGCGGCGGCGGCCGTCGTCTTTGCCGGCCATCAGGTGGCGGTGATGGCCCCGACCTCCGTCCTTGCCCGCCAGCATCTGGACGTGTTCCGCCGCCGCTTCGCCGGCTTCGGCCTGACGGTGGAGCCCTTGACCGGTTCCATGACCAAGGCGGAGAGCGAGCGGGTGCGGGCCGGTTTGGCCGACGGGTCGGTGGACATCGTCATCGGCACCCATGCCCTGCTGTCCAAGGATGTCCGCTTCCAGCGCCTGGGCCTGATGGTGGTGGACGAGGAGCAGCGTTTCGGCGCTGCGCAGAAGCAGGCTTTGAAGCGGCGGACCAAGGGCGTGCACAGCTTGGCGCTGAGCGCCACGCCGATCCCGCGCACGCTGCAGGGCGCATTGGCCGGCTTGCGCGGTCTCAGCATCATCGACACCCCGCCGGCCCGCCGCCGCCCGGTCCGTACCGCGGTGACCCCGCGCGATCCCACCACCGCCCGCGCCGCCCTGCTGCGTGAGCTCGGCCGCGGAGGGCAGGCCTTCTGCGTCACCCCGCGCATCGCCGACCTGGGCGAGTTGGAGGAGTGGATCCGGGAGCTTGTGCCGGCCGCGCGCATCGCGACCGCGCATGGCCGGCTGGGGGCGGCTGCGCTGGACGATGCGGTGATGGGCTTCGTCGACGGCGAGAGCGACATCCTGCTGTCGACGCCGATCATCGAATCCGGCATCGACATCCCGCGCGCCAACACGCTGCTGCTGTTCCGCCCCGACCTGTTCGGGCTGGGCCAGTTGCACCAGCTGCGCGGCCGGGTCGGGCGCGGAGCGGTCCAGGGCTACGCCTATCTGCTGACCGATCCCGACCACCCGCTGGAGGAGCGGGCGGCCCGCCGGCTGGGTTCGCTGGAAGTGATCGAGAGCATGGGCGGCGGCTTCGTGCTGAGCATGCTCGACCTCGACCAGCGCGGGGCGGGCGACCTGCTGGGCGAGGACCAGACCGGCCATTTGCGCGCGGTGGGGACGGAGCTGTACCAGCGCATCCTGGCCGACGCCCTGCGGTCGCTGCGCCGCCAGCCGGACGAGCGTTGGGACCCGGAGGTGACGGTCGCAGTGCCGCACTGCATCCCCGCCGCCTACATCCCGGAGGAGGAGCTGCGCATCGGCCTGCACCGCCGCATCGCCCGCACCCGCGAGGCCGGCGATCTGGACGCCCTGCGCGAGGAGATGGAGGACCGCTTCGGCCCGCTGCCCGACCCGGTGGAGCGTCTTCTGGCCATCGCATCCCTGCGCTGCCGATGCCGGGCGCTGGGCGTCGCCTCGCTCGGCTGCGGACCGGCCGGGGTGGCGGCGACCCTGCGCGGCGACCGCGCCGCGGCGCGGGCGGCGACACTGGCGAAGCGCTCCAAGGGCCTGCTGCGCGCCCAGGACGACCGCCTGACCGCCGCGCTGGAGGCTCCCGACGCCGACGGGCGGCTCGCCAATGCCGAACGGGTTCTGGACTGCATCGAGGCGATCGTCCGCAGGGCGCAGAAGAAAAGGAAGGAAAGCGCAATTCGATAGCAAGCGGCGGAGTGCGCGACACCGTCCGCCGGCCCACATTGCCCCCTCAACACGCCGTGATGCCTGTATGATTCGCGGAAGGGAGAGGGAGCCATGACCGTCGCACTAGATACCGCCGCACTCGATAACGCCGCACCCGATATTGCCGACACCGCATCCGACCGTTGGGACGCCTTGCGCCGCCGCGATCCCGCCGCCGATGGGCGGTTCGTCTATGCGGTCCGCAGCACCGGCGTCTATTGCCGTCCCAGCTGTGCCGCGCGCCCGGCCCGGCCGGAGAATGTCGTGTTCTACGACACCAACGCCGAGGCCGAGCGGGCAGGCTTCCGCCCCTGCAAGCGCTGCCGCCCGGACGGACCGAGCCAGGCCGAGCGGCGGGCCGATGCCGTCGCCCGCGCCTGCCGCCTGATCGAGGAGGCGGAGGAGGTCCCGCCGCTGGACGAGCTTGCCGCCGCGGCCGGACTGAGCCCGCACCACTTCCACCGCATCTTCCGGCAGGCGACCGGCGTCACCCCACGCGCTTATGCCGAGGCCCGCCGCGCCGCCCGCGTCGCCGGCACCCTGCAGGAGGCGGGCAGCGTGACCGAGGCGATCTATGAGGCCGGCTACGGCTCGTCGGGCCGTTTCTACGAGACGGCGGGGGCGCGGCTCGGCATGACGCCCACCGCCTATCGCCGCGGCGGGGTGGGGGAGGCGATCCGCTTCGCGGTCGGCGCCTGCTCGCTGGGCTCCATCCTGGTGGCGGCGACGGAGCGCGGGGTCTGCGCCATCCTGCTGGGCGACGATCCGGAGGCCTTGCTGCGCGACCTGCAGGACCGCTTCCCCAAGGCCGAGCTGATCGGCGGCGACGCAGGCTTCGAGGCGACCGTGGCGCAGGTGGTGGGGCTGGTGGAGGCGCCGGGAACCGGGCTGACCCTGCCGCTGGACATCGGCGGCACCGCCTTTCAGCAACGCGTCTGGCAGGCCCTGCGCGCCATTCCCGCCGGGCGGACCGCCAGCTATGCCGAGATCGCCAGGGCCATCGGCGAGCCGGCGGCGGTGCGGGCGGTGGCGCGGGCCTGCGGCGCCAACCCGCTGGCTGTCGCGATCCCCTGCCACCGGGTTGTGCGATCCGACGGCGGCCTGTCGGGTTACCGCTGGGGCGTGGAACGCAAGCGCGACCTGCTGGACAGGGAACGGGCGTCCGAGGGCGTGGAGACGGCCCAATGACGGAGGTGGATGATCTGGACTGGGACCGCATCGGGGCGGAACTCGATGCCGCCGGCCATGCCCTGACCGGACCGCTTCTGGATGCCCGGACCTGTGCGGCGCTGGCCGGCCTCTACCCTCAGGACGCGCCGTTCCGCAGCCGGGTGGTGATGGAGCGGCACGGCTTCGGCAAGGGGGAATACAAATACTTCACCCACCCGCTGCCGGATCCGATCGCCGCCCTGCGGGCGCCGCTCTACCGCCGGCTGGCGCCGGTCGCCAACCGCTGGGCGGAGGCGATGGGGCTCGACACCCGTTACCCGACGGAGCATGCGGAATTCCTGGAGCGCTGCCACGCCGCGGGACAGACGCGTCCGACGCCGCTTCTGCTGAAATACGGCCCCGGCGACTACAACTGCCTGCACCAGGACCTCTATGGCGAGACGGTGTTCCCGCTGCAGATCGCCATCCTGTTGTCGGAGCCCGGCAGCGGCTTCACCGGCGGCGAGTTCGTGCTGACCGAACAGCGCCCGCGCATGCAGTCGCGCGCCACCGTCGTGCCGCTGGGGCTGGGGGAGGGCGTGATCTTCGCGGTGGACCAGCGCCCGGTCCAGGGCACGCGCGGCCCCTACCGGGTTCGCCACCGCCACGGCGTCAGCCCGGTCAGGTCGGGCGAACGCTACACGCTGGCCATCATCTTCCACGACGCGGCGTGAACCGTCATCCCGCCGCCGACGGCGCCCGCGATCCCATGCCGCGGGCGGGGGAGTAGCCGCGCACCGCCAGTGCCGCGAACAGCAGGGTGGCGCCGGCGACCACGGCCAGCGCCAGCTGATCCACCTGCCCGTACAGCGCGAAGCGGATCAGCTCCACCCCATGGGTGAAGGGGTTCAGGCTGCACAGCCACCACAGCAGCGGCCCGGCCTCCTCCATGCGGTAGAGCGGATAGAGGGCGGAGGACAGGAAGAAGAGGGGGAAGACGACGAAGTTCATCACCCCGGCGAAATTCTCCAGCTGCCGGATGGTGGAGGCCAGCACCATGCCCAGCGCGCCCAGCATCAGCCCGTTCAGCAGCAGGGCCGGCAGCACGGTCAGCGGTGCCCAGGCCGGAAGGTCGATGCCGTAGAGCCGGACGATCAGCAGGAAGGCCGCCACCTGCAGCACCGACACCACCACCCCGCCCAGCAGCCGCGCCAGCAGCAGGAAGCCACGCGGCAGCGGGCTGGTCAGCAGGATGCGCATGCTGCCCATCTCGCGGTCGTAGACCATCGACAGCGAGCCCTGCATGCCGTTGAACAGCTGGATCATGCCGATCAGCCCCGGCACGATGTAGGTCTCGTACGGGATGTAGGTCTCGTAGGGCGGGATGATGGCGATGCCGAGCGCCGCCCGGAAACCCGCGGCGAAGACGAACAGCCAGACCAGCGGCCGGACCAGCGCGCCCAGGAAGCGTTCGCGCTGATGAACGAAGCGTAGGACCTCGCGCGCCACGATCCCCTGGAAGGCGATCCACCATCCGCTCATGCCGCGGCCTCCGCATTTGCACCCATATCGGCGACTGGTCTGGCGGCGGTCAGCCGGTCGAAGCTCTCGGCCACGGTGGCGCAGCCGGTCTCGGCATTCACCGCGGCAACCGGCCCGCTGGCCCGCACCCGGCCGCGGTGCAGCACCACGGCATGGTCGGTGGCCGGGTCGATCTCGTCGATCAGGTGGGTGGCCCACAGAACGGCGATGCCCTCTCCCTCGCACAGCGCATGGACATGGCGGATCAAGGTGCGGCGGGCGGGAATGTCCAGCCCGACCGTCGGTTCGTCCAGCAGCAGCAGGGACGGGCGGTGCAGCAGGGCGCGGGCGATCTCCACCCGCCGCCGATGCCCGCCGTTCAGGGCGCGGACCTTCTCGCCCTGCCGTTCGAACAGCGACAGGCGGGTCAGCTCCGTCTCGATCCGCCGGTCGGCCTCGCGCCGGCCGATGCCGTGCAGAGCCGCGAAATAGCGCAGGTTCTGCACAACCGTCAGGTCGAGGTCGAGCGTCGGCTGCTGGAACACCACCCCCAGCCGGGCCAGCGCCTCGCCGGGCGCTTGCGCCATGTCGTGGCCGTGGATGCGCACCCGGCCATGATTGGGCTGCAGAAGTCCGGTGGCGAGCGCGAACAGCGTGCTCTTGCCCGCCCCGTTGGGGCCGAGCAGGCAGGTGAAGGCGCCGGGCATCACGCGGAATCCGACATCCTCCAGAGCATTGCGCTCCCCGCCATAGCTGTGGCGCAGCCCCTCCACCTCCAGTGCCGGCACTGTCATCCTGCTGCTCCCTCCACCCTTCACCCCTTGACGACGACGCCCCAGGGATAGCGGCCGACCTTGATCGACTTCGTCACCTTCAGGCTGTCGACGTCGATCACCGACACGTCGCCGCTGACCCCGTTGGTGCTGTACAGCGTCTTCTGGTCGGGCGTCAGCGCCAGATGCCAGACGCGGCGGCCGACCAGCAGGTAATCCTTCACCTCGAAGGTCTTCGCGTCCACCACCGCGACGTGGTTGGCCGGTCCCAGCGCCACGAAGGCATAGCGGCCGTCCTCGGTCAGCTTGACGCCCACCGGCTGGATGCGGTCCTTGGCGACGCCCTTGATGTGGAAATCGACCACCTTCTTCACCTGCCGCGTGGCGGTATCGATGACGCTGACGGTCCCGCCGATCTCCGACGACACCCACAGCTGCGCGCCGTCCCTTGTGAACTCCGCATGGCGCGGGCGCGGTCCGACCAGGGTGTTGTCGACGACCTGCCGCTTCTCCACGTCGATCCAGTGGACCATGCTGGTGGTCTCGGACGTGTTGACGGCCCAGCGGCCATCGGGGCTGACGTCCATGCCTTCCGGCTCCACACCGACATCGACCTGGAAGGCCACCTTGCGCGCGGGCACGTCGACCACGGTGACGACGTTGCTGTCCTCGTTGGCGATGAACAGGTTCTTGCCGTCGGGGCTGAGCGCGAACTGCTCCGGATCGTCGCCGGAGGGCAGGTTATGCACGACCTTCTTGCTGGCGAGGTCGAGAACCTGCACCGCGTGGTCGTCGCTGGCGCAGATGAACAGCTGGGTGCCGTCCTTCGACAGGGTGATGCCGCGCGGTCGCTTGCCGACCTTGATGGTGTCGACCACCGCCAGCGTCTTGCCGTCGATCACCGACAGGCTGTTGTCCTTCTCGTTCGACACGTAGATCGTCTGGGCCGACGCGGCGGACGCCAGGAAGGTGGTCAGCAGGGAAGCCGTTAAAGGCAACCAAAGCAGGCGGGCGGATGTCATGGCGTCTTCTTCCCTCGCGTCTTGCAGAGCGTTTCAGGTTGGTCGTAGCCCAGGCTGTCCAGTTCGGTCCGCGGGTGCAGGAATCCCTCCTGCGGCGACACCGACACGACCGAGCGGTCGGCGGCGAGCAGCACCGGCTGGCGCAGCTGCCCGTCCCACGGACGGACGGTAAGCGGCGCGCCGCGGAAGGCGGACATGGTGAAGTCGGGCGATTGGATGAAGGCGATCAGCCGCTCCGGATCGGCGGTGCGGGCACGGGCGGCCGCCTCCCCCACCACGCGGACGGCAGTCCAGCCATTGTGGTCGCGGGCGGTCATCGGGCGCTTCGCCGCCGATTTGAAGCGGGATTGCAACTGTGCCGCCCCCCATTGTTCGTGGGTGCGGTGCCAGACCGTGGGAACCAGCCCCTGGGTGCCGGCCACCGGGCGTGGATCGGCGGTGCGGTAGGACAGGTAATCGCCGAACTCCCCGACCTCGTCGGCGACGATCAGCACGTCATAGGATTTGGCCTGGGTGAAGACGGGGATTTCCGCCTCCGCGGTGCGGTTCACGTCGCTGTCGGCGGTCCAGTCCTTCTCCGCCACGATCTGGGCGCCGACACGCTTGGCGGTGCGGCGGACGGCGTCGGCATAGAGCCTGTCCTCCGGCCGGCGGCCGGTGACGAGGAACCAGCGCGGCCAGCGCTTCTTCACCAGATATTGCCCAAGCGCATCGGCCAGCATCGCCCGGCTGGGCGCGACATGCAGCAGGTTGGGCGCACAGGCCGCGCCGCGCAGAGCATCGTCGGGCGCGTTCGCGTTCAAAAGCAGCAGGTTGCGCGCCTCCGGCAGCTTCGTCAGCGCTTCCACCGTCGCACCCGGCGCGTCGACGACGATGAAGCGCCCGCCGCGACCCGCCAGTTCGCGCAGGGCTGCCGCCGCGTCGCCGTCAGGCGGGACCTCCACGCTGTCCAGCACGAAGGACTGCTTGAGGAACTTGCCGGTCGTGTTGTTGTCGGCGATGGCGAGCGTGGCGCCGGCCAGCCCGTCGTCGGTCGCCGGCTCGTCCGGATTGGCGACGGAAGGCGGCGGTTCCGGCGTCTGCGACAGGAAGCCGATGCGGATCTCGCCCGCATCCTGCTGTGCGGCGACGGGCGTGCCGGCCAGCAATACGGCGCCGAATGCGGCCAGCGACAGGCTGTGGAACAGGCGGGTCTTCGTCATCGTATCCGTCGGAACGCAAACAGTTTGGAGTGCAGCCTATCCGGCGAATCCGGTCTCCGGAATGCGACTATGGGAGGATGGACAGCGATCCGAGGGGGCGGGATGTCCGCCGACTGGTCACGGCCACGCCCCGCCTTGTACGAAAGTCCAATTATTGGCGTTGCTGACCAATCGCTATCCTGGCTTCCAGCCGTTCAGAAAACCACTGCCGGAACCTCCGATGGCGCCCGTGACCCGCCGCTGCTTTCTCTCCGGGCTTGCCGCATCCGCGGCAGCGCTTCCGCGCGGTGCCTCCACCCGTCCGCTGGACGAGGTGATGGAGCGCGGCCGGCTGCGCGTCGCCGTCTATCGCGATTTCCGCCCCTTCTCCTTCCAGCAGGACGGAACCCTGGTCGGCATCGACGTGGATCTCGCCAGGGCGATTGCGGGAAAGCTGGGCGTGAAGGCCGACATCGTGGAGCAGATCGCCGGGGAGACCGTGTCCGACGACCTGCGCGTCGCGGTCTGGCGCGGCAGCCTGTTCGGCGGCGAGCTGGCCGACATCATGATGCACATCCCCTATGACAAGCAGTTCGGCCTGATGAACCCGGAGGCGGTGCTGTTCGGCCCCTATCATCACGAGGTGTTCGCGCTGGCCCGCAATCCGCAGCGGGTGCGCTCCGCCATGCTGGCGACCCTGCCGGAGGAGCCGATCGCGGTGGAGATCGACAGCATCCCCGATTTCTTCCTGCTGGGCCTGCAGGGCGGCCGGCTGCGCAGCCACATCATCCATTGCCCGACACCCGAGGCCGCCGTGGAGAAGCTGATCGCGGGCGAGGCCGCCGCGGTGCTGGCGCCGCTCAGCCAGGTGCAGGCGGCACTTGGCGCCCGGGCGGAGCAGTTCCCCATCACCACCGTGACCCTGCCGGGGATGATGACGTCGAGCTGGAACGTCGGCATGGCGACCAAGGAGAACTCCCGCGATCTCGTCTATGCCGTCGGCGACGCGGTGGCCGCCCTGACCGAGGACGGGACGATGGCGAGGATCTTCGCCAGCTACGGCGTCACCCACACCCCACCCCCGCTGGTGGAGTGAAGCTCCTAGAATCCCCTCTCCCCCCCGGGGAGAGGGTTAGGGTGAGGGGGAAACGTTGCGGAACTCTTGCAAAAATCCTAAAGCGCATCCCCCTCTCCCCGGGGGGGAGAGGGGGATGCTGCCGATTGGGAGGAGTTGCATGCGACACGCCTTGATCGGAATCTGCTTCAGCGCCGCGCTGCTGGTGTCAGCCACCCCGGCTTTCGCCGCGGCCTCTCCGTCCGATCCGCTGAACTCCGTCATGTGGGAGGCCCTGCGCGAGCAGTATTTCGCCGGCGCACCGGTGGTGTTCGATGACAAGGTGAAGGTCACGGCACCCGCCTCGGCAGAAGACACGCGCGCCGTGCCGTTGTCCGTCGACGCCACGGCCCTGGGGCAGGTGGTGGAGATGCTGGCGATCGCAGACCTCAACCCCTTCCCGCTGATCCTGCGCTATCACCCCGGCACCGCCGCGCCCTACATCGCCACCCGCATCAAGATCCAGCAGGCGACCGCCGTGCGCGGCGCGGCGCGGACAGCCGATGGCGTGTGGCATGTGTCTGGCGTCCTGGTCGATGCGGCGGGCGGCGGCTGCAGCGCCCCGCCGGTGTCCTACGCGCAGAAGGATTGGGCCGACCATGTCGGCGAGGTGCAGGCCCGGCTGTGGCCGGCGGATGCGGACGGGGTGGCGCGGCTGCGGCTGCGCATCCGGCATCCCAACGACACCGGCCTCGTCGACGGCATCCCCGCCTTCTTCGTCGAGACGCTGACGGTGCAGGCGCAGACCCCCGGCGGCCCGTCCGAACTGGCGCGGATCGACAGCCTGGAACCGGTGTCGGAAAACCCGGTCTATTCGCTGGATCTCCGCCCGCCGCCGGATGCCAAGGCGCTGGTGCTGCGCGGCCGCGACAACCAGGGCGGCGAGATCGACGCGATCATCCCGATGCCGCCGCCCGGCGCCCGCCCGGCGATGACGCTGCGCCCGGGCGACCCGCTGCGGAGTGTCGGGCAATGACGACGAAGCTCCTGCGCCGGCTGGCGCTGGCCGCCGCTCTCGCCGCCGGTCTCACCACGGCTCTCACTGCCGCCGCCCAGGCCGCCGGACCGCTGACCTACGACCTGAAGCCGACGCGCATCGCACCCGACACCTATGTGTTCGAGGGATCGACCAAGCATTTCACCCGCGCCAACGGCGGCAACATCCTGAATTCCGGCTTCATCGTCACCGTCGACGGGGTGATCGTCATCCAGACCGGCCCGTCCCGCCGCTATGGCGAGGAGATGCGCGCCGCCATCCGCAAGGTCACCGACAAGCCGATCCGCAAGGTCTTCATCAGCAACCTGCACCCCGATTACTGGCTGGGCTCCCAGGCCTTCGCCGACGTGCCGCTCGCGGCGCTGCCCGGCACCATCGCCGGCATCCAGGAGGAGGGGAGCGGCATCGCCGACAACATGTACCGGCTGGTCGGCGACTGGATGCGCGGGACCGAGGTGACGGTTCCGACCGAACCGGTCTATGGCTCCACCGTCAGGTTCGGCGACCACCGGCTGCGGCTGATCCCGCTCGCCGGCCACACCGCCGCCGATTTGATGATCCTGGACGAAACGACGGGCGTGCTGTTCGCCGGCGGCGTCGTCTTCTGCAACCGCACCCCCACCACGCCCCATGCCTCCATCGCCGACTGGCTGAAGGAGCTGGACGCGGTGGATGCGCTGGACATCCGGCTGCTGGTGCCCAACCACGGCCATATACGCCCCGACAAGACCTGCGTCGCCCAGACCCGCGACTGGCTGACCTGGCTGGACGGCACGTTGCGCCATGCGATAGAGTCGGGCATGGACATGGCGGAAGCGCTGGAACTGCCGATCCCGGAACGCTTCGCAGTGCTCGACGTGCTGCGCGAAGAGTATCGCCGCTCCGTCGCCCATCTCTGGCCGAAGATCGAGCAGGAGAGCCTTCCCAGAGTCAATTGACGCTTGCGCCTGCTACTATCCGACAATTTACCCGACCGATCATCCGTCTACACTGCCGATATCGTGAAGCGACGCGGCCCTTGCGGCCGCCAACATCCTGATAGCCGCCCCGATCCCGTCCCAGCACCGCCGGACCCGCCCGTCCTGCGGCAACGGCCGGACCTTGCCCGGGCGGTGCCGTCATCATCAGTATTGGGAGGCAACCGCACATGAAGCGTCTGGTTACAAGTCTCGCCCTGGCAGCCTCGCTGACCGCGTTCAGCGCCACCGGCGTTCTCGCCGCCGACGGCCCGTCCAATGACGACCTGCTGAAGAGCGCCACCAACACCGACGCGGTCCTGACCTATGGCATGGGTCCGCAGGCCCAGCGCTTCAGCCCGCTGACCGACCTGAACGCCGACACCGTCAAGAAGCTGGTCCCGGTCTGGTCCTTCTCCTTCGGCGGCGAAAAGCAGCGCGGGCAGGAAGCCCAGCCCATCGTCTATGACGGCACTATGTACGTCACCGGCTCCTATTCCCGCCTCTATGCGGTCGATGCCCGCACCGGCCAGAAGAAGTGGGAATACAACCATCGCCTGCCCGACGGCATCATGCCCTGCTGCGACGTGGTGAACCGCGGTGCGGCGATCTACAAGGACAAGATCTACTTCGCCACGCTGGACGCCCGCCTCGTCGCGCTGAACCGCGAGACCGGCAAGGTCGTGTGGAACAAGAAGCTGCAGGACTACAAGGAAGGCTATTCCAACACCGCCGCCCCGATGATCGTCGACGGCAAGATCATCACCGGCAATTCCGGCGGCGAGTTCGGCGTCATCGGCATGGTCGAGGCCCGCGATGCCGAGACGGGCGAGCTGGTCTGGCAGCGCCCGACCATCGAAGGCAACATGGGCATGCTGAACGGCAAGGAGTCGACGGTCACCGGCAAGGTGAACGCCAGCTGGCCGGGCGACATGTACAAGACCGGCGGCGGGGCCACCTGGCTGGGCGGCACCTACGATCCGGAGACCAAGAGCCTGTTCTTCGGCACCGGCAACCCGGCTCCGTGGAATTCGCATCTGCGCCCCGGCGACAATCTCTACACCTCCTCCACGCTCGCCATCAATCCGGACAACGGCGAGATCAAGTGGCACTACCAGACCACGCCGCATGACGGCTGGGACTTCGACGGCGTGAACGAGTTCGTGTCCTTCGACCTGAAGAAGGACGGCAAGGTGATCAAGGCCGGCGGCAAGGCCGACCGCAACGGCTTCTTCTACGTCATCGACCGCAACACCGGCAAACTGATCAACGCCACGCCCTTCGTCACCAAGATCACCTGGGCCAAGGGCATCGATATCGAGACCGGCCGTCCGATCTATGTCGACGAAAACCGTCCGGGCGCCCCGACCGAGGGCAGCGGCGATGCCAAGGGCAAGTCGGTTTTCGCGGCTCCCGCCTTCCTGGGCGCCAAGAACTGGATGCCGATGGCCTACAACCCGCAGACCGAGCTGTTCTACGTCCCGGCCAACGAGTGGGGCATGGACATCTGGAACGAGCCGATCACCTACAAGAAGGGTGCGGCCTATCTCGGCGCCGGCTTCACCATCAAGCCGCTGTATGACGATTACATCGGCGCTCTGCGCGCCGTCGATCCGAAGACCGGCAAGATCGTCTGGGAATACAAGAACCCGGCCCCGCTGTGGGGCGGCGTCCTGACCACCGCCGGCAACCTCGTCTTCACCGGCACGCCGGAAGGTTTCCTGAAGGCCTTCGACGCCAAGTCTGGCAAGGAGGTCTGGAAGTTCCAGACCGGCTCCGGCGTGGTCGGCAGCCCGGTCACCTGGAAGATGGATGGCGAGCAGTATGTCGCCGTCGTCTCCGGCTGGGGCGGTGCCGTGCCGCTGTGGGGCGGCGACGTCGCCAAGCTGGTGAAGGACATCAACCAGGGCGGCTCGCTCTGGGTCTTCAAGCTGCCCAAGGCCTGATCGGTTCACGACCGGCAGTGAGCCGAGCGGACCGGAGCAATCCGGCCCGCTCGGCTCGTTATTCAGTATCGGCCAGTCTAATTGTTCCCCTGTTCTGTTGTGTCCTACCATAGTCCAATTATTTGCCTGACCCACTGCTGATAACGTCGGCTCATGCGAAGCAGAAGCCGCAGGGCGGCGAGAAACAGAGGGAACGTCTTACTCATGAATGCACGGATTCTTCGAATTGCAGCCGCCGTTGGTCTGATCGGTGCCGTGGTTCTCCCCGGCCTTGTTTATGCCCATGGCGATGTCGTCCCACAGGCGGTCGACACCAGCGGGCTGGAGAAGCTGGGCGACAAGTGGCGCGACAGCAATCCCTACCGCAGCAACCAGCGCGCCATCGAGATCGGCTCCTCCGCCTTCAACCAGAATTGCGCGCGCTGCCATGGGCTGGGTGCGGTCTCCGGCGGCATCGCCCCCGACCTGCGCTATCTGGAGAAGGGCGATGCCGGCGACGAATGGTTCAAGGAGCGCGTGATCAACGGCTCGATCCGCAACGGCGTCACCTACATGCCGGCCTTCGGCGAAGCGCTGGGGCAGGAGGCGCTTTGGTCGATCCGCTCCTGGCTGGAAACCGTGCACGAGGAGTGATCCCCCGCCAGCGGTCACCAAGCGCCGGCTTTCCGATCCCGTTTTACTTCCCTGAAGGTGGTCATCCATGATTCGCAGAACCATTCGCAGAACCGCTTCCCTGGTTGCCGTCGCCGCGGCCCTTCTGGTCGCGCCGGCCGCCACGTCGTTCGCCGCCGACCGCGCCACCCCTGAACAGGCCAAGTCGCTGGTCGCTGACGCCGTCGCCTACCTGAAGGCCAAGGGGCCGGAGGAAGCCACCAAGGCCTTCCAGGACCCGAAGGGCAGCTTCCGCCGTGGCGAGCTGTATGTCTTCGTTTTCGACGCCAACGGCCGTTACGTGGCGTCCGGCGCCAACCCGCGCCTTGCCGGTTCCGAGGCCGCCGACCTGAAGGACGCCGAAGGCAAGCCCATCGTCCAGGCGATGATCACCGAGACCAAGGACAAGCCGAGCGCCGTCATCGACTATGTCTGGCTGAACCGCCAGACCAACAAGGTCGAGCACAAGCATTCCTACGTCACCCGCGACGGCAACTACATCGTCGGGGCGGGCACCTACGACCAGTGACGGTGCGGGGAGCGGGAAGGGGGGTGTCGGGGACCGGCACCTCCGCATACTCCGCCCCATCCTCCTATCGTTGAATATACGAACCATCTGCAATGCCCCTAGACTGAGGGTTCAACCAGACGCCGGGGATCGGACCATGTCGGCAGGCTGTACGAGACGGGCGACGCTGCTGGCCGCCGGCGCGCTGGTGGCCACCGCCGCGCTCCGGCCGGGCCTCGCCGCCGGGCGGCCGGTCGTCCGCGCCGGGGTGCTGAAGTTCGGCACGGTCAGCTGGGAACTCGACACCCTCCGCGCCAACCGCTTCGACGAGCAGGCCGGGATCGACCTGCGGCTGGTGGAACTGGCGGGCAGTGCGGCCACGCAGGTCGCGCTGCAGGCGGGCGGGGTGGAGATCATCGTCTCCGACTGGCTGTGGGTGTCGCGGATGCGCACGAAGGGGGAGGCGCTGTCCTTCATCCCCTATTCGACCGCCGTGGGCGCGCTGGTGGTGCCGGCCGGCTCCGCAATCGCCGGGATCGCCGACCTGCGCGGCAAGCGCATCGGCGTCGCCGGCAGCCCGTTGGATAAAAGCTGGCTCCTGCTGAAGGCGCTGGCCGGCGACCGGCATGGCCTTGCGCTCGACCGCGACGCCCAGCCCTTCTACGGTGCGCCGCCGCTGCTGAACAGCAAGATCGCCGATGGCGACCTGGACGCCGTGCTGACCTACTGGCCCTTCGCCGCCCGGCTGGAGGCGCGGGGCATGCGCGTGCTGGTCACGGTGTCGGACATGCTGACCGCATTGGGCCAGCCGGCGGACATCCCATCCATCGGCTATGTCTTCCGCGAGGAATGGGCGCGCGCCAACCCGGCCGCGCTGGACGGATTCCAGGCGGCCAGCGCCAAGGCGAAGGCGCTGCTGGCGCAATCCGATGCCGCCTGGGACCGGCTGGCCCCGCTGATGCAGGCAGAGGACGACGCCACCTTCCGCACCCTGCGCGACCGCTACCGCGAGGGCATCCCCCGCCGCTGGACCGCGGAGGAGCAAGCCGGCGCCGCACAGCTCTATGCGCTGCTGGCCCGGCTCGGCGGGCGTGAGTTGGTCGGCGATGCGGCGACAATCGCGCCCGGCACCTTCTGGACCGGCGGGGCATAGCCGGTGCGCCGCGCCCTGATGCCGCTGCTGTCCATCCTGCTGCTGCTGGCCTGCTGGCAGGCGGCGGCGATTCTGGTCGGCGGGCGCCTGCTGCCGGGACCGCTGCCGGTCGCCCAATCCCTGTTGCGCGAGGCGGAGAGCGGGGCGCTGTTCCACCATCTGGGTGCAACGCTGCTGCGGGTGCTGGGCGCCTTCGCGCTTGCCATGTCCATCGGCACCGGGCTGGGGGTTGCGATGGGCCGCTCCCTGTTCATCGACCGGCTGTTCGGGCCGTGGCTGGTCTTCTTCCTGAATTTGCCGGCGCTGGTGGTGATCGTGCTGGCCTATGTCTGGTTCGGCCTGACCGAGGCCGCGGCCATCGGTGCGGTGGCCGTCAACAAGATCCCCAACACGGTGGTCCTGGTGCGGGCCGGCGCACGCGCCATCGACGAAGGGCTGATCGACATGGCCCATGTCTATCGCATGTCGCCCGCCGACCGGCTGCGCCATGTGCTGCTGCCGCAACTCACCCCCACCATCGCCGCTGCTGCGCGGTCCGGCCTTGCGCTGATCTGGAAGATCGTGCTGGTGGTCGAACTGCTGGGTCGCAGCGACGGTGTCGGATTCCAGATCAACCTCCTTTTCCAGACGTTCGATGTCGCAGGAATCCTGGCTTACACCGTCGCGTTCGTGGCCGTGGTCCAGCTTTTGGAATACGGCGTCCTCCAACCGGCCGAGCGGCGCAGCCAGCGCTGGCGGCGCTTGCCCGCTGACGCTTGAAATCCGCTCCAAGCGCTTCGGCGCGGTGGAGGCCGTGCGCGGCCTCAGCCTGTCCGCCGCGGCGGGGGAGGTCGTGGCCCTGGTCGGCCCCAGCGGCTGCGGCAAGACGACGGCGCTCGGCATCGTCGCCGGGTTGGACCGCGCCTTCGAAGGGGAGGTCACCATCGGCGCGCGGCCCGACGGCGAACCGGCGCGGCTCGGTTACGTGTTCCAGGAACCGCGGCTGCTGCCCTGGCGCAGCGTGCGGCAGAATCTGGCCCTGGTCCTGCCCAGGGGGCAACGCAAGGGGCCGGCGGTCGGCGCCATGCTGGACGCGTTGGAGCTGACGCCCTTCGCCGACCGCTTCCCGACCCAGCTGTCGCTGGGCATGGCGCGGCGGGTGGCGCTGGCCCGCGCCTTCGTGGTCGAACCGGACCTGCTGCTGATGGACGAGCCCTTCGTTTCGTTGGACGAGCCGACGGCGCTCCGGCTGCGCGCACTGCTGGCGGAATTGCTGGACCAGCGGCCGACCACGGTCCTGCTGGTGACCCACAATCTGCGCGAGGCGCTGGCGCTCGCCGATCGGCTGCTGCTGCTGGCGCCCTCGCCGGGGCGGGTGGTGGCCGAGGTGCCGGTGTCCATCCCCCGCGCCGCCCGCGACGATGCCACCATCGAAGCGTTGCGCCGCGACCTGCTGTCCCGCCCGGAACCGGCCTTCCGCCTGCTGGCGTGAGTGCTGCCGATTTTTGATACATTTGCCCCTCGTCCGGTCGGAGCGGGTGCGTTATGGTGCTGTCGTGCCGGCTTGGTCCGGCGGTGTCGAAGGGCGGCGGAGCCGGATGGCGTTCGGTCGGTGGACAGTGCGACAGGTGCGGAGGCTTGGCCTGTTGGCCGGGATGGCCGCGCTGTTGCTTCAGGTCATCGCCTGGGGCTGGATGCCCGTCGCTTCCGCCGTCGCACGGACCGGAGAAACGTCGTCCCTGCAGATCTGTTCGGCCGGCGGCTTCGCGACAATCGACGTCGATTCTGCGGAATTCGGACCTGCGAACTACGGCATCGCCTTGATCGGCGTGGATCACGACGCCGGTGACGGCCACGGCGGCACGTCCGACCCGACACCCTTCGGCAGCGGCCATTGCCCGCTCTGCCCGCTGATCGCCGGGCTTGCCTTGCCTCCACCGCCCCTGACGGTCGAGCCGGCCATGGCCGTCGCCGGCGACACCCGCCTGCTGCCGGGCGAGCGCATCGCCGCTGGCTGGTTCCTATCGACGCTCCAGGCCCGCGGACCGCCGCTGAGCGCCTGATCTCCTCCACTGCCATTCAATTCGTTGCGCATCGCGTGCCCCGATCCCAGAGGGATCCGTGCCGGCCGCATGCCATGTCCACATCCTGTTCAGGAGCACAAGTCAATGAAGCGCATTCTCGGCATCGCCACCGCTCTCGCTCTGATCGGCGCCGGTGCCGCGCTGGCCCACAGCTACAAGGCCGGTCCGATCGACATCGGCCATCCCTGGGCCCGCGCCACCGCGCCGTCGGCGCCCAACGGCGGCGCCTATCTGTCGCTGACCAACACCGGCACGGCGGAAGACCGGCTGGTCGCCGCTTCCACCCCCGCCGCCGAAAAGGCGGAGCTGCACACCCATCTGAACGAAAACGGCGTGATGAAGATGCGCGAGGTGCCCTTCATCGCCGTCGCGCCCGGAGAATCGGTGAAGCTGGCGCCGGGTGGGCTGCACGTCATGCTGCTCGGCCTCAAGAAGCCGCTGGTGAAGGGCGAGCGGGTGCCGCTGACCCTGCGCTTCGAGAAGGCCGGCAGCGTCGAGGTCGAACTCGCCGTCGAGGCCGCCGGCCAGAGCGGTTCCGACCACGGCCATAACCACATGGGTGCGGCGGCCGGCGCCGCGCATGGCCAGCCCCAGAAGCAGTAACGGAAAAGCCCGCCGGCAGGTCATCCCCTGCCGGCGGGCCCCATGGAATGGCCCTGACGGGATCCGGTCAGCGCGGACGGTGACGGACCAGCGCGTCGGTGATGTCCACGTCGCGGAAGGGCTTGCCGATCACCGGACGCGTACGGTGGGCGTCGGGCAGCCCCTCCGCCCCATGGCCGGTGGTGAAGATGAAGGGGATACCGGCCGCAGCCAATCGGTCGGCCACCGCATCCACCCGCTCGCCGCGCAGGTTCACGTCGAGCAGGGCGATGTCGAAGCCGCCCGCCTCGATCATTCCCAGCGCCGCCGCCACCGAGCCGGCCGGGCCGAGGCAGGTGACGCCCTGGTCGAGCAGGGCATCCTCCAGGCTCATGGCGATCAGCGGCTCGTCTTCGACGATCAGCACGGTCAGGTCGGAAATGTTCGCGTCGGTCACTGCGGGCTCACTCGCGACGACAGGGGAATCACCAGCCGGCATCGCACGCCTGCGGGGTCGAAAGCAAGAGCAACATCGCCCTCCAACTCATGCGCAAGGCCGCGTTCGATCAGGCGCGACCCGAAGCCGCGGCGGGTCGGCGTCACCACCGGCGGCCCGCCGCTCTCGCGCCAGCGCAGCACCAGCGCGCCAGCGTGGCCGTCCTTGCCGGCGCGCACCGGCGGCTGGTCCGGCTTCGCGATCTCCCAATCCAGCTCCACCCGCCCGTTCTCCGCGGACAGGGCGCCATATTTGGCGGCATTGGTGGCAAGCTCGTGGAAGGCGAGGTGAAGGGACACCGCGACCCCGGTCGTCAGGTTGACCGGCGGCCCGCCGACCGTGACCCGGCCGGCATGGACATGGGGTTCCAGCGTCAGCGCGGCGATCTCGCTCAGCGAGGCGCCCTGCCATTGGCGGCGGGTCAACAGGTCGTGAGCCTGGGCCAGCGCGCGCAGACGGGATTGGAAGGCATCCGGGAACGC
Source organism: Azospirillum sp. (assembly GCF_035628975.1). Lineage (GTDB taxonomy): Bacteria > Pseudomonadota > Alphaproteobacteria > Azospirillales > Azospirillaceae > Azospirillum. The sequence continues at coordinate 27,158 of NZ_DASPIS010000093.1, read as the reverse complement.
TTCCACCGACGGGGCGGCGCGCAAGGTCTGCTTGGCGATGGACTGCACCATCGCCAGCGTGTTCTTCACCCGGTGGTTCAGCTCTTCCAGCAGCAGAAGCTGCCGTTCCTCCGCCTTCTTGCGGTCGGTGATGTTCAGCGATACGCCGGCCAGTCCGGTCGGCGTGCCGTCCCGGTCGTAAACGGCGCGGCCGCGCACCTGAACCCAATGGACGCTGCCGTCGGGCCAGATGGTGCGGTACTCCATATCCAGCGGGGAGCCGCTGTTCACCGCCTGCTGGACCATCGCCTGCTGATAGTCGCGGTCCTCCGGATGGACATGCGCCAGCAGTTGGTCATAGCTGGTGAGCTTATCCGGATCTGACAGGCCCAGGTTGGCGGCGCAGATTGAGGACACGCGCAGCCGGTTGTCCGCCAGCGTCAATTCCCACGAGCCGAGCCGCCCGGCCTCAAGCGCGAAGCGCAGCCGCGCCTCGCTCTCCGCCAAGGCTTGGCGCTTGTCGGCCAGTTCGTTGCGGTCGCGCGCCTCCACCAGGGCGCGGCGCACCACGACCTGCAGCCGCTCCATCCGCAGCTTGACCACGTAATCGGTGGCGCCCTTCTTCAGCGCCTCGATGGCGTTCTCTTCGCCGAGCATGCCGGACACGAAGATGAAGGGCACTCGCGGCAGCCGCTCGCGGGCGATGGCCAGCGCCGACATGCCGTCGAAATCGGGCAGATCGAAGTCCGACAGGATCAGGTCGTACGGGCCGCCATTTGCGACCGCGTCGATGAAGGATTGCCGGGTGTCGACGCGCTGGATGTCGAAATCATGGTCGTCGATCATCAACAGGTGCTCGCGCACCAGATCGGCGTCCATGCCGTTGTCCTCCAGCAGCAGGACGCGGCAGGGAATCAGCAGTCCCCGACCGGCGGGCGTACCGTCCGATGCTAGGGTCCCTGCGGACGGGTCGAGCAGTCTGGTCATCAGGTGCCGCGCGGACGTCGGGGATGGCAGCCGGGCGGCGGCTCGTTCAGGATCGCCCAGAAGCTGCCAATGTCGCGGATGGCGTCGAAGAACTCCTTGAAGCCGACCGGCTTGACGACGAAGGCGTTCACCCCCAGCCGGTAGCTGCGGACCAAATCCTGCTCCTCCTTGGAGGAGGTCAGCATGACCACGGGGATGGCGCGGGTGCTGTCGTTGGCCTTGATCCGCTGCAGCACCTCGATCCCGTCCACCTTCGGCAGCTTGATGTCGAGGATGATGACGGCCGGATATTTCGGGTCGGTCGGCTTGGACACCGCCTGACCATCCTCGTGGAACAGGTAGGACAGCGCTTCCGCCCCGTCGCGGGCAACGACGATGTCGTTGGCGAGTTGGGCCTCCTCGAAGGCCTCCAGCGTCAGCTCCAGGTCCTTCGGGTTGTCCTCGACCAGCAGGATCGGTTTCAGCTTGGCCATCGGGCTACCTCGATTCGGCGGTTGCGGACCGCGGCAGAGAGAAATGGAAGGTTGCACCTTGGTCAAGCTTGCCTTCCGCCCACACCCGGCCGCCGTGGCGTTCCACGATGCGGCGGACATTGGCGAGGCCGATGCCGATGCCCTCGAACTCTTCCTCGCGGTGCAGGCGTTGGAAAACGCCGAAGAGTTTACCGGCATAGGCCATATCGAATCCACGGCCATTATCGCGCACATGGAACTCATGCGCCTCGGGCGTGCTGCGGCAGCCGATTTCGATCTCCGGTTCGGCGCGGTCGCGGGAATATTTGATGGCGTTGGACAGCAAATTCTGCACCACCAGCCGCAGCATGGTCGGATCGCCGGTGACGCTGGGCAGCGGATGCACGGTCCAATGGACGTTGCGCCCCCGCAGGTCGGGCTCCAGCAGGTTGCGGACCTCCTCCACCAGCCGGGCTACGTCGACCTCCACCCGCGCCAGCGTGGCGCGGCCGAGCTGCGAGAAGTGCAGAAGCCCGTCGACCAGCGTGCCTGCCGAACTCGCCGCCTCAATGATGCTGTCCAGATAGTGGCGCTCCCGATCGCTCAGCTTGTCGGCGGCGCGGGAGCGCAGAAGCTCGGCATAGCTGGAGACGTGGCGGAAGGGGGCCCGCAGGTCGTGCGAGACGGAGTAGGAGAAGGCGGCAAGCTCGCCGTTGCTGCGGCGAAGCTCCTCGTTCAGCGCGGCCATTTCCTCGGCCTTGCGCAGCACGATGCTGACGATGGCGTTGCGGAAGTCTCCGGCGGCTTCGATCTCGCCATGGCTCCAAGGCAGGGACTGGCCGCGCACCGTCTCCTTCCAGGTCTCGAAGGAGTTGCGCGGCGATAGCCTGCCGCTGTCGTCGACGGGCTTGTTGGGATCGCCGGCCCATTCGATGGAGCGCACGATCTCCGGCCGGAACCAGAGGACGTAGCTGGGATGCAGCTGCGAGATGGAGATCGCCAGCAGCCCGCTGGCGCTGGCGTCCATCCCGGCGGCGGCCTGCATCTCCACGGGCAACTGGTGGCTGGCGAACAGATCCTTGATGCCCTGACCGGCCAGTTCCGCGCCGATGGCCTCCACCACCGCCTGCGGCGGGGTGTGGCCGATCAGGCGGCAATCGCCGTCGAACAGGATGGCGGCGCCGTCGGCATTCACCAGCGACAGCAGATCCTCGCCATCCTCCGCCAGCCCGTCGATGAAGTGGTCCGCCGCGGCCATGTGGGCGAGCAGCCGGGCCTGGATGCTCTTGGAACGGATGCGGTGATCGGCATCCTCCGCCCGCTCCAGCGCGATCATCTGGCTGGACAGCACCTGTCCCAGCAGGTCGCAGGCGGTGCGGATGGCGAAGGACACCTGCCGCGGTTCGGCATGATGGCAGGAAATCAGGCCCCACAGCCGTTCCCCGTCCATGACGGAGATCGACATCGAAGCCGGCGTGCCCATGTTGCGCATGTATTCCAGATGCACGGGCGACACGCTGCGCAGAACGGAGAAGCTGAGGTCGAGAGGCTCCGGTTCCCTCTCCGCCGCCTCATCAACCGCCAGGATGCGAACCGGGCGATAGCGGGCATCGGCGATCAGCCGCAGGCGGTTCAGCGCGTAGAGGCGGCGCGCCTGCTCCGGAATGTCGGAGGCGGGAAAGCGCAGGCCGCGGTAGGAAGGCAGGCGGCCGTTGCCGTCCTCGGCGATGACGGTGCCGTTCCACTGTTCGTCGAACCGATAGATCAGCACGCGGTCGAAACCGGTCAGCGACCGCACCTCCTCCGCCGTGCAGGTCAGCAGCGTCTCGAAATCATGGGACGCCTGCATCCGCCGGATGCCTTCGCGCATCTGCGGGTAGAGCGCCTCGAGCGTGCCGACGCCGGTGGCTTCAAGGTCCTCCAGCTCCAGGATCACCAGCCCGCCGGACCGGTGGGCGATGGCCTGATGGTCGCTGCCGCCGCGCAGGTGCAGGATGTCGAGCTGTACCGGTTCGGCAGGGGCGGCGCGCAGCCGGCGGACGAGCGACGCCATGCCGTCGGCGTCGATCAGCCGGTCGATCGGCTGACCGAAAGCCTCGTCGAGCGGGCGGTTGAGCACCGCGCCGGCTTCCGCACTCGCCCGGACAAGGCGCAGGCCGTTGGGTTCCAACGCCAGGAGATGGCCGTGCGGCTGGATGCTGCCGGGAATGTGAATCGGTTCGCGCGCGCAGGCGTCGAGGTCAAAGCTGCCCGCCATGGTCTGGGGCCACGGTTCCGGTCCGGTTGCAGGCGTCACGATCGTCCTTTGCTCGTCTCGGTCACAGTCCGGCAGGCCCGCTTGACTCAGGCCCTTGTCACCAGAGTCTGCCGGATTCCCGTCGAGAGTTCGACGGCAGTCTGAACAGTCCACGATGCAAAACCCGGCTCCTGCCCGACGCGTCGCGTTGCAGCGACCGGCACGGCAGGATATTCATCAGACCCTATACTTTCATTATCATAGGGCAAGTTTTCAGCCGGTTCACAGAATTTTGTCTGATTTGCGCTTTGATCATAGAACTAAGATCATATGCTGTTTCGTCTTATGGGTCAGCTTATAAGTACGGATACTCCGGTTGCGCCGCATGGCAGGCCGGGAGCGATGATCGGGCGGCAACGATAAAGGTCGGAAACGGGGAGGAAGTGACGGCATGAAGACCGAGGTGACGCGCCTGCTGGGCATCGATTATCCGATCGTTCAGGGCGGGATGCAGTGGGTCGGGCTGGCGGAACTGGCATCGGCGGTGTCGAATGCCGGCGGGCTCGGCATCCTGACGGCGCTGACCCAGCCGACGCCGGAGGATCTGGCGCGGGAGATCCAGCGCTGCCGCGGCATGACCGACAGGCCCTTCGGCGTGAACCTGACGATGCTGCCGGCGGTGACGCCGCCGCCTTACGAGCGCTATCTGGACGTCATCATCGACAGCGGCATCACCATCGTAGAGACCGCCGGCAACAGCCCGCGCGCCTTCGTCGAGCGCATGAAGGCGCACGGCATCCGCATCCTGCACAAATGCACCAGCGTCCGCCATGCGCTGAGCGCCGAGCGGGCGGGGGTGGACGTCATCAGCATCGACGGCTTCGAATGCGCCGGCCATCCGGGGGAGGACGACATTCCCGGTCTGGTGCTGATTCCGGCGGCGGTCCGGGCTCTGAAAATCCCGGTCATCGCCTCCGGCGGCATCGCGGACGGCCGCGGCATGGCGGCGGCGCTGGCGCTGGGCGCTGAGGGCGTCAATATGGGCACGCGCTTCCTCTGCACGCGGGAGGCGCCGGTGCATGACGCCGTCAAGCAGGCGCTGGTCGCGGCCGGCGAGCGCGACACCAACCTGATCCTGCGCAGCCTGCGCAACACCGCCCGCGTCTTCAAGAATGCGGTGTCGGACGAGGTGGTTGCGTTGGAACGCCGTCCCGGCGGCGCCGGATTCGAGGAGGTCCGTCCCCTCGTTGCCGGCCAGCGCGGCCGGGCGGCTTTGGAGTCCGGCGACGTCCAGGCCGGAGTGGTGTCCGCCGGCATGGTCATCGGCCTGATCGACGACATCCCGACCTGCGACGAGTTGATCCGCCGCATGGTCGCGGAGTGCCGGACCCACCTGCGCCGGGCTCTGGCGATGGCGGAGGAGTAGGCGGTCAGAAGATCAGCTTCAGGATGCCGGTGACGACCAGCAGGCCGATGATGAAGATGATCAGGATGGCCCAGCCGAGGATCTTGAGCATGGTATCGGTTCCTGTATGGCTTCGTGCATTGCCTGGCGCCTCCGCCCTCCGGTGGCGCCACGCCCATGCTTGGATCAACCCGCCAGCCACGCTTCGGTTCCCGCGGGAGGCGTGTGCCGACGGTCGATGACCCGCCGCAATAGGTGACCGGGCTGCTTGCCGCTCACGCGAACTTCCTGGCGCCTGCGACGCACAGGACCACCAGTCCGGTCACCGCGATCATGGTCCAGGCGACCGGCTCGTGCAGCAGCAACCCCGCCAGCGCGAGGCCGAGGAGGGGCTGAAGCAACTGCAATTGCCCCACACCGGCGATGCCGCCGAGCGCCAGACCGCGATACCAGAAGACGAACCCCACCAGCATGCTGAAGACCGAGACGTACCCCAGCCCGATCCAGGCCGGCGCGGCGACGCCGCTCCAATCTTCCGGCATCGTCAGGAGCGCGGCCACCGCCATGGCCGGCAATGCCAGCACGAGCGCCCAGGAAATGACCTGCCAGCCGCCCAGCCGCCGGGACAGGACCGCGCCCTCGGCATAGCCGAGCCCGCAGAGCAGAATCGCCGCGACCATCAGCAGGCCGCCTGCAAGCGACGCGACGCCACCCTGGGCCAGGGCGAAACCGGCGACGGCGAAGCCCCCGAGGGTCGAGAACAGCCAGAAGGCGGGTTTCGGCCGTTCCCTCGACCGCAACACGCCGAACAAGGCGGTGGCGAGCGGCAGCAGCCCGATGAATACGATCGACTGCGCCGAGGTGATCCGTTGAAGCGCCAGCGCCGTCAGCAGGGGAAAGCCGACTACGACCCCGAGCGCCACGATGGCCAGCGGGCGCAGGTCGCTACGGGCGGGCCGCGTCTGCCGCAGGATCGACAGCAGGGCGGCCGCCAGCAGGGCGGCGATCACCGCCCGTGCCGAGGTCAGGAACAGCGGCGGAAATCCGGCGACCGCGACGCGTGTCGCCGGCAGCGAACCGCTGAAGATGACCACGCCGAGCATCCCGCTGCCCCATCCTGCCGAAACCCACCGCATCCTGCCCCCGATCCACTCCGTTCGCAGCGATGCTAGCGTCATGCACCCTGGCGAAGACAGCGACAGTCCCATACAATTCCACCGAACTGTATTGGCTACGGAAGCCATACACATGGGGGCGGCGCCTAAGGCGGAGGTTGCACGATGAACAGCCGGAGCGGCACTCGGACTGGCGAGGTGATGGATGCGATCCGCCGCAGGATGGCGAGCCGCACGCTGTCGCCGGGTGAGAAGCTGCCTTCGATCCGCGGCTTCGCCGCCACCATGGGCGTGTCGCCATCGACGGTGGTGGAGGCCTACGACCGGCTTGCTGCCGAAGGCATGATCCGCTCCCGCCCCGGCTCGGGATTCTACGTGTCCGGCGCCCTGCCGCCGCTCGCCCTGGCCGAGGTCGAACCCCGGCTCGACCGGACCATCGACCCGTTCTGGGTGTCGCGCCAGTCGCTCGATGCGGCGGCAGGGGTCCCGAAGCCGGGATGCGGCTGGCTGCCGGCCGACTGGATGCCGAACGCCGCGATCCGCCGGGCGATCCGCCGTCTCGCGACTGCCGACGATGCCGTGCTGGCGGACTATGGCGGCACGCGCGGATCGCTATCCCTGCGCCGTCTGCTCGCCCGCCAATTCGCGGACGAAGGGATATCGGCGGGCGCCGATCAAATCCTTCTGACCGGCTCCGGAACCCAGGCCATCGACCTGATCTGCCGGTTTCTGTTGCGCCCCGGTGACGCGGTGCTCGTCGACGACCCCTGCTACTTCAATTTCCAGGCGCTGCTTCGCGCCCATCAGGCCCGGATCGTCGGTGTTCCCTATACGAGGAATGGACCCGATGTGGCCCTGTTCACCGAAGCCCTGACGGCGCATCGGCCAAGACTCTACATCACCAACTCGGCGCTCCACAACCCGACCGGCGCGACGATGTCGCCGCAAACCGCACACAAGCTGCTCGGCGCCGCCGCCGCTCACGATCTCACCATCGTCGAGGACAACATCTTCGCCGGGTTCGAGCATGAGCCGTCGCCGCGGCTGGCCGTCCTCGACGGGCTGGCCCAGGTCATCCGCATCGGCAGCTTTTCCAAGACGCTGTCCGCGTCGATCCGCTGCGGCTACATCGCGGCCCGGCAGGATTGGGTGGAGGCGCTGGTCGATCTGCAGGTTGCGACGAGTTTCGGCGGCCCCAGTCCCGTCGCCGCCGAACTCGTCCTGGCGACCTTGAGCGACGGCAGCTATCGCAAGCATCTCGACGCCCTACGCCGACGGCTGTCGCGGAGCCGCCGCGAGGTTGCGGCTAAATTGGACGCGCTTGGCCTGCATCCATGGCTGATGCCGCGCGGCGGATTCTATCTGTGGTGCAGCCTGCCCGACGGCCGGAACGCCGCCGATGTCGCCCGTGCGGCCTTGCGCGAAAACGTGGTTCTCGCGCCCGGAGACGTCTTCAGCGTGACCCGCTCGGCTTCGGCGTTCCTGCGCTTCAATGTCGCCCAGATGGAGGACCCGCGGGTGTTCGACGTGCTGACGCGTGCGATGGCGGCAGGAGACTAGCCACGCGGATAGTCTATCGCTTCTGCGCCTCGGCTTCCGACATCCGCGACAGGACGCCGTGGATCTGCGCGACGACGGCGGCGCCTTCCCCCACCGCGGCGGCGACCCGCTTGGTCGAGCCGGCCCGGACATCGCCGATGGCGAACAGGCCGGGGCAACTCGTCTCCAGCGGAAGGGGCCGGGCCCCATTGACCGGCGTAGCGTCACCGGTCAGAACGAACCCTTTCGCATCCAGGGCGACGCGCCCCTCCAGCCATGCGGTGTTCGGGTCCGCTCCGATGAACAGAAACAGATGGCGCGCGGCCAACTGGCGACCCACGCCGGTCGCCCGGTGCCGAAGCGTGACGGCGGAGAGCCCGGCCGAGGCATCGCCCTCCAGCTTGACGATTTCGCTGCCGGTATGCAGCTCCACATTCGGCAGGTCCATGATCCGGTCGATCAGATAGCGCGACATAGACGCTTCAAGCCCGCCGCCCCGTATGACGAGATGGAGCGTCTCGACGAATGGCGCGAGGAAGACCACCGCCTGCCCGGCGGAGTTTCCTCCCCCCATCAGGACAACCTCCTGCCCGCGGCACAGCTTCGCTTCGACGGGGGACGCCCAATAGGACACGCCCGCGCCCTTGAATACCTCCAGATCCGGAATGTCCGGCCGCCGGTATCGTGCCCCCGAGGCGATCACCACCGTCCGGGCCTGCATGACGGTCTCCTGTTCGCCGGTTCCGCCACCGACATGGATGCGGAACGGACCGCCTTCGGCAGGCTCGATCACGCCCACCTGAACCGGGATGGCGATCTCGGCGCCGAACTTCTGCGCCTGATTGAAGGCCCTGCCGGCAAGCGCCTGACCTGAGATGCCGGTCGGAAAGCCCAAATAGTTCTCGATGCGAGCGGAGGCTCCCGCCTGCCCACCGATGGCCCGGCCGTCGAGCACCAGGACGGACAAGCCCTCAGAAGCGGCATAGACCGCGCCGGCCAGTCCGGCGGGTCCCGCCCCGACCACGGCCACATCATACACCCGTTTTGGATCGAGGACCGGCGTCAGGCCCAGCGCGGCACCGGCCTGGGCATTGCTCGGCCGGCGCAGGATCATGCCATCGGGGCAGATCATCAGCGGCATGTCTTCGTCGGCGATCCCCGCCCGGTCCAGCAGGTCGCGCGCCTCGGCATCCTGCCCGGGATCGAGGACGGAGCAGGGATGCCCGTTGCGGAGCAGGAAGTTCTGAAGCTCGACCGTTTCGGGGGCGTCGTGACGCCCGACCAGCACCGAACCGGCATCGGCCGTCTCCAACAGACCGACCCGCCGCAGGATCAGGGCGCGCAGAACGATTTCGCCGATATCCGCCGACCCGACCAGCAGCGCACGCAGATGGGCGGTATCGCAGGGGAAGGCTTCGCACCCGTCCGGACCGGCCGTCCCCATGGCCAGCGACGGACGGCCGCCGAGCTGGCTGATTTCCCCGGTGAACTGGCCGGGTTCGATCGTCGCGATCACGCCCTGGTGCCCAAGCCCGTTGCGATGCATCACCTCGATGTCGCCCCGCAGGACGAACCATGCCGGCGGGTGGCGGTCGCCGACATTGAACACCGCTTCACCGGGGCTGAAGCGTCTCGGGCTGGAGCCGGCGAATCGGCGGACGGTTTCGAGCTGTCCGGCATTCAGCGTCGGCAGCATCTGGTGTTTGCGGGTATCGATCAGGCTCATGGCATCCTCGCGGCCGATCCGGAGACAGGCCGCACCGCGACAGCGCCACTGCGCCACAAAGCCGGCCATGGACAGACTCTATGGCGCGCCGAGCGTCCCGCATACTATACGGGGGTTTGGGTACAGCACGCCGAACCGCCATCTCGGCGGATGCCGCAGGATCATGGGCGCCTGGACTTTGCGCCAGCACGGTATGCGACATCGCATGCGCCCGCGTCAGTGCGTTCCCGGATTGGCCCGCGCCTTCGCCACCACGGTCGCAATGTCCGTCCAGGCCGGCTTGTCCGGAGCGAAGCGGCCGCGCAGATACGCCATCAGATCGGCAACCTGTTTGTCGGACAGGCTGTCGCGGAAGGCCGGCATATAGCCGAGGTCGCGGGTCGCCGGGTTCTGGATGCCGTGCAGAATGACGCGGGCCAGATTGTCGGGGCTGTCGCTGTGGACGTTGCTGTTCACCGCCATAGACGGGCTGACGCCGAACAGCGTCGGTCCGTTGCCGTCGCTGTGGCAGGCTTGGCAGGCACCATTGAAGATGCGCTCTCCATTCGCGGAACTCACGGGTGCCGGGGTGAGCGCCGGCGTTTCCACCGCATCGCCGCCCACATCGCTGCCGAGCGAGGCGAGATAGACCGCCATCGCCCGCACATCCGCTTCGGGGACGGTGGACAGCTCATGCACCACCGCGGCCATCGGGCCGGCGGCGACGCCGTGGCGCTGGGAGAAGCCGGTACGCAGGTAGGTGAACAGGTCATCCTCCGTCCAGGGCTTCGGCGCCTTGGACAGCGCGGTCAGGGCCGGCGCTTCCCAGCCATCGACGGTGCCGCCGGCCAGGAAGGCCTCGCCCAGCTTCTCCGCCCCCAAGGCATTGCGAGGGCTGTGGCAGGCGGCGCAGTGGCCGAGCCCGTTGACCAGATAGTTGCCGCGGTTCCATTCCGCAGTCTTCTGCGGGTCCGGCTTGTAGGTCTCGCGGTTGAGGAACAGGGTGTTCCACCCCGCCATCATCGGGCGCAGGTTGAAGGGGAAACGCATGGTGTTGGCCGGCGTCCCGCTGCGCACCGGCGGCTGCGTCATCATGTAGGCGTAGAGCGCCTGCATGTCGTCGTCGGTCATGTTGCGGAAGGCGGTGTAGGGGAAGGCCGGGTAGAGATGCCGGCCATCGCGGCTGATCCCCTCGCGCATCGCCCGGTCGAAGGCGGCGAAGGACCAGCGCCCGATGCCGCTGTCCGGATCCGGTGTGATGTTGGTGCTGTAGACGGTGCCGAACGGCGTCTCGAACGGCCGGCCGCCGGCATTGGTCGCACCATTCTCTACCGTGTGGCAGACCGCGCAGTCGCCGAGCGCCGCCAGCTGCCGCCCGCGTTCGATGGTGGCGGTCGACCACAGCCCGGCCGACGGCGGCGACACCGGGGCGATTTCGGCGCGGAAGGGCAGGGCGCTGCTCGCCATGCCGATCATCACCCCGCATAAACCGGTCAGCGATGCGCCGAGCCACGCCTTCCAGCCGCGCTTGCGCGGCTTCATCGCTTCCGGCGGGGAGGGCGGGACCGGTTCGGACGGGCCATTCAGCGCCTCGCGCACCCGCTCGGCCGTGATCGGCAACTCGCGGAAGCGGATGCCGGTGGCGTCGAAGATGGCGTTGGCGATGGCCGCCGCGCTGGGGACGGAGGCGGATTCGCCCGATCCCAGCGGCGGCTCGTTCTCGCGCGGCATCATCACCACGTCGATGTCCGGCACCTCCGGGAAGGTCATGATCGGGTAGCCGCCCCACTCCTTGGCGGCGACCACCGACTCCTCGAATTCCACCTGTTCCTTCAGCACGCGGCTGGTCGACTGGATGACGTTGCCGTGGATTTGGTGGCGCACGCCGTCGGGGTTGATCATCTGCCCGGCATCATGGCCGACCACCACGCGGGTCACCGCGATCTCGCCCGTCTTGCGGTCCACCGCCACGTCCGCCACCCAGGCGGCCCAGGCGGCGCCGAAGCCGGGGAACTTGCTGTGGATGTAGCGGGCATAGGCGAAGCCGCGGCCACGCAGAACATCGCCCTCGGGCGGGGTCTGCTGCGGTACCGTGCGAGGCTGCCAGCCGGCGCGGCCGGCGACGGCGCGGATCAGGTCGGCGGCGCGTTCGTCCTCGCGCAGGTGGCGCAGGCGGAATTCCACCGGATCGACCCCGGCGGCGAAGGCCAGCTCGTCGATGTAGCTGTCATGGGCAAAGCTGTTGGGCATCGCCGACACCCCGCGCATCCAGGAAGCGCGGACGATGGGGGCCATGTCGTTGATGACCACCCGCATGTTCTCGTAATCATAGGGCGGGATGGAGGTGCGGTCGCCCATCTCGAACACGGCGGCCACCGGATCGACACGCCCGGTCAGCAGCAGCGCCAGAGTCGGCGCGCCGTTCGATGGGTAGCTGGTGGCGAAATCGTAGGCGACGATGCCGCCGTCGGCGCTGATGCCGCCATCGATCTCCATCAATTGCGCGGTGCCCTTCGGCTCCCACAGATGCTCCTGCTCGCGGGTCAGCTGGACGCGCACCGGACGGTCGACCGCCTGCGACAGCAGAAGCGCATCCGCCGCCACGTCGTCGGCGCAGTTGCGGCCATAGCAGCCGGCCGCCTCCATCCGCACCACGTCGATCCGCTCCTCCGGCCATTCCAGCAGCCAGGCGAGGTCGGCGCGCAGCAGATGCGGGTTCTGGGTGCCGGACCAGACGGTGGCGCGGTCCGCATTGCAGTCAGCCACCGCGCAGGACGGACCAATGGAGCCGTGCATCTGGTAGGGCCAGACATAAGTGCGCGTCATCCGCTGGTCGGCGGTGGCGAGCGCGGCATCGACGTCGCCCTTGTCCAGCACCTTGCGCGGCGTGCTGGGATTCTCGCGCAGCGCCTGGGCGAGGTTCGACAGGTCAGGCAGCTTGCGGGTCCAGGGCCTCCAGGTGATCTTCAGTTCGCGCGCGGCCTTGATCGCTTGCTCCTCCCGCTCCGCCACCACGCCGACGAAGTCGCGCAGCACCACCACCTTGATGACGCCGGGGATGTGGGCGATGGAGCTTTCGTCAATGCTCTCCAGGCTGTTGCCGACGAACTCGCCGCTGTCGATGCCGGCATAGGGCGGGCGGACCACCCGGCCATGCAGCATCCCCGGCAGGCGCAGGTCGTGCACATACGAGAATTCGCCGGTCGCCTTGGCCGGGATGTCGACGCGCGGTGCGCCCTTGCCGACCAGCTTGTACTGCTCGCGTGCCTTCAGCGGGGCCTTGCCGCTGATGCGCAGTTCCACCCGCTCGCCCCGCACCAGCTCCCCGTAGGAGATGCGGCGGTTGCCGTCTCCTGCGATCACCACGCCCTCATCCACGCGCAATTCACCCACCGGCACGCCGAACAGGGCGGCGGCGCGCTCCAGCAGATAACGGCGCGCCTCCGCCGCGGCGTTGCGCAAGGGGACCGCCGAAATCTGGATGGTGGCACTGGCGATGGTGGCGCCCTGGTTGGGCGCACGGCCGGTGTCGCCCAGCACCATGCGCAGCTGATCCATCCGCAGATCCAGTTCTTCCGCGACGATCTGGGTCAGCGCCGTCTGGATGCCGGTGCCGAGATCGACATGGCCGTTGAAGGCGAAGACCTGCCCGTCGTCGCGCACCGCCAGGAACAGCGCCATTTCCGGCGGCTTCGACGTCGCGGTGCCACCCTTGGCGACCGGGCCGGAGGGCGGCTGGATCTCGTCAACGATCAGCAGGACGCCGGTCGCCGCCATCAGCTCCGCACGCGTCGGCGTCGGCTGGGACTGCAATTCGGGCGTTGGGTTGATCGTCATGATGTGCTCCGGGGGAGGAGAGAAGCCGCGCAGCCCGCATAACGGCGCGCAGGATTTCGACATGGGTGCCGCAGCGGCACAGGTTGCCGGACAGGGCGCGGCGCACCTCGTCCATCGTCGGGTTCCGGTTGCGGTCGAGCAGCGCCTTGGCGGTCATGATCATGCCGTTCATGCAATAGCCGCACTGGGCGGCCTGCTCGTCGATGAACGCCTGCTGGACCGGGTGCGGGGCGGTGCTGCTGCCCAGCCCCTCCAGTGTCACCACCTCGCGCCCCTCCGCCCCCGCCAGCGGGATGACGCAGGAGCGCGCGGCGACGCCGTCGAGGATGACGGTGCAGGCCCCGCATTCGCCGAGCCCGCAGCCGTATTTCGGCCCGTTCAGGGCCAGATCGTTGCGGAGGATGTAGAGCAGCGGCGTATCGGCCATCGCCGTCACCGAGACGGCGCGGCCATTCACCCGCAGCGCGATGGTCTTTTCCATAAAGCGTCCGTCCGGTACGATAGGTCCCGCATCCCCGCGGCATTCGCGAGGGGAATGGCCTGTCGGCCATCCTGCGGTGGGTTACTCCTCCCCGTCCTGCGTGATCATCTTCTGCAGGACATGGGTGACCGCCAGCCGTTCCGCCGGGTTCAGCTGTCCCATGGTCAACTCGCTGATCCGCTTGGCGCAGGGGACCATGTCCTCCAGCAGCTGCCGCCCCTCGTCTGTCAGGCAGTTGATGACCTTGCGCCGGTCCTGCGCGTCGGAGGTCTGGCTGATCAGCCCGCGCGCCTTCAGCCGGTCGACGATGCCGCGGATCGTCGCCTGATCGATGGCGGTGGACTTCACCAGCTCGATCAGCGAACTCGGCCCGTTGTCGCGGATGGCGCAGAGCGTGACGAACTGCACCGAGGTCAGCTGAGGGTCGCAGGCGTTGCGCTGGAAGATGGCGAGGTGCCGCTGATAGGCCCGCCGCAGCAGATGGCCGATCTGGTCGGAAAAGACGTAATCCGCCTCTCCGGGGCCAGCTTTGTGACCGTCTTCGGGCAGCAGGTCTTGGGACATCGGGGACAACATGCGGTGGACCGGGTGTGTGGCGAACGATAGCAGCGGCGGCGGGGGCAGGGAAGGGCGGCGGGCTTTCGGGCTCGCCCCGCCCTTCATGCCGCCGTTCAAGCCGGAGATCATGCCCTGGAGGCTTCCGGCGCCACCACGTCGCCGGCCAGCACCACCGGTTCGCCGTCCAGCAGGATGTCGCAGCCGCGCAAGGGGATGTCCATGTGGCAGGGGGTCTTGCGGCTGCCGCCGACCTCGGTGTTCGGGCCGGTGGAGAACAGGAAGTTGCCGTAGAAGGCCCGGGCGTCCATGCACATGCCGTCGTTCTTGTCGTGCAGGCCCATCGCCGTCCATTGCGCCCGCGGCTGCAGGCCCCAGCCGATGTGGGAGATGCCGTAGACCTCCGGATCCTTGAAATAGGCCATGTAGTCGCGCAGGTATTCCGCCTCGAACCCGCCATGGATGCGGCGGATGAAGCCTTCCTCGATCTCCAGCGTCACCTTCTCGCGCACATAGGTCTTGAAGGGCAGCAGGATGTCGCCGACGTCGAGCACCAGTGTGCCTTCCGCGCTGCCTTCGTCCGGCCAGGAGAACAGGAAGCCGCTCGGCCAATGGTCCCAGCGGCCGGGCTCGTCGGCGAAGCCGTATTCGGTCACCGTCGGATATTGGCCGAGAGTCGCGCGGAAATCGCTGCCGGCCTTGGAGGTCACGGCGATGGAGCGGGCGCGCTTCAGCCTTTCCGCCGCGGCGTTGACGCGAATCTTGTCCTCTTCCGTCGGCATGATGCGGGCCAGCACCTCCGGCGGTTCGACCGCCAGCAGGATGCGGGTGCCGGTCTTCAGGATCTGCTCCTGCTCCGGCGAATGCAGAAGCATCATGGTGTCGACGATCAGGTCGGCCGCCTCCAGCGCGCGCTGGGCGGCGAGGTTGCCGGTCAGCGGCGTGTCGCCGCAATAGGCGGTCATGTCCATGCCCATGGCGCGCGGGTGGTTGAAGGCCGGCAGTTCGACCCCGTACACGTTCGCCCCCAGGCGCTGGGCCGCGTCCATCGCGGCACGCACGATGCGCGGGTTGGAATAGTCGCTCTTAAGCACAGCGACGCTTTGGGTCTTGTCCACCTTGGACAGGGTCAGAACCCGTTCGAACATCTGCGTCAGTTCGCGATCGCTCACCGGCATGTCATCTCTCCCAACCTTGGTGGCCGCAGCCGCTGAAAACGCGATCCGGGCCGTGTTTCCGGGTGGACATCCGCTGTCATCGCAGCGGGCTGACCAGGATATATAGAGCGTATAAGCTTAATTCGACCATGAACAGTGTGGGGGTAAGCCCTTCGCTGTTGCTGTGTCGATATGAGTGCTAAATAGGCAACCGTGACTTAAAATGAGGCTAAGCAAGGCTAAATCGTGGTCACTCCGCGCCGCAAACGGCCCTGACGGCCCGGCAAAGCCTGAGTAGCGTTGTATGACGAATTGTGTTGCGTGGCAAGTTGAAACAGCGTACACACTTCATATCGAGTTCAATGCAACGGTCGACGGCCGGAGCCGGGGCGAGAAGCCCCCGGACACTCCTCCCGCACCCTTGCATCCGGTCGCGAGCCCTTCGGCGGCGCCGACCGAACACCCCCACGTCAGCAAAGGGCCATACCCATGGGAAAGACTCAGAGAATCGCCATTGTCGGAGCCGGCCTGGGCGGAGCCGCCGCCGCCGGGCTTCTGCAGCAGGCCGGGTTCCAGGTGGATGTCTACGAACAGGCACCTGAATTCTCCCGGCTGGGCGCGGGGATTCATGTCGGTCCCAACGTGATGAAGGTGTTCCGCCGGCTCGGCATCGAAAAGCCGCTGGAGGCGATGGGCTCCAAGCCGGACTTCTGGTTCAGCCGCGACGGCTTCACCGGCGATTACCTGTCGCGCATCCCGCTGGGTGATTTCGCCAAGCGCGAATACGGCGCCGCCTACGTCACCGTCCACCGCGGCGACATGCATCTGCTGCAGATGGACACGCTTGCCCCCGGCTCCGTCCATTTCGACAAGCGGCTGGAGACGATCACCGACAGCGGCGACGACGTGCATCTGACCTTCGCCGACGGGACCGAGGCGTGTGCCGACATCGTCATCGGTGCCGACGGCATCAACTCCCGCATCCGCGAGGCCCTGCTGGGCGTCGAAGCGCCGAACTACAGCGGCTGGGTCGCGCACCGCGCGCTGATCCGCGGCGACCAGCTGGCCAAATACGACCTGACCTTCGAGGATTGCATCAAGTGGTGGACCGAGGACCGTCACATGATGGTCTATTTCACCACCGGGAAGCGCGACGAATACTACTACGTCACCGGCGTGCCGCACCCGGCCTGGGACTTCCAGGAGGCCTTCGTCGACAGCAGCCGCGAGGAGATGTTCGAGGCCTTCCAGGGCTATCACCCGACCGTCCAGGCGCTGATCGAGTGCACGGAAGAGGTCACCAAATGGCCGCTGCGCAACCGCAACCCGCTGCCGCTGTGGAGCCGCGGCCGGCTGGTCCTGCTGGGCGATGCCTGCCACCCGATGAAGCCGCACATGGCCCAGGGCGCCGGCATGGCGATCGAGGACGCGGCGATGCTGACGCGCTGCCTGAGCGAGACCGGCCTGACCGACTACCGCACCGCCTTCGCGCTGTACGAGGCCAACCGCAAGGACCGCGCAACGCGGGTGCAGGCGGTGTCCAACGCCAACACCTTCCTGCGCACGCAGGAGGATCCCGCCTGGGTCTTCGGCTACGACGTCTATGAGCAGCCGCTGCGCGAAGGCATCACGGCATGACCGCCTCGACCTTCCTCTACGGCGCCAATGTCCAGGCCAACGGCATCCGCCAGCATTACCTGCGTTACGGCGGCGAGCGACATGCCGGCCGCCCGGCCATCGTGCTGATCCCGGGCATCACCAGCCCGGCCGTCACCTGGGGTTTCGTCGCCGAGCGCTTCGGGCAGCAGTTCGACACCTATGTGCTGGACGTGCGCGGGCGCGGTCTGTCGGAAAGCGGGCCGCATCTGGATTACGGCATCGATGCCTGCGCCGACGACGTGAACGCCTTCGTCGCTGCGCTGGGCCTGACCGATTACGTCCTTGTCGGCCATTCCATGGGCGCCCGCTTCGCCATCCGCGCTTCGGTGCGCAGCGATGCGAAGGGGCTGCGCCAACTGGTGCTGATCGATCCGCCGGTCTCCGGCCCCGGCCGCCGGCCCTATCCCAGCGGCCTGCCCTGGTACGTCGATTCGATCCGCCAGTCTTTGAAGGGCATGGATGCCGACGCCATGCGCGCCTTCTGCCCGACCTGGACGGAGGATCAGCTTCGTCTGCGCGCGGAATGGCTGCACACCTGCTACGAGCCGGCCATCGTCCGGACCTATGAGGGCTTCCACCAGGACGACATCCATGCCGACCTGCCGAAGCTGCCGGTCCCGTCCCTGCTGATCGTCGCCGGCCGCGGCGGCGTGATCCAGCCGGAGGACGAGGAGGAGATCGCCCGCCTCCAGCCCGCCATCCGCATCGCCCGCGTCCCCAATGCCGGGCACATGATCCCCTGGGATGACCTCGACGGCTTCCTCGCCGCCTTCGGCGACAGCCTCGGCACCCAAATCCCCGGCCCGCTCGCCTGATTGATAGGAACCACCCGCATGTCTTCGCTGTACCGCATCGGCCAGATCGTCCCCAGCTCCAACGTCACCATGGAAACGGAAATTCCGGCCATGCTGACCGCGCGTCAGGCGATCCGCCCGGAACGCTTCACCTTCCATTCCGCCCGCATGCGGATGAAGACGGTCAGGAAGGAAGAACTGGCGGCGATGGACGCCGAATCCGACCGCTGCGCCGTCGAGCTGTCGGACGCCCGTGTCGATGTGCTGGGCTATGCCTGCCTCGTCGCCATCATGTCGATGGGTCTCGGCTACCACCGCGATTCCGAGGCGCGGCTTGCCCGCAAGACGCTGGAGAACAACGCGCCGGCCCCGGTGGTCACCAGCGCCGGCGCCCTGGTCGACGGGCTGAAGGTGATGGGCGCCAAGCGCATCGCCATCGTCGCCCCCTACATGCGCCCGCTGACCGAACTGGTGGTGGATTACATCCGCGCCGAAGGCTTCGAGGTGCAGGACTGGCGCGCGCTGGAGATCCCCGACAACCTCGACGTCGCCCGCCACGACCCCAACAACCTGCCGGACATCGTGCGCGGCATGAACCTGGATGGCGTGGACGTGGTCGTCCTGTCCGCCTGCGTGCAGATGCCGTCGCTGCCGGTGGTGCCGCGGGTGGAGGCGGAAACCGGCAAGCCGGTGCTGACCGCCGCCATCGCCACGACCTACGCCATGCTGAAGGCGCTGAAGCTGGAGCCGGTCGTGCCCGGCGCCGGCGCCCTGCTGTCCGGTGCTTACTGAGGAGTGAGGCGCATGACCGACGGGCAGAGCGCATCCGACAATTACAAGGGCGTCTGGGGCAACCGGATCGGCTTCGGCGAGCGGCCGGCCCTGCTGGTGATCGACTTCATGCAGGGCTACACCACCGAAGGCGCGCCGCTCTACGCCCCCGGCGTGGTGAGCGCGGTGGCGGAGACGGTGGAATTGCTGGACGCCGCCCGCCGCACCGGCATTCCGGTCGTCCACACCAACATCCGCTACCATCCCGGCCATTTCGCCGATGGCGGCATGTGGGTGCGCAAGGCCCCGGTGATGAAGGACATGGTGGAGGGCAACCCGCTCGCCGCCTTCTGCCCGGAGGTCATGCCGAGGCCCGACGAGGTGGTGATCTCCAAGCAGTATGCCAGCTCCTTCTTCGGCACCAGCCTCGCGCCGATGCTTCACGCGATGGGGGTGGACACGGTGGTGCTGACCGGCTGCTCCACCAGCGGCTGCATCCGCGCCACCGCCGTCGATGCGGTCCAGCACGGCTTCCGCACCATCGTGGTGCGCGAGTGCGTCGGCGACCGCCACGACGGTCCTCATGAGGCCAACCTGTTCGACATCGACAGCAAATACGGCGATGTGGTGAACAAGCAGGAGGCGCTTGCACAGTTCAATCGATGAAGGGCGGGGATATCCCCTCTCCCCCCGGGGAGAGGGTTAGGGTGAGGGGGTCGCACCGCGTGACTTCCCGAAAATCCATGCCATGCATCCCCCTCACCCCGACCCTCTCCCCGCTTTCGGCGGACCAAAGGTCCGCCTGTCGCGTCAGCGCAAACGAAGTTTGCGCGTGAGCGGGGGGAGGGGGGGATGAGCAGTTCAGGACCAATAAAAAACAAAACTGGGGCCAACACCCGGCGCCGCACCCGAGACAGGCGGCGCCGGCATGAAAAAACAGGACGGGTTCACAACGCGATCAGCGTAAGGAGACAGACGACATGTCCTATGCCCAGACGACAACAGCGAATGCCGCACCCAATGCAGCTTTGGGCGCGGCGCAGTCCGTCGATGCGGACCAACTCTACAAGAAGATCACCTGGCGCCTCATTCCCTTCCTCTGCTTCTGCTATCTGGCGGCCTATCTCGACCGCATCAACATAGGCTTCGCCAAGCTGCAGATGATGGGCGACCTGCAGTTCAGCGAGGCCGCCTATGGTCTGGGCGCCGGCCTGTTCTTCGTCGGCTACATCCTGTTCGAGGTGCCGAGCAATCTCGTGCTGACCAAGGTCGGCGCGCGGCTGTGGATCGCCCGCATCATGATCACCTGGGGCCTGCTGTCGGCCGCGACCATGCTGGTCACCACGCCGACGCAGTTCTACATCGTCCGTTTCCTTCTGGGCGCCGCCGAGGCCGGCTTCCTGCCCGGCGTGCTTTATTACCTGACGCTATGGTTCCCGACTTACCGCCGCGGCCGCATCATGGCGCTGTTCGTCATCGGCCTGCCGCTGTCCAGCGTGATCGGCGGCCCGCTGTCGGGCTGGATCATGAGCCATTTTGACAATGTCCAGGGCCTGCGCGGCTGGCAGTGGCTGTTCCTGCTGGAAGCGCTGCCCAGCGTGCTCCTGGGCTTCCTGACCTTCGTGGCGCTGCCCAACTCCTACAAGGATGCCAAGTGGCTGTCCGGGGATGAGAAGGCCCGGCTGGCCGCCGACCTGCACGGCGACGATGCCGATGCCAAGCATGCCGGTCACAGCTTCAAGGAAGGGCTGCTGAACCTGAAGGTCTGGATGCTGGGCGGCATCGACTTCGCCATTCTGCTGACCGCCTACGCCATCGGCTTCTGGCTGCCCACCTTCATCCGCAAGACCGGCGTGATCGATCCGTTCCACATCGGCCTGCTGACGATGATCCCCAACATCGTCGCGGTGGTCGGCATCCTGCTGATCGGCGCCAGTTCCGACCGGATGCGCGAGCGCCGCTGGCACATCATCATCCCCTTCCTGGCCGCCTCGGCCGCCATGGCGACCAGCACCTTCTTCGCCGACAACCTCGTCGCCACCGTGGCGCTGTTCACCGTCGCGTCGGTCGGCGTTCTGGGGCCGCTTCCCGCCTATTTCAGCCTGCCGGCCACCTTCCTGAAGGGCACTGCGGCGGCCACCGGCTTCGCCATGGCGATCTCGCTCGCCAGCATCGCCGGTCTGGTCAGCAACTCGCTGATCGGCATCGTCATCGACCTGACCGGCAGCAGCAGCGCCGCCTTGTGGTTCTTCTCCGGCTGCCTCCTGCTCGGCGCCCTGCTGGTCTACGCCCTCCCGCCCAAGGTGGTGAATCGCTGACCGGTTTTGTGCAGCGTGTAAACCATCTGTGAAAGATCACGCGATATGAGTGTGTAAGCGGTCCGGCCGGTGCTGCCCCTGCGGGTGCGGCGCCGGTTCGGCCGTTCCGGCGGGTCCGGCCACGGCGCGGCCGAGACCCATGCCGCAAAAAGCCAGTCGCCGGGGACAACAGAGACATGATTTCCGCATTGCGTGGCATCCGGGGGCGCCTGCTGCTGCTGCCCCTGATCACCGTCCTGGCGCTGGTCGGCGCCGGGGCCATGACCGCAAGGTCGCTCGGCACCGTGATGATGGAGGAGCGCCAAGCCCGCGCCCGCGTCGCGGTTGAGATGGTCACCTCCATCATCGAGCGGTTCGAACAGCGGGCCGCGTCCGGCGAGCTGCCGGTCGCCGACGCGCAGAAGCTGGCGCTCGACATCGCGCGGTCGGCCCGCTACGACGGTACGGAATATGCGCTGATCCTCGACCGCAAGGGCAACATCCTGGCCCACCTGAACCCGCAGGTCGAAGGCAAGGCCATGTGGGACAGCACCGACAAGACCGGCCGGCTGTTCGTGCGCGACGAGATCGCGGCGGCCGAATCCGGCGGCGGCTATTCCTCCTTCTTCTTTCCCAAGCCGGGATCGAGCGATCCAGTGGAGAAGTCGGCCTATTCCAAGCTGACCAAGGGCTGGGGCTGGGTCGTCAGCTCCGGCGTCTATCTCGACACCGTGGCCGCTGCGCGCCTGCAGACCATGCTGAACATCGCCGCCGTGATCGCAACGTTGGCCGCGATCAGTCTCGGCCTCGCCGTCTGGATCGGCCGGCGCATCACCACGCCCATCCTGCAGCTGACCAAGGCCACCAACCGCATTTCCACCGGCGATCTGTCGGTCGCCATCGGCCACCAGGACCGTGGGGACGAGGTCGGCACGCTCGCCCGCGCGCTGGAGGAGTTCAAGCGCAACGGCCTGGAGGTGCGCCGCCTGCAGGCCGAGGCCGAGGCACAGAAGGAGCGCACCGACGCCGAACGCCGCGCCGCCCTGCTCGACATGGCCGCCCGGTTCGAGGCGCGCGTGATGGGCGTGGTGGGCGCCGTCGCCGCGGCGTCCCATCAGATGGAAAGCACCGCCACCGGCATGGCCGGTGCCGCCGAGCGGTCGGGCACCCAGGCGCATGCGGTGTCGCAGGCCTCCGAGCAGGCCAGCAGCAACGTCAACACCGTCGCCGCCGCGACGGAGGAGCTGTTCGCCTCCATCGCCGAGATCGGCCGTCAGGTGACGATGTCCACCTCCGTCGCCGGCCGCGCGGTGGACGAGGCGGCGAAGATCGACGGCATGATCCAGAGCCTGGCTTCGGCCGCCCAGGAGATCGGGCAGGTGGTGGAACTGATCAACGCCATCGCCGGCCAGACCAACCTGCTGGCGCTGAACGCCACCATCGAAGCGGCGCGCGCAGGCGAGCACGGCAAGGGCTTCGCCGTCGTGGCGAGCGAGGTGAAGGCGCTGGCCAACCAGACCGCCCGCGCCACCGACGACATCCAGGCCAAGGTGCTGGAAATCCAGCAGTTCACCGGCAGCACGGTGACGGCGGTGCAGGGCATCGGCGCCACCATCACCTCGGTCAGCGACATCGCAACAGCCATCGCCTCGGCGGTGGAACAGCAGAGCGCCGCCACCAAGGACATCGGCGCCAACATCCAGCAGGCCGCCCGCCATACGGCGGAGGTCAACAGCAACATCGCCGGCGTCGCCCAGACCGTCGGGCAGACCGGCGCAGCCGCGTCGGGCGTGCTGGAAGCCGCCAGTGGTCTGGTGCGCGAGACCGTCAAGCTGCGCAGCGAGGTCGAGGACTTCCTCTCCACCGTCCGCGCCGCTTGAGCATGGGGTGTGCCGTCACGGTGCCTGGATCGTCCGGAAGGCGAGGGGCACCGCGACGCGCATCGCCTCGATGAAGCGTCGGAGGCGGATCGGCTGGTGCCGGGCCGGCGGATAGACCAGATGCACCGGCAGCGCCGCCGCCCGCCAGTCCGGCGCCAAATGGACCAGCCGGCCGGCCGTCAGATCCTCCACCAGCGCCCATTGCGATCCGATGGCCGCTCCCAGCCCGCGAAGCGCCGCGTTACGGATCGCCTGCAACCCGTCGGTGGACAGGCGTGGGCGGATCGGGAAGGTCACCGCTTCGCCGCTTTCGGCATGGGTCAGCGTGACCTCGTCGCGATAAAAGGTGCGCAGTGCCAGCCAGGGCAAATCCGCCAGTTCCGACGCATGAACAGGAACCGGCCGGCCGTCGAGCAGGGCAGGGGAGGCGACGGCGATCCGCGGCACCTCCGCCAACCGCAGCGCGATGACGGACGGATCGCCGACCTCGCCGACACGGATGGCGCAGTCGATGCCTTCGCCGATGAAATCCGGCATGCGGTCGTGCAGCAGCCATTCCACCGTCATCCGCGGGTAGCGTTGCAGATAGTCGGCCACCGGCCCGATCAGCTGTTGCTGTCCGAACGCATGCGGCGCCACCACCCGCAGATGGCCGGACGGCTGGTCGTCCGCCCCCCGCACGTCGCTTTCCAGCATCTGCCAGCCGGCGAGCAGGTCCTTTGCCCGCTCGTAACAGCGCGCTCCGTCGTCGGTCAGCGCCATCCGGTGGGTGGAGCGCTGCAGCAGCCGGACGCCCAGCATCCGCTCCAGCTGTTGCAGGCGGCGGCTGACCGTCGGCTGGGTGCTGCCGAGCTGTGCCGCCGCAGCCGACAGGCTGCCCGCCTCCACGATGCGGACGAAGGTTTCCAGCAGGGCGATGCGGTCGCTGCCGGCCAACGGAAGGTCTGTGTTCATACGCTCAACGTATAGCAAATCTACACCTGATCCGGCTACCGTCCCAGTTATCCCGCGGCCATAGTCCCTCTCGTTCAGTTTCTTGAGAGGGTCTCACGATGACGACCATTCAAACCGTGCATAGCACCGCAGCCACGATGCCGGCGTCCTCCGATGCCGGGCTGAGCCGGCCGCTGGTATTCCTGCTGGCCGCCGGTGCCGGGCTGAGCCGGCCGCTGGTATTCCTGCTGGCCGCCGGTGCCGGTCTGGCGGCGGCATCGCTCTATTACAGCCAGCCCATGCTGGGCATCCTCGGACCCGACATCCAGGCCGATGGCAGGTCGGTCGGCTGGGTGCCGACGCTGACCCAACTCGGCTATGCCGCCGGCATCCTGTTGCTGGCGCCGCTGGGCGACCGTTTCGACCGGCGCCGGATCATCCTGGCCAAGGCGGCGGTGCTGGTCGCGGCATTGCTGGCGGCGGGCTTCGCACCGTCCATCGCCGGCCTTCTGGCGGCGAGCCTGGTCCTCGGCCTGTCGGCGACGCTGGCGCAGGACATCGTGCCCGCCGCCGCGACGCTGGCCCCGGCGGAACATCGCGGCCGGGTGGTCGGCACGGTGATGACCGGCCTTCTGTTGGGCATCCTGCTGTCGCGGGTGGTCAGCGGCCTGATCGCCGAGCATTTCGGCTGGCGCGCCGTGTTCGTGGCGGCGGCCGGCAGCATTGCGCTGCTGGGTGTGGCGCTGTGGCGCGGCCTGCCGCGCTTCGCACCGACGACCAGCCTTGGATACGGGGAACTGCTGGCATCGTTGACCGTCCTGTGGGGCCGTCATCGGGCGTTGCGCCGTGCAGCAATCGCCCAAGCTCTGCTGTCGGTGGGCTTCAGCGCCTTTTGGTCGACGCTGGCGGTCATGCTGCATGGTGCGCCGTTCCATCTGGGCGCCGCCGCGGCGGGCGCCTTCGGTCTGGCCGGTGCGGCGGGAGCGCTGGTGGCGCCGGTCGCCGGTCGGATCGCCGATAGCCGCGGGCCGGAACTGATGACCCGGCTGGGTGCCGGTCTGGCCGCGCTGTCCTTTGCCGCCATGTTCCTGTCGCCGCTGGTCCCGGAGGGTGGCCGCCTGTGGCTGCTGGTTGCGAGCGCCGTCGGCTTCGACCTTGGCGTCCAGGCGTCGCTGATAGCCCATCAGACCATCGTCTACGGCATCGACCCGGCCGCCCGCAGCCGCCTGAACGCGGTGCTGATGGTGGGCATGTTCATCGGCATGGCGGCCGGCGCGACGCTGGGCAGCCAAGCGCTGGCATACTGGGGCTGGAACGGCGTCATCGCGGTGGCGACCATCGCGTCCATCGGCGCACTGATCCTCCGGCTCTTCACCCGGCCGGAGCGGTAACCCGGCCCCGTCACCAAGGTTCAGGCGTGACGGCTCTCAAGCCCCGGGATCATGCGGCGTTGCATGATCCCGGGGCATTTCATTGTTCAAAGCTCCCTTGCTTCCCGGCTCAGGCGATCGGTGCCGGTCGCCTTGATGGCGATGAGCTGGTCGATGT
The DNA here is from genome assembly GCF_035628975.1 of Azospirillum sp. Taxonomy (GTDB): domain Bacteria; phylum Pseudomonadota; class Alphaproteobacteria; order Azospirillales; family Azospirillaceae; genus Azospirillum. The sequence continues at coordinate 1,828 of NZ_DASPIS010000093.1, read as the reverse complement.
TCTCCAGGAAGATCCGCAGGATGGGGGAGGGGTTGTCCGCCCGATACCCCGCAGCGATCTCGATCACCGGCGCGTTGCCCGCGAGCGGCCGGCTCACCAGCGACCGCGGCAGCAGGGTCTCGACATAGGCGGGCAGCAGCGTGATGCCGCCGGTAGATGCCACGAGCGAGATTCCCGTGGCAATGCCGTCAAGCTTATGGGCCGGCGACACCACGACGCCGCGGTCCCGCAGATAGCGTTCCACGATGCCGCGCAGCACATGCGGTGTGTCGGTGTAGCCGATGAAAGACGCCGGATCGATGTCGCGCACGTCGATCGCGGAGCAGGCGGCCAGCGGATGATCCCTCGGCAGGATGACCACAATCGCCTCGTGCGCGATGACCTTGTAGGACACATCCGGCTGCGGTTCGAGCCGGCAGAAGCCGAGATCGATCTCCCCCCGCTGGATGGCTTCGCCGATATCGGGCGAGAAGTCGCTCGACACCCGGAAATCGATATCCTTCAGGTGGCCGCGGAGCATCTGGGTGACGTGCGACAGCCACTCCACCTCCTGGCCGGTCAGAAAGCCGACCGAGAAGCTGGGCTTGGGCTGCCGGACGGCCCGCCGTACCGCGGCAACGGCATCGGCCGCCGCCTGCAACGACAGCCGGGCGTGCTCCAGGAAGGCGCGACCGGCCGGCGTGAGTTCGACGCCGCGGGAACTCCGCAGGAAAAGCTGGGCACCGACCTCCAACTCAAGATCGCGCAACTGGCGGCTCAGCGACGGCTGCGCGGTGTGCAGGCGCCGTTCGGCGGCGACCGTGAGGCTGCCCTCCTCGGCCACGGCGACGAAGTACCGGAGATGACGGAGTTCCATCGGATGCCATGCCTCTGAGGTATGGACGCTACATATACGAAGTCGTTCTCACGCGGAAAGCCGGCCGTTATCAAGGCGCTGCAGACACGAACTCTTTGCCGCCTGGGCATGTGATCCTCACCTACCGCAGCCAGGCTGCGGAGGCACAGGCCGTCGTGTCCGAAATCCAGGCGCTTGGCCGTCGGGCAGCCGCGCTGCAACTCGACACCGCCGATATTTCCGGCTTCCCCGCCTTCGTAGAGCGTGTCCGCTCTACCCTTGGAACCTGGGACCGCGACCGCTTCGACCATCTGGTCAACAACGCCGGCCACGGGGAAATGGCCGGTTTCGCCGAAACGACCGAAGCGCAGTTCGACCTGATCTTCAACGTCCATGTGAAGGGCGTCTTCTTCCTGACCCAGGCCTTGTTGCCGCTGCTGGCTGACGGCGGCCGGATCGTGAATTTCTCCTCGGGCCTGACCCGTGTGTCCTTTCCCGGATTCTCGGCCTATTCGGCGGCCAAGGGTGCAGTGGAAATCCTCACCCACTATCTGGCGAAGGAACTCGGCGCCCGCGGCATCACCGCAAATGCGATCGCGCCCGGAGCCATCGAGACCGACTTCCTCGGCGGCGCGGTGCGCGACACTCCGGCCTACAACGAGGCCTTCGCCACCATGACGGCGCTTGGCCGCGTCGGTGTGCCGGACGACATCGGCCCGGCCGTGGCGAGCCTGCTCGGTCCCGACAACCGCTGGGTCACTGCCCAGCGCATCGAGGTCTCGGGCGGCCAGAACATCTGAGCCAGGGGCAGAGAACAGCTTTTTCCATAATTTCCCTTATGCGCCTTTTCTATGTAGGCGCAAAGCTAAAATGTCAGTCCAGCGCAACATAGAAGTGTCAGTCTTCCATCCCGTTTTCGACGGCTGGGAGGCTGGCGATGGGCTGGATCACGATGAGCGAACGAGACTTGCAACGGGTCGAGGTTCTCGGCGA
>NZ_DASPIS010000092.1:0-10949 GCF_035628975.1 Azospirillum sp. | reverse complement strand
AGGCAATCCGCGTCGCTCTCGCCAGAAAGCTCCTCGTCAGGCTCAATGCCAAAGCCCGCGAAGTTCGGGCCGGACTCGCTGTGGAAGCTTGACAGGCCAGACAGTCGCTCACCCCGACCCTCTCCCCGGGGGGGAGAGGGGGAATTAGGTCACACCGCCAGATAGGCCGTCCTCACCCCATTGTCCGCCATCAACTCCGCCATCGTGCCGGTCCAGCGCAGGCGGCCGGTTTCGATGACGCAGGCGCGGTCGGCGACGGCGGAGGCGAAGGACAGGCTCTGTTCGGACAGCAGGACCGACAGCCCCTCCGCCTTCAGGCGCCGCACCGCCTCGGCCATCTGTTTCACGATCAGCGGCGCCAACCCCTCCGAAGGTTCGTCGAGCAGAAGCAGCGACGGGTTGCCCATCAGCGTGCGGGCGAGCGTCAGCATCTGCTGTTCGCCGCCGCTCATCCGGGTGCCGCGGCGGCCGCGCATCTCCGCGAGGTTGGGGAACAAGGCGAACAGCTTCTCCGGCGTCCAGGCGGGAGCGCCGGGCCGGGGCGGCTGGCGGCCGACCTCCAGGTTTTCCTCCACCGTCAGGTCGGCGAAGATGCGGCGGTCCTCCGGCACATAGCCGACGCCGAGACGGGCGATGCGGTGGGCGGGCAGGGCGGACAGGTCGCGTCCGTCGAATCGCAGGCTCGCGGCGCGCCGCTCCACCAGCCCCATGATCGCCTTCAGCGTGGTGGTCTTTCCGGCGCCGTTGCGGCCCATCAGCGCCACCACCTCGCCACGGCCGACCGTCAGGGCGATGCAGTCGAGGATATGGGCGCGGCCGTACCAGGCCTGGAGGCCGTCCACCGTCAGCAGGGTTTCGCTCACGCCTCGCCTCCCAGATAGACGGATTGAACCCGCGGGTCGGCGCGCACCTGATCCGGCGAGCCTTCCGCGATCAGCCGGCCGCGGTCGAGCACCAGCACGCGGGTGGCGTGGCCGAAGACGGCGTCCATGTCATGTTCGGTGAACAGAACGGCGAGGCCGCGCTCGCGCACCAGTTCCGCCGTCAGCGCCATCAGGGCGAGGCGTTCGGCAGGCGCCATGCCGGCGGTCGGTTCGTCCATCAGCAGGACGGTCGGTTCGCTTGCCAGCGCCATCGCCAACTCGACCCGCTTCACGTCGCCATAGGCCAGCACGCCGCACGGGCGGTCTGCTTGCGATGTCATGCCGACGCGGTCCAGCAGGGCCAGCGCCGGCCCGCGGAACTGGGCGGCGGCCGGACGCCACAGGCCGAACAGCCGGCGGGCGCGCGACAGCAGCACCATCTGCACATTCTCCGCCACCGTCATCGAGGCGAAGGTTGCGGTGATCTGGAAGGTCCGCCCGACGCCCAGCGCCCAGATGCGCCGCGGCGGCAACCCGACCAATTCCGCCCCGTCCAGCTTGACCGAGCCCGAGTCGGGCCGCAGCTGGCCGTTCAGCAGGTTGAAGCACGTGCTCTTGCCGGCCCCGTTCGGGCCGATCAGCGCCAGCAGGTCGCCGGAGCGCAGGGTGAAGGACACGCCGCCCACCGCCTGCACCCCGCCGAAGGAGCGCTGCAGGTCGCGCACCACCAGCTCGCTCATGCCCGCCTCCGCCCAAATTTCGAACGCAGGCCGGACAGGAAGCCGACGATCCCCTTGGGGAAGACCAGTACCAGCGCGACGATGATCAGGCCCAGCGCCAGCCGCCACCAGTCGGTCATGCTCATCACCTGGGCCTCCAGCAGGTGGAACGCCACCGCGCCGGCCAGCGGCCCGGCGACGGTCTGGATTCCGCCCATCAGCACCATCACCAGCGCGTCGACCGATTGCGGCACCGCCAGCAGGGTGGGAAAGACGCTGCCCTTGGCGAAGGCATAGAGCCCGCCGGCCAGACCTGCCGCCGTGCCGGCCAGAACGAAGGCCATCCATTGGAAGCGGCGCACGTCGATGCCCACCGATTCGGCGCGCAGGCCCGAGTCGCGCCCGGCCCGCAGCGCATAGCCGAAGGGGGCGAAGGCCGCCCGGCGCAGCAGCCACAGCGCCCCGCCGCATAATGCCAGAGTCAGCCAGTAATAGGCCGCCTTGCCCGCCGCCCAGGCCGACGGCCAGACGCCGAGGATGCCGTTGTCGCCGCCGGTCACCGCATACCATTGGAAGGCGATCGACCAGACGATCTGGGCGAAGGCCAGCGTCAGCATGGCGAAATACAGCCCCGACCGCCGGACGCAGAACCAGCCCGCCACCAGTGCCCCCAGCCCGGCCAGCACCGGCGCGCCGGCCAGCGCCAGCGGCATCGGCGCGCCCAGATACTTGACCAGCAGGGCCGATCCATAGGCGCCCAGCCCGAACCATGCCGCATGGCCGAAGGATACCAGTCCGCCCAGCCCGATCAGCAGATGCAGGCTGGCGGCGAACAGGGCGAGGATCACCACCTCGGTCAGCAGGATCAGCGCGTAATCGCCGGCGACCAGCGGTGCCGCGGCCATGACCGCCAGCAGGGTCAATGCCCAAACGCCGGCATGGCGACCGGCCGACAGCGGAACGGTGACGGCGGCGGGTGCGGTCGGCGGCGTTTCCTCCGCCCGGCCGAGCAGGCCGTGGGGGCGCAGCACCAGCACCACCGCCATGAACAGGAAGACCAGCACCAGCGTGATCTGCGGGAAGACCAGGATGCCGAAGGCCTGCAGCTGCCCGATCAGCAGAGAGGCGATGAAGGCGCCGGTCAGGCTGCCCATGCCGCCGACCACGACGACGACGAAGGCCTCCACCACGATCGCCATGTCCATATGCAGGGTCACCGCCTCGCGCGGGACCTGCAGCGCGCCGCCCAGCCCGGCCAGCGCACAGCCGAGGAACAGCACGCCGGTGAACAGCCGCGCCGGATCGACGCCCAGGGCACTGGTCATCTCGCGGTCCTGTGTCGCCGCGCGGACCAGCGTGCCCCAGCGGGTGCGGTTGAACAGCAGCCACAACAGCCCCAGCACCAGCGGCCCGAGGCCGATCAGCACGAGGTCGTAGAGCGGGAAGGGCTGGCTCAGGATGTCGACGGAGCCCCTCAGCCCCGGCGCGCGGCGGCCCAGCAGATCTTCCGGCCCCCAGGCCCAGGCGGTCAGATCCTGCACCACCAGAACGACGCCGAAGGTGCCCAGCAGTTGGAAAAGCTCCGGCGAGCGGTAGAGCCGGCGCAGCAGCCCGATCTCCATCGCTGCGCCCAGCACGCCCATCATCAGCGCCGCGGCGGCGACCGAGCCCCAGAAGCCGGCCGGCGTGCCGCCGAACCGCTCGATCAGCGACCAGCCGGCATAGGCGCCGACCATGTAGAAGGAGCCGTGCGCGAAATTCACGATCCGCGTCACGCCGAACACGATGGTCAGCCCCGACGACACCAGGAACAGCGTCGCCGCGGTCGCGAGCCCACTGAGGGCCTGGACGAGGAGGAAGGACATGGATTCGTCGTTTCGGTGCGGACTCCTGCCCCCTCCCCAACCCTCCCCCTCTTCGAGGGAGAGGGAGTCAGTTGCAGAGCGGCGGCAGTTCCCTCTCCCACCGAAGGTGGGGGAGGGTTAGGGAGGGGGCAATCGAAGAAGGAGGGGACACTCGAAGCCAGCAGCCTTACTCCGCCGGCCGCATCTTGCGCACCACGTCGTCCGGCGGCAGGTAGTTGGCGCCGTCGGCGTAGCGCCAGTCCTTCATGGTGCCGCGGCCGTCCTTCACCGTGGTGGTGCCGACATAGGCGCCCATGGTCGCCTGATGGTCGGACGCGCGGAAGGTCACTGGGCCGAAGGGGCTGTCGATGGTCAGGCCGGCCAGCGCATCGACGATCGGTTCCGCGTTGGCGGACTTGGCCTTGGTGACCGCGGCGGCGATCGCCTTCATGGTGGTGTAGCCGACGACCGAGCCCTGCTTGGGCGATTCCTTGAACCGCGCGGTGTAGGCGGCGACGAAGGCCTTGTGGACGGGGGTGTCGATCTGGTCCCAGGGATAGCCGGTGACGATCCAGCCTTCCGGCGCCTCGTCCTTCATCGGCTCCAGATATTCCGGCTCGCCGGTCAGCAGGCTGACGACCTTGCGGTTGCGGAACAGGCCGCGGCCCTCGCCCTCGCGCACCAGCTTGGCGAGATCGGCGCCGAAGGTGACGTTGAAGATCGCCTCCGGGTTGGCGGCGGCCAGCGCCTGCACGGTCGGGCCGGCCTCCAGCTTGCCCTGGGCCGGCCACTGCTCCGCCACGAACTCCACGTCCGGGCGCTTCTCCTTCAGCAGCTGCTTGAACCACGCCACCGCCGACTGGCCGTATTCGTAGTTGGGGGCGACGGTGGCCCAGCGCTTGGCCGGCAGCTTCGCGGCCTCCTCCACCAGCATCGCCGCCTGCATGTAGGTGCTGGGGCGCAGGCGGAAGGTGTAGCGGTTGCCCTTCGACCAGGTGATGGCGTCGGTCAGCGGTTCCGCCGCGACGAAGGGCATCTTGTTGCGGGCGGCGAAATCGGCGACGGCCAGCCCGATGTGGGAGAAATAGGTGCCGGCCAGCACGTCCACCGCCTCGTTCGTCACCAGCTCCTGCGCAACGCGGACCGCGTCGTCGGGCTTGCCGGCGTCGTCGCGGGAGACGACCTGCAATTCGCAGCAGCCGATCACGCCACCCTGGGCGTTGATCTCCTCCAGCGCCAGCTGCCAGCCCTGGCGATAGGGGATGGTGAAGGCGGGCAGGCCGGTATAGCTGTTGATCTCACCCACCCGCACCGGCGCGCCGGAGAACGTCACCGGCGCTTTCGCCGACTGCGCCGCCGCGGGAGCGGCCGTCAGGCCGATGCCGGCCAGCGTGGAGGCGATGGTTGCGAAGGACACGGCGGCGAACAGAGCGGCCGGGAGAAGGGGCTTCGCCAGCGGCGAGGCGGTCGGGCGGCGGTGCTTCATCCTGCGGGGACCCCGGTTCGTGAGAGACCAGCGGCGTGTCCGGGTCGCGGTGCGACGCAACACACCGCGTTCATAGCAAACCCCGCGCAAAAGTCACCGACTGATCGGGTGTTTTCCCGCGTCCACGCCCGATTCGCAGTCCGGCGGACACCGTCCGCCTTACATCAGCCGGACCAGCAGCGCCATGAACTGCACCCTTTCCTCCTCGGACAGAGGTTCCAGCGTGCGTTCGTGGGCGGCGGCGGCATTCGCCATCAGGTCGATGACCAACGCCTGCCCGATCCGCGTCAGGCTGACGCTGGTGCGGCGGCGGTCCTGCGGGTCGGGGTGGCGTTCGACCAGGTTGCGCTCCACCAGCCGCAGGATCACGCCCTGGGTGGTCGCCGGATCCATGTAGGTCAGCCGGCCGAGCTGGTTCTGCGACAGCGCACCCTCGGCATACAGGGTGGCCAGCGCCGCCCATTGGGTGGGCGTCAGCAGCGAATCGCCGATCAGATCGATGAAGATGGCCGAGGCGCGTTGGTGCGCACGCCGGAGGCGGTGGTGAACCTGGCCGGCCAACTGGTAGTCGTCGGGAGGCAGTCGTCCGAAGTCGTCCATGGCAACGGGCCCGTGGTTCGCGCCCGCCTTCGGTCCGGGGCGAAGGCTGGGGCGGGCACGGACCGCCGCTCCCGGCTGCGTGGGCAGGGATGGCGCGGCGTTTGCCGCCTGTCGCCATCCGATGCGTCCATTATGCGTTCCTCATGGAAAGCGTAGGGAAGACAATGACCGCAGAGCAACCTTCGCGGATGCGTCATAGAGCCACAGCGATGCATCTGTCATGATGCGAGCAACAAAAGAAGGCCCAAGAGTCCGAAAGGAAGCCATGCGTCGATGACGCCGCAAGTTCCGGCGGTTGCGATGCCGGAACAGATCGTTTGCCGAGGCTGCCCGTGCCCGCGGCCTATCCTTGTCAGGCGCTCGACTTTTCCGAGGCTTCTCTTTCTCAGGGGTTCCGCTTGGGCGGATAGCTGTCGGGCGGAGCGGTCTTCTCGTCGGGGCTTTCCGCGCCCTCGCCCGTCGGGGGCGTCACGCCGCCCGGCGTGTAGGGCGGGGTGGTGGCGTCGGGCGGGCGCTTGGTCGGGCGCGGCGGGGGCGGAGTGTCGAGTCGGCGTGTCATGAGGCACCTTTCCTGATCAGGATTCGCCATGAACAACCCGATGCCGGCCGGCCGGTTCCAAACAGGTGCTCCCCGGTATGACCAGTCCAGCCGTCGCCGGCTATGACCTTCATCTTAGGACCATTTGAAAAACGCGGCGGAATCAAGCGGGTCACTGCCGAGGCTGTTCTCTGCCTACTGCGAGCTTTTGTTGCGGCCACACCACAGGACGATGCAAAAGCGGTGTGGCGCGGGCTTCACTGTTGCATGGCAAGCACGCCTTGTTGTGTCTTTGCCGAGGATGTGTCCGCATCCGGTCCCGACAAGGGACGGCGGCCGGGCACTCCCACGAAGGAGCCGGAATCCCGGCCCAGTGAGCCGACCGAACCCAGCCAAGCGCGGTGACTCCATGAAGACCAGCACCCTTTCCCTTCTCGCCCTCGCTCTCGCGTCGACCGGGCTGACGTCGCTTCCCGCCGCCGCCCAGGATGACCTGCAGCGTGGCGAAACCGTGCTGGAGCGTCGCCGGCCGGAGGTCGAGCAGCTCGGCCTGCGCGCGGGCTCCTTCCTGTTCCTGCCGCGGGTGGAAGCGGGCGCCACCTACGACACCAACGTCTACGCCACCCGCGACAACCACCAGGACGACATCATCTGGACCGTCCGTCCGCGGATCGACATCAAGTCCGACTTCGCCGCCCACGCGCTGAACTTCTCGGCCTCCGCCGATGCCGGCCGCTACCGCGAAAATTCCAGCGAGAACTATACCGACTATGCCCTGCAGGCGGCCGGTCGGTTCGACGTGAACAAGGGCGGTGCGCTGGACGGCCAGCTGTTCCATCGCCGCAACCACGAAGGCCGCGGCGACATCAACAGCCTGTCGGGCTATACGGAGCCGGTGGTCTACCGCACCAGCGGCGGCGAGGCCGGCTACACCCAGCGCTTCAACCGCCTGCGCGCCCGCCTGTCCGGCTCCGCCCAGTACAGCGAGTATGACGACGTCGGCGTGATCGGCGGCGGCATTGCGCGCCAGGAAGACCGCGACCGCTGGGAATACGGCACGGTCGGCCGCGTCGGCTACGAGTTCATCGAGGGCTACGAGGCCTTCGTCCAGGGCACCTATTCCTGGACCCGTCACAAGAACGACCGCGACGCTTTCGGCCTCGACCGCGACTCGGACGGCTACGAGGTGGTCGGCGGTCTCGCCACCGAGCTGACCGGCCTGATCACCGGCGAGGTTTTCGCCGGCTACATGGTCCGCAACTACAAGGATTCGCGTCTGGAGGACTTCAGCGGCCTGTCCTTCGGCGGGCGCCTGAACTGGGCGGTCACGCAGCTGACTGCCGTCAGCGCCACCGCCAGCCGCCAGGTGCGCGAGACCACGGCCAGCCCGGGCTTCGGCACCGCGTCCAGCTACACCCGCACCGTCCTCGCCCTGGGCGTGGACCACGAACTGCTGCGCACCCTGGTGCTGAACGGCCGCCTGCAGTACCGCCAGGACGATTTCAACGGCAACGACCGCAACGACAAGGTCTATACGGCCGGCGTCGGCGGCACCTACCAGATGAACCGCTACCTGTTCATGACCGGCGGCTACACCTATGAAAAGCGCAGCTCCAACGTGAGCGCCGCCGAATACAGCGACAACCTGATCTACCTGCGTCTCGGCGCGCAGATGTAATCCAGCGGTTCTAGGCCCGCCGACCGGCGAAGTCCGGCCGAAGGGCCTAAAGGTTCCGCTGAACAGTACAGGGCGTCCGTCCTATGACGGGCGCCCTTTTCTTATGCCTGTTTTTGTTATCGTGGGCGATGTACTGGAGAGATCCGAACGCGGTAATTCCTCTCCACTTTTTCCCAAGCGCTTGCGAGTTGCTAGTCTCCACCCGAATTCAGGTGCGTGACCAAGGGGCGCCACCGCAAGGCGACCGGCGAATGGGACGGGTTCTCGGAACTGTACCATCGTGCCGGACCGGGCGCTGCGGCAGGCACCCACCAGCCAGGGAAAGGGTTTAGGGATGAATCGACGTCATGTGATCCGTGCGCTGGGCCAGGGGATCGGATTGACTGCGCTTGCCGTCGCCATGGTCGGCTGCGCCGGCAACGACGCGCCGTTGGAAACCGCCAGTGTCGGCCAGATCAGCGAATACCGTCTGGGTGCAGGCGACGCGCTGCGCGTCATCGTCTTCGGCGAGGAGCAACTTTCCGGCGAGTTCCGCGTCGACGGCACCGGCAAGGTCGCCATGCCGCTGATCGGCGAGGTCTCGGCCAAGGACCGCAGCACCCGCGATCTGGAGAAGGAAATCTCCACCCGTCTGTCCGCCGGCTACGTGAAGGACCCGAAGGTCAGCGTCGAGGTGCTGAACCACCGCCCCTTCTTCATCCTGGGCGAAGTGCGCAATCCCGGCCAATACCAGTATGTCAACGGCATGACCGCCCTGTCGGCGGTGGCGATGGCCGGCGGCTACACCTATCGCGCCAAGGAGGATTACGTCCTGATCACCCGCGGCGCCGATCCCAAGAAGGAAATCCGCCGGGCGCCGATCACCACCTCGGTGATGCCGGACGACGTGGTCCGCGTGCCGGAGCGCTATTTCTGAGCCCAGGATTTCAGCCTGGGAAATTCGAACCCAGGCATCGCCAGGGCGACCAACGGAAAGCCCGGCCGGGAGGATGTCCCGGCCGGGCTTTCTGCTGTCCGGCGATAGCCGGCGGTGGCGATCAGGTGTCCAGCGTATCGCCGCCCTTCTTCTGTCCCGACGGCATGCGTTGGTTCGGGGGAACCACCGGATCGCGCGAGATGCCGTGCGGCGGGGTGGTGCCGGCGGCCTCGTCGTCGGTGCCGAGCGGTGCGGCGGCGGGGTCGGTGGCCGGGACCTTGTCGCCGGTCAACCCGCGGTCGATGTCCGCGCGCATCCGGTTGGCCTCCGCGCTGGGCGTGGTGGGCGTGTCACGGCCCGACTCGGGACGCTGGGGCTTGGTCATGGTCGGCCTTTCGCACAAGCTGTGAGGGGCGTTCTGTCGCCTCCTCCAACCGCCGCCGCCTGCCGAGGGTTCCCCGGTGCGACGATCTGCGACCCTGCGGCCGATTTCAGGGGAGTTCCCGATGACGGACGCGGGCTGGCGTCCTGTTCGCTATCGCAACCCCTGCAGCGGCCGCCGCTCCGCTCGGCCTCCGATGGCGTCGTCGCTGCGGGGAGGCATCGTCATTGCGGGGAGGGGATGGGTGAAAGAGCCCGCGCGGTGGTGCCGGATACAGGAATCGAACCCGTGACCTTCTGATTACAAATCAGCTGCTCTACCAGCTGAGCTAATCCGGCGCACCCGACGCTTGCGGGACGCACACCTTAGCGTCCCTTTTCCGCGTAAACAAGCACTTGCCCGTGTTCGCGCGCGATGACGCTCACTCGCGCAGGCGGGCCACCTCGTAGAGGGCGACGGCGGCGGCGTTGGATACGTTCAGGCTGCCGACCGGACCGCCGGTGGGCAGCCGGGCGATGGTGTCGCAGCGATCCATTGTCAGGCGACGCAGGCCGCTGCCCTCCGCCCCCATCACCAGCACCGTCTTGCCGGTCAAATTCAACTTCGCCAGCGTCGACTCACCCGATTCGGCGAGCCCCACCGCCCAGAAGCCGTTCTGCTGCAGATCGGTCAATGCGCGGGCCAGGTTGGTGACGCGGACCAGCGGCACCGCCTCCAGGGCGCCCGACGCGCTCTTCGCCAGCACGCCGGTGGTCTCCGGCGCGTGCCGTTCGGTCACCACCACCGCGCGGGCTCCGAAGGCGGCGGCGGAGCGCAGGATGGCGCCGACATTGTGCGGGTCGGTCACCTGATCGAGCGCGACGATCACCGCCGAAGGCTCATCCGCCAATTCGTTGCAGAGATCCTCGATCCCAAGCTCCGGCAGGGGGGAGGTGTCGATCACCATCCCCTGGTGAACGGCGCCGGCCGGCAGCATGCGGTCCAGTTCCGTCCGGTCGACGATCGACGCCTCGGGCCGCTGCAGCCCCTGGGCGCGCGCGGCGGCGAAGGCGGGCTCCAGCGCCGCCCGGCCGGATTCGGTGGCCAGCAGCCGGTGAATGCGCCGCTCGGGGTTGGTCCAAGCCGCGGCGACCGGATGCAAGCCATAGAGAAGGACCCCGCGCGCGGACGGCGGGCGGTTGCCTTTCGACCCGCCGCGACGGCTGCGCGCACCCTCGTCCGCCTGCTCCTGCCGCGGAGCGGTCGCCCGCGGGGTACCCGCGGCGTGGACGGAATGCTTGTCGGATCGGCGGCCGGAACCCGGATGTTTTGAGCGCGTCATGGTACCCACGAAGGAGGGGAGGGGGCCGCCGGAAACAGCGGCCGAATTTTTTCTGGTGTGAACCGCTTAACCCGTGTTGACAAGGTCTGAAAAATTCGCATATTGCCGAACTCCGCGGCGGGCACTGCCAGGCTGCGGATTGGAAGGGTGGCCGAGTGGTTAAAGGCAGCAGACTGTAAATCTGCCCGCGTACGCGTACGCTGGTTCGAATCCAGCCCCTTCCACCACTACTTTCCACGGCTTGTCCGTGATCGCGTTTGCCCCGGACGGTCGCGCCGGCGGGATGCTTGCGGGTGTAGCTCAATGGTAGAGCAGAAGCCTTCCAAGCTTACGACGGGGGTTCGATTCCCCTCACCCGCTCCAATCCCGCGTGCGCCACGGAAAACCGATCTCGGCCGGGCCATTGTGTGCGTCCGGAACGTCGGGAACGAAAGACCAAAGCGATGGCGAAGGCAAAGTTTGAGCGGAACAAGCCGCACTGCAACGTTGGCACGATCGGCCACGTCGACCACGGCAAGACGTCGCTGACGGCGGCGATCACGAAGGTGCTGGCGGAGTCCGGCGGCGCCACCTTCACCGCTTACGACCAGATCGACAAGGCG
>NZ_DASPIS010000091.1:0-8388 GCF_035628975.1 Azospirillum sp. | reverse complement strand
GAACTGTTCCCAACCGCCTCAAACGACGGATGTTCAACCGCATGAACGGTAAGCGCCATGTCTAGGCCGTCCTCTCCGCTCAACGCCGCCGGGGCCGCCTATCTCGAAGCGCTGCAGGAGCGCTTCCGCGACGATCCCGCGTCGGTGGACGTGAGCTGGCGCGCCGTCTTCCAGATCCTGGACGAGCTGGGCGCGGTCGCTCCGGACTTGTCGGCATCCGGCGGGCCGGCGACCGATCGGCCGTCGCTTCAGCACGAGGAAATCCGCCAGCGCGGCCATGCCGCCGCCGCCCTCGATCCGCTGGGCCGCGCCGCGCCTCCCGCCGGGCCGGCGTCCGGGGATGCGGAGACCATGCGGCTGCGCCGGCTCTATCAGGGCACGCTGACGCTGGAAACCGCCCATATCGACGATCCGGCCCTGCGGTCCTGGCTGCGCGACGCCTATGAGGGGGCCGCTGCCGCCCTGCCGGCGGAGGCCCGTCGCCGGGCGTTGTCGCTGCTGAGCGCGGCGGAGGAGTTCGAAAGGCTGCTGGGCACCCGCTACCCGACGAAGAAGCGGTTCGGCGCGGAGGGGATGGAGACGCTGATTCCGCTGCTGGACCGCATCCTGGCTGTGGCCGCGGCTGCGGGCGTCACCGAGGTGCAGGTCGGGACCATGCATCGCGGACGGCTCAGCCTGATGGCCAATGTGCTGGGCAAACCCCTGGTCGAGCTGTTCGCCGGCATCAAGGGCATGCATCCCTTCCAGGCCGACCCGCCGGTTCCTGCCGACGTCCCCTATCACATGGGGGTGGAAAGCAGCCTGTCCTTCGGCGAAGGGACGCTGGCGCTGACCCTGTCCCCCAACCCGTCGCATCTGGAAGCGATCAATCCGGTCACTCTGGGCCGTGCGCGGGCGCGCCAGGATCTGCTCCGGGAGCAGGGCGGCGAGGCGCGCCGGGTGCTGTGCGTGCTGCTGCACACCGACGCCAGCGTGATCGGCCAGGGCAGCGTGACCGAGGCGCTGCAACTGTCCGGCGTCGCCGGCTTCACCGTTGCCGGCACCATCCATGTCATCGTCAACAACCAGATCGGCTTCACCACCGAACGCGACGAGGCGCGGACCTCCCTCCATTGCACCGGGCTGTGGAAGGCGGTGGACAGCCCCATCCTGCACGTCAACGCCGACGATCCGGACGCGGCGCTGCGGGCCGCCGACCTCGCGGTCGCCTTCCGGCAGGCGCACGGGCGAGATGCGGTGATCGACCTCGTCGGCTACCGCCGCAACGGTCACAACGAGATCGACGAGCCGCGCTTCACCCAGCCGCTGGATTACGCGGCGATCGACGCCCACCCGCCCGTCCGCGCGCTCTATGCCGGGCGTCTGGCCGCCGACGGGGTGGTCGGGGAGGGCGCGGTCGACGCTCTTGCCGCCGGGCACAAGGCCCGCTTCCAGGAGGCGTTGGCCGCCGCCGCCGATCACCGGCCGAACCATGACGGCTTCCCCGGCGGACGCTGGGCGCCGTTCGGTTCCGGCGGGTCTGCCTCTGGTGGATCGGCCGCCGTCGAACCGGACACCGGCATCGGCCCCGACCGGCTGAAGGCTCTGCTGGCGGCGCTGGCCGCCATTCCGGATGGCCTGACCGTCGACCGCAAGGTGGAGCGCGTCATCCGCCGCCGCGCCGAGGAGCCGCTTGACTGGGCGACCGGCGAGGCGCTGGCCTTCGCCACGTTGCTGGCCGACGGGGTGCCGGTGCGGTTGACCGGCCAGGACGTGGTGCGCGGCGCCTTCTCCCACCGGCATTTCGCTTTGACGGATGCCGTCACCGGGAAGCGCCATGTCAGCCTGAACCATCTGAGCGTTGCCCAGGGCCGCTTCGACGTGGTCAACAGCCCGCTGTCGGAATATGCCGTGCTCGGCTTCGAATACGGCTACAGCCTGGAACGGCCCGACGCGCTGGTGATCTGGGAGGCGCAGTTCGGCGATTTCGCCAACGGCGCCCAGATCATGATCGACCAGTTCATCGTGAGCGCGGAAGACAAGTGGCGCCAACCCTCCGGCCTGGTCATCCTGCTGCCGCACGGTCTGGAAGGGCAGGGTCCGGAGCATTCCTCCGCCCGGCCGGAGCGCTTCCTTCAGATGGCGGCACGCGGCAACATCCGCATCGCGCATCCGTCCACCCCGGCGAATTACTTCCACCTGCTGCGCCGGCAGATGCTGCGGCGCGACCGCAAGCCGCTGGTGGTGCTGAGCCCGAAGACGCTGCTGCGCCTGCCGGCGGCGGTATCGGCGCTGGCCGACTTCGCGCCCGGCACCGGGTTCCAGCCGGTCGTCGTCACCGCCAGCGAGCGCGTCAGTCGCATCCTGCTGTGCAGCGGCAAGCTGGCTTATGAGCTGGAGCGGGAACGCGCCGCCCTGGGTGTCGAGGATGTGGCGGTGGTGCGGCTGGAGATGCTGTATCCGTTGCCCGAGGCCGAACTGTCGGCTCTGTTCCGCCGTTGGCCGGACGCATGCTGCCTGTGGGTGCAGGAGGAGCCGGAAAACCTGGGCGCCTGGACCTACCTCGACCGCCGGCTGGAGGCATTGCGGGGGGCTGCCGGCTGCGCCGAGCCGCGCGTCGCCTGCGTGGCCCGTGCCGAGGCGGCCTCGCCCGCCGGCAGCTTCCACGGCGATCACGACGCCGACCAGCGCCGGCTGGTCGAGCAGGCCTTCGCCGGAGTGGCCATCGCCCTGCCGTCCCGCGGAAAAGCGGCAGCGGAGTGACGAGCCGCCCGTCTTCAGCGACAGTTTGACCTGATAGCAAACACCGTACAACGAACACCGGGGAAACGCGCCGATGTCTTCCACCTTGAGCACCGTCAGCCCGTCCGAAGCCCATCCGCATCTGCTTCCCGACTTGCTGCAGGCCACGGCCTCGGCGCTCGACGCGGTGGCGCAGCTGGCCAAGGCGGCGGAGCGCGGCGTAGCGGCGCTGGTGGCGCCGGATGGGCGCGTGGACGCCGCACTGCTCGACCGCCATCAGGTGGCGGCGCATGGCTTCGCCTGGGTCGCCACCTATGCCGAGGCGCTGCGCCAGATGCGGGGCTGGGCGGAACGGCTGGACCGCGCCGGCCGGCTGGGCGAGCTGGAAAAAGCCATGCTCCAGGCGGCATTCGGCGAGTATCTGGCCCAGCTCGACGGCGGTCTGGCGATGAGCCAGGGCGAGATCGTCCGTCCGTCTGATTTCGGGCTGGGCGAGGCGGAGCGGGACGCCTTCCGCACCGAGACGGTGCGCCGGCTGATCGCCGCCGGCAACGCTTCCGGCCTGCGGCTGCGCATCGCCGAGCTGCTGACCGATGCGCTGCATGGCGGCGGCTTCGGCGACGCGGCCCTGGAGGACGAGGCGCTGGACATGGTCCGCGACCAGTTCCGCCGCTTCGTGGCCGACGCGGTGGAGCCGCATGCCCACGACTGGCATCTGAAGGACGAGCTGATCCCACTTGCCGTCGTCGAGCAGATGGCGGAGATGGGCGTGTTCGGCCTGACCGTGCCGGAGGAGGACGGCGGGCTGGGCATGGGCAAGCTCGCCATGTGCGTGGTGACGGAGGAACTGTCGCGCGGCTACATCGGCGTCGGTTCTCTCGGCACCCGTGCGGAGATCGCGGCCGAACTGATCCGCATGGGCGGCACCGCCGAACAGCGGGCGCGCTGGCTGCCGCGCATCGCGTCGGGCGAGATCCTGCCGACCGCCGTGTTCACCGAACCCAACACCGGCTCCGACCTCGGCAGCCTGCGGACCCGTGCGGTGCTGGACGGCGATACCTATCGCGTCACCGGGGCGAAGACCTGGATCACCCATGGCAGCCGGTCGGATCTGATGACGCTGCTGGTGCGCACCGATCCGGACGCCCCCGGCTATCGCGGCCTGTCGATGCTGCTGGCCGAGAAGCCGCGCGGCACCGAGGATGATCCCTTTCCGGCGGAGGGCATGAGCGGCGGCGAGATCCCGGTGCTGGGCTATCGCGGCATGAAGGAATACGAAATCGGTTTCGACGGCTTCGCCGTTCCCAGTGAAAACCTGTTGGGCGGTGTGGAGGGCCAGGGCTTCAAGCAGCTGATGGCGACCTTCGAGTCCGCCCGCGTGCAGACCGCCGCCCGCGCCGTCGGCGTGGCGCAGAACGCCATGGAACTCGGCCTGCGCTATGCCCAGGAGCGCGTCCAGTTCGGCCGTCCGCTCTCCGCCTTCCCGCGCGTCGCCGGCAAACTGGCCTGGATGGCGGTGGAAACGATGATCGCCCGCCAATTGACCTATTTCGCCGCGCGGGAGAAGGACAGCGATCGCCGCTGCGACATCGAAGCCGGCATGGCGAAGCTTCTGGCCGCGCGCGTCGCCTGGTCGAATGCCGACAACGCCGTGCAGATCCACGGGGGCAACGGCTATGCCGTCGAATATCCGATCAGCCGTGTGCTGTGCGATGCCCGCATCCTGAATATCTTCGAAGGGGCGGCGGAAATCCAGGCCCAGGTTGTAGTGCGCGGCCTGCTCACCCGGCGCAATTGACGGCAGGGCGCAGCGGGGGACGGGGCAGGACTGACCTGCCGCGACTCCGCTTGTGTCATATCGGCGTATTCGCTATCCGACGCGGAGGCCGAACGACGAGACCCGCTGCTCATGGAACTTCTGGAACTGCGCTACTTCGTCCAGGTGGCCGAGCTTGGAAGCTTTTCCAAGGCATCGGTCAAGCTTGGCATCACCCAGCCTGCGCTCAGCCGGCAGGTCCAGAAGCTGGAGCACGAGCTGCGCACCAGCCTGTTCTACCGTCATGGGCGCGGCGTGTCGCTGACCCAGCAGGGGCGCAAGCTGTACGACGTGGTCCGTCATCTGCTGGGCGCACTGTCGGAGATCAAGGAGGAGATCCAAGACCAGTCGGAACGGCTGACCGGGTCCGTCACCTTGGGGCTGCCCCCATCGATCTGCGCCACGCTGGGGGCGCCGCTGGCCCGCCGGTTCCACGAGAACTATCCCGACGCCACGCTGCGCATCCACGAGGTGTTCAGCGGCACGCTGCTGGAATGGGTCGAGGGTGGACGCCTCGACCTCGCCGTCCTTTACGACGCCCGGCGCGGGCGCAGCATGCTGTCGTCGCCCCTGCTGGTGGAGAATCTGCTCCTGGTGCAGTCGGCTAAGGATGCCGGTGCCGGCAATGACGGACCTGTCGGGGTGGAGATGCTGGCCGACCTGCATTTCCTGCTGCCCGGCCTGGAGAACGGCCTGCGCCGGGTGGTCGATGCGGCGGTGCGCCGGGCCGACATCGATCTGCAGGTCGATATGGAGATCGACTCCGTCACCGCCATCAAACAATTGGTGGAGGAGGGAATGGGATCGACCATCCTTCCCTTCGGCGCCGTCCACCGCGAGGTGCGCCAAGGCCGGCTGATCGCGCGCGAAATCACGTCGAAGGACATGCACGCCATGCTGGTCACCGCGACGCCGTTGCATCAGCCGGTATCGAAGGCGACCCGCGCCCTGCTGCGGCTGATCCATGTCGAAGTCGTCAAATGCGTCGCCAACGGCGTGTTGAAGGGCAAGGTCGTCGCTCCCGGCAGCGCAGGGGAGAACAGCGCGCTTTGAAGGCGCCTTTTGACGGCGCCTGGGACCGTCCTACACTCCGTTATGCTTTGGCTGCTGATAGCAGTTATGACGGATGGTCCATAGCACGGCCCGTCCGGCGCGGATAGCCTCCCCCCATCACAACATAATCCCCTGGGGAGGAACCGAGAATGACGAAGCGCCTGGACGGCAAGGTTGCCCTGATCACCGGGGCGGCGCAGGGCCTGGGTCTTGCGATGGCCGAGACCTTCGTGCGCGAGGGCGCCCGCGTGGCGGTCGTGGACATCAACGGCGACGCCGCCCGTGCGGTGGCGGAGCGGCTGGGCGAGGCCGCCATCGGCATCGCCGCCAACGTCACCAAAACCGCCGATGTCGAGATGACCATCGCCGCCACGGTCGAGAAATTCGGGCGTCTCGACATCCTGGTGAACAATGCCGGCTCCACCCACGCCAACGGCCCGTTCGAGACCGTGACCGAAGAGGAGTTCGACCGCGTCTTCGCCCTGAACGTCAAGTCGATCTACCTCTATTCCAAGGCGGTGGTGGCGACGATGCGGGCGCAGAAGTCCGGCGTGATCCTCAATCTCGGCTCCACCGCCGGGTTGCGTCCGCGTCCGGGCCTAGTCTGGTACAACGCCACCAAGGGCGCGGTGCACAACATCACCCAGTCGCTGGCGCTGGAACTGGCGCCCGACAACATCCGCGTCTGCGCGCTGGCTCCGGTCGCCACCGAAACGCCGCTGCTCGCCACCTTCATGGGCGGCGACACCCCGGAAAAGCGGGCGCGCATGCTGGGCATCGTTCCGCTCGGCCGCCTGGGCCAGCCCTCCGACGTCGCCAACGCCGCGCTGTATCTCGCCTCCGACGAGGCGGCCTTCATCACCGGCGTGGTGCTGGAGATCGACGGCGGCCGGTGCGTCTGAGGATGGGTCGTGCAAGGTCGGGGCGTGTCTGCGCCCCGGCCTGACCGCCTCCCGCCGCCCTCTGCATCCACCCCGAGCGGAACCCGTCCCCCATGTCATCGCTACTTTCCGATCTGCGCATCGTAGAAGTCTCGGCCTTCGTCGCAGCTCCGCTGGGCGGCATGACGCTGGCCCAGCTGGGCGCGGAGGTGATCCGCATCGACCCCATCGGCGGCAACATCGACTATCGCCGCTGGCCGCTGACGCCCAACGGCACCAGCCTCTATTGGACGGCGCTGAACAAGGGGAAGCGGTCGGTCACCCTGGCGCTCGACAAGCCGGAGGGGCGGGAGATCGCCCAGGCCATCATCACCGCGTCGGGCGAGGATGCCGGCTTTCTGCTGACCAACCTGCCGGCCAGCGGCTGGATGGGCTATGAGGCGCTTTCCGCCAAGCGCGACGACCTGATCATGCTGCGGCTGACCGGCAATCCGGATGGATCGGCCGCGGTGGATTACACCGTCAACTGCGCCGGTGGATTTCCGATGGCGACCGGCAGGGGAGGGGAGCCGGTGAACCATGTCCTGCCGGCCTGGGACGTGGCGGCCGGCCTCTATCTCGCCACCGGGCTGCTGGCGGCCGACCGGCACCGGCGCCGCACCGGCCGGGGGCAGGAGGTGACGGTGGCGCTGGCCGACGTGATGCTGGCGACCGTCGGCAATCTCGGCTACCTCGCCGACGTCCGGGTGAATGGCACCGTGCGTCCGCCGATGGGCAACGACCTGTACGGCGCCTTTGGCCGCGACTTCCCCACCGCCGATGGGCGGCGCGCGATGGTCGTCGCCATTTCCAACCGCCAGTGGAATGCGCTCGGCAAGGCGACCGGGCTGGCCGACAGGCTGGCGATGATCGGCCCATTGATGGGCGTGGACATGGATGACGAAGGCGGACGCTTCCAGGCCCGCGATGCAATCTCCGCCGTGCTCACCCCCTGGTTCGCCGCGCGCACGCTGGCGGAGGTGGAGGGCGCGTTCGCCGGCTCGGGCGTGCTGTGGGGACCCTACCGTGATTTCGGCCAGCTCGTCGCCGAGGATGCGCGCTGCTCCACCGCCAACCCGCTTTTCCGTGAAATCGACCAGCCCGGCGTCGGGTCTCTGCTGGTTCCCGGATCGCCGCTCGGCTTTCCCGGCATGGGTGAGCGCACCGATCATCGCCCGGCCCCTGGTCTGGGGCAGGACACCGACGCGGTGCTGTCCGATCTGCTGGGGCTGCCTTCCGCGGAGATCGGCCGTCTTCATGATGCCGGCACCGTCGCGTAGAGGCCGTTTGACCGCCGGGTCGGCTGATGCGAGACTTCGCAGGCGTTGTTCAGAGCTTGTTCGTGACGGGGTCGTCCTGACCGGTGCTGCGCGGGATGCTACTTTACGCTGAACAGAGGTGTTGCGCCGGGTGCCCCGTCTTGTAGGGCTGTGAGCGTCGTCAACAACCTTCGGGTCAGCAGTCTATAGGCAGCGCCGTTCGTCCCGCCAACCTGTTCCATCTCCGCCGCGACCACCGTTCCGTCGCCGACTACCGGAAGGCCCGCGCCCAGGCGTTCCAGGTCTGGGCCGAAGTCGCCGGCGCGCCACTGGCGGCGTAATCCGCAGACCGCCGCCGCCGGCCGCGCCCTCACTCTGCCCGGCGGTCGACAAGTTGACGGTGCCGGAAGGTGTTCGGCAAGGGTGAGTGGCACCTGGAAAAGTATGGAGGCCAAGCGCGCCGGAGGGCACTGTCAACTGGTAACGTCCATGGGCGTGGTGGAAAAAGCGCCCATGAAGGATCGGGCTGGGGCCGGGCGAAGCTCTCACACAGCGTAGCCCGGCCCCAGCCCGATCCTCCGCCTCGCAGGCGGTGTGTTCGGCGGCAGGAGGTGGTCAT
>NZ_DASPIS010000090.1:0-36835 GCF_035628975.1 Azospirillum sp. | reverse complement strand
CGTTGTCGAAATCCGGCTTCTGGTCCTTGGCGGCGGCGACGGCGGCCTGCTTTTCCGTTGTGGAAAGCCGGACACGGTCCCGTCCAACCGGTGGTCTGCCGCCAAACCTGCTCATACGATGCTCACTCCCACAACAAGCGTCACGCCTGCCAACCACCCGTATCAACGGCCGCTCGTTGTTCGGCAGCCTTCATGTCCGGTCCGGTGCCTTGCGCCCGGCCGGAACCGCGGCCCCCCAGGCGCCGGGAACCCGGCGAATCCTGCGTAGCCGAACGGATTTTAACGGTAACTTTCTTTAAAAAGCCCTTAAGGCCAAAGTCAGGACGCGGGTGGGTCCGGACCGCGGCAAAGAGCCCCGAAGGCGCCCCAAGGGCGCGTTCGGGGCGCGGCAATCATCGAAGCCACGCCATCCGAAAAGGTCAAGTTTCCGAGTCGATCGGCGCGGCCGGCGGACGCGGTTCTCCGGCGGGAACGATGCGGACGCGACGGTCTATGACCGCAAGTCCGATCTTTCCGTGCTTCAGGGCGAGGGCATCATTGCCGAACAGCTCGCGCCGCCATCCGTGCATCGCCGGAATGTCCGCGGCGTCGTCGGCGGCCAGAGCCTCCAACTCGGAAGACGAGGCCACCAGCTTCGCCGCGACATTGTTCTCGTCGCACTTCATCTTCAGCAGCACGCGCAGAAGCTCGACGATCGGTTGCAGTCCGGGCGGCGGTTCCTCGCGCGGCTCGACGCGGGGCAGGGCGCTGTCGGGCAGGTCCAACCCCGCCTGCACGGCGGCCAGCACGTCGGACCCCTGCCGCCCCTCCGCGAAGCCGCGGCCCAGACCGCGGGTGCGGGCGAGGTCGTCGACGGTGGTGGGAGCGTGGGCGGCGATCTCAAGCAGGGCTTCGTCGCGCAGCACGCGGGAGCGCGGCTGGTCGCGGCGCTGTGCCTCGCGCTCGCGCCACGCCGCCAGTTCCTTGAGGATCGCCATGAAGCGCGGCTTGTTGGTCCGCACCTTCAGCCGCAGGTACGAGCTTTCAGGGTCGACCTGATAGGTCGCCGGATCGGTGAGGATCGCCATCTCCTCCTCCAGCCAGTGCGACCGGCCGGAGCGGGCGAGGCGGCGCTTCAGCTTCTCATAGGCCGGGCGCAGATGGATCACGTCGGACAGGGCGTAGGTGAGCTGCCGCTCGGTCAGCGGGCGGTGGGACCAGTCGGTGAATCGGCTGGACTTGTCGATGCGGGCGCCGGCCAGCTTGGTCACCAGCGTCTCGTAGCCGACGCTCTCGCCGAAGCCGCAGACCATCGCCGCGACCTGCGTGTCGAACAGCGGATGCGGGATCTGGCCGGACAGGTGCCAGAAGATCTCCACGTCCTGGCGGGCGGCGTGGAACACCTTCAGCACCGACGGGTCGCTCATCAGCGCGAACAGCGGCGCGAGGTCGATGCCCTCGGCCAGCGGGTCGATGGCGACCGCGCCGTCGGGTCCGCCGACCTGCACGAGGCACAATTGCGGCCAATAGGTCTTTTCCCGCAGGAACTCGGTGTCGACCGTGATGTACTCGGCCCCGGCCAGCGACTGACAGAAGGCCTGGAGGGCGTCGGTTGTCGTGATGAGCGTCATGGTTGCTTCATACACGACCGAACGGGTGCTTGAAAGTCCGCCGAAGCGCCGGGACGCTGCACGCTGAAAAAGGGATGCGCGGGCTGCAGGGCAAGGGGCGCTGCGGGCGGATTTTCCTCTCGCGCTTATTGCCGCGCGGCGGCGGTGTTAAACTGCGGCCGACTGGACGGCGTGACGGCCGGGAGGGGGATGTTGAACAGGTGAACAGGGCGTCGGAAAGTGTTTCACGGCGTTTCAAACGTTCCATTTCGACCGCCGCGGACGCACGCTCCACCCTATCGCGGCTTGACTTTCGCGCGCGTCCGGTGTGGTGTGTCGGACCGCTTTTTCCGCCGGAATCCGACCTTTTCAAGGTGTTTCGACCCATGCACCCCTACCGCACGCACACCTGCGGCCAGCTTCGTGAAGAGAATGCCGGCGAGACCGTCCGCCTGTCGGGCTGGATGAACCGGAAGCGCGACCATGGACAGCTGCTGTTCATCGACCTGCGCGACCATTACGGCCTGACGCAGTGCGTGGTCGATACCTCCAACCCGGCCTTCGAGGTCGCGAACCGGCTGAAGCTGGAATCGGTCATCACCGTCACCGGCAAGGTGGTGAAGCGTACGGCCGAGACCATCAACGACAAGCTGCCCACCGGACGCATCGAGCTTCAGATCGCCGAACTCACCGTCGAAGGCGAGGCGGAGCAGATTCCGCTGCAGGTCAACCAGGACACGGATGCCGGCGAGGACGTGCGCCTGCGCTACCGCTTCCTCGACCTGCGCCGCGAGCGCATCCACGAGAACATCATGCTGCGGTCGCGCGTGATCGCCTCGGCGCGCCGCCGCATGATCGACCAGGGTTTCACCGAATTCCAGACGCCGATCCTCACCGCGTCCTCGCCTGAGGGTGCGCGCGACTATCTGGTGCCCAGCCGCAACCATCCCGGCAAGTTCTACGCCCTGCCGCAGGCGCCGCAGCAGTTCAAGCAGCTGCTGATGGTCGCCGGCTTCGACCGCTACTTCCAGATCGCCCCCTGCTTCCGCGACGAGGATGCCCGCGCCGACCGCAGCCCGGGCGAGTTCTACCAGCTCGATTTCGAGATGTCCTTCGTCACCCAGGAAGACGTCTTCGCCGCCATCGAGCCGGTGCTGCACGGCATCTTCGACGAGTTCGGCGGCTTCCGCCGCGACTCGAAGCCGGCCATCGACGGCCTGCCGTTCCGCCGCATCTCCTTCGCCGAGTCGATGCTGAAGTACGGCAACGACAAGCCGGACCTGCGCAATCCCCTGGTCATCACCGACGTGACCGAGGTGTTCAAGCGCGACGACGTCGAATTCCGCGCCTTCAAGCAGACGCTGGAGAAGGGTGGCGTCGTCCGCGCCATCCGCGCCCCGAAGGTCTCCGACCGTCCGCGCAGCTTCTTCGACAAGCTGAACGACTGGGCTCGCGGCCTCGGCGCTCCCGGCCTCGGCTACATCGTCATGGAAGCCGGCGGCGGCAAGGGTCCGATCGCCAAGTTCGTGCCGGAGGCGGCGCAAGCCCGGCTGCGCGAGCTGGCCGGCCTGGAAGACGGCGACGCCATCTTCTTCGTCTGCGACCAGCCCGGCCCGGCGGCCAAGCTGGCCGGCTTCGCCCGCACCCGCATCGGCGAGGAACTGGACCTGATCGAGAAGAACGCCTTCCGCTTCTGCTGGATCGTCGACTTCCCGATGTACGAGCTGGATGAAGAGACCAACAAGGTCATCTTCAGCCACAACCCGTTCTCCATGCCGCAGGGCGGCCTGAAGGCTTTGGAGACGATGAACCCGCTCGACATCAAGGCCTACCAGTACGACATCGTCTGCAATGGCGTGGAACTGTCGTCCGGCGCCATCCGCAACCATCTGCCGGAAGTGATGTACAAGGCCTTTGAGATCGCCGGCTATCCGCCGGAGGAACTGGAAGCCCGATTCGGCGGCATGCTGAGCGCGTTCAAGCTGGGCGCCCCGCCGCACGGCGGCTCGGCCCCGGGCATCGACCGCATCGTCATGCTGCTGGCCGACGAGCCGAACATCCGCGAAGTCATCGCCTTCCCGCTGAACCAGCGTGCGGAAGACCTGCTGATGCAGGCCCCGGCGCCGGTCGACACCGCCCGTCTGCGCGAGCTTCACCTGAAGCTCGACCTGCCCAAGCCGAAGGTCGCAGCACCGTCCGCGCCGCAGGCCTAAAGGAACTTTCGCCAGTCCTTGGCGGTTTGCTGAAAAGGCCATCCGGACGCAGGTCCGGGTGGCCTTTTTCCTTGTCAACATACGCGCGCGGGGCTATGTAAGCGCCGTCGTCAAAACCTCACGCGGGCTGGCGGACCCTCGGTTTTACCCCGATGGCCCGATCCGGTGTCGTCAGCCATGGTTTCCATGCGCTCTCGACAATGCCCGCGGCGGAGCAACCGGAAAAAGGGATTTTTTCCACATGACCATGCCCACCTTCACCATGCGCCAGCTGCTGGAAGCCGGTGTCCACTTCGGTCACCACACCCGCCGCTGGAACCCGAAGATGAACCAGTACATCTTCGGCGTCCGCAATGGCGTGCACATCATCGATCTCGAGCAGACCGTCCCGATGCTGCACCGCGCCCTGCAGGCCGTGCGTGACGTCGTCGCCGGCGGCGGCCGCGTCCTGTTCGTCGGCACCAAGCGCCAGGCGCAGGAGCGTATCGCCGAGGCTGCCGCCAAGTGCGGCCAGTACTACGTCAACCACCGCTGGCTCGGCGGCATGCTGACCAACTGGAAGACGATCTCCCAGTCGATCAAGCGTCTGCGCGAGATGGAAGAGCGTCTGGGCGGCGACACCTCGGGCCTGACCAAGCGCGAAGTGCTGGAGCTGACCCGCGAGCGCGACAAGCTGGAGCGTGCGCTGGGCGGCATCAAGGAGATGGGCGGCCTGCCGGACGTCATCTTCATCATCGACACCAACAAGGAGTCGATCGCGGTCAAGGAAGCCAACAAGCTGGGCATCCCGGTCATCGCGGTCCTCGACAGCAACTCCGATCCGGACGGCGTGGCCTTCCCGATCCCCGGCAACGACGACGCGCTGCGCGCCATCGAGATGTACTGCGACCTGACGGTCGGCGCCGTGCTTGACGGCCTGCAGGCCGAGATGAGCGCCGCCGGCATCGACGTCGGCGCCGCCGAGGACGCCCCGGCCGAGCAGCTGCCGGAGGAAGAGACCGCCGAGACCGCCCAGGCCTGACCCTGACGGTTCAAGGGCAGCCGGGCCTTATGACCTATGGCCCGGCTGCCTTTTTTATGGGTTGCCACCCGTTTTGACTTTGTGACTCAATCCGATCCGCCTGCCGGATCGCTTGGAAGGAAGAGGGCGCAACATGGCCGAGATTACCGCCTCGCTCGTCAAGGAACTGCGCGAGAAGACCGGCGCGGGCATGATGGACTGCAAGAAGGCGCTGAACGAGACACAGGGCGACCTCGAGGGCGCCGTCGACTGGCTGCGCAAGAAGGGCCTCGCCGCCGCCGCCAAGAAGTCGGGCCGCGTCGCCGCCGAGGGTCTGGTCGCCGTCGCCACCGCCGGCACCAAGGGTGCCGTCGTCGAGGTGAACGCCGAGACCGACTTCGTCGCCCGCAACGACAAGTTCCAGGCTTTCGCCGCCAAGGCCGCCGAGCTGGCCCTGACCAGCGCCGGCGACGTCGAGGCCCTCAAGGCCGCGGCCTATCCGGGCACCTCGCACACCGCCCAGGATGAGCTGACCAGCCTGATCGCCACCGTCGGCGAGAACATGAACCTGCGCCGCGCCGTCACGCTGTCGGTCTCGGCCGGCGTCGTCGTCAGCTACGTCCACTCGGCCATCGCGCCGGGCCTGGGCAAGATCGGCGTTCTGGTCGCCCTGGAGTCGACCGGCGATGCCGGCAAGCTGGCCGACCTAGGCAAGCAGATCGCCATGCACATCGCCGCCGCCCGCCCGGACGCGCTGGACATCGCCGATGTCGACAGCTCGTCGCTGGAGCGTGAGCGCAACGTGCTGGCCGAGCAGGCCCGCGCTTCGGGCAAGCCGGAGAACATCATCGAGAAGATGGTCGAAGGCCGCGTCCGCAAGTACTACGAGGAAGTCTGCCTGCTGGAGCAGACCTACGTGATCGACGGCGAGACCAAGGTCCGCAAGGTGGTGGAGAACGCCGCCAAGGATATCGGCGCTCCGGTCAAGGTCACGGCCTTCACCCGCTTCGCGCTGGGCGAGGGCATCGAGAAGGCCCAGACGGACTTCGCCGCCGAGGTCGCTGCCGCCGCCGGCGGTCAGGGCTGAGACCGGTAAGGTCGAACGCTTAGGTCCGCACGCCGCATTCCGAAACAGCAAGGGAGCGTTCCCCCCATGGTCGAAACCACCGGGACCACCGCACCGACAGAGGGCGTCCGCTACAAGCGCGTCCTCCTCAAGGTGTCGGGCGAGGCGCTGATGGGTCAGCGCGACTATGGTCTGGACCCGGAGATGGTGAACCGCATCGCCAGCGAGGTGAAGGCGGTCATCGCACTCGGCGTCCAGGTCAGTCTGGTCATCGGCGGGGGGAACATCTTCCGGGGTGTCAAGGGTGCAGCGAGCGGCATGGAGCGCGCCTCGGCCGACTACATCGGCATGCTCGCCACCGTGATGAACGCGCTCTCGATGCAGAGCGCGCTCGAACGGATGGGCGTCAGCACCCGCGTGCAGTCGGCCATCCCCATGTCGACGGTCTGCGAGCCATATATCCGGCGCCGCGCCGTCCGCCACATGGAAAAGGGCCGGGTGGTGATCTTCGCCGCCGGGACCGGCAATCCCTTCTTCACGACCGACACCGCCGCGGCGTTGCGCGCCTCGGAAATGGGCTGCGACGGTCTGCTGAAGGGCACGCAGGTCGACGGCGTCTACACCGCCGATCCGAAGAAGGATCCGTCGGCCCAGCATTACGAACGCCTCACCTACATGGATGTCCTGACCAAGGAACTGCAGGTGATGGACGCTTCGGCGATCGCGCTGTCGCGCGAGAACCACATTCCCATTTTGGTTTTCTCGATCCACACGCCCGGCGCCTTCGCCGAAGTGATGCAGGGCCGTGGCAAGCACACCATCATAACGGAAGAAAGGGAGTAGGCCCGTGGCTGCGCCCGACCTATCGGATCTGAAGCGCCGCATGGAAGGCGCGCTCGACTCATTTCGCAAGGAACTGGGCGGTCTGCGCACCGGCCGCGCCTCGTCCAACCTGCTGGAACCGGTGATGGTGGAGGCCTACGGCAGCCGCATGCACCTGCGCGAGGTGGCGACCGTCTCCGTTCCGGAGCCGCGCCTGATCTCCGTGCAGGTGTGGGACCGCGGCATGACCAAGGCTGTCGAGAAGGCCATCCGCGACAGCGGGCTGGGCCTGAACCCGCAGGCCGAGGGGCAGGTCATCCGTGTGCCGCTGCCCGACTTGACGCAGGAGCGTCGCGCCGAATTGGCGAAGGTCGCCCACAAATACGCCGAGCAGTGCCGTATCGCCATCCGCAACATCCGCCGCGACGGCATGGACGGCCTGAAGAAGGCCGAGAAAGCCAGCGAGATCACCCAGGACGAGCACAAGGTCCAGTCGGACAAGGTGCAGGTGCTGACCGACCAGCACATCAAGCTGGTCGACGACACGCTTGCGCAAAAAGAAAAGGAAATCATGCAGGTCTGATCCGGAATGCGCGAAGCGGACGACAACCGGTCCAACACGGCCCCCAGGCACGTCGCCATCATCATGGATGGCAACGGGCGCTGGGCCAAGGCGCGCGGCCTGCCGCGCACCGCCGGTCACAAGAAGGGCGTGGACGCCGTCCGCCGCACCGTGGAAGCGGCGCGCGAACTTGGCATCGGCACTCTGACGATCTTCAGCTTCTCTTCGGAGAACTGGCGCCGGCCGGAAGAGGAGATCAGCGACCTGATGGGTCTGCTGCGCTTCTATCTGCGCAGCGAGGTCGCCGAACTGCACCGGGCGGGTATCCGCCTGCGGGTGATCGGCGACCGCAACCGGCTGTCGGAGGACATCAATCGTCTGATCGACAATGCCGAGGGCCTGACCCGCGACAACCGGGTGATGACGCTGGTCGTCGCCCTTAGCTACGGCTCGCGGCTGGAGATCGTCCACGCCGCTCGCCGGCTGGCGGAAGAGGTGGCGGCGGGGCGCCTGTCGCCCGACGCCATCGACGAGGACGCGCTGTCGGCCCGGCTCTACACCGCCGACATTCCCGACCCGGACCTGATCATCCGCACCAGCGGCGAGAAGCGGATCAGCAATTTCCTGCTGTGGCAGGCGGCTTATGCCGAGCTGGTCTTTGTGGACACCCTCTGGCCCGATTTTACCAAGCGCGATCTGGAGGCGGCGATTGAAGAGTTCCACCGACGGGAACGCCGCTTCGGCGCCACCACCGCCGGGTCCCGCTGAGTCATCGGTCTCGGCCACTCCGCCGGTGAAGCCTTCCAGGGCGGGGGACCTGAAGGTCCGCGCCCTGTCGGCGCTTGTCATGGCGCCTGTCGTGCTGGGCGCCGTCTGGCTCGGCGGCTGGGTGTTCCATGCCCTCATCGCCTTCGGATCGGTTGTGGCCGTTTCCGAATGGACCAACATCGTCCCCAGCGCCCGCCGCCTGCCCGCACGGTTGATGGCGGCGATCGGCATTGCGGTGGCGCTGATGGCCCAGATCGCTGCCGGTCCGGCCATGGGCCTGGGCGTCGCGGCGGCATTCTCCGTTCTGACCGCCATCGTCGGGGGCGGCCGTGACCGCGGTCTGCTCGGGTTCGGCGTGTTCTACGTCGCCGCCGGCATGGCCGGACTGATCTGGCTGCGCGATCTGCCGGACGTCGGGCTCTCGCTGTTCCTCTTCGTCCTGTTCGCCATCTGGGCGACCGACATCGGCGCCTATGCCGCCGGCCGCAGCATCGGCGGGCCGAAACTGGCGCCCCGCATCAGCCCGAAGAAGACCTGGGCCGGCCTGATCGGCGGCATGCTGTCTTCCGCCCTGTTCGGCTGGCTGGTGGCCGTTGCCTTCGGCGCGGCGCGTCCGGACATCGCCATTCTGGTCGGCGCCGCGGTTGCGGTGGTGGGGCAGGCCGGCGACCTGTTCGAATCGGCGGTCAAGCGGCGCTACAACGTGAAGGACAGCGGCCAGCTCATTCCCGGGCATGGCGGCATCCTCGACCGCATCGACGGGCTTCTGGCCGCGGCCCCGGTGTTGGCCTTGTTCCATGCGGCCGTTGGAACGGTTCTCTCATGGTGGTGAAGGCGGAGGCGGCGCCGGGAGCGCCGCGCAGCGTGACGATCCTCGGTTCCACCGGTTCGGTCGGCACGCAGACCGTGGACCTCGTCGCCCGCGATCCGGAGCGCTTTCCGGTTGAGGCGCTGACCGCCAACCGCAACGTCGCCCTGCTGGCCAAGCAGGCCCGCGATCTCAAGGCCCGTCTTGCCGTCGTCGCGGATCCCGCGGCCTATGCCGAGTTGAAGGACCTCTTGTCCGGCACCGGCATCGAGGTTGCCGCCGGTGCCGAGGCGGTGGCCGCCGCCGCCGCCGAGCGGCCGGCCGACTGGGTGATGGCCGCCATCGTCGGCGCCGCCGGCCTGGAGCCGACGCTGGCCGCCGTGCGCCGCGGCGCCATCGTCGCCTTCGCCAACAAGGAGGTTCTGGTCTGCGCCGGCTCCTTGATGATGGAGGAGGTGAAGGCGCATGGCGCCACGCTGCTGCCGGTCGACAGCGAGCATTCCGCCATCTACCAGGTCTTCGATTTCGAGCGGACCGACAGCGTCACCCGCCTGATCCTCACCGCATCCGGCGGCCCGTTCCGCACCAGGGACCGCGCCTTCATGGCGGCGGCGACGCGGGAGCAGGCGGTGGCGCATCCCACCTGGGACATGGGCGCCAAGATCTCGGTCGACAGCGCCACGATGATGAACAAGGGGCTGGAGCTGATCGAAGCCCATTTCCTGTTCGGCATCCCGGAGGAGCGGATCGACGTCCTGGTCCATCCGCAGTCGGTCATCCATTCACTGGTCGAGTATGTCGACGGCTCCGTGCTGGCGCAGCTCGGCACGCCGGACATGCGCACGCCCATCGCCTATGCGCTGGGCTGGCCCGCCCGCATTGCCACACCG
The DNA here is from genome assembly GCF_035628975.1 of Azospirillum sp. GTDB lineage: Bacteria > Pseudomonadota > Alphaproteobacteria > Azospirillales > Azospirillaceae > Azospirillum. The sequence goes on along the minus strand of NZ_DASPIS010000090.1, from coordinate 27,117 downwards.
GCGGAACGGCTGGATCTCGTCAAGGCCGCGACCTTGACCTTCGAGGCGCCGGATCCCGTGCGATTCCCGGCACTTCGGCTGGCCCGGGCCGCCTTGCAAAGCGGTGGGGGCGCTCCTACTATACTCAGTGCCGCCAACGAGGTGGCTGTTCAGGCGTTTCTCGACCGCCGGATCGGCTTCCTCGACATCGAACGGATCGTCGAGGAGACGTTGACGGCGTTGCCCCACCGCCCGCTGCGCGATCTCGCCGCCGTGCGGGAGGCCGACGCGGACGCCAGGCGGGTTGCCGCCGGCCGCATTCAGGCCATCGGTGCGACGGCGGTTGGCAGCCGATGATCCGCGTTCGAGGCGCTGGAAGGCGCAAGGGTTGAAATGGACGTAATCGGCGGTTTCTGGACCTCGGTGCTCGCTTTCCTGCTGGTCCTCACCGTGCTCGTCTTCGTGCACGAGCTTGGCCACTACTTGATCGCACGGCGCAACGGCGTGCGGATCGAGACCTTCTCCATCGGCTTCGGGCCGGAGCTGTTCGGTTTCACCGACGGTGCCGGCACGCGCTGGAAGTTCAGCGCGCTGCCGCTCGGCGGATACGTCAAGATGTTCGGCGACGCCGACCCGGCCAGCACGCCCGGTGCCCACCTCACGGGCATGTCGGAGGAGGAGCGGGCGGTGTCCTTCCACCATAAGCGGGTGGGGCAGCGCGCGGCCATCGTCGCCGCCGGGCCGATCGCCAACTTCCTGTTCTCCATCGTCGTGCTGGCCGTGCTGTTCATGACGGCGGGGCAGTCTTTCACTCCGCCCGATGTCGGCGGCATCCAGCCCGGCAGCGCCGCCGAGCGCGCCGGCATCCAGCCCGGCGACCTGATCCTGTCGGTCGACGGCACCGGGGTTCAGCGCTTCGAGGAAATCCGGCAGATCGTTTCCATCCGGCCGGGTCAGCCTCTGGCGATCGAACTGAAGCGCGACGGCCGGGTGGTGACGGTCACCGCCACGCCGGATTCGCAGTCCGTCACCGACCGACTCGGCAACAGCCATCAGATCGGCCTGCTCGGCATCAGCCGCGGCAGCGTCGGAATGATGCGCCACGATCCGCTGACAGCGGTCTGGCAGGCGGGACGAGAAGTCGCAGGCATGATCACTGGCACCTTCACCGCGCTGGGCCAGATGGTCCAGGGATCGCGCGGGACGGAAGAGCTGGGGGGGCCGCTGCGCATCGCCCAGATGTCGGGCGAGGTGGCGCAATCCGGCTGGTATCCGCTGATCTGGTTCATGACCTTCCTGTCGGTGAACCTAGGGCTGATCAACCTCTTTCCGGTGCCGATGCTGGACGGCGGCCACCTGCTGTTCTACGCCTTCGAAAAGCTGCGCGGGCGGCCGCTCGGAGCGAGAGCGCAAGAATACGGTTTCCGAATTGGATTGGCCTTGGTATTAACGCTCATGGTCTTCGCCACGTGGAACGACTTGGTTCAACTGCGCGTGGTCGATTTCTTCCGGGGACTGGTTTCCTAAAGCCAGCCCCTTGCCAGGGAGCGTGATTTGCCGGTGTCGAGCAAAGTTCTGGTGGCGGGCCTGCTGGCCGGCTGCGCCATGACGACGGTGTCTGTCGCCCACGCCCAAACCGCCGCCTCGCCCGGACGGGCGCCTGCGGGTTCCGGGTCCATGGTCGCCCAGGTGTTCAGCGGCGGTACGGTGCGCGATATCCGGGTCGAAGGCACCCAGCGAATCGAACCGTCCACGGTCCGCTCCTACCTGACGATCCAGCCCGGCGACCAGTTCGATCCAGACCGGATCGACCAGTCGCTGAAGGCTTTGTTCAACACCGGCCTGTTCGCAGACGTGGTGCTGAAGCGCGAGGGCGATGCGCTGGTGGTGACGGTGGCCGAAAACCCCATCATCAACCGCATCGCATTCGAGGGGAACCGACGCATCGACAAGGAGACGCTGGAGAAGGAAATCCAGCTGCGTCCCCGTGTCGTCTACACGCGCACCCGCGTTCAGACCGACGTTCAGCGCATTCAGGAAATCTACCGCCGCCAGGGCCGATTCGCCGCGACGGTGGAGCCGAAGATCATCCAGCTCGACCAGAACCGCGTCGATCTGGTCTATGAGATCAATGAAGGCGTGCGCACCGGCGTACGCGGCATCACCTTCATCGGAAACGAGCATTTTTCCGACGGCAGTCTGCGCGAGGCGGTTCAGACCAAGGAATCCGCCTGGTGGCGCTTCCTGTCGTCCGACGACAACTATGATCCGGACCGTCTGAACTACGACCGCGACCTGCTGCGCCGCTTCTACCTGAAGGAAGGCTACGCCGACTTCCGCGTGGTCTCGGCCGTGGCGGAACTGACACCCGACAAGTCGGACTTCTTCATCACCTTCACGATCGAGGAAGGAGAGCGCTACAAGTTCGGCAAGGTGGACATCAACACCTCCCTGAAGCAGCTCGACCCGACGGTCCTGCAGAACAGCGTAACCACCACCGAAGGCGACTGGTACAACGCCCAGAAGGTGGAAGACACGATCACGAAGCTGACGAACGCCGTCGGCGACCTGCAATATGCCTTCGTGGATGTCCGGCCGCGGATTTCGCGCAACCGCGAGAACCGTACCATCGACATCATCTATGAGATCAACGAGGGGCCGCGCACCTTCGTCGATCGCATCGACATCACCGGCAACGTCCGCACGCTGGACAAGGTGGTGCGCCGCGAGATGCTGCTGTCCGAAGGCGACCCCTTCAACGCGTCCAAGCTGAAGCGGTCCGAGCAGCGCATCAAGGATCTGGGCTTCTTCGAGCGTGTGAACATCACCACCGCCGAGAGCAGCGTGCCCGACCGCACTGTCGTGAACGTCGATGTGGCCGAGCAGTCGACCGGTGAAATCTCGATCGGTGCCGGTTTCTCGACCTCCGACGGTCCGTTGGGCGACTTCTCGATCCGTGAACGCAACCTGCTCGGCCGCGGCCAGGATCTGCGCCTGGGCGCCACGCTGTCGGGCCGTCGCCAGCTGTACGACATCTCCTTCACGGAGCCGTACTTCATGGACCGGGACCTGTCGGCCGGCGTCGACATCTTCCGGACGCGCTACAACTACCAGGACGAAAGCTCGTTCAACGAGAAGAATACCGGCTTTGCCCTGCGCCTGGGCTATCCGCTGACCGAGCGCATGCGCCAGCGCGTCTATTACCAGTTGCAGGACACGCAGATCGAGGAAGTGCCGGCCACCGCGTCGAAGTACATCCAGGAGCAGCGCGGCAACCGCCTGACCTCGCTGATCGGCCAGGAGCTGACCTACGACGTCCGCAACAGCAAGCTGACGCCGACCGAGGGCTATTTCATCCGGCTGACCAACGACATCGCCGGTCTTGGCGGTTCGGTGCGCTTCCTGCGCAACAAGCTGGCCGCCGGCTATTACATCCCTCTCGGCGAGGACCAGTGGGTGCTGAGCACCACGGGCGAGATCGGCTATATCCACGGTCTCGGCCAGAAGGTGCAACTGGGCGACCGCTTCTTCATCGGCGGCGACACGCTGCGTGGCTTCAACACCGCCGGCATCGGTCCGCGCGACGTGTCCACCGGCGATGCGCTGGGCGGCACGCGCTATGCCCGCGCATCGGTGGAAATGAGCTTCCCCTTCGGCCTGCCGGAAGAGTTCGGCCTGCTCGGCCATGCCTTCACCGATGTCGGTACGCTCGGCAAGGTCGACATCAGTGATCCGAACGTGAAGGATGACGAGACCATCCGCGTCTCCATCGGCACCGGCGTGTCGTGGAAGTCGCCGTTCGGGCCCATCCGGCTCGATGTCGCACTGCCGATCCGCAAGGAAGGCTACGACAAGAAAGAGCTCATCCGCTTCAGCTTCGGAACCAGGTTCTAAGATGCAATTCACCCAGTCGAAGGCGCCGTTCCGCGTCGCCGTCCTGTCGGCCGTCACGGTCGCCGGCCTCCTGTTCGCCGCCACGTCGGCCCAGGCCCAAACCCAGCCGAAGGCCGAAGCCCCCAAGGCGGCCACGGCCACGGCCACGGCCACGCCTCCGGCTCCCGGTGCGGAACTGAAGGCTCCGGTCATCGCGGTGATCGACGTCCAGAAGATCATGCAGGAATCCACCGCGTCGAAGGGCATCACCAAGTCCTTCGAATCGCTGCGCGATTCCTACCAAAAGGAAATTTCCGCGCTGGAGGACAAGCTCCGCAAGACCGAAGACGAACTGCGCAAGCAGCAGACCGTCCTGTCGCCGGAAGCGCTCGCCACCAAGCGCCGCGATTTCGAAAAGCAGGTCGCCGACGTTCAGAAGACGGTCCAGAACCGCAAGCGGGCACTGGAGACGAGCCTGAACGAAGCGATGGCCGTCGTTCACAAGACGATGGTCGATGTGGTCGCCGAAATCTCGCGCGAGCGCGGCGCGAACCTCGTTCTGGCCCGCCAGCAATTCGTTCTGGTCGACACCCAACTCGACGTTACCGACACGGTGATGGAGCGGGTGAACAAGAAGCTCCCGCAGGTTGCGCTGAACGTTCCCAAGCAGTAATGCCTTCCTGAGCAGGGCCGTCGCCGTCCCGAATGGGAAGGTGACGGCCCTGTTGCGTTTCCGGGTTCGGCGGTTGCGGTCGCCGCGGAAATGGGGCAAGAAGGCGGAGCAAACAAAAGGCGCCGGCGTTTCCTGTTGGGGCGGCGGCGCCCGTTCTCCGGGAACGGGGAATGGTGAACCCTATCGGTTGGCGGAAAGGCGGGCGGCCGGACAATGGACGTGACGGCGGACAACAACGCGCAAAGCAAAAAGATCGACGACATCGACATCACGCGGATCATGAAGATGATCCCGCATCGCTACCCGATCCTGATGATCGACCGGGTGATCGATGTGACGCTGGGCGAAGGCGCCACCGGCGTGAAGAACGTCACGATCAACGAGCCCTTCTTCCAGGGCCATTTTCCGTCGCGTCCGGTGATGCCCGGGGTGCTGATCATCGAGGCGATGGCGCAGACCTCCGCCGTGCTGGTGGTCGCCACGCTCGGACCGGATGCCGAAGGCAAGCTGGTCTATTTCATGACCGTGGACGAGGCGCGCTTCCGTCGTCCGGTCACCCCCGGCGACACCATCCACATCCACGTGACCAAGCAGCGCCAGCGCGCCAACGTGTGGAAGTTCAAGGGCGAGGCCAAGGTCAACGGCGTCCTCGTCGCCGAAGCCATCTATTCCGCCATGATCCTGGACGAAAAATGACCGTCACCATCCATCCGTCCGCCATCGTCGATCCCGCGGCCAAGCTGGGCGAGGCGGTCGACATCGGTCCCTTCTGCGTCGTCGGACCCGACGTCACGCTGGGCGACGGCGTTCGGCTGGTTTCGCATGTGGCTGTCGACGGGCGCACCAGCATCGGCGCCGAATCCGTCATCTATCCCTTCGCGTCCATCGGCCATCGCCCGCAGGACCTGAAGTTCCATGGTGAACCGTCCGAACTCGTCATCGGTGCCCGCAACCAGATCCGCGAGCATGTGACGATGAATCCCGGCACCGAGGGCGGCGGCATGATAACGCGCGTCGGCGACGACGGGCTGTTCATGATGGGCTCGCATGTGGCGCATGACTGCATCGTCGGCGACCATGTGATCATGGCGAACAACGCCACCCTGGGCGGCCATGTGACGCTGGGAGACTACGTCATCATCGGCGGGCTTTCGGCGGTGCGCCAGTTCGTGCGCATCGGCTCGCACGCCATGATCGGCGGCATGTCGGGCGTCGAGAACGACGTGATTCCCTTCGGTCTGGTGATGGGCGACCGTGCCCGCCTCGCCGGCCTGAACCTCGTCGGGCTTGAACGGCGCGGCTTCAAGAAGGACGACATCCACGCCCTGCGCGCGGCCTACCGCATGCTGTTCGGACCGGAGGGGACCTTTGCCGAGCGGGTGGAGGAGGTCGGTCGCGACTTCGGCGAGCGTGCGCTGATCTCCGACGTGCTGTCCTTCATCCGTGCCAAGGAAGCGCGCTCCCTCTGCCAACCGCGCGAGAGCTGAGGCCGCCGGCCGATGGCCGATACCCTTCAGGCTGCCGGTGCCAAGCTGGCGATCCTGGCCGGTGGCGGAACGCTGCCGGCCCGCATCGCCAGCGCGGTGCGCGGGCAGGGGCGGGAGGTCTTCGTCGTCGCCTTCGACGGCCATACCGACCCCGAAACCGTCGCGGGGCTCCCGCATTTGTGGAGCCGCTTCGGCGCCGCTGGCAGCATCCTGCGCCGTCTCCATGAGGAAGGCGTGGGAGAGGTCGTGCTCGCAGGACCGGTGAAGCGACCGTCCTTCACGGAACTGATGCCGGATTGGCGCACCGCCCGCTTCCTTGCCCGCGTCGGAACGAGGGCGCTTGGTGACGATGGGCTGCTGCGCGCAGTGGTCCGCGAGGTGGAGGAGGATGGCTTCCGCGTCGTCGGCCTGCATGAGCTGTTGAAGGATCTGCTGACCACGCCCGGCCCGGTCGGTCGTCTCGCCCCGGATGCCGAGGCTGAACGCGACATCGCCCGCGCGGTGGAGGTCGCCCGTGCGTTGGGTGCGCTCGATGTCGGGCAGGGGGCGGTGGTTCAGCAGGGCATCGTGCTTGCAGTCGAGGCCATCGAAGGCACAGATGCCATGCTTGATCGTTGTGCCGGTCTGTCACGGCCCGGACCCGGCGGCGTTCTGGTCAAGGTGAAGAAGCCGAAGCAGGACCGTCGCATCGACCTGCCGACCATGGGCGTCACGACGGTCGAGAAGGCCGCCGCGGCCGGGCTGCGCGGTATCGCGGTGGAGGCCGGCGGCAGCCTGCTGGTCGATCGCGCAGCGGTGGCGGCGACGGCCGACCGGCTCGGTCTGTTCGTCACCGGCATCGAGATTCCGCAATGAGCGTGACGTCCGTGGCCGATGACGGCCCGATTCTGTTCCTGATCGCCGGCGAGCCGTCGGGCGACGCGCTGGGTGCGCGGCTGATGGCGGCGGCGAAGCGGCTGACCGGCGGCAAGGTTCGCTTCGTGGGCATCGGCGGCGAGAAGATGACGGCGGAGGGGCTGGTCAGCCTGTTTCCCATGGGCGAACTGACCCTGTTCGGCATCTTCGAACTGCTGCCGCATTTGCCGAACCTGATTCGCCGCATCGACCAGACGATTGCCGAGATCGTCCGGCTGCGCCCCGATGCCGTGGTGGGCATCGATTCGCCAGGCTTCACCGTGCGCGTGGCGAAGAAGGTGCGCGCCGCGGAGCCCGCCATCCCGCTGATCCACTATGTGGCGCCCACGGTGTGGGCCTGGAAGCCCAAGCGGGCGGCCAAATACGCAGCCATCTACGACCATCTCCTTGCGGTTCTACCGTTCGAGCCCCCGTACTTCGAGAAGGAGGGGCTTGCCTGCACCTTCGTCGGCCATTCGGTCGTCGAGGGTGGTGCGGGGAAAGGCGATGGTGCGGCGTTCCGTAAGCGGCATGGTATCGCGGCGGACGAGCGGATCGTCATCGTGCTCCCGGGCAGCCGCAAGGGAGAGGTATCGCGTCTGCTGCCCGACTTTCGCGCGGCGCTGGACCTGTTGCGTCCAAGCCATCCCAATCTGGTGGTGGCCGTGCCGACCGTGGCGACGGTGCGTGATCGCGTCGCCGCCGCCATCGCCGACTGGCCGGTCCGTACACTGATGGTGGAAGGGGACGCCGAGAAGTACGATGCCTTCGCGGCGGCGGAGGCGGCTCTTGCCGCATCGGGCACCGTCGCGTTGGAACTGGCGCTCGCACGACTTCCGACGGTCATCGCTTACCGCCTGCATCCCGTCACCGTCGCGCTCTATCGCCGGCTGATCCGGGTGAAGTACGTCAATCTCGTCAACCTGATGCTCGATCGGATGCTGGTTCCGGAACTGCTGCAGCAGGACTGCCGGCCCGATAGACTGGCGGCGGAGTTGGGGCGTCTGCTCGACGATCCCGCGGCGCGCCAAGCGCAGGTCGACGGTGTTGCCGAGGTGGCTCGCTGGCTGGGGCAGGGGGATACGCCGCCCAGCGAACGCGCCGCCCGCACCATCCTGGACGTCATCCAAGAACGCCGTTCCAAGACAGCTGAACAACCGCCCAGTTAAACGCCAAGCGGGAGAATAGAGACCATGAGCGAATTCCGTCTGCTGCATACGATGCTGCGCGTGCTGGATCTGGAGAAGTCACTGGACTTCTACACCCGTCTGCTCGGCATGAAGCTACTGCGCCGCAATGACTATGAGGGCGGTCGCTTCACCTTGGCCTTCGTAGGCTATGGCGAGGAGTCCGATACCGCCGTCCTGGAACTGACCCACAACTGGGACCAGAAGGAGCCGTACGAGATTGGCACCGCCTATGGCCACATCGCGCTCGGCGTTCCCGATATCTACGGCACCTGCGAGAAGCTTGCCGCCGAAGGCGTCAAGATCCCGCGTCCGCCCGGCCCGATGAAGCACGGCACCACCGTCATCGCCTTCATCGAGGATCCCGACGGGTACAAGGTTGAACTGATCGAGACGAAGTGACCGGTCGGCCGGTCATCTGTTCAGGACAGGGGCGTGGTCGGCAACGGCCGCGCCCCTGTCGCTTGTGCCGGGAACCGGAGCGGGATCGCGGCGGAAGTGCGCCCGGTACGTGGCCGGACTGATCCCCAGACGCTGGCGGAAATGATGCCGCAAGGTGGCCGCGGAGCCGAAGCCGGCGAGGGTCGCGACCTCTTCCACCTGCAGGGTTCCGCGTTCCAGCAGATCACGGGCGCGGTTCAGCCGCTCCGTCGTCAGCCATTCGCCGGGCGTGGTGCCGGTCAGCGCCTGGAACCGGCGCAGGAAGGTGCGCAGGCTCATGCCGGCGCGCGAGGCCATGCTTGACAGGCTGTGGTCCTCCGCAAGAGTTTCCCGCAGATGGTCGAGCAGCGGTCCCAGACGGGCTCCCTCACGGGCGATGGGCACCGGTGCCTCGATGAACTGAGCCTGCCCTCCCTCGCGGTGAGGCTGGACCACCAGACGGCGGGCGACGCTGTTAGCGGCCTCGGGTCCGAAATCGCGGCGCACCAGATGAAGGCAAAGGTCGATGCCGGCCGCGCTGCCGGCAGAGGTCAGGATGTTGCCCTCGTCCACGTAGAGAACGTCGGGCACCACACGGATGTCGGGATAAAGCTCCCCAAGCGTTGTGGCATAGCGCCAGTGGGTGGTCGCGCGGCGACCCGTCAGCAGACCGGCGGCGGCCAGAACGAAGGCACCGGAGCAAATCGAGAGAATGCGTGTTCCGCGGACATCGGCACGGCGCAGTGCCTCCGTTAGTTGGACAGGTACCGGTTCGCGAGCGCCGCGCCAGCCGGGAATGACGATGACGTCGGCTTGGTCGAGCAGGTCGAGCCCACCATCGGCCTCAATGCGGATCCCGCCCATCGCCCGCAATGGGCCGGAATCGAGGGCGGCGACGGCGAAGCGATACCAGCCGGGGCCAAGCTCAGGGCGTGGAAGTCCGAACACCTCGACGGCCACGCCGAACTCGAAGGTGCACAGACCGTCATAGGCGAGCGCGACGGCAAGCGGTGGCATGGCATTTGGCATGATCTGAACGATAGCTGGCAGTCACGCCACTTTCCAGCGGAAGTGGCGATTGGGAGGATGCGGGCGAATCCCGACCAAGCACGATCAGGAGAGCACCATGGCCAGTCTCGTTACCGAAATCCCAGCCGCATCGGCGGCAGATGCCGCCGCCCATTTCGCCCGCAAGCTGTCGTTTGAGACCGATTGCTGGGATGTGCATGAATCGCTGAAGTCTGGGACGCCCGACTTCGTCCTGCTCGACGTGCGCGGTCCGGCGGCCTTCGCCCGGGGGCATGTGCCGGGGGCGCTGAACCTGCCGCATGGCAAGATCACCGAACGGCGGATGATGGAGTGGCCGGAGGGCACACTGTTCGTCGTCTATTGTGCCGGCCCGCACTGCAACGGTGCAGATCGCGCGGCCCTGCGGTTGGCGCGGATCGGACGGCCGGTCAAACTGATGATCGGCGGCGTGACGGGCTGGATCGACGAGGACTTCGAGCTTGAAAGCGGGATTTGAGCGATTGCCTTAGACGAACACGATCCCGGCGACGAGGGCCACGATCAGCAGATAGACGATCATCCGGCGCACCCGCCAGCCAAGCGGTGCCCGGTTGTCGTTGGCCGGCGAGCGCAGGCGCACGCGCCGGGCCGGAACGATGTACGCAGTCGGGTCCTGGGCGGCTCCGTTGGAGCCGCCCATTCCCACATGTGCTGTTGGCCGGTTAGCCACGCTCGGCCAGCGGCACGAACGGCCGCTTGGTGTCGCCGGTGTAGAGCTGACGCGGACGGCCGATCTTCTGCACCGGATCCTCGATCATCTCCTTCCACTGGCTGATCCAGCCGACGGTGCGGGCCAGCGCGAACAGCACGGTGAACATGCTGGTCGGGAAGCCCATCGCCTTCAGGATGATGCCCGAATAGAAATCGACGTTCGGATAGAGCTTCTTCTCGATGAAGTACTCGTCCGACAGGGCGATCTTCTCCAGCTCCATCGCGATGTCCAGCAGCGGCTCGTCCTTGATGCCGAGCTCGCCGAGAACCTCGTGGCAGGTCTGGCGCATGACCTGGGCGCGCGGGTCGTAGTTCTTGTAGACCCGGTGGCCGAAGCCCATCAGGCGGAAGTTGTCGTTCTTGTCCTTGGCGCGGCGGACGAACTCGGGGATGCGATCGACCGAGCCGATCTCCTCCAGCATCTTCAGCACGGCTTCGTTCGCACCACCATGGGCCGGACCCCACAGCGAGGCGATGCCGGCGGCGATGCAGGCGAACGGGTTGGCGCCCGACGAACCGGCCAGACGGACGGTGGAGGTCGAAGCGTTCTGCTCGTGGTCGGCATGCAGGATGAAGATCTTGTCCATCGCCTTGGACAGGATCGGGTTGACCTTGTACGGCTCGCAGGGCGTGCCGAAGGTCATGTAGAGGAAGTTCTCCGCGTAGGACAGGTCGTTGCGCGGATACATGAAGGGCTGGCCGGTCGAATACTTATAGGCCATCGCCGCGATCGTCGGCATCTTGGCGATCAGGCGGTGCGCGGCGATCTTGCGCTCCCGCGGATCGTTGATGTCCAGCGAGTCGTGGTAGAAGGCCGACAGGGCGCCGACGACGCCGCACATGATCGCCATCGGGTGGGCGTCACGGCGGAAGCCGCTGTAGAACTTGGTCAGCTGCTCGTGCACCATCGAGTGGCGGCGCAGGATGTTTTCGAAATCCGTGCGCTCTGCCGCGGTCGGCAGGTGGTTGTTGAGCAGGAGGAAGCAGACTTCCGGGAAGGTGGAGTTCTCGGCCAGCTCGTCGATGGCGTAGCCGCGGTGCAGCAGGACACCCTCGTCGCCGTCGATGTAGGTGATGCCCGACTCGCAGCTGCCCGTGGAGGTGAAGCCCGGATCGTAGGTGAAATAGCCGGTCGCGGCGTAGAGCTTGCGGATGTCGATCACGCTCGGCCCGACGCTGCCGTGCAGAATCGGCATCGTGACCTGCTTGCCCGTCTTATTGTCGATGAGGGTAACGGTGTCCTTGCCGTCCTCAGTCTGGGTCATCTCGGCACGTCCTTATCGTTGAGGGTCGGGCTTAACGCCCTTTTTTCGTCGGCGCAGCATAGTTCCATGGCAGCCTGATGGCAACGCACGGAAATGACCATTATGCTGCACCCGCTGCATCGCGGATGCGAGAAAGCGTCGCTTCCCGACCCAGCAGTTCGGCCACCTCGAAGATCGGCGGCGACACCGTCGAACCGGTCAGCGCGGCACGCAACGGCTGTGCCACCTTGCCCAGCTTTTCACCCCGTGCCTCGGCGAAGGCACGGACCTGCGCCTCCAGCGCCGCGGCGGTGAAATCCGGTTCGCCGGCAAAGGCTTCGGCCAGTTCCTTCAACAGGCTGCGGCCCTTTTCGTCCAGCAGCGCGGATGCTTTTTCGTCATAGCTGAGCGGCTGCGCGGCCACGTAGAAGCGGGCGCTCTGCGCCAGATCGACGACCGTGCGGGCCCGCTGCTTCAGGCCGTTCATCGCCCGCGTCAGAAGGTCGCGATCCGCGTCGGTCAGGCTGCGGCCCAGTTCGGCCTCCAGTCGCGGAGCGATCAGCCCGACCAGCCGGGAATCCTCGGCCAGACGCATATAGTGGGCGTTCAGGTTCTCCAGCTTCGCGAAGTCGAAGCGCGAGGGCGAGCGGCCGATGCTCTCCAGGTTGAACCACTCGATCGCCTGTTCGGTCGAGATGATCTCGTCGTCACCGTGCGACCAGCCGAGCCGCAGCAGGTAGTTGCGTACGGCTTCCGGCAGATAGCCCATGTCGCGGTAGGCATCCACGCCCAGCGCGCCGTGACGCTTGGACAGCTTTGCGCCGTCCGGCCCGTGGATCAGCGGGATATGGCCGAAGCGCGGCAGGTCCCAGCCCATGGCGTTGAAGATCTGGATCTGCCGGAAGGTGTTGGTCAGATGATCGTCGCCGCGAATGACGTGGGTGACGTTCATGTCGTGGTCGTCCACCACCACCGCCAGCAGATAGGTCGGCGTGCCGTCGGCGCGCAGCAGGATCAGGTCGTCCAACTGGGCGTTCTGCACCGTGACCTCGCCCTGGACGAGGTCGTTCAGGACGGTCTGACCTTCCTGCGGCGCCTTCAGCCGGATCACCGGGGCGACGCCGGCAGGCGCGTCGGACTCCGGGCGGTCGCGCCAGCGGCCGTCATAGCGCATCGGCTGGCCGGCGGCCTTCTGGGCGGCGCGCATCTCTTCCAGTTCTTCCGGGCTGCAGTAGCAACGGTAGGCCTTGCCGGCGGCAAGCATCTGGTGCGCCACCTCGGCATGGCGGTCCTTGCGCTCGAACTGGCTGACCGCGTCGCCATCCCAGTCCAGACCCAGCCACTGCAGACCGTCCAGGATGGCGTCGACCGCTGCCTGGCTCGAACGTTGCCGGTCGGTGTCTTCGATCCGCAGCAGGAACTTGCCGCCGGTGTTGCGGGCGTACAGCCAGTTGAACAGGGCGGTGCGGCCACCGCCGATGTGCAGAAAGCCGGTCGGCGACGGAGCGAAGCGGGTGACGACGGTCATCGGTCTCTCAATTTCCGGTTCGGCGCTGGTAAGATGCGCCGGTGGTTCGACACCGAGGTTTAACACAGCCACCGGGTTGGGAGGCAATGCGATGCGCGCATGGACGGTCGTTGAGGAGTACGCGGGCGGCATCCCTGCGCCGGAAAGCTGTCACCGGTGACGGTCGCCGGCTGGCCCGATGAGGAGACGGAGGGTCCGGTCGGGGCCGGTGGGCGGTGGCGACGCCTGTGGTTCCGCATCGGGAGGCGACTCGCGGCCCTGGCGGAGGCGGAGGGGGACCGCTGGGTCTTGTGGCTTCCCGTCGCCTTCGGGGCGGGCGTGTCGCTGTATTTCGGGCTGATGCGGGAGCCGGACTGGTGGATCGGCCCTGCGGCTTGCGGCGGGTGTGCCGCGCTGCTGCTGGTCCTGCGGCGCTGGTTCGCGCTGTTCGGCGCGGCGATGGCGCTGCTGATGGTGGCGGCGGGGTTCCTGGTGGCGCAGGGACACAGCGCATGGGTGGCGGCGCCGGTGCTCACCCGCGTCGTCACCGGCGCGACCATCACCGGCCGCGTGATGGCGGTGGAACGGCGGCCCGGTGCCACCCGCATTACGGTGCGGGAACCGACGGTCAGCCGGCTACCGCCTGAGCAGACGCCGGCCGCGTTGCGTATCCGCCTGCCGGACCGCCATGCGGCGCCAGATCCGGGATCGGTGGTGCGGCTGCGTGCCACGCTGCTGCCGCCCCAGGCGCCGGCCGAGCCGGGCGCTTTCGACTTTCAGCGGCGGGCCTGGTTCATGGGGCTGGGCGGGACCGGTTTCGCCACCGGTGCGGTGGAATTGGTCGAGGCCCCGCCGGTCACGGGCTGGCAAGTGGTGACGGTGGCCTTTGAGCGGGTGCGCGGCGCGATCGCCGAGCGGGTGGCCGCGACCATCGACGATCCGGTGGAGGCGAGGGTCACAACGGCTTTGCTGAATGGGGAGCAGTTCGGCATCCCGGACGAGACACTGGAGGATTTCCGCAACAGCGGGCTGGCGCACCTGCTGTCGATCTCCGGCCTGCATGTGGGCATTGCCGCCGGCATCCTGTTCTATGTGGTCAGGGCCTTGCTGGCGCTGGTGCCCGCCATCGCCTTGCGTTGGCCGATCAAGAAGATCGCGGCGCTGTTCGGCATCCTGTCAGCGTTGGCCTATACGCTGCTGGTCGGGGCGCCGCTGCCGACCGTGCGGTCGGTGTTGATGACCGGCATGGTGATGGGCGCGATCATGCTGGACCGCCACCCGCTGAGCATGCGGTTGGTCGCCTTCGCCGGGTTGGTCACCATCGCCATGGATCCGGAGGGAATGCTGGGCCCCAGCTTCCAGATGTCCTTTGCGGCGGTGGTGGCGTTGATCGCCGCCTTCGAGCGCGGCAGTTCGCGGCTGGCGGAATGGCGCAGCGAGGCTGGATGGCTTCTGCGTGGTCTGCTCTATGTCGGCGGGATACTGCTGACCAGCGTGGTGGCAACGCTGGCAACGCTGCCCTTTGCGCTCTTCCATTTTCAGCAGATCGCCTTTTACGGCGTGCTGTCCAACCTGATCGCCATTCCGATCACCTCGTTCTGGGTCATGCCGTGGAGCTTGATCGCCTATGCACTGATGCCCTTCGGGCTGGAGGCGCCGGCGCTGATCGCGATGAACTGGGGCGACCGGGCGGTGATCTGGACCGCGGAGTTCTTTGGCCGTCTTCCCGGGGCCTCCCTGACTATGCCGGCAATGCCGGTGGAGGGGTTCGTAGCGTTGGTGCTGGGCGGCATCTGGCTGTGCGTCTGGACCCGGCGGTGGCGCTGGCTGGGGCTGCTGCCGGTCCTGGCAGGGCTGGCTTCGCCGGCGTTCGTGACGCGGCCGGACGTGCTGGTCGCGGGGGACGGGAGCGTGATGGCGGTGAGGATGCCGGATGGTCGCCTCAGCGCCTCGGGCAAGACCGGGGGCCGCGTGATCGAGACATGGCGGGAGCGCGATGGCGTGCGCTCGGGAGCCGATCCTTGGCCGGCGGCGGGGGGATGGAGCGAGGGAGAGCGGTCGCTGAGCTGCGATGCGCTGGGGTGTCTGTACCGGGTCAAGGGAAGGACTGTCGCCCTGCCGCGGTTGCCGGATGCGCTCGACGAGGATTGCGGAGCAGCCGATGCGGTGGTGACGGCGGCGGTGGCGCGGGGATGCCGGGCCGGGGTCGCGATCGACCGCTGGGCGCTGCGGCACGAGGGGGCGCATGCACTGAGGGTGACGGCGGCGGGAATAGAGGTGGAGACGGTGCGGGGAGTTCGGGGGGAGCGGCCTTGGACCGGGGGGAGGTGAGGGGCGTGGGGAGTGCTGTTGCCCCCTCCCTAACCCTCCCCCGCAATCGGACCTGCCTTCGGCCGGCCGAGAGCGGAGGAGGGTCGGGGAGGGGGCAACAGCGTCTTAGTATTTCCGCACCAGACCGACCAGCTTGCCCTGCACCCGGACGCGGTCGGCGCCGAAGATGCGGGTCTCATAGGCGGCGTTGGCGGGCTCCAGGGCGATGGTGTTGCCCTTGCGGCGCAGGCGCTTCAGCGTCACTTCGCCTTCGTCGACCAGCGCCACGACGATGGTGCCGTTCTCCGCCGCGTCGCAACGCTGGATGATGATGGTGTCATGGTCGAGGATGCCGGCCTCGATCATCGAATCGCCGGAGACCTCCAGCGCGTAATGGTCGCCGCCGGTCAGCATCGAGGCCGGGATGTCGACGAAGGCGCTGTTGTCGCGCAACGCTTCGATCGGCGTGCCGGCAGCGATGCGGCCATAGAGCGGGAGTTGCACCGTCTCGTTCGCGGCAGCCGGGGTCGGCG
The DNA here is from genome assembly GCF_035628975.1 of Azospirillum sp. Lineage (GTDB taxonomy): Bacteria > Pseudomonadota > Alphaproteobacteria > Azospirillales > Azospirillaceae > Azospirillum. Next base: position 11,231 of record NZ_DASPIS010000090.1, on the reverse strand, counting down.
CGGGCGGAGCGGTGTCGCGGCCGGCGAAGGCGAAATCGCCCTTGATGACGTTGGGCTGGAATTTGGGCTTGGGCGCGGTCCGGGCGCGGGCGGCATCCAGGCCTTCGGGCAGGCGGAGAACCTCCAGCGCGCGGGCGCGGTGGGGCAGGCGGCGGATGAAGCCGCGTTCCTCAAGGCCGGTGATGAGGCGGTGGATGCCCGATTTGGACTTCAGCCCCAGGGCGTCCTTCATCTCGTCGAACGACGGCGAAACCCCGCCCTGGCCGAGCCGTTCGTGGATGAACAGCAGCAATTCGTGCTGCTTGCGCGTGAGCATGGATGCCTCCCGGCCGTCGCCAGACTGAAGATGGAACAAAAACTAAACGTTGCTCCATGTTCTAGTTTGGTTCCTGCCGTCCGTCAAGCCCTCCATCGGCTTCTTTTAGAACTTGTATGGAACATTCGGAACGCCGTGAAACAGTTTTCCGGGTGATGTTCAACTGTTCAACCCGTCATCCCAACGCTGTGCTCAAGTCTAGATGCTGAGCGCTCCATCGGTCAAAGGAAGCACGGTCACCATGGCGCCGGCCGGCTCCGGATCGGCATTGGGCGGGCGGGGAACCAGGCAGTCGGCCAGGGCGTAGAGCGAGGTGATGGCGCTGTCCTGCCGCGCGAAGGGCGTGACGGTCAGGACGCCGTCGGAACCGGCGGCGAGTGTCGCGCGCAGATACTCCTCGCGCCGGTCGTTGGCCTTCAGCGCCGTCGTCAGACGGGCGCGTAGCGGCGGACGCTCATCCTCCGGGGGCAGCCCCTGCAGCAGGCGCAGAACCGGGCGCAGGAACAGGACGGCGGTGACGCCCGTCGATACCGGATTGCCGGGCAGGCCCAGCAGCGGCACCCCGCCGGCGCGGCCGAACATCAGCGCCTTGCCCGGCCGCATCGCCACGGTCTGAACCTCCAGCGCCACCCCTCGGTCGGCCAGAACGTCGCGCACGAGGTCGTAGTCGCCATGGGCCGCACCGCCGGTGGTGACCAGCAGGTCGCAGCCGACGGCGCCCTTCGCCATGGCGGCGACGCTGTCGGGCGTGTCCTTGGCGACACCCAGATTGTGGGCGAGCCCGCCCTGGGCGGTGACGAGCGCGCAGAGGCCGAGTGCATTGGTGCTGACGATCTGGCTCGGTCCCAGCGGATCGCCGGGCAGGGCGATCTCGTCGCCGGTGGCGAGGATGGCGATGCGCGGCCGGCGGTGAACCGACAGCCAGGGCACGTTGCCACCGGCGGCCAGCGCGATGTCGCGGGCGGTCAAACGGCGGCCCTTCGGCAGGAGTTCCTCGCCAAGGGCGAAATCGAAGCCGGCCTGACGGACGAACCGCCCGGCGACTACGGCCCGGCCGATCCGAACCATTGCGTTGTCGGCGCTGCAATCCTCCTGCATCACCACGGCGTCGGCGCCGTCGGGCAGGGGCGCGCCGGTGAAGATGCGCACCGCTTCGCCCGGACCGACGCTGCCGCCGAAGGCATGGCCGGCGGAGGATTCGCCGATGCGGCGCAGGCTGACGGGGGTCTCCGCCGTGGCTGCGGCGATGTCGGCGGAGCGGACTGCCCAGCCATCCATGGCGGCGGCGTGGAAGGGGGGCTGGGTCAGCCGGGCGACCACCGGTTCTGCCAGCACGCGGCCGAGCGCGTCGGGCAGGGCGACCGTCTCCGCCGGCAGAGGGGCGAAGGCCGACAGGATGCGGGCGCGCGCCTCTGCGACGGAGATCATGGCGTCAGGCTCCGGCCGACGGCGTGGTTGCGGCTGCGCCCCATTCGCCGCTCTTGCCGCCGGCCTTGTGCAGCAGGCGGACGTCGGTGACGGTCATGCCGCGGTCCACGGCCTTGCACATGTCGTAGACGGTCAGCGCCGCGACGGTGACGGCGGTCAGCGCCTCCATCTCCACGCCGGTCTGGCCCTTCAGCTTGCAGGTGGCGGTGACGTCCACCGCGTTGCGGGCCGGGTCGCAGGAGAGGTCGACCTTGACGGAGGTCAGCATCAGCGGATGGCACAGCGGAATCAGGTCCGGCGTGCGCTTGGCCCCCATGATGCCGGCCAGCCGGGCGACCGACAGCACGTCGCCCTTCTTCACCCCGCCCTGCATGATGAGCGCCAGGGTTTCCGGCTGCATCAGCACGGTGGCCGCGGCGGTGGCGGTGCGTTCGGTGTCCGCCTTGTCGGAGACATCGACCATCACCGCCTTGCCCTCGGCGTCGAAATGGGTGAAGCCGCTCATGCGACGGTCTCCCGCAAGGGTTTCTCCATGAAGACGCTGACGCCGTTCTCTTCGTAGCAGGCGTATGGGCCGCGGTCGGTGAAGCCGGCCTTGCGGTAGAGCCCCAGCGCCTCGTGCTGGTGGATGCCGGATTCGAGCAGCAGGGCAGTCAGCCCTTCCGCCCGCGCCTGCTCCTCCAACCGGGCGAGCAGCCGGTCGCCGATGCGATGCCCGCGGGCGGCGGGATCGACGAACATGCGCTTGACCTCGCCATAGCCCGAGGGATCGACGCGGAGCGCGGCACAGCCGACCGGAACGCCGTCCTTGCGGGCGACGAAGAAGCGCAAGTCCGGCGCCTCCAGCTCCGCGATGTCGAGGAGGTGGCAGGTGTCGGCCGGATAGAGCTCCAGCAGATAGCGGTCCAGTGCGGCGACCAGCGCGATGACCTGATCCTGGCGCGGGCTTTCCGCGGCGATGGTGATGTCCGCCATGGGCTTAGACCGGAGCCAGCAGGGCGCGGGTGGCCGCGGTCACGTCGGCCTGCCGCATCAGCGATTCGCCGACCAGGAAGCAGCGCGCCCCGACCTTCGCCATGCGGGCCAGATCGGCGGGGGTGTAGAGGCCGCTTTCCGCCACCAGCATGCGGTCGGCCGGCACGTTGGCCGCCAGTTCCTCCGTCGTCGCGATATCGACGGCGAGCGTCTTGAGGTTGCGGTTGTTGACGCCCAGCAACGGCGTCTTCAGCAGCAGCGCGCGGTCCAGCTCGGCGCGGTCATGCACCTCGACCAGAACGTCCAGTCCCTGGGCGATTGCGGCGTCCTCGATCTCCGCCGCCTGGGCGTCGGACAGCGAGGCCATGATGATCAGGATGCAGTCGGCACCCAGCGCGCGGGCCTCCACGATCTGATAGGGATCGACCATGAAGTCCTTGCGCAGCACCGGCAGATCGACAGCGGCGCGGGCGGCGACGAGATATTCGTCCCTGCCCTGGAAATAGGGCTCGTCCGTCAGCACCGAGAGGCAGCTGGCCCCGCCGTCGCGATAGGCACGGGCCAGGGCCGGTGGATCGAAATCGGCGCGGATCAGGCCCTTGGACGGGCTGGCCTTCTTGATCTCGGCGATCAGGCCGTAGCGCCCAGCCTCCACCGCGGCGCCGAGCGCCCGGATGAAGCCGCGCGGCGGGTTGGTCTCGTTGGCGGCCTTGGCCGCGGCCTCCACCTCCGACAAAGGGCGGGCGGCCTTGCGGGAGGCGACCAGCGCGCGCTTGTCGTCGTTGATGCGGGTCAGAACGTCGCTCATCAGGCCACCGCCTCGTTGGTGATGGCGACCAGCCGGCGCAGGCGGTCGCGGGCGCCGCCGCTGTCGATGGCGTCGGCCGCCATGGCGACACCCTCTTTCAGCGTCGCGGCCTTGCCGGCCACCAGCAGGGCGGCGGCGGCGTTCAGCAGCACGATGTCGCGGTAGGGGCTGCGCACCCCGTCGAACAGGGCGTGGATCGCCTCGGCATTGACCTGGGCGTCGCCGCCCTTCAGGTCCTCGATCCGGGCACGGGGCAGGCCGGCATCCTCCGGCGTCACCTCGAACACCGTCACCTCGCCGTCCTTCAACTGGGCGACGGTGGTGGGGCCGGTGGTGGTGATCTCGTCGAGCCCGTCGGAGCCATGGACGACCCAGGCACTTTCCGAACCGAGCCGCTGCAGCACATGGGCCAGCGGCTCCACCCACTGCCTGGAGAAGACACCCAGCACCTGCCGCCGGGCGGTCGCCGGATTGGCGAGCGGACCCAGCAGGTTGAACACGGTGCGCGTGCCGAGTTCGATGCGGGTCGGGCCGACGTTGCGCATGGCGAGGTGGTGGCGCGGCGCCATCAGGAAGGCGATGCCGGCATCCCACAGCGCCTTGCGCACCAGCGCGAAGTCGCAGTCGAGGTTGACGCCCAGCGATCCCAGCACGTCGGCGGCACCGGATTTCGACGAGATGGCGCGGTTGCCGTGCTTGGCCACCGGCACGCCGCAGGACGACACCACCAGCGCCGCGGCGGTGGAGATGTTGTAGGTGCCGGCCCCGTCGCCGCCGGTGCCGCAGGTGTCAATGGTGCCGGGAGGCGCATCGACCGGAATCGCCTTGGCGCGCATCACGCGGGCGGCGCCGGTGATCTCGTCCACCGTCTCGCCGCGGACGCGCAGCGCCATCAGGAAGCCGCCCATCTGCGACGGGGTGGCGTTGCCGGACATGATGATGTCGAAGGCGAAGCCGGCCTCGGCCTCGGTCAGGGCGGCGCCGGTGGCGACTTTGCCCAGAATGGCCTTCATATCGGACAGATCGCCGCTCATGCCGCATTCTCCAGGGACGCGGCTTCCGGCCGGGGACGGGTCAGATCCAGGAAGTTCCGCAGGATCTTGTGGCCGTGCTCGCTCTCGATGCTCTCGGGGTGGAACTGCACGCCGTGGATCGGAAGCTCGCGGTGGGCCAGCGCCATGATCAGGCCGTCGGCGGTCTCGCCGGTCACCTCCAGGCAGGTGGGCAGCGTCTCGCGCTCGACGATCAGCGAGTGGTAGCGCGTGGCGCGGAACGGGCTGGGCAGGCCGGCCAGGACGCCGCGGCCCTCGTGCCGCATGTTGTCGACCTTGCCGTGCATGGGAACCGGCGCGCGGATCACCCGGCCGCCGAAGGCCTGGCCGATCGACTGGTGGCCGAGGCAGACGCCCATCAGCGGCAGTCGGGCCTTGGCGGCGGCGTCGATCAGGGGAAGGCAGATGCCGGCGCGGTCGGGATCGCAGGGGCCGGGGGACAGCACGATGCCGTCGGGGCGCAGTGCCATCGCCTCATCGACCGTCAGCGCGTCGTTGCGGCGGACCTGCACGTCGGCGCCAAGCTCGCCCAGGTAATGGACGAGGTTGTAGGTAAAGCTGTCGTAGTTATCGATGAGCAGCAGCATGCGCCTTCCGCCTTCCACCTTTGCCCGGCCACCTTCGCCCGGGTCGTCGAGGCCGTTCCGCCCCTGTTCCAACGATGGACACCCTAGCCGCTGAGGGGGCGGATTTCCAGCCTCCGCGCAGAACTCCGCGGCATCAGCGGCAGTCGAGCTGCGGCAGGGTTTTCGGATCATCCAGCACGGCGCCGCGGATGTCGGTTTCCAGCGTCAGGGTGCAGCGGCGGATCTGGCGCGGCAGGTCGGCGGCGAGCGTCGCCTGGGTGTTGCGGTACCGGCAGACCAGGAAGACGTTTTCGCGGCGCGAAGCTGAGAACTCCCAGACCTGCACGATGCTGCGCCCGCGCCGCACCTCGCGGTCGGGGGCGAGCGTCGCGGGCGCGGCCGAGGTCATCTGGCTGGTGCGGTCGCCCTCGATGATGGAAATGCCGGCGAAGCTGTGGCTGTCGCGGCCGGGGTAGGGCGACCAGCCGCCGGGGGCATCGGGCTGCGCCTGGACCGTCAGGCTGGTTGGGCAATCCAACCCATTGGCGGCCGGCACCGGTGTCGCGGCGGCGGTCGAAATCAGAACGGCGATGACAAAGATGGGACGCATCTGAAGGACTCTTCGGGCGGACTCTTGAGGACGGGCTCGGCCGGACAGGACGCTGGCGGCGTGACGGCAATTTGCACCGATTGGGCGATTGCGGTCACGACGGCAGGGTGCCACTGTGCGGCGCCCCGGTCGCAGGATGGACGTCGTCACCATGGCCCGCAAGGCGCCTTCGAAAGCCCGCAAGTCTCCGCTTCCCCCCTTCCTGTCCAACCCCTTCGTCCTGGCGCTGGCGGCCGTCGCCGCGGTGTTCGCCGTGGCGATGGGGGCGGCGACGCTGATCGGCGGAGGGGCCGGCGGAGGAGCCGGCGGCGAGTCCGGCAAGCCGGCGCCAGTGCAGCAGGCTGCCCAGCAGCAAGGTGGACCGCACACGGGCGGGCAGCAGGCGGTGCAGCCGCCGCCCGTGCCGCCGGCAAAACTGGAGCCACCTGCCGCAGCCTCGCAGCCACCCGCGCAGGCGGCCACGGAAAGCACGGGCCAAGCGCCGGCGGAGAAGCCGGCACACGCGGAGTCCCGACCGCCGGCCACGGCGGTGGCGATGCTGCCGCCGCCCGCTCCGCCCAGCCAGCCGCCGGTGCAGGCCCCTTCGGGCAACGCCGCGCTGTGGCGCAGGAACGCCCTGCCGGCGGAGGTGCCCCAGGGCAAGCCGATCATCGCCATCGTCATCGACGACATGGGGCTGGACCGGAAGCGCTCGACCCGGATGGCGGGGCTGCGCGGACCGCTGACCTTGTCCTGGCTGCCCTATGCCCGCGACCTGCAGGTCCAGGCCAAGGCGGCGCGGGCCAACGGGCACGAACTGATGCTGCACATGCCGATGGAACCCAGCGTGAAGGCCGATCCGGGACCGAATGCCCTGCTGGTCTCGCTCGACCGGGGGGAAATCGTTAAGCGGGCGCGTGCGGCACTGGACAGCTTCGACGGCTATGTCGGGGTCAACAACCATATGGGAAGCCGATTCACAGCCGACCGGGCCGCGCTGGCGCCCGTGCTGGGTGAACTGCATCGCCGCGGCCTCCTGTGGCTGGACAGCCGGACCACGCCCAACAGCGCAGGCATCGGGCTGGCGCAGGAGCTGAAGATGCCCTGGGCCGGCCGCGACATCTTCCTCGACAACCAGGAAACGGTGGCGGCGGTGAAGGCCCAGTTGGCGAAAACGGAACAGGTGGCGAAGCGGCAGGGCTATGCCGTCGCCATCGGACACCCGCATGATGCGACAATCGATGCCCTGGCGTCCTGGCTGCCGGAGGTGCAAAAGCGTGGCTTCGTTCTTGTCCCGGTCAGCGCGGTGGTGCGGACGCACCATGCCGGCGGCTGACCCGACCGTGAGGGGAGCTCCGTGACGATGGCCGATGCATACAAGGTGGATGGGATGACCTGCGGCGGCTGCGCCCGCTCCGTGTCCAACGCGATCACCAAGGCGGCGCCCGAGGCGGTCGTGACGGTGGACCTTGCGGCCGGCACCGTTCTGGTGGACGGCGGCATCCCGGTGGAGGTGGTGCGGCAGGCGGTGGAGGCCGCGGGCTTCGATTTCGGCGGTGCCGCGGCCTGACGCCGACCGGGCGTCCATATCGGGTGCGCCGTTTCTGGTGCGGCGCAACAAAACCGTTTTCAGATTGTGGATATTGCGGGATACTCGGGCCGACGCGATTCGTGCCTGGAGGTCCCGATGCCGCTCTATTCCTACCGCTGCAAAGCCTGCGACCATGGATTCGAGACCCTGGTGCGCTCTGGAGAAACGCCGTCCTGCCCGTCTTGCGGCAGCGCCGACCTGAGCCGCCAGCTGTCGAACGTGGCGCCGGAGGGCAAGTCCGGCGCCGTCGTCCAGTCGGCCCGCCGGATGGCAGCGAAGGAGGGACACTTCAGCAACTACGCGCGGGCGGAACGACCGAAGGGGTGAGGGCGGGAGTGCAACGGCCTGATGGCGGACCGCAGGCCCGCTGAGAGCGGGGCGGTCAGGCTGGGGCATCGAAGCCGATATTCCCCGAAGCAAGCCCTCACACATCCACCACCATATGCGGCCGGAACGCCCCCTCCAGCGTCAGCAGCAGGTGCAGGTAAACGGCCACCTTTCGCGCACGATCGGTGTTGCGGGACAGGCAGTCGCGCAGTTGTTCGGCCAGCCGGGCGGTTTCCGCGTCCAGTTCCGGTGCGGCGGTGGTGACGGCTTCGACGATATGCTCGGGATCGACGGGAAGCGGGGCAGCCGGGTCCTTCAGCAACGCTTCGGCCAGCGCCTCTTCATCATGATGGACCGGAGGCGGTGTCGCCGGCGCCGGCGGGGCGCGCCGGGACAGATGGCTGCGCAGATTGTCTTTCAGCAGCGACCGCTGACGCTCGTCCAGCCCGTCGAACTGATCGACCTCGTCGAACAGAAGATCGTACAGGCGCCGCCGTTGCGGATTGGGCGGGCTATGGTCACGCCGTTCCTGCTCGCGGTCGTGCCGTTCCTGGCGGGAGTTGCGGCGGCTGTTGCGGTCGGTGGCGCTGCCGCTCCGCTCGACGCCCGCGGTGCTGCGGACGCTGAATTCCGGCGGACCGATGCCGCGGCCGGATGTGAGATTGCCGGACATGAGCCGCCTCCCGGGACATGTATCCCCTGGCGATCGAGTCTGGCAGAGCCGGCGCTTTCGTCAACGCGAAAGCGCCGGCTTTTTTTGCGTCAGTCGCCGGCCCCGGCCCCGACCGCGTCGTCGGTGGCGCCCGGCTTGCTCTTGCCGAAGCCGATGGTGGGGAAGACGTTGATCAGCGCGGTGATGAAAGCCGCCAGATAGGGCAGCGACTGCACCACCAGCAGGCCCGACCACATGAAGGCGTCGCGGTTCTCGTGGCCGAAGACCATGACGATGGCCAGCGCCGCACCCCACAAGGACACCAGCAGCACCAGTTCCTCACGGGCCATCAGGAAGGCCTGCATCAGCGCCGGCTGGTTCTCGCACTTGGGCGTGCGGACGAAGGGGCGGCCGGAAGTGAAGATGCCCAGCCACATGGCGCGGCCGACCGTGTGGGTCAGGGCCATGCCGGCCACCGCCGCGCCGACCTTGTCCCAGAAGCCGCACCTCACCCGCGCCTCGTAGAGCCAGAGCGACGCGCCGACCTTGAAGGCGAAGACGCTGAGCGTCGGGATCATGAAGACGTTGGGCGGGAACTCGAAATATTTCGGGAAGGCCATCAGGCCGATCGACCACAGGATGCCGGCGATGCCGAAGATCATGTGGGCGGCGTCGGCGAACCAGGGCAGCCAGCCGGTGATGAAATGATACTTCTGGCCGGCGGTCAGCTCCTTGGCGCCCGGCGACAGCTGCCGCCAGTGATGCTTCAGGATCTGCACCGCGCCATAGGCCCAGCGGAAGCGCTGCGTCTTGTAGGCGGAGAAGCTGTCGGGAACGAGGCCCTTGCCGTAGCTCTCCGGCATGTAGACGGCCTCATAGCCATGCTCGAACAGGCGCAGGCCGAGGTCGGCGTCCTCCGTGATGCACCACTCGCCCCAGCGGCCGACCTTTTCCAGGGCCGACTTGCGGATGATGGTCATGGTGCCGTGCTGGATGATCGCGTTGCGCTCGTTCCGCTGGATCATGCCGATGTGGAAGAAGCCGGCATATTCCCAGTTGGTCATGCGCTGGAACAGGTCGTGTTCCCACTCGCGATAGTCCTGCGGCGACTGGACGAAGCCGACCTCCGGCCGGTTGAAGTGCGGAATGGTCGCCTTCAGCCAGTCGGGATGGACCTGATAGTCGCTGTCGATGACGGCGATGTGCTCGGCATCGGGCGCCGTCTGCGCCAGACCGAAGTTCAGCGCGCCGGCCTTGAAGCCGGGCCAGTTGTCGAGGTGGAAGAAACGGAACTTCGGTCCCAGCTTCTTGCAATATTCCTCGACCGGGCGCCAGACGGCCGGGTCCTTGGTGTTGTTGTCGAGCAGCAGGACTTCGTAATTCGGGTAGTCGAGCCGGGCCAGCGCGTCCAGCGTCTCCATGACCATGTGCGGCGGCTCGTTGTAGCAGGGCACATGGATCGACACCTTCGCCGCATTCGGGAGCGGCGCGGCGGAGCAGGGGACGAACTTGCGCTTGAACTTGTGCTGCCAGACGACCTCCGTCAGTTCCATGCCGTCGATCAGCATGACCGCGAACAGCACCAGCTGGCAGAAGATCAGCAGTCCCCAAGCGATCTCGGTGGTGAGCGCAAGGCCGGCGGCCGAGGCCGCGCTGACGGTGAAGACCAGGACGGAAGCGACCGCCTGGATCAGCGCACCGTAGAAGATCTGCCCGCCGATCTTCAGGTCGCTGCGGCGCCACAGGAAGAACACCAGCGGCAGGAAGCCCAGCGCGACCGCGGTGGCGCACTTGACCTCCCAGTTGCGGATCTCCTGCACCCCGCCGATCATCGGGAATTTCGGGTTGCGCTGGTAGTCCCACAGGCCCCAGCTGGTGCCGGCCGTGCCCTCGATCTCCCGCTTCCAGGGCTGGTCGAAGGCTTCCATGATGAAGTAGTCGAGCTTGTTCTGCGCGGCGACGTTCAGGAAGTTGCGGATGAACTTGGCCTGGTTGACCTGGCTGGCTTCGGCGCCCCGGCGCCACGGTCCGTCGGCCGGCCAGCCGATCTCGCCGATCAGGATGTGCTTGTTGGGAAACTTCTGCTTCAGTTCGTTGTAGCGGAACATGGCGTAGTCGACCGACTGGTCGACCGGAACGCCTTCCCAATAGGGCAGCAGGTGGACGGCGAGGAAGTCCACCGCATCGGCCAGTTCCGGGTTCTTCAGCCAGACGTGCCACGGCTCGGCGATGGAAACCGGAACATTGACCTTCTTCTTCACCCGCTTGACGTACTCGATGGCCTGCGGAACGGTCAGATCGGCGCGCAGGATCGCCTCGTTGCCGACCAGCACGCGGCGCACGTTGCTGTTGGCGCGCGCCAGCTTGATCAGGCCGGCCAGTTCGGGCTCGTCGATCTCGGGCTTGCCGGCGGTCCAGGCGCCGGCGGTGACCGGCAGCCCATGCTTGGCGGCGATGGCGGCCACCATTTCGGAGCCGTCGGTCGTGGAATAGGTGCGGACGGCCTTCACCGCGCCTTGCAGCGCGGCCATGTCCTTTTCGATGTCCTCTGCGGTTGCCTTGTCGCCCTTCGACGGGCTCTTGTCGGCGTGGAAGGGGGTATAGGCGACGCCGGTGATGGCGCCGGCCCAGGACCGTTCGTCCACCGGGCGGTTCCACAGCGCCCAGAGGGCGACGTTGCCGAGGATCACCAGAATCAGAACCGCGAAGGCTGATTTGCGCATGTGGGTCGTTCCCGCTCGCCGCACCAGAAAACATGGATACGGCCCGGAAAATGGCGCAAGGCGACTGGTGCCGCCCCGACCATGACCCGGACCGAACTCGAACATCGTCCAACGAATGCCGCTGCGCCGTATGGCCGGCGCGCACGGCCTTCTATACAAGCTTCGCGGTTGCCCCGCCACTGCCGGCTATAACAGAGCAGCGTC
>NZ_DASPIS010000089.1:0-3913 GCF_035628975.1 Azospirillum sp. | reverse complement strand
GGTCTTCTCCGAACGGAAAAGCCTGATTTTCAAGTCGATCGCCATCCGTCGCATCTACGACCGGCCGAACGACACGCTGGTTTATGTGGTGTACAGCCGGCAGGTGAAGGACGCATCCGCCAAGATGTCGATCTCGACCGTGCCCCTGTTCAGCGCCAACGCCACCTGGACGAAGGGCAAGCCGGCGGCGAAGTGAGCGGGCCGGCCAGACCTCGAAAGTCCGGCCTCATCCCACGATCCGGCCCAGACGCACCGCCGTCTGGCCGGACTTCACCCGGCGGGCGGGCATGATCAGGACGCAGTCGTCATAGGGGGTCAGGATGGCGCGGCCGTCGTCCCAGCCGATGACGGTTCCGGCGCGGCCGATCACCTCCATGCCGACGAAGGGGGCGGTGAAGCGGAAGCGCTCGCTGGCGGCGGTGACGGCGTCGGTGACCTCGACCACCCGCTGCGGATCGGTGCGCGGGCGCAGGCGCGGGCCGTTTGCCGCCCGGCCGATCATGTCGGGATCGATCATCTCCAGGCCGAGCAGCAGGCGCAGGCAGCTTTCCAGCGCGACCGTCGCGGTCTCGGTCCGCCAATGCTGGCCGCATTCGACCAGGATCGCGGTGCGCGACCCCTCCGCCTCGGCGAAGCTGCCGTAATCAATCAGCCGCTTTCCCCCGGCATGCCCGCCGTCCGCCACCACCCAGGCCGGATAGCCGAGGCCGAGCGCCAGGTCGCGCCCGCGCGTGGTGCGGCCGCACAGGGTCAGCGGCGCCGTGTCCGCGGTCATGGAATGGAGGTCGAGCAGCAGGTCCGCCGATTCGTAGACCGGGCGCAGCACGCGGGCGCGCCGCAGCTCCACGCTGTCGCGCCGGCCGTCGAGATGGTCGGGCGACCACAGCCGGTTGAAGTCCTCGTCCAGATAGCGCGAGGCGTAGGGGTTCTGGCGGTCGAAGGTGGCGTAGGCCGCGGTGTTGGCGAAGACGAAGGTCAGCCGTCCGCGCCGTGGCCGCAGTCCCATCCGCAGCAGCGCATCCAGCGCGATGGCGCCGCCCAGCTCGTTGCCGTGGACGAGCGCGTTCAGCACCACATGCGGCCCGGGCTCCACCGCCGACAGGCTGGTGACATGGTCGATGCCGGTGTTGCCGCGCCGGTAGGGCGCGATGTCCGGCGGCGAGAGTTCGACGGGAGCGAAGAGGGGGTCGGTCAAGCGGCAGGCTCGCCAGCGGTGGGGCGCTCCGCTCAGTATGGCGAACCATGCGACTCCGCGCCAGTCCGGGGCGGGCCGGCGGCGTGGTTTTTTCGGCTGATGCGGGCGGCGCAATGTTGCGGCGGCATGGCAGGATCGTGACAGATTGCCGTCGACTGTGGCTTGACGCTTGGGTTATAGGATCCGCCGGATCCGTTTCATCGGATTCTCCGGATCAATGAAATCGGCGGTCGAGCTTGCGGTTATCACTGTGCTGGCGTCTGGTCGGGGCGGGTCGATGAGCTTCGTGATCGATGACGTTCTTGTCCGCAACGACCCGGTGGGCCATCGCCTGCCGGTCCTGTTCGATTCGCCGCACAGCGGCAGCGTCTATCCCGCCGATTTCCGGGTGGTCTGCCCGCATCCCTTGCTGCGCCAGGGCGAGGACACCCATGTGGAGGAGCTGTTCGCGGCGGCCCCCGACCATGGCGCCACTTTGCTGTGCGCCTTGTTCCCCCGCACCTGCATCGACGTGAACCGCGCGGTGGACGACATCGACCCGGCGCTGATCGACGGCGACTGGCCGGTGCCGCTCCGCCCGACCCCGCGCAGCACGCTGGGCATGGGGCTGATCCGCAGCATGCTGCGGCCGGGTGTGCCGCTCTATGACGGGAAGCTGCCGGCCGCGGCGGTGGCCGACCGCATCGACCGCTATTACCGTCCCTACCACGCGCAGATGCGGCTGGCGCTGGACGGGCTGGCGGAGCGGTTCGGCGCGGTCTGGCACGTCAACTGCCATTCCATGCCGTCGTCGCTGCGTCCGGACGGGCGCGACCCGCTGGCGGCGGATTTCGTGATCGGCGACCGCGACGGCACCACCAGCGAGGCGGGATTCGTCCATCTGGTGGCGCAGACCCTGCGCGGCTTCGGCTACCGCGTGGCGATCAACGATCCGTACAAGGGCGTGGAACTGCTGGCGCGCTACGGCGATCCGTCACGCGGCCGGCATTCGATCCAACTGGAGATCAATCGGCGCCTCTACATGAACGAGGAGACGCTGGAGCGCCATGACGGCTTTACCCGGCTGAAGGGCGACATCGACCTGCTGATCGGCCGGATCGCCGACTATGCCGGCCAGCGCATCCTGCGCCGCGCAGCGGAATAGGCCGCCCGCCGCCGCCCCTGGTCGGGCGGCGGGTCCGCAGGACGGGACGGCCCCTCCGATCAGGCTTGCGTCACCTGCTGGCGCGCGACATCCAGGAACTGGGCCATCTGCTTTTCCACGCGGTGGTCGGAGATGTCGACTCCGCGGGCGTGCAGGTCGGCGCACAGCTTGTCCCGGATGTCGTGCGGTCCGAGCGTGGCGATGTCGGTGTCCACGATCTCGCGGGCGTAGGCTTCCGCTTCCGCCCCGGTCAGCCCCATCAGGTCGGCAGCCCATTCGCCGGCCAGCCGGTCGCGCCGTGCGCGGATGCGGAAGAGCAGATCCTCGTCGTGTTGGAACTTGGTCTCGAAGGCCTTTTCGCGGTCGTCGAAGGTCGTCATGATGACCTGCGCTCCTTTATTGGTTTCACTCCCATTTACGAGGATTATATAGCCGGGAAACGGTCGCCGTCACCGTTCCGCCGCGTCGCAGCCCCGGATATTCTGCAGAGTTTCCTACAGGCGGCGGGATACCCCCGGCCCCCCACGACAAGATGCAACAGTAGACAGGGCAAGGCATGTGCAGCGTGATTCTCCTGCGGCGACCCGACGCAACCTGGCCGCTGGTCGTCGCCGGGAACCGTGACGAGATGGCGGGGCGGCCCTGGCTGCCTCCGGCCCGCCATTGGCCCGACCGGCCCAACGTGGTCGCCGGGCTGGACGAACTGGCCGGCGGCTCCTGGATGGGGCTGAACGACGAAGGCGTGGTGGCGGTCATCCTGAACCGCTTCGGCACGCTGGGGCCGGAGGCCGGCAAGCGGTCGCGCGGCGAACTGGTGCTGGATGCGCTCGACCATGCCGACGCGGCCGATGCGGCGCGCAGCTTCGCCCATCTCGACATCCGCGCCTACCGTCCGTTCAACCTGGTGATCGCCGACAACCGCGACGCCTTCCTGGTGGTCCACCGCGGCGCCAACCCGCGCCACCGGCCGGAGGTGTCGTCGGTCCCCGCCGGCGTCCACATGCTGACCGCCTTCGAACTGGACGATCCGCAGGATCCGCGTACCGCCTTCTACCGCCCGTTGTTCGAGCATGCCACGCCGCCGGCCATCGACGCCCCCGATGCGGAGTCCTTCGCCTGGGGCGGCTGGCCCGAGCTGATGGGCAGCCGCATCTGGGAGGGCACGCCGGACGAGCGCGGCGCCATGGATTTCCAGCTGCCCAGCGGCTTCGGCACCTCGTCCAGTTCGCTGCTGGCGGTGCCGCGGGTGGAGCGGCTGGACCTGAACCCGATCTGGCACTTCTCCCCCGGCCGGCCCCATGCCGTGCCCTATGCGCCGGTGGAGCTGTAAAGCGGCAGCCGCACAATCCTGTCCTCCGGCCCCCGTCGTTGTGTTCGTGCACCCGGCTTGCTATATCACTGGGGCACATTCCTGGGCCGGCAAGCTCGCTTGACCGGTCCTTACGTATTTGGACGAACACGCGATGACACGACGCCGGCGCATCTACGAAGGCAAGGCCAAGGTACTCTTCGAAGGGCCGGAGCCGGGCACCCTGGTGCAGTACTTCAAGGACGACGCCACCGCCTTCAACAAC
>NZ_DASPIS010000088.1:0-6188 GCF_035628975.1 Azospirillum sp. | reverse complement strand
TCCTTCGTGGCGCCGCCGCCGACGTCGAGGAAGTTGGCCGGCTCGCCGCCATACAGCTTGATGATGTCCATGGTGGCCATCGCCAGGCCGGCGCCGTTCACCATGCAGCCGATGTTGCCGTCGAGCTTGACGTAGTTGAGGTCGTGCTTGGCCGCCTCGATCTCCGCCGGATCCTCTTCGGCTTCGTCGCGCAGGGAGGCGACGTCTTTGTGGCGGAACAGCGCGTTGTCGTCGAAGCTCATCTTGGCGTCGAGCGCCAGGATGTCGCCGGCCCCGGTGACGATCAGCGGGTTGATCTCGACGATGGCGCAGTCCAACTCTGTGAAGGCCCTGTAGGCGGCGCTGATGAAGCGCGCGGCGGCCGAAACCTGCTTGCCTTCCAGGCCCAGCGCGAAGGCGACCTTGCGGGTATGGTAGCCCTGGATGCCGGTGACCGGGTCGACGGCGACCTTGACGATCTTCTCCGGCGTGTTGTGGGCGACCTCCTCGATCTCCATGCCGCCTTCGGTCGAGGCGATGATGGTGACGCGGCCGGTGGCACGGTCGATCAACAGGCCGAGATACAGCTCGCGCTTGATGTCGGCGCCTTCCTCGACATAGAGGCGCTTCACTTCCTTGCCCGAAGGTCCAGCCTGCTTGGTGACCAGCACCCGGTTCAGCATTTCCGCGGCGTTGGACGCCACTTCGCCGATCGACTTGACGACACGGACGCCGCCCTTGCCGTTCGGGTTGTCCTGGAACCGGCCGGCACCGCGGCCGCCGGCGTGGATCTGCGACTTCACCACCCAGACCGGACCGCCCAGCTCGCGGGCGACCGATTCAGCCTCTTCCGGGGTGAAGGCCACGCCACCGCGCGGAACGGCGACGCCGTACCCCCGCAGCAGATCCTTGGCCTGATATTCGTGGATGTTCATGGTTTGCGTCTCTGAATTTGTCTTTTGGAGGCCGCGGGGAGCCGGAAATGCATCGGCTGACGGGCGGCGGATTTTTAAAAGTCCGGGCTTCGGCTCTCAGGCGACCGGGAAGGGGACGGTCGGGGGAGAGGGAGGCGCGGTGGTATGAATGTCGTAGGCGTATCAAATGTCAGGTTCTGGCCCCCTCCCCGACCCTCCCCCGCTTCGCGGGAGAGGGAGTAAGTGCAAGGGCGGCGGCAGTCCCCTCTCCCTCGATCGGACCGGCCTTCGGCCGGCCGAGGGGGGAGGGTTAGGGAGGGGGCAGAGGGCGTTACTCCGCCGCCAGCCGCTGCACGGCGCCGATGGCGCCGCTGTCGCGGATGTCCACGATCTCGCGCTCGCTGAAACCCAGCACGTCGCGCAGGATCTCGTCGGTGTGTTCGCCCAGCAGCGGGGAGCGGGTGACCTCCGTCGGGCTGTCGGACAGCTTGATCGGGTTGCCGACCGTCAGGTAGCTGCCGCGGGTCGGGTGCTCCACCTCGACCAGCGTACCAGTCTCGTAGAGCGACTTGTCCTCGGCGATCTCCTTCATCGACAGGATCGGGCCGCAGGGGATGTCGTACTTGTTGAGGATGTCCATGACCTCGAACTTGGTCAGGGTCTTGGTCCAGTCCTCGACGGTCGCGAAGATGCTCATCAGGCGCGGCAGGCGGGCCACCGGGGTGGCATAGTCGGGATCGGTGATCCACTCCTCCTTGCCGATGACCTTGCAGATCGACTTCCACACCGGCGCCTGGGCGATGAAGTAGATGTAGGCGTTGGGATCCGTCTCCCAGCCCTTGCATTTCAAGATCCAGCCCGGCTGGCCGCCGCCCGACGCGTTGCCGGCGCGCGGCACGGTGTCGCCGAACTCGCCGTTCGGGTATTGCGGGTATTCCTTCATCGGCCCGTGGGCCAGGCGCTGCTGATCGCGCAGCTTGACGCGGCACAGGTTCAGCACGGCGTCCTGCATGGCGGCCAGCACCTTCTGGCCCCGGCCGGTTTCCTTGCGCTGGTACAGCGCGGTGACGATGCCCAGCGCCAGATGCAGACCGGTGCCGCTGTCGCCGATCTGGGCGCCGGTGACCATGGGCGGGCCGTCGTCGAAGCCGGTGGTCGAGGCGGCGCCGCCCGCACACTGAGCGACGTTCTCGTACACCTTGCAGTTCTCGAACGGCCCGGGACCGAAGCCCTTGACCGACGCGACGATCATCGCGGGGTTCAGTTCCTGGATGCGTTCCCAGGTGAACCCCATGCGATCGAGCACGCCGGGGGCGAAGTTTTCGACCATCACGTCGCAGGTCTTGATCAGCGACTCCAGCACCTCCTTGCCCTTGGGCGTCTTGGTGTCGAGCGTGATGGACCGCTTGTTGTGGTTCAGCATGGTGAAATACAGGCTGTCGGCGTCCGGCAGGTCGCGCAGCTGGCTGCGGGTGATATCACCCTCGCCCGGCCGTTCGACCTTGATGACGTCGGCGCCGAACCAGGCGAGCAACTGGGTGCAGGTCGGCCCCGACTGCACATGCGTGAAGTCGAGAATCCGCACGCCCTGAAGTGCCTTGCCCATGTATTTCTCCCCCTGCTTTTTAATGTCGTGTTGGTCGGACAGGCCGCTTTTCCAGGTTGCCCGTCAGGACGGCATCTTGCGGACCGAGCTGGTCGGGTTCAGGCTGCCGATGTTGCCGCTTTCGGTGCCGGCGGCCGGGTCGATGACGGCGTTGATCAGGGTCGGACGGCCGCTGTCCATCGCCTCGGTCACGGCGCGGTACAGCTCGTCGGGGTTGGTGACATGGACACCGACGCCGCCGAAGGCTTCCATCATCTTGTCGTAACGGGAGTCAGGCACGAAGACCATCGGCGACGGATCGGCCCCGCCGGTCGGGTTGACGTCGGTCCCGCGATAGATGCCGTTGTTGTTGAAGATGACGATGCAGACCGGCAGGTTGTAGCGGCAGATCGTCTCCACCTCCATGCCGGAGAAGCCGAAGGCGCTGTCGCCTTCCACCGCCAGAACCGGCTTGCCGCTTTCCACCGCGGCGGCGACGGCATAGCCCATGCCGACGCCCATGACGCCCCAGGTGCCGACGTCCAGGCGCTTGCGCGGCTCGTACATGTCGATGATGCCGCGGGCGAGGTCGAGGGTGTTGGCGCCCTCGTTGACGAGCATGGCGTCGGGACGCTCCTTGATGACGCGGCGGAGCGCGCCCAGCGCACCGTGGAAGTTCATCGGCGACGCGTTGCTCATCAGCTTCGGCGCCATCTTGGCGACGTTCTGCTCACGCTTGGCCGCGACGGTGGCCATCCACTCGGTCGGCGGGGTGAGCCCGCCCTCGATGCCCTTCAGCAGAACTTCCATGACCGAGGCGATGTCGCCGACCAGCGGAGCATGGATTTCGACGTTGCTGTCCATCTCCTTCGGCTCGATGTCGATCTGGATGAACTTCTTGGAGCCGGGCTTGCCCCAGGTCTTGCCCTTGCCGTGCGACAGCAGCCAGTTCAGCCGCGCGCCGACCAGCATGACCACGTCGGCGTCCTGCAGCACCAGCGAACGGGCGGCACCGGCCGACTGCGGGTGGGTGTCGGGCAGCAGGCCCTTGGCCATGCTCATCTGCAGGAAGGGGATGCCGCTCTTCTCGACGAAGGCGCGGATGGTGTCGTCGGCCTGGGCATAGGCAGCTCCCTTGCCGAAGATGACCAGCGGACGCTTGGCACCCTTCAGCAGGTCCAGCGCACGGTTCACCGCCTCGGCCGACGGATACTGCGCCGGGGTCGGATCGACCACCTTGACCAGCGACTTGGCGCCTTCCGCGGCGTCCATCACCTGCGAGAACAGCTTGGCCGGCAGGTCGAGATAGACGCCGCCCGGACGACCCGACACGGCGGCGCGGATGGCGCGCGCCACGCCGATGCCGATGTCCTGGGCGTGCAGGATGCGGAAGGCGGCCTTGCAGAGTGGCTTGGCGATGGCCAACTGGTCCATCTCCTCATAATCGCCCTGCTGCAGGTCGACGATCTCGCGCTCCGACGAGCCGCTGATGAGGATCATCGGGAAGCAGTT
The DNA here is from genome assembly GCF_035628975.1 of Azospirillum sp. Classification (GTDB taxonomy): domain Bacteria; phylum Pseudomonadota; class Alphaproteobacteria; order Azospirillales; family Azospirillaceae; genus Azospirillum. Next base: position 2,198 of record NZ_DASPIS010000088.1, on the reverse strand, counting down.
GGTGGTGGCGTTCGCCAGCGCGGTCAGGCCGTTCAGGAAGCCCGGGGCCGACACCGTCATGCAGACGCCCGGCTTCTTGGTCATGAAACCGGCGATCGCGGCGGCGTTGCCGGCATTCTGTTCATGGCGGAACGAGACGACGCGCATGCCCTCGGCCTGCGCCATGCGCAGCAGGTCGGAGATCGGAATACCGGGGACGACATACAGGTTGTTGATGTCGTTGAGCTTGAGCGCGTCGATGACGAGCTGGAAGCCGTCGGTCAGCGCCGGCGCGTCTTCGACAACAGATGCTTCCGTGGCCTGGTTCTTAGTGATCGTTGCAGCCGCAGTAGACATATGGGTGACTCCTCCCCGAGGCTCCAAAAAGGTTCAAGATCGGTTAGTCGAGGAAGGCGCAATGCCGTTCCACGTACTGTGCGAGACCGAGCGTGTGTTCCCGCACCCGACGTTCCGCGAGATCGGCATCGCGGGCGGCCAGCGCCTCGATGATGTCCCGATGTTCGTGGATGGACTGGTCGGCACGGTCGCCGAGGCCCATGGTCGCGCGGCGGATCGCACGCATATGGATGAAGAAGCGATCGGTCAGATCCGAGATCAGCGTGGAGCCCGAAGCCTGGACGATGCTTTGATGGAAGACGATGTTGGCGTCGGAATACTCGGCGACGTGTTCCGCCAACTCGGCTTTCGTATATTTGTCGAACGCGGCGTGCAGGAGCTCCAGCTTCTCCGTGGTGGCGTTTTCGACGAACAGGCGTGCCGCCATGCCTTCCAGGGCAGCACACACCGTGATCATCTCCACCAGTTCGGCCTTCGTCTTGCGCACCACGAAGATTCCGCGCCGCGGTTGGGAGCGGATGAACCCCTCCTGTTCCAGCAGTGCCATCGCCTCGCGCACCGGGGTGCGGCTGACACCCAACGCCTCGCACAGCCGGCGTTCGTCCAACCTGATCTCGCTGCTCTGGCCGTAGATGTTCATCTGCGTGATGGCCTGGCGCAGCGACTGGTAGGCCTTCGCCTTGAAACTCATCCCCTGTTCCAGGGGTTCGACACTGAATCTATCGCGGTTCATCACGGTTCCGACCCTTTGCGCGCCGACGCCGGCGGCGCCGCTTGTTGTCGTGAGCGTTCCTGTGCGAGCGTTCGGATGACGCCCTCTGATGCGTCGTTTAGAGCGGCGCGTCGTTTTGAATTATCGATACGGTATACCAGATGCCAGACACCCGCAAGGCCAATTGCGGGCACATCGAACTATTTCCGTTGCCGACTGAGTTGGCGCTTCATTTGTTCGATTTTTCTGGTCAATGCGCGATAATCGCCCTAATTTGGTGCTTCAGGATCGTACTTCGGGGGAAGGGACCCGCGCATGGCCGAAACCCAACATCTGGCCGGGGCCGCAGACAAGACGCCGTCCGCTGCAGCGGAGGAGGCGTCCGACCCGAACTTCATGACCTCGCTGGCCCGCGGCCTGTCGGTGATTCGTGCCTTCACGGAACGCGAGCCGAACCTGACCATCGCCGACATCGCGAAGATCACCGGCCTGCCGCGGGCGGCGGCGCGGCGCTGTCTGCTGACGCTGATGCAGTTGGGCTATGCCGGGTCGGACGGCCGAACCTTCTATCTGAAGCCGAAGATCCTGGCGCTGGGCTATTCCTTCCTGTCCTCGGCCCCGCTGGCGACGATCCTGGACCCGCTGATCGAACAGGTCAGCGGCGCCGTGCAGGAATCCTGCTCCGCCGCCGTGCTGGACGAAGACGACGTCGTCTACATCGCCCGTGCGGCGACAAAACGGATCATGTCGGTCGGGCTGAATGTCGGCAGCCGCCTGCCGGCCTACTGCACCTCCATGGGGCGCGTCCTGCTGGCGGCGCTGCCGGAGTCGGAGTTGGACGCCTATCTGGCGCGCGTCCCGCTGAAGCCCTACACGGAACGCACCATCACCGCGGCGGATGCCCTGAAGCGCGAGCTGGAGCGGGTGCGCGACCGCGGCTTCTCCCTGGTCGACCAGGAACTGGAACTGGGCCTGCGCTCCATCGCCGTGCCGATCCGCACGGCTTCGGGAGGCGTGGTCGCGGCGATGAACATCAGCGCCCAGGCCGCCCGCGTCACCTGCCCGGAGATGGAGGTGCAGTTCCTCCCCCACCTGCACCGCGCGTCCGAAGAAGCGCGGGTGCTGCTGGTGCGGTCACGGGGGGTGTGAG
>NZ_DASPIS010000087.1:0-132529 GCF_035628975.1 Azospirillum sp. | reverse complement strand
GCGCAGGCGAAGTACCAGTAGGCGATGCGCTGGGTTTCGTATTTCATGCCGCGACCCTCCCCTTCAGCCCGCGTTGTTCGGCGGCCAGCCTTGCGTGTCGATGCGGCTGGTCCATTCGAGGAAATCGACGAGGTCGTTGAGCTCCTGGTCGGTGAGATTGAACTGCGGCATCTGCCGGCGCCCCTCGACCCCGCTGGGCTGCGACTGCATCCAGGCGATCAGCGCCGCGCGCGCACTCTCGGCGTCGTCGCGCCCGCCGTAGCGGACCCAGACATTGCCGAGTTCCGGCGCGAAATAGGCGCCCTCGCCGAGAATCGAATGGCAATTGATGCAGGCGTTCTTTTCCCAGACGTGCTTGCCGCGGGCCACGCTGTCCGACAGCGTCGCCTCGTCCGTGCTGGACGTTCGTATGTAGTAGTGGCTGTGGATCGTCAGGGCGACGAAGGTGACCAGGAAGAAGAGCGATCCGCCATAGAAGATGTTGCGTGCCGCTGATTTCGTGAACCGCTCGGCCATCGCCTCCCCCTCGTTGTCGTTTCGCGACAGGATTGCCAATCCACCTCTAATGAAACCTGTGATGGTTCGCAGGGGCTATGGCGCAAAAGGGGAGAGTGGGCGAATTGAACTCGCAGAGTAACTTTTCGCCTTCCGGAGTGGGACCGAATGGGCTGGCGGTGACTACCCACTATCGCACCCTGTCGATCAAAGGATAACAAGCACCACCTTCGAACAGACACTCCGGCTTGACTGTATGACCAATTGCATGGCTCGGAGGTCATGGCGAGTCAACAAAGGGATTCGACCGGCTCCGCTGCATCGAATACCGCAGTGCGCCGGTGAACGACTCGACAGGCCTGCTTGCCGTCGCCGACGCGCGACAGGATGGAACCCGGTCCGGCATGCTCAGCCGATTGTCGCCGCCCCGGATATTTCGCCTATCCCCTCGAAGGCTGACAGGTTCACGACAGGTTCGTCTGATAAATAATCACCAACACGAATGATCGCTCTGGGAGAAACGTCATGGCGGACCAGCCTGCACGGCCACCGGAAGAAGACCGCAAACCCGCGTTCCATGGCGCCGCGCACGGCGCGGGCGCCGGCGGATCGATTCTGCTCCCGGACATGCCGTTTCCGGAGCGGCGGCCCGGACAGCCCGGCGCAGGGGCGGCGCAGCCGTCCGGTCGGGGCAATCGACAAGGCGATAAACGATAAGTCCGATCGGGGACGGAATCAGTCGGGAGGGTTCATCATGAAATTCGGCATTTCCGCCAAGCTGGCATTCGCCGCGGCCGTGGCGTTCGGCACCGCGTCCTTCACCGCCCCGGCTTCGGCCGAACTGAAGTCGGTGGAGATCATCGCCCCGGCCAATCCCGGCGGCGGTTACGACCAGCATGCCCGCGCGATGCAGCAGGTGATGCAGAACCACAAGCTGGCGTCCGGCGTCCAGGTGGTCAACATCCCCGGCGCCGGCGGCACCATCGGGCTCAGCCAGTTCGTCACGTCGAAGAAGCGCAATCCCGGCATGATGATCAGCGGCCTCGGCATGATCGGCGCGATCCTGATCAACAAGTCGCCGGTGACGCTGGATCAGGTGACGCCGCTGGGCCGCCTGACCGGCGAATACCAGCCGATCGTCGTCGCGGCGGATTCGCCGATCAAGACGCTCGACGACCTGATCCGGAAATTCAAGGCCGATCCCGGTTCGGTGTCCTGGGGCGGCTTCGCCGTCGGCAGCCCCGACCACATCCTCTATGGCCTGATCGTCAAGGCGGTGGGCGGCGACGTCGGCAAGATGAACTACATCGCGGCCGGGGCCGGCGGCGAGATGATGGCGTCGATCCTGGGCGGCCACATCACCGTCGCCACCGGCGGCTACAACGAGATGGCCTCGCAGCTCCAGGCCGGAAAGCTGCGGGCGCTCGCCATCTCTGCGCCGCAGCGCGTGCCCGGAATCGACATCCCGACCTTCAAGGAACAGGGCGTCGACGTTGAACTGGTGAACTGGCGCGCCGTGATGGCGCCGGGGACCCTGAAGGCGGACGAGTTGAAGGCGATGGACGAAGCCGTCGGCGCGATGGTCAAGACCGACGAATGGAAGCAGATCGCCAAGGAGCGCGGCTGGATCGACCTCTACCTGCCGGCCGACCGCTTCGCCGCCTTCCTCAAGGAGGAGCGCAGCCGGATCGGCGCCGTGCTGACCGACCTCGGGCTCGTCAAATAGGGCTTCAAGTAACCCGCCTTTCCACAAAAAACATCACCAGGAGGAACCCCATGGGCACCCGTCGCGCCACCCTGTTCAAGGGCCTGTTCACCGCCGCCGCCCTGATCGCCGGCACCGTCACCGCCACTCCGTCGCTGGCCGAGCTGAAGGGGCTGGAAATCATCGCCCCGGCCAGCCCCGGCGGCGGCTGGGACCAGCATGCGCGCACGCTCCAGCAGGTGCTGCAGAACCAGAAGCTGGCCTCCGGCGTCCAGGTCTCCAACATCCCCGGTGCCGGCGGCACCATCGGACTGGCGCAATTCGTCACCGCCAAGAAGCGCAACCCCGCCATTCTCGTCGGCGGCCAAATCATGCTCGGCGCCATCGTCACCAACAAGTCGGCGGTCACGCTGGACCAGGTGGCGCCGCTGGCCCGGCTGACCGGCGAATACACCGCCATCGTCGTGCCGGCAGATTCGCCCATCAAGTCCTTCGGCGACCTGCTGCAGAAGTTCAAGGCCGACCCCGGTTCGGTGTCGTGGGGCGGCGGTTCGGCCGGCGGCAGCGACCAGATCCTCGCCGGGCTGATCGCCAAGACGGTCGGCATCGACCCGGCCAAGGTCAACTATGTCGCCACCGCCGGCGGCGGCGAGCTGCTGGCCTCGGCGCTGGGCGGCCATGTGACGCTGGGCATGGGCGGCTACAACGAGTTCGCACCGCAGTTCCAGGCCGGAAAGCTGCGCGCCATCGCCGTTTCCGCGCCGCAGCGCCTTCCCGGCACCGACACCCCGACTCTGAAGGAACAGGGCGTCGACCTGGAATTCGTCAACTGGCGCGGCATCTTCGCCCAGGCCAACGCCAAGCCGGCCGAGATGAAGGAGCTTCAGGAGGCCGTGGCCAAGGCGGTCGCCAGCCCCGAATGGCAGGACATCCTGAAGCAGCGCGGCTGGATCGACCAGTACCAGCCGGCCGACCAGTTCGCCGCCTTCCTGAAGGAAGACCGCGCCCGCATCGAAGGGACGCTGAAGGACATCGGCGTCACCAAGTAACGGCGGCTCCGTCGCGGGCGCCCGCAAACCGGGGGGCGCCCATCGGCCACTGCATGGAAAAGGGGAGGATGCGATGACCACTGGCCGCAGTTTGCGGATCGGCGAAGCCTTGCTCGGCGGCGGCCTGTTCGCCCTGGGCGCGCTGATCGCCGTGGAGACCATGCTGACACCGTCCGCCGGCCGCGGCGTCGTCGGCCCTGCCCTGTTCCCCTACCTGATCTCGGCCGGCCTGATGCTGGTCGCCCTGTCGCTGCTGCGCGAGGCCTTCGCCGGGCACATCGCGCATGAAGGCGGGCTGGAGCTGGACCTGCGGGCGGTGGTGCTGGTCGCGGCCGGACTGGCCGCCCAGTTCCTGCTCATCGAATATCTCGGCTGGATTCCGGCCGCCGCCATGCTGTTCGTCGCGGTGGCGCGCGCCTTCGGCAATCGCCGCTATCTGCTGAACGCCGTGTTCGGGCTCGTGCTCGCCGGCGGGACCTTCGCGGTCTTCAACTACGGCCTCGACCTGAACCTGCCGATCGGCACCGTCGGCGAGTGGTTCCTGCCGGCCGAATAAGCGTCCTTTCGGGAAGGAAACGCATCCATGGACACCCTCGCCGCGCTCGGCCACGGCTTCCTCGTGGCACTGACGCCCTACAACCTGCTGTGGTCGGCCATCGGGGTCACCGTGGGCACGGCGGTCGGCGTCCTGCCCGGCATCGGCCCGGCGCTCACCGTGGCGCTGCTGTTGCCGGTCACCTACCATCTGGAGCCGACCTCCGCCTTCATCATGTTCGCCGGCATCTATTACGGCGCCATGTATGGCGGCTCGACCACCTCGATCCTGCTGAACGCGCCGGGCGAGTCGGGCAGCATCGTCACCGCCATCGACGGCCACGCCATGGCCCGCCAGGGCCGCGGCGCCCAGGCGCTCGCCACCGCCGCCATCGGTTCCTTCATCGCCGGCACCATCGCCACCGCGGCGCTGACCTTCGTGGCGCCGCTGATGGTGAAGATGGCGCTGCTGTTCGGCCCGGCCGAGTATTTCGCCCTGATGGTGCTGGCGCTGACCACCGTCACCGCGGTGCTGGGCAATTCGCTGGCGCGCGGGCTGGGCAGCCTGTTCCTCGGGCTGGCTTTAGGGCTGGTCGGCATCGACATGCAGACCGGCCAGGCGCGGCTGGCCTTCGGCGTGCCGGAGCTGCTGGACGGCATCGACACCGTCGTCGTCGCGGTCGGGCTGTTCGCGGTGGGCGAGACGCTCTACGTCGCCTCCCGCTTCCGCTTCGAACGGGAGGAGATCTACGCGCTGAAGGGCTCCAAATGGATGAGCCGGGAGGACTGGTCGCGCTCCTGGAAGCCGTGGCTACGCGGCACCCTGCTGGGCTTCCCCATCGGCACCCTGCCGGCCGGCGGCAGCGAGATCCCGACCTTCCTGTCCTATCTGGTCGAAAAGCGTCTGTCGAAGAAGCCGGAGGAGTTCGGCCACGGCGCCATCGAGGCGGTGGCCGGGCCGGAAGCCGCCAACAACGCGTCCGCCGCCGGCGTGCTGGCGCCGCTGCTGTCGCTCGGCCTGCCGACCTCGGCCACCGCCGCGATCATGCTGGCCGCCTTCCAGCAATACGGCCTGCAGCCCGGCCCGACGCTGTTCGACAGCAACCCGGAACTGGTCTGGGGCATGATCGCCAGCCTCTATGTCGGCAATGTCCTGCTGCTTCTGCTGAACCTGCCGCTGGTGGGGATGTGGGTGAAGCTGCTGGTCATCCCGCGGCCCTGGCTCTATGCCGGCATCCTGGTGTTCTCCACCCTGGGCGCCTACACGCTGAACAACAATGTGGTCGATCTGGTCATCCTGTGGGTGATCGGGCTGGTCGGCTTCGGCATGCGGGTGCTGAACGTGCCGGTGGCGCCCTGCGTCGTCGGGCTGATCCTGGGTCCGCTGGCCGAACAGCAGTTCCGCCGCGCGCTGGCCATCAGCCAGGGCGACGCCACCGTCTTCATCACCCATCCGATCTCCGCCGCGCTGCTCGCCATCGCCGTGCTGCTGGTGGTCGGTCCGCTGGTGATGCGCCGCCGCAGCCGGACCGCCGCGTCCGACCATGCCGGCAAGACCTCCGCGGTCTGATCGCCCACTCTTTCCGGCTCGCCCCTCCCAGCCTGGAATCCGGAAACCGCCTGGATTCCGCAAGCCGGTCCCTGTACGGAGAACACGCCATGAAGAAGGTTCTCGTTCCCCTCACCGGCCGTCCGCTGGACCGCCGCGCCGTCGCCTCCGCCTTCCTGGTCGCCGAACGCTTCGCCGCCCATGTGGAGGGGCTCAGCGTCATGCCGCAGGTGGAAATCCGCACCTCCATCGAAAGTGCCGCCATCCCCAAGGCGCTGGTGGAGCAGCTGATCCGCATCGGACAGGCCGAACAGGCGGAGGTGGTGGACGCCGCCCACCAGCTGTTCGACGAATTCCGCGGCCGTCACGGCGGCGTCACCGCCTCCTGGCAGCAGGCGACCGGCCCGCTGGCGGAAACCGTGTCGGAAGAGGCGCGATTGGCCGACCTCACCGTGATCGCCCAGGCATCCGATGGCACCAATGCGATGGGCCCGGTGATCGAGGCGGCTCTGTTCGGCTCCGGCCGGCCGCTTCTGCTGGCGCCGAAGGCGGAGCCGGCGGCGCTCGGCGACACGGTGGCGGTCGCCTGGGACGGCGGTGCGGCGGCGGCCCGCGCGGTCGCCACCGCCATCCCCTTCCTGCACCGGGCCGGCAAGGTCGTCGTGCTGTCCACCGACACGCCGCCGGACACCCGCTCGGCCGATCCCGACCGCCTGACCGGCTATCTCGCCCTGCACGGCATCGTCGCCACCGTCCAGCGCATCGCCGTATCCTCCGGCGTCAGCCGGGCACTGCTGGAGAACGCCCAGGCGCTGGGCTGCGACCTGCTGGTGATGGGCGGCTACGGTCACAGCCGCGTCCGCGAGCGCGTGTGGGGCGGCGTGACGCTCGACATCCTGCGCGAGCCGCCTACCCTGCCGATCCTGATGGCCCATTGAGGCATCGGACAGGTCCAGACCGGAGGGGCAGCCCATGCGCATTCTCGTCGTCGAAGACACCGAGGATCTGGCCGACGCCATCGTCCACCGCCTGCGCAAGCTGGGCTATGCGGTGGATTGGGTCGCCGACGGCCACGAGGCGGAGGAGCTGCTGCGCCGGGAGCCCTACCAGCTCGTCCTTCTCGACATCATGCTGCCGGGCATCGACGGGCAGGCGCTGCTGGGCCAGCTGCGCCGACGCCGCAACGCCACCCCGGTTCTGATGATGACCGCCCGGTCCCAGGTGGACGTGAAGATCGACCTGCTCGACCTCGGCGCCGACGACTTCATCGTCAAGCCCTTCGACCTGCGCGAGCTGGAGGCACGTTGCCGGGCGCTGCTGCGCCGCTCCCACGGCATGGCGTCGTCGCGCACCGAATTCGGCAACATCCTGTTCGACGCCGCGGCCAAGCTGGTGCAGGTCGACGGCAAGCCGGTGGAACTGGGCGGACGCGAGTTCCGGCTGCTGGAGCTGTTCCTTGGCCATCTCGGCGCCGTTATGTCGAAGGAGGACCTGATGGACCGCCTGTTCAGCCTGGACCAGCCCACCGCGCTGAACGCCATCGAGTTGTACGTCTCGCGCCTGCGGCGCAAGATGCAGGGATCGTCGATGGAGATCCGCACGGTTCGGGGGCTGGGATATGTGGCGGAAATCCGCAACGGGGAGTGAGGGAACCTATTCGCTGCGCCGCCGTCTGTTCATCCGGCTGCTCGGCGTTCTGGCGGTGCTGACCGGCTGCCTGTTCCTGTTCGTCGACGCCTATGCCCGGCGCGCCGCCGACGCCGCCTTCGACCGTCTGCTGGCGGCGTCCGCCCTGTCGATCGCCGACACGGTGCGCGTGCAGGACGGGCAGTTCCTGGTCGATCTGCCCTATTCCTCGCTCAGCATCCTGGCCCAGGGTGGAGAGGAGCAGGGCGGCGGGCGCGACCGTCTCTTCTACCGCATCGTCGCGCCGGACGGATCGCCGGTCACGGGATACGACGACCTGCCGGTGACCGCCAAGTCGGGCGCCAGCGTCCGCCCGCAATTTGCCGACGCCACCTATCGCGAAGCGCGCGTGCGCGTCGCCACGCTCGACCGCTTCGTGGCGCAGCCGGGCCTTGCCGGCTGGGTGACCATCGCCGTCGCCCAGACGCGGGAGGAACGGCAGGCGCTGGCGCGCGACATCCTCGCCAATGCCTTCCTGCCCATCGTCTTCGCCATGCTGGCCGTGGCCGTGCTGGTGTGGTTCGGCATCCGGCAGGCGCTGGCTCCGCTCGGCTCGCTGGAGCGCGCGCTGCGCGACCGCCACGCCCGCGACCTCTCCCCCATCGCCATGCCGCCGCCGCAGGAGGTGTCGCAGCTGGTCCACGCGATCAACCAGCTGATGGAGCGGCTGAAGTCGAACCTGGACACCATGCAGACCTTCCTGGCCGATGCCGCCCACCAGATCCGCACGCCGCTCGCCAGCCTGCGCCTGCAGGCCGAACTTGCGGCGGACGAGGACGATCCCGCCGCCATGCGCCGCATCGCCCAGCGCGTCCACCGCAACGCCGTGGAGGCAAGCCAGCTCACCAGCCAGCTTCTGAACCACGCCATGGTGATGCACCGCAGCGAGGCGCTGAATCCGGAGGACGTGGACATCGGTGCCCTGTTGGAACAGGTGATCCAGCGGGCCCGCCCCGTCGCCGGAGAGACGCCGATCCGGCTGGAGGTCGACCCCGCGGCGGAACCGGGCCTGGTCCCCGGCGACGCCATCAGCCTGCGCGAGGCGCTGACCAACCTCGTGGACAATGCGGTAAAATACGCTGGCGCGGTAAAACATGAAGAGTATGGCGGCGCCATCGACGTGTCCCTGGCCCGCCGGCCCGGCGACCGTGGCCTGCGCATCGAGGTGGCCGACCGCGGTCCCGGCATCCCGGACGCGGAAAAGACGAAGGTGCTGACCCGCTTCGGACGCGGCAGTTCGGCGGCCGGGGTCGCCGGCAGCGGGCTGGGGCTGGCCATCGTCCATTCCGTGGTCGAGGCGCACGGCGCCGCCCTGTCGCTGCTCGACCGTCCGGGCGGCGGGCTGGTAGCGCGGATCGACTTCCCCAGCGCGCTCGCCGGCATCACCGCCGCCACCGGGTCCGATCCCGTCGCCGGCCCGTCCGTCGGCCGGGCTGCATTGCTGGCCGTGGCCTTCGCGGCATTGACCGCGCTGTGGTCACCCGCGCAGACGGCAGCGCAAACGGCGACCCCAGCAACGACGCAGACCATCACCTATCCGGCCCCCGGCACGGCGCGTGATCGGCTGCGCATCCACGCGGCGACCGACCGGCAGGCGATGGAGCCGCTGGTCCTCGACTTCCAGCGCGCGCATCCGGACGTCACGGTGGAGTATGTCGACGTCGGCACGTCCGAGCTGTACGCCCGGGCGGTCAAGGATGCCGAGACGGACAAGCCGGACCTGCTGATCAGCTCCGCCGCCGACCTGCAGGTCAAGCTGGTGAATGACGGCCACACCCAGCCCCATATCCCGGCCGACAGCCAGTTCCTGCCGGGCTGGGCCAACTGGCGGAACGAAGCCTTCGGCTTCACCTTCGAGCCGGCAGTGATCGCCTATGACCGCAACCGCCTGGCCGAAGACCGGGTGCCGCGCACCCGCGACGCGCTGATCCGGCTGCTGCGCGACGATCGCGCCCATTACGGCCGGCTGGTCGCCACCTACGACGTCACCATCAGCGGCATCGGCTATCTCCTGGCCTCGCACGACGCGCTTCTGTTCAGCCAATATTGGCAACTGGTGGCGCTGATGGGCAATGCCCAGGTGCGGACGGCCTGCTGCAGCGCCGACCTTCTCGACATGGTGGAGCGGGGCGAAGCACTGATCGCCTACAATGTCCTGGGGTCCTACGCGCGGGCGCGGGTGGCGGCCGGCGCCCCCATCGGCATCGTGATGCCGGAGGACTACACGCTGGTCATCTCGCGCGTGGCGGTGATCCCGAAATCGGCGCCGCGCCCCCGGCTGGCCGGCCTGTTCATCGATTACCTGCTGTCCACCCGCGGGCAGGAAGTGGTCGCCGACCGCTCCGCCCTTTACGCCCTCTCCTCCTCGGTCACCCGAGAGGCGTCGGCCGCCGGCCTGCGCTCCAGCACCGTGGCGCCCCTGCAGCCGATAGCACTCAGCGCGGCACTGCTGGTCTTCCTCGACCCGCTCAAGCGCGGGACTTTCCTGCGGCAATGGCGGTCGGCGGTGCAGCTGCCCTGAGGTTTCCCGGTCACAGGATCCCGAGCCGCTCCTTGATCTGCGGGAAGAAGCGCCGGCTCACGGGGATGACCTGCCCGCGTTTCGTGCTGATTTCCGCAAGGCCGTTTTCCAGGAAGTTGATCTTCTCGATGCAGTCGGTGTTGACCAGATACTGACGATGGCAGCGCAGCAGCGGCGTGCGGTCCTGAAGGATGTGGAGGGGAAGTTCCGTCGGCCGTTCGGTTCCGTCGGTGGAGACCACATAGACGCCGCTGACGCCGGACGCCACATGCTCGACATCCTCCATGCGCACCAGCTGCACATGGTGCTGCCCGAAGCAGGGGATCTGGCGCAGCTGGTTGGCGCCCGGAAGCTGGTCGATCTTCTGCGGTTCGCGGTCGCGGCGAAGGCGCTGCAGCGTCTTGTCGAGACGGGCCTGATTGACTGGCTTCAGCAGGTAATCGAAGGCATGCTGCTCGAATGCCTGCACCGCGAACTCGTCGTAGGCCGTCAGGAAGACGATGTGCGGCATCTTTTCATGGTCGAGCATGCTCAGCATCTCGATGCCGCTCACCCGCGGCATCTGGATGTCCAGGAACACGACGTCCGGCTTTTCCCGGTTGATCACGCCGATGGCGTCGATGGCGTTGCTGCATTCCCCGATGACGTTGATGTCGTCGGTCTTCGAAAGAACGCGGCGAAGTTCCTTGCGGGCCAGCGGTTCGTCATCGACGATGAGCACGTTGATCATTTGGAAGCGGCCTCCAGAGGAACCCGGATCGTGATGCGGGTGAAGACGTCCCGCTCGGACGCAACGGTAACACCGTATGAAGGGCCGAAACAGTTCTTGATGCGGCGGTCGACCAGGCTCATGCCGAGCCCCTGACCTGTCGGTTTCGGTTCGTACAGGCCGGCATTGTCTTCGACATCGACGACGAGAACTTCGTTCTCCTGCCGGGCCTTTATGGAAACATGGCCGGGACGGAGCAACTGCGACGTGCCGTGCTTGATCGAATTCTCCACCACCGGCTGGAGCGTGAAGGCCGGCAGCCGCACCCGGCCGAGGCTGTCGGGGATGTCGATGTCCACCGACAGGCTGTCGGAAAAGCGCGCGAGTTCGATCTGCAGATAGGCGTTCACATGCTCGATCTCCTCGGCCAGCGGTGCGATCTGGCTCGGGCGCTTCAGGTTCATGCGGAAGAAGGTGGACAGGTCGCCGATCAGGTCGCGGGCCTTTTCCGGATCGTCGCAGGTGACGGCGGCGATGGTGTTCAGCGCGTTGAACAGGAAATGCGGGTTCACCTGGGCATGCAGAAGCTTGATCTCCGCCTGCGCCAGCATCGCCTTCTGCTGTTCGTAGCGGCCGGCGAGGATCTGGCTCGACAGAAGCTTGGCGATGCCCTCGCCGAGCGTGCGGTTGATGGTGGAGAACAGCTTGGTCTTGGGCTCGTACAGCTTGATCGTGCCGATGACGTGGCTGTCCTCGCCGACCAGCGGGATGACCAGCGACGCCCCCAGCGGACAGGTCGGGCTGATCGAGCACTGATAGGCCACCTCGTTGCCATCGGCATAGATGACTTCGTTGTTGGCGATGGCGTCCAGCGTGCTCGCCGAGGAAATCCGCGTGCCGGGCAGGTGATGGTCGTCGCCGATGCCGATGAAGGCGAGGATCTTCTCGCGGTCGGTGATGGCGACGGCACCCACCCCGGTCTCCTCATAGATGATCCGGGCGACGGTCATGCTGTTTTCCTGGTTGAAGCCCCGGCGCAGCACGCCGTCGGCCCGCGCGGCGATCGCCAGCGCCTTGGCGGAAAACAGGCTGGACTGCCGTTCGATCAGTGCCCGGCGGTCGAGCAGGATGCCGATGAACATCGCCGCACCCAGCGTATTGGCGATCAGTTCCGGCACCGCGATCAGCAGCACGATCTCCAGCGTCTGGCCGAAGGGCCGCGCCACCGCGAGATCGATCAGCAGTTCGAGCACCACCCCGACGAAGGTCAGGGCGCCGGCCTTGACCGGATCGAACAGGGTGCGGACCTTGCCTTTCCTGATGAGGTGGCGGTGCATCAGGCCGCCCAGCAGGCCTTGCACGACGATGCCGAGGGCGGCCGCGAGCGCGAAGGATCCGCCCAGCGAATAACGGTACAGCCCCCCGGTGATTCCCACCGCGACGCCGACCACCGGCCCGCCGAGAAGCCCGCCGAGCACCGCGCCGATCGCCGGCGTGTTGGCGATGGCATGGACCACCGGCATGCCGAGGATGGCCCCCATCATGCAGAACACAGAGAAGATGACGTAGCAGGCCAGCTTGTGCGGCGGCCGGATCGTCACATGCGTCAGCGGAATGAAGAACTTCGTCCTGCTGAGGAGGTAGGCCACCACCAGATAGACGCACATCTGCTGGAGAAGGACCAGAGAGAGGTCCACGAGATTGATCTGCATCGGTTGAAGCTCCCTACACCCGCGCATCCGGTCCGTCGGGTCCGGGCAGGTGAGCGACGGCATGTGCTGGGCTGAGGCGCATGGTGTGAACCATCCCCGACCGAAAGACCAGTGAGAAGCGGCGGGGCGGATTCATGCACCTCAGATCCCCCTCTCCCCCGCTCACGCGCAAACGAAGTTTGCGCTGACGCGGCAGGCGGACCTTTGGTCCGCCGAGAGCGGGGAGAGGGTCGGGGTGAGGGGGATGCACTGCGTGCCCTCCCGAGAATCCCCGCCACGTCACCCCCTCACCCTAACCCTCTCCCCCCTGGGGAGAGGGGACTCCGCGGGCATCGGGCGATGTGTGCGCCCCCGCCCGCCTCCGCTCATTTTTCCATTCCGCCGCTCATTTCGCTATTCCACCGCTCCCGGGATCGGTCAGGCATTGCCGACGGAGTGTTGATAGGCTTCCTCCAGGTCAACAAAGCGCAGCCTTTCCGGGATGGCCTGAACATCCACGATCAAAGGCATGCTGGAGGCATAAAAATGGTCAGCATCTCAACGGATTCCACGAGGCTTGGCAATCCTCCACTGCCGTGGACCAAGCATGACACCATGTGGATGCTTGGGCTCTTCGGAACGGCTATTGGCGCAGGCACCCTTTTTCTTCCCATCAACGCCGGCCTTGGCGGTTTCTGGCCGCTGGCGGTGATGGCGGTCATCGCCTTCCCGATGACCTATCTGGCCCACCGGGGACTGTGCCGCTTCATCCTGTCCTCGTCCAAACCGGGCAGCGACATCACCGAGGTGGTGACCGAGCATTTCGGCGCCACCGCGGGCAAGCTCATCACCCTGCTGTACTTCTTCACCATCCTGCCGATTCTGCTGATCTACGGCGTCGGCCTGACCAACACGGTCCAGAGCTTCATGGTGCATCAGCTGGGCATGGTGCCGCCGCCGCGCATCCTGCTGTCGCTGGGCCTGATCCTCGGGCTGATGGCCGTCATCAAGCTGGGCGAGCAGATGGTCGTCCGGGTCATGAGCTGGCTCGTCTATCCCTTCGTGCTGGTCCTGATGGGCATCGGCCTCTATCTCGCCCCCGACTGGAATGGCGCGATCCTCGAACAAGCCCCGACCGCCGGCCAGTTCAGCCTGACCCTGTGGCTCAGCATCCCGGCCCTGGTCTTCTCCTTCAACCACTCCCCGGCCATTTCCCGCTTCGTCGTCGCCCAGCAGAACCAGTATGGCGAAGAGGCTGAAGCGCAGACCACCCGCATCGAGAAGTATGCGGTCGTCATGATGGTCCTGGTCGTCATGTTCTTCGTCTTCAGCTGCGTCTTCAGTCTGACCCCGCAGGAACTGGCCGACGCGAAGGCCCAGAACATCTCGATCCTGTCCTATCTCGGCAACAAGTTCGACAACCCGCTGATGGCCCTCCTGACCCCGGCCGTGGCGTTCGTGGCGATCACCAAGTCCTTCTTCGGCCACTATCTCGGCGCCCGCGAAGGCCTGAACGGCCTGATCTCGCAGCAGCTTCGCAGCCAGGGCAAGTCCGTCAACCTCAAGGCGATCAACAGCTTCAGCGCCCTGTTCATGGTCGCCGCCGTCTGGATCGCCGCCACGCTCAACCCCAGCATCCTCGGCATGATCGAATCCCTGTGTGGTCCCATCATCGCCGCCCTGCTCTTCATCATGCCGATGTACGCGATCCGCAAGGTGCCGGCCATGCGCAAATACGCCGGCCAGCCGGGCAACGTGGTGGTCCTGTTCATCGGCAGCGTCGCGATGTCCGCCATCCTCTACTCCCTGCTCAGCCTCTGACGATCCCACTCTCTCCCCTGCCCATCGTTTCCGCTCAAGGCGGCCCCGTCCACCGCGACGGGTGCCGCCTGAAGCGGCGAAGAGAAGACCAAGCAAGGCATCTCCCCATCGGTATCCGGGGCCGTCCACAGGAAGGAAGCACGCCATGATCAGCATGTTCGACCTCTACAAGGTCGGTATCGGCCCCTCCAGTTCGCACACGGTGGGACCGATGAGGGCAGCCAAGCAGTTCGTGGACGCCCTGCGCTCCTGCGGCGGGTTCGATGCTACAACCCGCGTCGCGGTGGACATCTACGGTTCGCTGGCGCTGACCGGCAAGGGCCACCACACCGACGTCGCCCTCATGCTCGGCCTCGCCGGGAACCTGCCGGACACGGTCGCCATCGACACGATCCCCGCCTTCCTGCAGCAGGTGCGCAATTCGCACAGCCTGCCGCTGGGACAGGAGGGCAAGCCGATCGACTTCCCGCCGACCGCCATCACCTTCCACCGGTCGAACCTGCCCCGGCACGAGAACGGCATGACGATCCAGGCCTTCGACGGCGATCGGCTGCTGCTGGGCAAGACCTATTATTCGATCGGTGGCGGCTTCGTCGTCGAGGACGAGAATTTCGGCAAGCAGAGCGGCGACGAAGTGGAGCTTCCCTATCCCTACGCCTCCGCCGCCGAGCTGCTGGCCCATTGCCGGAAAACCGGCCTGTCCTTCTCCGGCCTGATCCTGCAGAACGAACTGCGCCTGCACAGCCATCAGGAGATCCGGGACTATTTCGCCAACATCTGGCAGACGATGCGCGCCTGCATGGACCGCGGCATGACGACCGAGGGCGTGCTGCCCGGTCCGATGCGGGTTCCCCGCCGGGCCGCCATCCTGCGCCGCCAGCTCGCCTCGTCGGAAGCTCTGTCGCGCGACCCGATGAACGTGGTCGACTGGGTCAACATGTTCGCCTTCGCCGTGAACGAGGAGAATGCGGCGGGCGGGCGCGTCGTCACCGCGCCGACCAACGGCGCCTGCGGCATCGTCCCCGCCGTGCTCGCCTACTACCATAATTTCATCAAGCCGGTGGACGAGGACGCCTGCGTCCGCTTCTTCCTGGCGTCGGCCGCCATCGGCGCGCTCTACAAGCGGAACGCCTCCATCTCCGGCGCCGAGGTCGGCTGCCAGGGCGAGGTCGGCGTCGCCTGCTCGATGGCCGCCGGCGGCCTTGCCGACTTGATGGGCGGCAGCCCCGAACAGGTGTGCATCGCCGCCGAGATCGCGATGGAGCACAATCTCGGCCTGACCTGCGATCCGGTCGGCGGGCAGGTGCAGATCCCTTGCATCGAACGCAACGCCATGGGCGCCATGAAGGCGATCAACGCGACGCGCATGGCCCTGCACCGGACCAGCGAACCGCTGGTGTCGCTCGACAAGGTCATCGAGACGATGTTCGAGACCGGCAAGGACATGGACCCGAAATACCGCGAAACCTCCTGCGGCGGTCTGGCGGTCAAGGTGGTCGCGCAAACCTCCCCGCAGACGCAGGACAGCGACGGCGTCAACTGGGCGGCCTGACACCGCCCACAGTCCTCAAAACTGGCCTCTCCGTACAGGGCGCCCGTGTCACCCGACGCGGGCGCCCTGCCGCGTCAGGGTAACGGGCGACGCGTTCGGCGGCCACAGCAGCGCGGACTCCACGCCCAACCATCGGCAGAGCACCGGCCAAGTGCCGGCATGCGCGACGATCAGGGGCGGGCGGGCGTCCGCGGGTACCGGCAAGCCGTTTAGCGCCGCAGTGACGCGGGCGCCGAATGCGGCCAGGCTTTCCCCATTCGGCACCTCCTCGCGCAACAGGTCGGCGGGAATGGCCCCGCCCTCCAGATCGCCCCAGCGGCGCTCCTCCAGACCGGCGACCGGGACGACCGGAGCCGCCAACGCCTCGGCCAGGATGGCCGCCGTCTCCAGCGCCCGGCGCTGCGGGCTGCTGTAGATGACCGGGACCTGCTGCCGCCCGGCGATCAGGGCCGCGGCGGCGGCCTGCGCCTGTGCCCGGCCCCGCTCGGTCAGCGACACGTCGCGCGAACCGGCAAGCCAGCCGCCGAGGTTGCTCTCCGTCTCGCCATGGCGGCAGAAGATCACCGCGGTCAGCATGACAGCCGTTTCGCCAGATCGGCAAAGCCGTCGAGAATGCCGTCATGCGGCAGGCTTTCCAGCGGCACCCGGGCGTAGCCGTAGGGCACCACCATCACCCGCGCGACACCGGCCGCGCGGGCAGCGGCCACGTCGTGCTCGTTGTCGCCGACGAAGACGGCCTCCTCCGGCCGGACCTCCAGCCGGGCCAGCAGTCCCAGCACCGGTTCCGGCGACGGCTTGCGGGTCGGATAGCTGTCGCCGCCGACCACGGCGGCGAAATGGCCGGCGATGCCCAGATCGCCGAGCAGCCGCAGGGTCGCCGCCATCGGCTTGTTGGTGCAGACACCGAGCCTGAGGCCGGCCGCCGCCAGCGCCTCCAGCGTTTCGGCGACGCCGGGATAGAGCGCGCTGTGGGCGCTCGGGTCGGCCTCGTAGATTTCCAGAAAGCGTTCGACGCAGCGGGCGGCCTCGTCCGGGGCCGGAACCCCGCCGGTGGCGGCCAGCACGCGCTCCACCAGCTTGGGTGCTCCGTCGCCGACGAAGGAGCGTACCGACGGCAGATCGACCGGCGGGCGTCCCAACTCGGCGAGCAGGGCGTTGGAGGCATGCATCAGGTCGGCGACGCTGTCCACCAGCGTGCCGTCGAGGTCGAAGGCGACGGCACGGATGGCGGTGCGGATGGCGGGAAGGTCGAGGCTGTCGGCGGGGTTGGTCACGGTCACGGCACCTTACTGGCGGAGGAAGCGGGCCTTGTCGGCCGCAAGGTCGAGGATGATCGGAGCATCCGGGGCGAGCAGAGCATCGCCCGCCTGATGCGGCGCGTCCACCTGTACCAGCTGCCCGCCGACATCCACCGCGTAGCGGATGGAGGCGCCGAGGAACTCCCGGTGCCGGATGACGCCGGTCAGTCGGGCATGGCCGGGAGCCGGCGGTCCGCCATCGGTCCGGATGGCGAGGTTCTGCGGGCGGAACATCAGCTTGCCCCCAGTTCCCGCCCCGGCCGCACCCGCCTCCACCGATGGCGGCAGCGCCACCGGCGTTATGCCGTTGCCGACGAAGACTCTGCCGGCGGCGCCATCGCTCCGCACCTCCCCGTCCAGCACATTGGCCGTGCCGAGGAAGCCGGCGACGAACAGGTTGGCGGGATGGTCGTAAAGGTCCTGCGGGGTGCCGACCTGCTGCACCTTGCCGTCCTCCATCACCGCGATGCGGTCGCAGATGGTGTTGGCCTCCTCCTGGTCGTGGGTGACGAAGATGGTGGTCAGGCCGAGCTTGCGCTGCAGGCTCAGCAGTTCCTGGCGCATCTGCACGCGCAGCTTGGCGTCGAGGTTCGACAACGGCTCGTCGAGCAGCAGGACCTTCGGCTCGATCACGATGGTGCGGGCCAGCGCCACGCGCTGCTGCTGCCCGCCCGACAGCTGCGACGGCCGGCGGTCGGCTAGATGTTTCAGCCCGACCAGATCGAGGGCGGCGTCCACCCGCCGTTCAATCTCGGCGCGGGGCACGCGCCGCTCCTCCAGCCCGAAGGCGACGTTGCGGCGCACGGTCATGTGCGGCCACAGGGCGTAGCTCTGGAACACCATGCCGACATCGCGGCGGTGCGGCGGCAGGGTGGAGATGTCGCGCCCGCCGATGCGCACCGCGCCGCGCTGGGCGGTGTTGAAGCCGGCGATCAGCCGCAGCAGCGTGGTCTTGCCGCAGCCCGACGGCCCAAGGAAGGCGAAGAACTCGCCCGGCTTGATGGCGAGGTTCACGTCCTTCAGCACATGGTTGCTGCCGTAGGACAGGTTGACGCCTTCGATGTCGACGCCGACGCTCTCGATCTGGGCGGCGAGCGCGGCCGGGGAAAACTGGTGGTTCATGATGGGGATCCCCTCAAGGACTCTCTTAGTGGTCCTGGCCGCGGTCTCGGCGGCCGCGCTCGATGACGACGTGCGACAGGTAGGTGCCCAGGCCGACGATGATGACGGCGAAGATGCCCAGCGCCGCCCCCGGACCGCGTCCGGCCGCCGACTGCATGTAGACGTAGAGGCCGTAGGCCAGCGGCGCGTCGCTCTGCGAATGAACCAGCATGATGGTCGCCGACAGCTCGACCGCCGCGGTGGCGAAGCTGGTGACGAAGCCGGCCAGGATGCCGCCCGACATCAGCGGCACGACGATGCGGCCGACCGTGCGCAGCTTGGTGGCGCCGAGATTCTCGGCCGCCTCCTCCAGCGAGGAGCTGACCTGCTGCAGAGCCGCGGTGCAGGCGCGCAGGGCGTAGGGCAGCCGGCGGATCGCCAGCGCGAAGACCAGGATCAGCCAGAAGTTCGACAGCGGCTGGCCGGTGAACGGCATCGGCACACCGTAGAAGCTGCGCAGGTAGCCGATGCCCAGCACGACGCCCGGCACCGCCAGCGCCGCCATCGCGATGTAGTCCAGCCATTGCCGGCCCGGCAGCTTGGTGCGCAGGACCAGATAGGCGATGGCGGTGCCGATCACCACGTCCAGCAGCGCCGCCAGCGAGGCGTAGAGCAGCGTGTTGGTGATGTACTGCCCGCTCTCGGTGAAGACGGTCTGGTAATGCTTCAGCGTGAAGGCGTCAGGGACCGGGCTGAAGGACCAGATGGTGGCGAAGGACAAGAGGCCCAGCCCGACATGCGGCGCCAGCACCAGCACCAGGATCAGCAGCACGATGCCATAGGCCGCCACCATCTCCAGCGGCTTCAGGCGCCGCTTCGCCAGACCGCCGCCGCCGCGCTGCACCGTTGCGTAATCCTTGCCGCGCATCGCCAGCGCCGACACCCAGAGCGCCAGCAGCGAACAGGCGATCAGCACGACGGAGATGACGTAGCCCATCGGATCGGCGATGCCGATCGAGGAGATGCGCAGATAGGCTTGCGGCGCAAGCATGTCGTTGACGTTCAACAGCAGCGGCGTGCCGAGATCGTCGAACACCTTGATGAAGACCAGCGAGGCGCCGGCGACGTAGCCCGGCATCGCCAGCGGGAAGACGATGCGGCGGAACAGGCGGAAGCCGTGGCACCCAAGGTTCTGCGCCGACTCCTCCATCGCCCGGTCGATGTTCTTCAGGCTGGCCGACAGGTTGATGAGGATGAAGGGAAAATAATGGATGCTTTGGACGAAGATGACGCCGTTCAGCCCCTCCATGAAGGGGATCGAGAAGCCGAAATGGTCGCGCAGAAGCAGGTTCACGGACCCGTTGCGCCCGAACAGCAGCTGCATCGCCACCGCGCCGATGAAGGGCGGCATGATCAGCGGGATGATGCCAAGGCTCTGGATCAGCACGGAGCCGCGGAACTCGAACCGCGTCGTCAGATAGGCGAGCGGCAGCGCCAGCAGGCTCGCCACCACCACGGACATCGCCGAGACGTAGAAGGAATTGGCGAAGGACCGCATGAACAGGTCGTTGCCGAAGAAATCGGCGAAATTCACCAGGGTGAAGGCCCCCGTCGTCTTGTCCTGGAAGGCGACGAAGATGACCTGGACCACCGGGACGACCAGGAACAGCAGCAGGAAGGCGGCGATCAGCAGCGCGGCCAGCGCCGGCCCCGGCCGCACGCGCGCGATGCGGTCGCGCGTGAGCGCAAGTGACGTCATGGAAAGGCCCGTGAACTGGGGAAAAGGGAGGGGGACGCCTCGACGCGTCCCCCCTGCACGACGCGCCGGCGCGTCAGCGGGCCAGGGCCAGCGCCTCGTCGGCCTTCTTGCGGGCGGCGGCGTAGTTCTCCTTGGCGAAGGCGGACCACTTCTGTTCGACCTGCGCCTGGCGTTCCGGCACCGCGTCCTTGGCCGACTTGCGCTCCACCGTGAAGGCGCCGGCCAGCTGCGGGTCGGCGGCCTGCTCCGCCGTCACCGGCATGGCGGCGACGAGGTCGCGCGCCTCGGCCAGCAGGGCCTTGGCCTTGTCGTTGGGCTTCTTGGCGACGGCCGCCTCGGCCTTGTAAATGGCCTGGGTCGCCGCCTTCAGATCGTCGAGCTGGAAGGTGATCAACTGGTCGAACAGCGCGTCCACCACGTTGTAGCGGGCCTGCGAGACGTTGACGTCGAAGTTGACCTGGGCGCCCAGCGAGCTGTCCTTGAACGGGTTGGGATAGCCAGCGGGCGCCTTCTCGTAGGTAACCGGGTTGACCGGCAGGCGGCGGATCGCCGGCTCAAGCAGGACCTCCTGGCCCTTCGGCGACAGCAGGAAATCGACGAAGCCCTCGGCGGCGGCCTTGTTGGGCGCGTTCTTCACGACGCCGACATTGGCCGGGACAATGGTGGTGATGGTGGGATAGGCGAACTCCACCGGGAAGCCCGAAGCCTGCGACGACAGCGCGAAGAAATCGATGACGATGCCGACGCCGAAGGCGCCCGAATTCACCCCGTCCGGCACGCCGAAGCTGCGCTCGGTGATGGTGCGGTAGTTGCCGGCCATCTCCTTGTTGGTGCGCCAGCCCTTCTCCCAGCCTTCACCCTGGAGGATCGTCTCGATGGTCAGGTGCGTCGTGCCGGAGCGCGACGGGGCGGAGATCGCGACGTGATCGAAATAGACCGGCTTGGTCAGGTCGGCCCATTCCTTGGGAACCGGCAGATCGTTGGCCTTCATGTAGCGGCTGTTCCACATGATGCCGTAGCCGGACGCGGCGAAGCCGGCGTACATCCCCTCGGGATCGTTGACCGGATAGGCGCCGACCTTGGCCGGGATGCCCTCCACCTTGGGCTTGTAGGGCTGCAGCAGCCCGGCGCCCTTCAGCACCTCGAAGGCGTCGGGGGCCGAGGCCCAGAACAGGTCGACGCCGTTGTTGGACGCGGTTTCCTGGAGATACTTCACGCCCGCATTGGTGTTGCGGTTCAGGATCTCGACCGTGACCTTGGGGTTGGCCTTCTGGTAGGCCTGCTGGAAGGCGGTCGTCATGTCCTTGGGAAAGGAGGTGACGATGACCAGCTTGCCGCTGGCATCCTGCGCGAAGGCGGCGGTGCCGGACAGAAGCAGGACGGCCAGGGCGGCGGCGGCGTTGCGCAGGGTGCACGTGGCGGTGCGCGTGGTGCGAAGCATGGATGTTGTCCCTCCCTCGATGTTTTATGCTGGGACAATCAGCAATCGGCATGCCAGACGGTCAGCCCTTGCACCGCCTTGCTTCGCACGCCATCGATGGGTCAGGACGGGAACATCGCCCGCCATATCGGGGTAATGCGGGGAACATTCCCCTGACCGGCGGCCTCACTCCTCCACTCACTCCTCGACGAAATCGTCCCGGTTCAGGCCGTGGTGGCGCATCTTCAGGTACAGGGTCTTGCGGGTGATCCCCAGCCGCTCCGCCGTCTCGCCGACCCGGCCGCCGCAACGGGCCAGCGCGTCCTCTATCAGCTGCTTCTCGACGCGGTCGAGCTGGTCGGCCAGCGGCTCGATCTCCGCCGTTGCCGCGACCATGCCGCCGACGGGAGCAAGGCCGTCGCCCAGACCCAGCGCCACCCGTTCGGCGACGTTGCGCAGTTCGCGGACATTGCCGGGCCAGCCATGGGCGGCAAGCCGGGCCAGCATGGCGGGGTCGAGCGGCGGCACGGTCCGGCGTGATCGGACCGCGGCGGCGTCCAGGAAATGGCGGAACAGCAGCGCCACGTCCTCGCGCCGTTCCCGCAAGGGGGGCAACGGGACGGTGACGACGTTGAGGCGGTAATAGAGATCCTCGCGGAATTTTCCCTCCGCCGCCAGCCGCAGCAGGTCCACCTTGGTCGCCGCCACCACCCGCAGGTCGAGCGGGATCGTCCGGTTGGCGCCGATGCGCTCGATCACCCGTTCCTGCAGCACGCGCAGCAGCTTGACCTGCAGATGCATCGGCATGCTTTCGATCTCGTCGAGGAACAGGGTGCCGCCGGCCGCGTGTTCCAGCTTGCCGATGCGCCTTGCCTGCGCCCCGGTGAAGGCGCCCGGCTCGTGGCCGAACAGCTCGCTTTCGATGATACTGTCGGGCATGGCCCCGCAGTTCAGCGCCACGAAGTTGCCGGCGCGCCGCCGGCCGCCCTCGTGCAGGCTGCGGGCGACCAGCTCCTTCCCGGTGCCGGTCTCGCCGAACAGCAGCACGTCCACCTCGGCATCGGCAAGGTTCATGACGGTGGCACGGAGGCGCTCGACGGCCGGGGAACGGCCGATGATCCGCCCCTCCGCCCCGCCTTCGGCCAGCTGCGCCCGCAGGCGCCGGTTCTCCAGGACCAGCCCGCGATGGTCCAGGGCGCGCCGCACCACCTCGACCAGATGGTCGGGTTCGGCCGGCTTCTCGATGAAGTCGTAGGCGCCTTCGCGGACCGCCCGCATCGCCATGGCGATGTCGCCATGCCCGGTGACCAGCACCACCGGCACCTCCGCGTCGGCGGCGCGCACCAGCTCCAGCAGGGCGAACCCATCCATGCCCGGCATGCGCACGTCGGTCACCACCACGCCGGGCCAGGAGGTTCCGAGCCGGGCCAGTGCCGCCGCCGGATCCGTCACGGCCTGGACCGCGAAGCCCTCCAGTTCCAGCGTCTGGCGGCTGGAGTCGAGCACTTCGGGATCGTCGTCGATCAGCAGGACGGTCATGGGCAGGCCTTTGTTCGCCGCTCAGGGGAGGCGGGAAAGTGTGAGGACGAAGGCGGTTCCGCCGGGGCCGCTCTCGGCCACCGACAGCACGCCGCCGAAGTCGCGGACGATGTTGTACGAGATCGACAGGCCGAGCCCCAACCCCGTCCCCACCGGCTTGGTGGTGAAGAAGGGATCGAAGATCTGCTCGACCGGATCGGCGGCGATGCCGGGACCGCTGTCGCGCACCTCGATGCGGACGGCATCGCCCTCCTCCCCCTCGCCTTTCTCCACGGCCTCGGCACGGATCAGGATGCGGCGGACCGGCGCACCGGCCACGGCATCCAGCGCGTTGCTCAACAGGTTGACCAGCACCTGTTCCAGCCGCACCTCCTCGGCGCGAACCCGCAGCGGCGCAGCGGTGTCGGGCAACTGCAGCTCCACCGCGACCACCTCCTCGCGCAGGCGGTTGCCGAACAGTGACAGGGCGCCCTGGATCACCGGTTCCAGTTCCACTGCGCCCAGACGGGCATCGGGGCGCCGGGCGAAGCGCTTCAGGTGGTTGGTGATGTTCGCCATGCGGGCCGTCAGGTCGGCGATCTTGCCCAGGTTGGCGCCCGCCTCCTCCACCCGGCCCAGCCCGATCAGCTTGCGGCCGTTGTGGGCATAGGAGCGGATGGCGGCGAGCGGCTGGTTCAGCTCGTGCCCAACGCCGGCCGCCAGCTGGCCGAGCGCCGCCAGCTTGCCGGCCTGCACCAGCTCCGCCTGGGCCTCGCGCAGCTCCCGCTCGGTGCGCTGGTGCTCGGCGATGGCGCGCTCCAGCCGGTTGTTGGTGGCCTGCAGATCGGTGGTGCGCTCCCGCACCGTGCGCTCCAGAAGGTGCTGGGCCTCCAATCGTTCGGTCATGTCGGTCAGGGTGACGATGAAGCGCTGCTGCTGGCGCCGCCAGAACGGGCGGACGCCGACCTGCACCGGCACCGCACCGCCATCGGGGCGCCGCCCGGTCGCCAGGATGGACAAGGTTGGCGCGACGCCCTCGGCCCCGGCGGATACCTGGGCGAAGAACGCCGCGACGCGGCCGGCACCCTCGGCATCCAGGCGGTCGGCGAGGCGCGCGGCGGCGGCCGCCCCATCACCGCTCCCGTCAGGCGGTGCGATCAGCGCGGCGGCCAGCGGGTTGACGAACTCGATCACGCCCCGCGCGTCGGTGATCGCCAGCCCGGCCTGGGCGTTGTCGATGATCGCCTGGGCGTTCGCCTCCTCCACCGCGATGGCGGTGTCGCGGAAGACCAGCAGTGCCGCCGCCATGTCCGACAGCTCGTCACGGCCGCCCAGCGGGATGTCGGCCTTCAGGTCCCCAGCGGCGATGGCACGGGCCGCGTCGCCCAGCCGGGTCAGGCGGGAGATCAGGTTGCGGTTGACGTAGAGCCATGCCACCAGCACCGCCACCAGCAGGCTGACCACCGCGCTCGCCAGCAGGGCGGAGCGGCCGAACGCGACCGCCTGGGCCGAGCGCGCGGCGGCGGCGCGGGAATCGCGCTCCACCGCCTGGACCTGCCGGGCGATCAGCCCGTTCAGCCGGGCGACGATGTCGCGGTTCTCGGCCAGCAGGACCTGCCCGCGCGCGGCGGTTTCCAGCTCCTCCCGGCGCAGCGCCGGCACGCTGCCGTCCGCCCCGCGCGCGAGATCGAGAAGCTGGGCCACCACCTGCCCAAGCGACACGCCGTCCGGCCAATCGGCCAGCGCCGCGAGGTCGCGCTGCAGACGGTCGGCGGTCTCGTCGAGGAAGCCGGCGTTGTCGTCGAGCATCTCGGGCGTGGCGAGCGTCGCCGCCCGCGCGATCAGCCCGACCGCAAGGTTGCCGTTGGCACCGATCTGCAGCACCGCTTCGCTTCGCCGGTTTTCCTCCCTCAGGATGCGGACCGCATCGGCCGATGCCTTTCCACTTTCGACGGAGGACAGCGCGCTTTGGATGTTGAAGCGGGCGTCGGCGACAAGCGGGTCGATCTCGTCGAGGAAGTCGGCGTGCAGCCAGCGCAGCCGCTCGATGGCCTCCTGGTTGCGGCGGGCCAGCGCCAACCGCTGGCGCACCGTGCCGTCCAGCTCCGCCAGATTGCGGCCGAGCGCATCCACCACCGGGCGCAGGCCGGGAACGCCGCCTTCGATGGCGCCGGTCAGCGCCCGCAAGGTGGTCAGGCGGCGGCCCAGCGTGTCGCGGATCGCGTCCATCTCGGCCTCGGTCCGGCTGCCGGCCAGGATGGGGGCGGTGGCGATGATGGCGCCGCCCTCCTCCGCCAGCTTGGCGGCGAGCCCCAAGGCCGGCAGGTGGCTTTCGGCGAATTCGTCCAGCGTCCCGCCCAGCCGGTCGTAGGACAGCCAACCGAGCGCGCAGGCCGCCACCGACAGTACGGCCACCGCGACGAAGGCCAGGAACAGCCGGGCGCGGATGCCGAAGCGTAGCGGTCCAGCCCTGCTCCCCGGACTGCTCTTCGGACTGCTCCCCGGCCCGCTGCCGGATACGGATGGTTGCGCCAGTGCGCTCACGGCCAGCCCCCTTCGCCGGCCGTCACCCGCAGGATCACCAGCGCCCGTTCGGCCGCCGACAGCGCGGCGTCGAGCCGGGTCTGGGAGAAGTTCCGCCATTCCGCCGCCAGTTCCTCCTGCCGTGCCGAGACCCGCATGCCGCGGGCCGGCCGCCGCAACGCCGCGGAGAAGGCGGGGTCGACGGCCTCGGCGGCGTCGACCGGAACCGCGATGGCCGCCGCGCGGGCCGTGCGCAACAGGTCGCGGGCCACCGGGTCGGGAGTGGCGGCAAGGCGGCTCTCGCCCTCGTGGATCAGCTGCCAGACGCGGTTGAGCGTCTTGACCCGGAAGGTGATCAGCTCGTCGAACAGGAGGTTGACCAGTTCATAGCGGCGGCTGGACAAGGCACGGTCGAAGAGGAACAGGTCGTCGCCGGTCTCCCGGGCATAGGGGTTGGGATAGCCGGCGGGCGCGGCGGCGTAGGTGTCGGGACGGACCGGCAGCCGCCCGATGTCCGGACGCAGCATCAGCGCCTGCCCTGCGGGCGACAGCAGGAAATCGATGAAGACGCCCGCTCCCGCCGGATTGGGCGCGCTGCGCAGCACCGCCACGCTGGCCGGCAGAAACACGCTGTCGGCGGGATAGGCGAAGCGCAAGGCCTCTCCGTCCTGCGCCTCCTGGCCGGCTCCCTGGCCCGCCCCCTGGCCCAGGAAGTCAATCGCCAGCCCGATGCCGAAACGCCCCTTGCCCACCCCCTCCACCACGCCATAGCTGCGCGCCGTCACCGTCGCGATGTTGCCGGCGATTTCCAGCCACATGGCCCAGCCGCGCTCCCAACCATGGAGTTGCAGGACGGTCTCCACCATCAGATGCATGGTGCCGGAGCGCGACGGCGCAGTGATGCCGAGATGGCGGACATAGGCGGGCTTGCGCAGATCCTCCCAGCTTCGCGGGGCGGCGATCCCGTGCCGGTCGAGATAGGACTGATCCCAGACCAGCCCATAGCCCGACAGCGCGAAACCGAGATAGGTGCCGTCCGGATCGTCGATCGGCTGGTTGCCGACGGTCGCCGGGGCGCCGGTCGGGCGTGCGGCGACCGGCGCCAGCAGCCCGGCCGCCTTCAGCACCTCGAAGGCATCGGGGGCGGACGCCCAGAAGAGGTCGACGTCCTCGACACGGTCCTGCAGCTGGGTGATGGCCGCCGTCGTCTTGGCGTTGATCACCCGGAGGCGCCGGTCGGGATGGGCCTGTTCGAACGCCTCCCGCACCGGCTCGTACAAGCCGGCGGGAAAGGACGTCATGACGGTGACCGTTTCCGCCGCCGCCCCCGCCGCCGCCGAGCCCGGCAGCAGCAGCCGGACGGCCAACAGCGCCGGCAGCCACCGTCCACGGCTGCGCCAAATCCGTTCCATGCCGCTCCCATCATCGGCCGCTTTCACGCCGCCCGATCCCCCGCTCTGCCGACCCGGCGGACAGCTTGCACGGGACCGGACCCTTTTGATAGTCGCCACTGCATTGATCGTCCCGGCCGCGAGCTGCTGCGCGCCACGCACAGCCCAGCCCTGTGAAAGCGGCAATCAAACTTGACGTTGTCCGCAAATCCTTCGTACACGTCACATAACAAGACTGTGAGAGGGAAGAAATGTCGGGTAAAGCGAAAATTTCGCTCAAGCATGCGCTGATCCTCGGCGCCTGCATGATCTTGCCGATGCAGGCCGGCGCGGCCTCCCCGTCCGCCGATACGCTCGCGGCGAAGCACTCTTCTGCGAATTACAAGGAATTCGTCGAGCTTCTGGCGCTTCCCAACGACGCTGTTGTTGCCGCTGACATTCAAAAGAACGTCGCGTGGCTGGAACAGGCGTTCCAGAAGCGGGGCTTCCAGACGCGGCAGCTGCCGAACGACGGCAAGCCGATGCTGTATGCGGAACTGCCCGGCGCCGACCCCGCCAAGAAGACCATCCTGTTCTACGCGCATCTGGACGGCCAGTCGGTCACTCCGCAGCAGTGGAAGCAGAAAAGCCCCTGGGACGCGGCGCTGAAGCAGAAGACCGACAAGGGCGAGTGGGAAACGATCCCGCTGGAGAAGCTCTACGGCGAGCAGGTCGATCCGGAATGGCGGCTGTTCGCACGGTCGTCGTCGGACGACAAGGGGCCGATCATGATGCTGCTGACGGCCATCGACGCCCTGAAGGGGACGGGCAAGACGCCCAGCGTCAACGTCAAGGTCATCCTGGATTCCGAAGAGGAGAAGGGATCGCCGACCCTGGGCGAGGTCATCCGGCAGAATGCCGACCTGCTGAAGAGCGACGCGCTGCTGGTGCTGGACGGCCCCATGCACCAGACCAACAGGCCGACGCTGGTCTTCGGCAACCGCGGCATCGCCCAGGCGACCCTGACCGTCTTCGGGGCCAAGCAGGGCCTGCACAGCGGCCACTTCGGCAACTACGCCGCCAACCCGGCGATGCGGCTGGCGCAGCTGCTGGCGTCCATGAAGGACGAGACCGGTCGGGTGACCATTCCCGGCTACTATGACACCGTGAAGATCGACGCCGCCGCGGAAAAGATCATGGCCGCCGTCCCCGACGACGAGGCCGCGCTGCGCAAGCGCCTGGGCATCGCCGAGGCCGAGAAGGTCGGCAAGAACTACCAGGAGGCGCTGCAGTACCCGTCGCTCAACATCCGCGGCATGGCGGCCGGCGACGTGGGCGCCAAGGCGCGCACGATCATCCCGGAAACCGCCGTCGCCGAACTCGACCTGCGCACGGTTCCGGAAACGCCGCCGGAGCAGCTGATCAGCATGCTGAGGAAGCACATCGAGGCGCAGGGCTATCATCTGGTCCAGGGCACCCCGACGGACGAGGATCGGGCGAAGCACGACAAGCTGGCCTCCCTGGATTCGGAGAAGGTCTCCGCCTCCAGCTCGGCGGCGCGGACCGACATGCAATCCCCGGTCGGCGAGTGGCTGTACCGCTCCTACAAGGCGACCTACGGCGAGGAGCCGGTGCGTATCCGCATGATGGGCGGCACGGTGCCGACCGGCTCGGCGGTCGAGGCGCTGAAGGTGCCCTTCGTCATCGTGCCCCTGGTGAATGCCGACAACAACCAGCACAGCTTCGACGAAAACCTGCGCATCGGCAATTTCGTGTCGGGCGTGAAGGGGCTGATCGGCCTGCTCCAGCAGCCGTTCTGAGGCTGGACCGGCGCCGGTTCCGGTGACGGCGGGCGGGTGCGGGGGCTCAGAGACCGCCCATCACCAGCCCGCCATCCACCGTCAGCGTCTGGCCGGTCATGAAGCGGCTCCAGTCGGAGGCGAGGAACAGGACCGGCCCGGCGACATCCTCCGGCGTCGCGATGCGGCCCAGCGGCGTCAGGGCGGCGATGCGGTCCTTGACCGGTTCCGGGGTCGACCGGCTGGCGTCGGTGGGATAGACCAGCCCCGGCGCCACGCAGTTGACGCGGATGCCGAACGGCCCGAGTTCGGCCGCCAGGGTGCGGCTGAAGCCGATCAGAGCCGCCTTGGCGGTGGTGTAGTCGTGGTATGGCACGGTCGGCCGCGCCACGAGGTCGGTCGCCATGTTGACGATGCTGCCCCCGCCCCGGCGCCGCAGCGCCGGCAGCACCGCCCGGCAGACGGCGTGGGTGCTTTTCAGCGCCCCGTCGATCTGGGTCTGGTAGTCGCCCCATTCGGTTTCCCAGAACATCCGCCGCCGGTCGGGATCGAAGACATAAGGCGCGAAGGCGTTGTTGACGACCACGTCCAGCCCGCCGAACTCCGCAACCGCCGTCTCCACCATACCGGCGACCGCCGCGGCGTCGGTCACGTCGGCGCGCAGCGGCAGCCCGTCGCCGCCCAGCGCCCGGCACTCCGCCGCCACCGCTTCCGCCGCCGACTGGTTGCGCAGGTAGTTGACCACCACCATGGCCCCTTCCGCGGCAAAGGCGCGGGCGATGGCGGCGCCGATGCCGCGCCCGGCGCCGGTGACGAGGATGGCCTTGCCCTGGAAATCCATGACGGTCCCGTTACTGCTTGGGTGGGATCAGGTCTGTGCGCACCACCGCACCCATGTCGAGCGGGCGGGCGATCAGCCCCAGCTGGTGGAAGGTGTCGGCGCCCTTCTGCATCACGCCGGGATCGAAGGCTCCCAGCCCCTCGCGCTCCGTCGTCTCCGACACGGTGGAGGCGTTGCGCAGCTTGATGATGCCCAGATTGACCGCCTCGTCCGACCCGTTGATGGCGCGGGTAACGGCGAGGCGGGCCGCCTCCTCCGGGTTGGCGATCATCCAGGCGGCGCTGTCGCGATAGGCGGCAAGGAAGCGGGCGAGCAGCGGCTTTTTGCTGCGGTAGGTCTCCTCCGTCACCACGAAGATGTCGCTCGGCAGGTTCAGGCTGTCGCGCACCTCGATCACGTTCACCTCGGGCAGCCCCTTCAGCCGCGCGACGTAGAGGCCGGTGTCGGTCGCCGCCGTGGCGTCCACCTGCCCTTGGATCACCGGGGCGAAGTTCAAGAGCCCGGTGACCTCGATGGTCACGTCCTTCTCGCTCAGGCCCACCTGATGCAGCAGGACGGCCAGATTCTGGCGGGTGCCGCTCGACAGGCTGTAAACGCCGACGCGCTTGCCCTTCAGGTCGGCGGGCTTGACGATACCGTTGGCCTTGGGCGACACCACGTTGAAGACGTTCTGCGGGTAGATGTTGTAGATGGCGACCAGCTTCTCGCCCTTGTCCAGCGCCAGATAGAGGGCAGCAGGATCGGTGAAGGCGATGTCAGCCTTGCCCGTCAGCATGGTTTGGATCGCCGACCCGCCGCCGGTGCCGGGCACATAGTCGAGCGCGATGCCCTTGGCCTTGAAGAAACCTTTGTCGGGCTCGGCCAGCAGGTTGGTGATCTCGCTGATCGGCTGGCTCCAGCCCGCCACCGTCACCTTGTCCAGTGCTTGGGCAAGCGCGCCTGACATGCCGCCCAGCAGCAGCGCCCCGACGAGGGCGGTTGCCCCCGCCGCACGAGAAAACAGACCCATTCCCCGCCCCATTCGCTGCTATCCTTTCGCCTGTCGAGACAACAGCCACCGCTCGATCAGCAGAGTGGCCTGATACACCAGCATGCCCAGCGCGGTGATGACCGCGAACAGGGCGAACATCAGCGGGGTGTCCATCATCCCCTGCGCGGCGATGATCGAGGCGCCCAGCCCCTGGCGCCCGCCGATGAACTCCCCCACCACGGCGCCGACCAGCGCCAGCACCACCGCCACCCGCAGCCCGGCGAGGATCACCGGCAAGCCCGCGGGAATCTTCAGTCGCGTCAGGGTGCGCCACCGTCCGGCGCGCAGCATGCGGAACAGCTCCTGCTTGGCCGGATCGACGCGGTCCAGCCCGGTCAGCGTGTTCTCCAGCAGCGGGAAGAAGCAGATCAGCGCCGTGATGGCGACGGTGGAGGTCATGCCGAAGCCGAACCACAGGATGAACAGCGGCGCCAGCGCCAGCTTCGGCACCACCTGACTGGCGATGACGTAGGGGTAGAGCAGACGGCGCAAGCCCGCGACCTCCGCCAGCGCCACCCCGGCGACGAAGCCGACGAGACAGCCGATGCCGAGCCCGAGCGCCATTTCCGCCGCCGTCACCGCCAGATGCGGCAGCAGCCGTCCGCTCGCCAGACCGCTCCACAGCGCCGCTCCCACCGCCGAGGGCGGCGGCAGAACCAGCGCCGGAATCCCCGACCAGCGGCAATAGCCCTCCCACCCCGCCAGGAGCAGCAGCGGCAGCAGGATCGCGGCGATGCGGGTCGTCATTCCGCCGCCTCCGCCCGCCGCAACCCGGTCGCGCCGTCCATGGCATGGCGAAGCTCACGGCACAGCGCGTTGAATCGCGGGTCGTAGCGCAAATCGCGCGGGCGCGGGCGCGGCAGGTCGATGGAAAGGCTGTGGCGAAGCTGCCCATCCGCCATCACCGCCACGCGGTCGCCCAGATAGACCGCCTCGGCGATGTCGTGGGTGACGAACAGCGCGGTGGTGCCACGCTGCGCACACAGCCGCAGCAGATCCTCCTGCAACTCCTCGCGCGTCAGGGCGTCCAGCGCGGCGAAGGGCTCGTCGAGCAGGAGCAGCGCCGGATCGGCGATCAGCGCGCGGGCCAGCGCCACCCGGCTCTGCTGGCCGCCCGACAGCGCCCTCGGTCCGCGGTCCGCCAACCCCGCCAGCCCGACCAGTTCCAGCAGGTCGAGCGCGCGGGCGCGGTCGTCGGCGGTGGCGCGGCGGTGCAGCGTCACCGGCAGCAGCACATTATCGAGCACCGTCAGCCATTCCAGCAGCGTCGGCGCCTGGAAGACGAAACCCACCGCATCGCCCGGCCCGCACACCGCCGCGCCGTCCAGCCGCACCCGCCCGGTGGCGGGGGTGAACAGCCCGGCGGCCAGCTTCAGCAGCGTGGTCTTGCCGCAGCCGCTGCGCCCCAGCAGGCAGTGGATGGCGCCGCGGCCGACCGCCCAGTCGACACCGTCGACGATGGCGGCACCGCTGTAATCGAAGCGCACGTTCTCGAAAGACAGGAAGGCCGGCGGGTCAGTCGGCATAGCGGGCCAGCCCCTCCGCCAGCGCTTCCGCCGACCGTTCGATCTCCGTCACCGTCACCAGATCCAGCAGGTTGAACCGGCCGTCATGGTGCCAGCCCGCCTCCGGCGCGGTCATGCTGCCGAGCGCGCAGAGCCGCGTCACCCCAGCCGCCCCAAGCGGCCCGGCCAGCCTGAACAACTCCTCCGGCGGCGCGGCGATGCCGGCGGTCTGCAGCACGGCACGGTGCGGGGCGACGCGGCCCGCCACCTCCGCCAGATCGTCCACCGCGACCACGGAAATCGTCCGGTTCAGCGCGGTCGGCGCCAACCCGTCCGGCGCGTCGATGCAGGACACGCACCAGCCGCCCGCCGGGTCCGACAGCAGCAGATGGCCGGACCCGTCCAGGCCGCGCATCGCCTGCCCGTCGCGCCAGCCGGCAACCTCCCCGGCCTCCGCCATCGACAGGACACGGCGCGGGTGCTTGCGGGCCTGCACCGCCAGTTCATGGGCGAGCATGGCGGCGAAGTCCTGTGGCGACAGCCGGCCGCCGCGCTCGACGAACAGGGTCTGCGGCGAATAGCAGCCCTGCTGGTCGTAGCGGGCGATGTCGTGGGCGGCCAGCCGCGCCGTCTCCCCCGACCGACGCGGGTCCAGCGCGGCGCGCGACACCAGCGCAAAGCTGATCTTGTGGCCGTAGGGCAGGAAGCGGGTGGTCACCGGCACCCGGTCGCGGATCGCCGCCAGCGCCGCGTTGCCGCCATAGGCGACCACCGTGTCGGCCTGGGCCAGCCATGCCCGCTCCGCCGCCGCATCGCCGCCCTTCCACCACACCACGGCCAGACACTCGCCCAGCCTGGGGTCGATCTCCGCCAGCAATTGCGCGAACCAGCCCGCGAACAGCGGCTCGGCGCTGGGCAGCTTGCCGACCGTGCCGGACTTGACCAGCAGGCCCGAGATCAGGCTCCACAGGGGCAGTCCCGGCACGTTGCCCGCCCAGACATGCAGCAGCAGGTCGGGACCGAAGGCACGGGTGAAGCCGCCCTTGGGCGCCGGCTGGAACTCGTCCAGCACAAGCGGATTGGCGAAATCCTCCGCCAGGAAGCGGCGTAGCTCGTGGGCGCGGAAGGTCTTCAGATAGCCGGTCAGCCCCAGCCTGACCATCTCGGAATCATAGCCGGTGACGACGGGCAGCAGCCGCTCCGCCATGCGGCGCCATGGGTCCTCGCGGTCGAGCAGCCGTTGGATCGCGGCGTCGATCACCGCCACGATATGCGCCGTCGGCAGCGTCTTCAGATAGCCGCGCGCCGCCGCCCGCACCGTCGCGGCGACCTGCTCCACCTGCCCGGCGTCCAGCACCGGCACCGCCACGCGCAGCGCCGCAGCGCCCGCCCCGAAGGTCAGCACGCGCCGCTCCACCGCATCCGGCGGCAGGCCGGGCAGATGGCCGGCCAGTTCAATGACGGACGGATCGTCGCCGAAGGCCAAGGCCGCGCTCCCGCTCAACCGCGCGCGGCGGCGAGGAAATCCTCCACCGCCAGAGAGCAGCCCTTGGCCTGCGCCCCGGCTACGCGGCCCAGCAGGCGGAAGCCGCCCTCCTCCAGGATGCCGGCGTCCTCCGTCAGGATGGCGGCGACGGAATTGACGTGGGCGAGATCGTGGTGAACCAGCACGCCCATGCTGCCGGCCGGCACGTCCCGGCCGGACAGTGGATCGACGACGCGGCTGCGGATCCAATGCGGGCCGGACTTCAGCGACGGGCAGACCGCGTTGCCGTCGTCGTAGAACTGGGTGCTCAGCTCCGTCATGCCGTACATGTTGATGCAGCATCGGCGCGGGACGCCGAAGAAGCCGGCCAGCTGGCCATAGAACTCGTCCGGTTCCAGTTCCCGCGACTGGCCCTTGAAGCCGCCGGTGTCGAGGATGCGGCTCCCCTCCGGCAGGGCGAAGCGGCGGCCGTCGCGCGCCATGGCGTCCATCAGATGTACGAAGCCATAGCTGGCGCCCAGCAGGGCGAAGGGCTCCCCCGACCGTTCGGCGGCGTCCAGCCGGTCATAGAGTCCGGCGATGTCGATGCCGGCTTCGCCGATCCAGTGGCGGCTGTCCGGCGTGCCGCATTCCGCCCGCGCCAGCTCCAGGTAATGGGCGAGGGAGGAGTTCGGCATCGCCGTCTCGGTCGGGAACAGGATGCCCATCGCCATCCGCTCCACCCCAGCCTCTGAGCCTTGCATGAAGCGGCGGCGGAAGTTGAGCAGCATGGAGCGGTCGTAGACCGACAGGGTCGTGTGGTGGATCTGGCCGCGGATGCCGCCCTTGGTCGTACCGCTGGTCATGAAGATGCGGGCGGATTCCTCCGCCGGTCGGCAGCTGAGCGTCAGATCCTTGAAGGCATTGATCGGCACCGCCGGGATGTCGCGCCAGTTCTTGACCCCGCGCGGCGTCCGGCCGCGCTGCATGGCGAAGCGGCGATAGGGCTGGTTGTGCTCGAACTGGTGGGCGAAGACCGCCAGCGCCAGGGCGTTGAAGGCCTCGTCGGCCGCCGCCCCGGTTCCGATATCGGCCTCCATGAAGGCCAGGACCCTGTCGTAGATCACGCTGTCGTAGATCGCGCTCACCGCACCCTCCCCGCCCCGTTCTTCTCCAAGCGGCACCGACCGATGGAGCAACAAACGAATCCGGGACAAGCCTGTGGGGTATGGCTCTGCGCGTCGGCCGTAAAGGCCTTCTCGTCCCGCATCCCTACGCCGGCATGACCCGGATCAGGTTCGAAGGGTTGCCGCATCGCCCGGACGCGAAGGACCGGGCCGGCGGGTGTCTCAGCCTCCTGAACGAGGCTCCCCTGGGAACGGGACGGAGCCTAGAAGACCATCGCGCCGTCTGTCAACGACGGGGATGCCGGCTTTGCGGACGGCGGAAACGGCGCCGCATTGATGATTTCCGCTTTCTGCCCTGTTGTACCGCTGCCGCCCCATGCCGCAGCAACCCCGATATCGGCTGGGGTGGATCGGCCCCTCTCTTCAAGGAGACGCAGATGACCGTTCGCAAATTCGCCGTGACGGACGTATCGCTGGAGCGCACCCCCGGACAGGACGCCGACGTGTTCGTCGGCAACGTGGTCGACCAGCGCCATGGCGGACCTGTCACCATCGGCTACGGCCGCTACGAACCGAACCAGAGCATCGACGAGGCGATTGCCGTCGACGACGTGATGGTGGTGCTGGAAGGGCGGGTCTCGGTCGCCTCCGATGCCGGCACGGTCACCGCCGGGCCGGGCGAGATCGTCTACATGCCCAAGGGTTCAAAGGTCACCATCCGCTCGCACGAAGAGGGCGCCCTCACCGCCTACGTCACCTATCCGCACTGGCAGGAGGCTTGAGCGGACCCCGATCGCCGCTGATCGACAAAAGCAGGAAGAGTGTGGAGCGGCTCACATCCCGGAATCCGGGGCTTGGGTAGGGTCTGTCCATCGGCAACACGCCGCATCCCGCGGCCCCGAGACAGGAGACCAGATCATGATCCGCACCTCCCTGCTGACCGGCTTCGCTTCGCTCGCCCTGTTCGCCGCCCCGGCGATGGCCCAGAACATCTCCGACATCTCCAACACCGCGGCCGGGATCGGCAACACCGCCAACCAGAGCGCGCTGGTCATGCAGAAGTCCAAGGGTCCCTTCGCCGGTCCGAACGTCGCCACCGTCTCCAACCTCGCCGCCGGCATCGGCAACACCGCCAACCAGGACGCCTTCGTCAAGCAGCGGAGCGGCGGCGTGTTCAGCGGCGGGTCGATGGCGACGGTCGGCAATACCGCCGCGGGCATCGGCAACCTCGCCGGCCAGAGGGCGACGGTGATGCAGAAGAGCGGCGGCCTGCTGAGCGGCGGCTCGGTCGCCAATGTCGGCAACACGGCGGCCGGCATCGGCAACACCGCCCTGCAGCACGGCACCGTTCTCCAGCGTTCGGGCGGGCTGGTCGGCCCCTTCAACCACAGCTCCATGCAGAACCTGTCCGCCGGAACCGGCAACTGGGCGGGACAGAGCGCCCTCGTCAAGCAGCGCTGACCGCCCTCCCTCTCCCGGCTTCCTCCCCTGACCTCGCTCCGGCCGGTTTCCGGCCGGAGCTTTCTTTTGTACGGTTTCCTCCGCCGGGTTCCTTCGGGAAAAGCACCCGCATCTGTGGGCCAACTCACAGAGCAATTTCAGGCGCTTGGCTAAGCTCTCTTCAAGAACGCCGCGCAAGAACGCCGGAGCACGGAAGCCCGAAGCCTCACCCCCACCGAAGGAACTCCCGCCATGATCCGCAAGATCGCTTTCGCCACCCTCGCCGCCGCCCTGCTCGCGACACCCGCGCTGGCGCAGCCCAAGACCGGTGCCGGCACCGGCATGCCGTCGCTGATGTCGGTGCCAGGACTGGTCAGCACCAACGTCGCCAACGCCAACAATGTCGGCGCCGGCATCGGCAATTCGGCGCAGCAGCAGGGCACCGTCCTGCAGGGCAGTGGCGCTCCCATCCGCGGCGTCGGCCCGCTGGTCAGCACCAATGTCGGCACCGCCACCAACGTCGCCGCCGGGATCGGCAACACGGCCGGACAGAAGCTGCTCGGCTTCCAGGGCAACGGCGTCCAGGTCGGGCTGAACTTCAGCGGGCGCGGCCCGTTGGTCAGCACCAATGTCGGGATCGGCACAAACGTCACCGCCGGCCTCGGCAACAGCGCCGCCCAGTCGCTGACCGGCCTTCGCCGCTGAGCAAAGCCTTTCCAGACCCTGCAGCCCGCCCTGCAGCCTTTTGCCTACCTCTTTCGTCCGGGAGACCACCGATGGCGAAGTTCCCGATGATCCTGGCCTTCGTCGCGCCCGTCCTGCTGTTCGGGGCCTCGACGGCCCCGGCGCAGGCCGTCTCCCTCGCCTGCCAGACGGTCAACGGCAAGACCGTCTGCATGCGGGGCTCAGGCACGCTGAGCTGCGTGACGCTCGACGGCCGGACCCGCTGTTCCGCCACGCCGTCCGACCCGCAGTCGGAAATCATTCCCAATGCGGACATCCGACTGCTCCCCCGCGCCGTCGCTCCCGACCTGCGTGGCCTGCTTGATCGCCGCGACTTCCCCTTCGGCCCCCAGGCCCGCTCCTTGGATTTCGACGACGACGAAGACCCCGACCTCTGATCCCAACCGAACCGGAGACACCGCCATGTCCCGCCTTCTGACCCTGTCGCTGACGCTCGCCACGCTTGCCGCGGCGCCGGCCTTCGCCGCGACGCCGACCATGTCCTACACGCGGGCAACCACCCTCGGCCCGCTGATCCTCCGGCCGGCGCCCGGCATTCCGAAGCCGCCGCCCTGCCTGACCTGCGGCACGCCGACCCTGCCGGGGCTGACGCCGGGCCCCACCTTTGGCGGCGAGCGCGCCCTGAACCCGCAGCCGCTGCCGCCCAAGGCGATCTTCCGCTGACGGTGGGGCTCCTCATTCCGTCATCGCGATCGAAGGGCGACCGGCGGGCACCGGCCGCCCTTTTCGTGTCCGGTCCGCACACGAACGGAGCAGAAGCGCCAACGACGGCGTACCGCCCCTGACGGGGCGGGACGGGCCGGTTGCCGGCGTACCATGCCCTGGTTAGAGGACCGGCCCGCGACGTCAGCCAGGGGGCAGCCATGACCGCGATACGGATCAATTTCGACAAGGATCTCGTCCTCGCCGGGCATTTCCTGCTCAAGCATCTGGAGCGCGAGGAACGGCACAGGCTGGCGACCGCCGCCCGGCTGTCGCACCACCCGCGCGGCGCCATGATCTTCCAGAAGGGCGACCCCGGCGACAGCATGATGGCGGTCATCCGCGGCCGGGTGAAGATCTGCTG
Source organism: Azospirillum sp. (assembly GCF_035628975.1). Classification (GTDB taxonomy): domain Bacteria; phylum Pseudomonadota; class Alphaproteobacteria; order Azospirillales; family Azospirillaceae; genus Azospirillum. The sequence continues at coordinate 95,211 of NZ_DASPIS010000087.1, read as the reverse complement.
CCATTCCATGGACGGCAAGGAACTGGTGCTGAGCATCATCAACAAGGGCGGCCTGTTCGGCGAGATCGCCCTGCTGGACGGCGAGCCGCGCACCGCCGACGCAGTGGCGCTGGAGGAAACCGACCTGCTGGTCCTCGACCGGTCGCAACTGATGCCGGTGCTGACGGCAAGGCCCGATCTGGCATTCCGCATCATCAGCGTGCTGTGCAAGCGGCTGCGCCAGACCAGCGAGCATCTGGAGGACACGCTGTTCCTGGAAGCGCCCTCCCGCTTCGCCCGCGCGCTGAAACGGCTGGGCGAGGCCTTCGGGCGGCCGGGGCCGGAGGGGCTGCGGCTGGACATCAAGCTGTCGCAGCAGCAGTTGGGCTGTCTCGTCGGCGTGTCGCGGGAAAGCGTCAACAAGCTGCTGAACGAATGGCAGCGCGCCGGCGTGATCGGGATGGATGCCGGCTGCATCGTCATCCGCGATGCCCAGGCGCTGGACGAGATCGCCGAATCCTGCGACTGAGCCGCCAATCCTCCGACAGACTGTGAGCCGCGCCACAGCGCCTGCCCGCGGACGGCCCTACCCTGCTCCCCATGCCCGGCCGCCAGTCCCGGCCAACAGTTTCAAGGGAGCCCGCCATGCCGTCGCCCCGCATGATCCTTCTGTCCACCGCCCTGCTGCTGACCGCCGGGACGGCCTCCGCACAGGTGACCGGCGGCATCGCCTTCCCGTCCGGCCCGATCCCCGGCGCGGCGATGGCGCAGGCCTTCGCCCAGGTGCCGCGCCTGCCGGTGTCGGTGGACCTGAACCGCCGTGGCGCTCCTCCCGGCGCGATGGTGACCAACCCGTCGGTCAGCCGGTCCTCCATGCACCAGCAGTCGATCACCCGCATCCGCGGCGATGCCGGCTATCTCGCCGGCTTCAGCAAGGGGCAGCCGCTGGCCGCCAGCCGCCAGCCGCCGGTGCAGCCGGTCGACCCGAGCTTCACCTTCATCGACGCGCCCTTCATCGTGAACAACTTCAACAGCGCGCTGAACTTCGCCTTCGGCGACGGCAACATCAGCCAGCAGCAGCTTGGCGACGACAGCGCCGGACCGGTGGAAACCGCCGCTCCCGCGCCGGCTCCCGAACCGGAACCGGCGCCCGCGCCGCCCGCCAAGCCGCAAGGCCCGTCGACGCTGGACCTGCTGATGAACACCGCCGGGCCGCTGCCGCATCTGCCCTCGGCGCTGGCCCAGGGCGGGGTGCAGGTCAACAATGTGAACACCACGACCAACACCGCAGTCGGCAGGAGCAACCGGGCGACCCAGACGACCGTCACCGTGCAGCGTTGAAGGTGCTCAGTTCACGTCCCGGGCGACGCGGAAGCCGTTGGTGAGATAGCGCACGTCGACATCGTAGCTGTTGCGCACGGTGCCGTTGATCACCTCAAGCCGGTCGCGCCAGGATCCGCCGCGCAGCACCCGCTTGCGGCAGTTGCCCTGGGTCCAGGCGCCGCCGTCGGCGGGCGCGCCCTGGTAGTTGCGGTTCCAGCAATCGGCCACCCATTCCGCCACCCCGCCGTTCATGTCGTGCAAGCCGAAGGGGTTCGGCTTGTAGCTGCCGACCGCAGCGGGCGTCAGGTGTTCGTGCGGGCCGCCGCAATCGTCGCAGTCGGCCTGGACTTCCGCGCCCGCCCCCCACCAATAGGGTGTGGCGGTGCCGGCCCGCGCGGCGAACTCCCATTCCGCCTCGCTCGGCAGGCGGTAACGCTGTCCCGTCTTGCGGCTGAGCCACGCCACATAGGCCTGGGCATCCTGCCAATGCAAATTGTGGACGGGTGAGGTGTCGGTGACCTTGACCATGCGCGGCAGGTCGGTGCAGCCCCCCTCCTGCATGCAGGCGCGCCATTCGCCGACGGTCACCTCATACATGCCGAGCGCGAAGGGCTTGGCGATGGTGACGCGGTGCACCGGCCGCTCAGACGGGTCGCCCTTGTCGTTCCCCATCATGAAGCTGCCGGCCGGCACCCGCACCAGCACCGGACAGGTCGGGCAGTCCTGGAAGCTGTTGCCGGCACCATGATTGCGCGCCGCCCCGTTGGCCGGCCCCGGCGGAGCCGCAGCCGCCACCTGGGGTTCGGCCGGCTGGGACGCGGGCTGTGGTGCAGCGGCAGGCTGCGGAGCGGGCGGCGGCTCGTGCTTCAGCAGGGCGGCGGCGACGAAACCCTGCGTGCCGTCCTCCAGCGCGATGCGGTACCACCCGCCCTCCGGCACGCGGCCCAGTACCTGGACCGTCGCCCCGCGCGCCACCCGGCCGACCCGCGCGCCGCCATTGGCCGGCGTCGCCCGCAGGACGCCGTCGGCGGTGACGGTGTAGCGCCCGGGATCGGCCGGCTCCAATCCGGGACCCAGCGCGACCTCGGCCCTAGGCTCTGTTTTAGGTTGTTCCGTCTTCGGCTGCTCCGCCTTCGGTTGGGGCGCCGTCTCCGCCGGCCTGCCGGCCAGCTTCAGCGTCTCCATCTGGCGGCGGGCGATCGGGGCGTAGCCGCTGCCGCCGAACAGCTGCAGGAAGGCCTGATAGTCGCCGGGCTCCCTGCTGGACTGGATGCGTTTCCAGACGCTGTCCTCCAGTTCCGCCACCGGCGTGGTTCCCGGCGGCGCGATCTCCACCCCGACGCTTGCCGTGGCGATGCCGCCGCGCCCGTCATCGACGCTGTAGCGCAAGGATCCGGCTGGCCCCGGCGCCGCGGCTTCCGGGTCGAAGGTCAGGGCGGTCAGTGCCTGGACGGTCAGCCGGTCGCCCGGCTTCACCACGGCGCCGCCGTTGCGGACGCTGCCGCGGTCGGGAACGGCGGTAACGGTGACGGCCAGCGCGTCGCCGTCCGGATCGGCCGGGGCGTCGATTCCCATTGGGTTGCCGACGGCCCGCAGCTTGCGTTCCGCCACCACGGCCGGCGGCTGGTTGCTCGGCCGGATGGTGACGGGGATGGTGCCGGTCACCGTGCCGCCGCGGCCGTCGGCCACCAGGAATTCGAAGGCGCCGGCCTCCCCGCGGAAACTGCCGTCGGGCTTGAAGCTGGTGGCCGCCAGTTGCTCCACCGTCAGGTAATCGCCGATCAGGACGCTGCGCTCCCCGACGCGGACGGTGCCGCCGCGCGGCAGGCCGGTGACGCGGGCGTACATCTGGTCGTCGTCGGGGTCGGTCGGCTTGCCGGGCGCCAGCGGTTCCGGGCTGGCGCGGTCGAGCAGGGTCAGCGCCCGCAACTCTCCCACCACCGGCGGCCGGTTGGGCGGGCGGGGGTTGAAATAGAAGGGCGTGGCGCCGAGCGAGCCATAGACGAACGGCTCCTGCCGGCCGTTGGTCGCCTGCTTCACCGTATCGCGCACGTTGCGGAAGAACAGGCTCAGTTCCAGGCCGGGTGTCTGGAGATGCTGCAGCAGCGCCGCGCTGAAGGGGCTGTGGTCGCCGGTGCCGTCCTCCGCCAGCTGGTCGGCGCGGGTCGCCATCGCCACCAGCGTGTCGCTGGGCGTGTCGTCCACGCTGCCGAGGCCGGGATGCGCCTGGTTGCGGTTCGACCCGCTGCGGGTCAGGCGGTCGACGAAGGGATTGTTGCGGCAGGCGTCGAGGATGAGGATGCCGAGCTTGCGCGCGCCGGCCAGCTCCCCCATCGGCAGGTTGAGCGGGATCGCCTCATAGACCAGATCGCGTTCCCGCTCCAACTGGGCGTCGGCGGGCAGCAGATAGTTGACGCCGTTCACCTGGATGCCGTGCCCGGCGTAGAAGATCACCGCCACGTCGGCCTGCGAGGCCTTCAGGCCGAATTGGCGCAGGGCGGTGGCGAAGCCGCGGGCGTCCAGGTCGTACTGCTCGTCCACCGTGAAATTCAGGGCCCGCAGTGCCTCGCCGATGGCACGCGCGTCGTTGCGCGGGTTCAGCAGTTCGGGCGCGTTGCGGTAGTTGCTGACCCCGATGACCAGCGCCAGACGGCTTTCCGCCGCCGCACCGCCGGAGGTTGCCCCGGAAGCAGCAGGTCCGGCCGCGCGCGCAAACCCCGCCGGTCCCGCGATCACCAGCAGGAGCACAAGCACCGCGAAAACCTTCCGGCAGGGTCCGACCGGTTCCACCATCCCCGCCTCCGTACCTGGGCAAAGAGGCGCCGCACTCCATCGATCACGTCCGACTGTCACATCCATCTACGGGTCAGCCGGCGAAGCTTACGGCGCATAGCGATGGGCTGTTCAAAATATTTCCGGATATTTCCGGCAACCCGCCATGGATGGAAGAAGCATACCCGCGGCAACAAACAATGCCAAGACGCCCCTTCTGCCTAACTCCGGCAAAAGAGGAGGTGGCAGACCGAAGGGATTACTGCGCGCATCGCGCATGATTTTTTTGATTGTCCTCACACGCAACCGTCGGCATCGCCGTCGTCGACCAGCAGCCAGATGCGCACCGTCCTGGTCTTGCCCTTCAGCGCCACCTCTCCCACCGGAAGCGCGGTGCAGCGGCCCTGGACATCCTGCCGCACCGCCTGCCAGGTCGGGTCGCCGACGATGATGCGGCAGTGGCGGGACGTCCGGGCGTCGACCAGCTTGCCGTAGGCCTCCAGCCGGGCGGCGGTGTTGGCGGTGTCCCCCAGCAGCGAATATTCGCTGTGGCGCAGCCCGCCCAGGCTGCCGGCCACCAGGGGACCGGTGTGCAGGCCGACGCGGATGCCGACCGGCGGCAGCCCCTCCGCCTGCCATTGCCGGTTCAGCGCCACCAGCTCCCGCCCCATCTGCAGGGCACAGCGGACGGCACGGAGGGCGTCGGCGTCGATCTGCGCCTGTGTGGTGCGGGCGACCGGCGCGCCGAAGACCGCAAGGATCGCATCGCCGACGAAGCGCAGCACCACCCCGTCATGGGCGGTGACGATGCGCACCATGGCGTCGAGATAGCCCTCCAGCCAGCGAATGAGCGGCTCCGGCTCCAGCGCTTCGCAGATGGTGGTGAAGCCTTCTATGTCGGAAAACAGCACGGTCGCGGTCAGCTGCTGCGGGCGCGGGCGGTTGCCGGCCATGAAGGTCGCGCGCTCGCGCCAGATCTCCTCCGCCACCGGCTGCGAGACGTGGTTGGCGAACAGCTGCATCATGACACGCCGGTCGGCTCGCTCCCGCAAGGACAGCTGCACGGTCATGGCGGCGATGCCGGCCACCCAGGCCAGCGACGGTGCCACCAGCGGCACCAGTGGTCCGCCCGCCGTGAACAGCGCCGCCGCGCCGGTCCAGCCTGCCGCCGGCACAAGCAGGCCTACCGACGCCAGCAACCACAACGGCAGCCCGGCCAGCGCCACCGCCACCCCGGCCGCCGCCATCAGCAGCGCCAGCGCCGCCTCCCCCGCGACGGGAAGGCGCGGGCTGCTTCGCCCGTCGAGCAGCTGGGCCAGCACATGCGCCTCGATCTCCACGCCCGCCGTCGAGGAGCCGGCGGGCGACAGCGGCGTGCGGTGCTGGTCGATGCCCGCCAGCGCCGTCCCCACCAGCACCATCCGCCCGGCCAGCCAGTCCTTGGGCAGCAGGGCGACCGCCTCCGCGGGATAGATGGGAAAGGGGGCGGTGGCGCCGTCCGGCCGGCCATGCCAGTCGATGCGGAAGGGCTCCGCCGGCACGCCGGACACGCCGCCGACACGGGCGAGCTGCACCGGCAGGCTGGGCGTGCCGTCGCCGCCGAAAGGGACATGCCAGCGCACCGCGGCATCCAGCCGGTCCTTCGCCAGATTGGCGTGTCCGCGCGGCAGACCTTCGGTGAAGTCGTTCAGAAAGCGCCGCTGCCGTTCGGTCAGCGGAGTCTGTTCCAGCGCGGTGATCGCGACCACCGGAACCGACGCGCCGAGCATGGCGCGGCGCAGCCGCTCGTCCAGCGCCGGCAGGGTCGGCTGGTCGAACAGCACGTCGATGCCGATGGCGCGGACCCGCGCCGCTTCCAGCACGCCGATCATGTCGGCCAGCATGCCGCGATCCACCGGCGACCGGCAGGCGAGCCCGGCGAAACTGTCCTCTCCGAACAGCACCAGCGCGATGGCCGGATGCTGCGGCCGGGCCGGTGCCGACGCGGCGATCAGCCGGTCGCCCAGGCTTTCGTCGGCGGTGCGCAGCGGCGGCACCAGCCTTGCGGCGGCAAGCGCCATCAGCATGCTGCCCAGCACGGCGGCCACGGCCAGCCGCATCCCCGGCCAACGGCGCCGGCCGGGCTCCGGCGGCTCCGGCGGCTCCGGCTTTACGGCGGGAGAGGCCGGCGGTCTCTCCCTGGAGGTCGCGGGTGCACCGTCCATGCGGCTCCTCAGCGAACCTTCAGGACAAGCTGTGCGGATGCCACCTCGGTCTCGCGCAGGCGGGAGACCGCGCGATCGAGCTGGACGGCGGCCTCCTCGCCAAGCGGGCGGAAGGCGGCGGTGCGGCCGGGCATCTCGCCGTCCAGATTGCGGCTGGCGGCGATGCAGCGCACCTCGAGATCGGCGGGACCGTCGCCGGCCCGCAGGGGCATGCGGTCGCCGGACAGGCTGACCGGCGCATTGCCGGCCACTTGGGCGCTCATGGCGCCGCCGGCCGGGAAGATTGGGATCAGCTGGGCGCGCGCATTGCGCAGATAGCAGTAAAGGTGTGCGTCGCGATCGGTCTGGACCAGCAGCCGGATATCCTCGCCCGGCCGGTAGGTGGCCCCGGCACCAGCTGCGGAAGCCGGATCCGCGGTGAGAAAGAGGGCAAGCGGCACCGTCGCGTCGCGCAAGGCCGCCATTGCCGCGCCGATCTGCCCGGTGCAGCCGGCCGAGGCCATGCCCACCGCCAGCGCCGCCCCGGCCGTCGCATCGACCAAGCGGACATGCAAGGTGCCGATCGGCGTTCCATCCGGCCGCAGGGCCGCGATGTCCGCACCGTCGGTCAATGGAAGGCCCGGCGGCCAAGGTGCCAAGCCGGTACCGGTCCAACCGACCGCCGCGCGCCTTCCGCCGCCCATCTCCTGCAGCAGCATGCCGTCCAGTCCGGGCTCCACCGGGCGGCGCAGCATGGGCGGGCTTCCGGCCCTGACGCAGCGGATGCCGGGAACGGACGGGTCGATCGTCAGCGCCCGCTCCAGCGCCGCCTCCAGCGGGTTTCCCAGGGCGCGGGCCGCACCCAGGTCGCTCTGCATGAAGCGGTCGTCGACGGGACCGGCACGGGCCGAAACGGCGCTGTCGGCCATCTCGCCGGGAACACCGTCATAGGGGCCGCGCAGCCGCAGCAGGCGGCCGTTGGCGAATAGCAGAGTCGCGTTGGCCCCGTCGGGAAGCCGGACGGCCTGACCGTCGGCGACGAGTTGGCCCTGGACGTAGCCGGGCGCGCTGGACGCCACCACCACGGCCTCCGCCCGCACCCCGGGGGCGAGCCCGCAGCCCAGGGCCGCGACGGCGGCGGCACCCAGCAGATGGGAGAGAGTTCTCTTGGACATGATGGTCACCTTATTGGTTGGGGCTCGTCAGTCGCGGCTGCGGCCTTTTCCGTCATCGGGGGCGAGCAGGCAGGCGGTGCGGGACTGCGTCATCACCGACACCGTCCCATCCGTCCCGCCGTTGCGGCGGAAGCGCAGCCCGTTGATCTGGCTGGCGATGCTGAGCGAGACGACGGCGAGGTCCGCCTCGTCGATGATCTTGTGGCCGTCCTGCCAGCACTGAACGCGGACCCGCGTGCCGGCCGGGGCGACGTCCACGCCACCTTGAACACCACCACTCTGGGCCCCGCCGCTGGCGGCGCCGGAATTCTCCGGGCTCTTCTTGCGGACCAGCGTGGCGTCGGCGGCACCGGTGACGGCCAAGCCGAGGCAGGCGGCGAGGAGCAAGGCGTGCTTCATGACATCCCCTCCGTTCCGGCCGCCGCTCAATGGGTCGGCTTGAATTCGACGCGCCGGTTGCGGCCGTCATAGGGATTGGCGGCGAGCGGCGCGGACGGCCCCTTGCCGTCCACGGTGATGCGCTTGGGATCGATCTGGTGGACGCGGACGAGATACTCGCCGACCGACACCGCGCGCCGCTGCGACAGCAGCAGGTTGTAGGGAAGGCTGCCGCTGGCGTCCGTGTGCCCCTCAACCGTCAGTCCCAGGTTCGGATCCTCCTTCATCAGCGCGCCGACGGCGTCGATGTAGGAGGCGGAGTCCGCCGGGATCTCAGCGGAATTGAGGGCGAAGTTGATGCGGAACCCGAAGGCTTGCGGCGCCTCACCCGCCTGCTCGGCGGGGGTGGCGGGCGGCTCGACTGCCGGGGCCTCCATCCGCGCCTCCTGCCGGCGCTGCTTGGGGGCGGGGCGGGTCGGGGCGGGTTGGGCGGCAGGCTGGGCATCGTACTGAGGAACCGGCTGCGCCGCGGGCGGGACGGGTGCCGTCCCGTAGTTGATCTCGTCGATGGGGCGCGGGCGCTTGGCGGCGGCGCCGGCCGCTCCGCCGATGATCTCGATGCTGCGGGTGCGGATTTTCGGTTCCGGGGCCACCACCTCGCGCAGTTCCTCCACGCTGGGCGGCCGGTCGAACATCATCACCTTCGACGGGCCGGACCCTTCCACGGTCTGGGCGGATGCCGGTCCGGCGCAAACTGCGGCCAGCATCGGCAGGGTGGCGGCCAGGGCCTGGGCCAGGATGGGGGACAGGATGGACTTCGTCATCTGAGGCTCCATGGACAGGAGAAGGAACGGCGTTGCCCCTGGTTCTATCGCTCCCCCCTCCCCCGCGCTGTGAGCCGGCCAACAGTCGGCGGCGGTTTTCCGGAGAGGACGGGCCTACCCGTCCTGCGCCAGCGTGCCCGGCAGCACCTTCACCGACAGCCGCTTGGCGCGGGCGTCGCTCCCCTTGGCCGTCGCGAAGGCGTTGATCACGTCATCCAGCGCGGTGCCGGGGATGGGCTGCAGATCCTCGCTCTTCAGCGCTTCCGGGATCCGCACGCCGATCTCGTCATGCGACAGGATGCAGGCCACCGTCTCTTCCGCGCCCGCACGGTCCATCCGCAGATTGAAGGGCTTCTGCACGCCGGGCGGGATTTCCACCTGCCGGCCCGCTTCGACGAAGGCGTCGGGCTGGAAACGGTTGGGGAAGATGCGGGAAACCGTGCCGGCGGCGTCGCGGTAATAGCAGTAGACGAAGCCGTCCGCCGTCGGCTGCATCCGCACCACCAGCGCCTCCCCGGCGCGGTAGCGCGGTGCCGGGCCGCGGTCCGACGACAGCAGCAGGTCGAGTTTGGCCGGCGACGGCTGGGGACGCGGCAGCCCCTCGCCGCCGGCATTGCTGACGCTCTGCAGCCGGGCCGGCGGCGCCCCGCCCTGGCCGGGCGGCTTGGCAAGCAGGCGCTGGTAGAGGTCGAAATCGATGCGCCCGGTGGCGATCAGGTCGCTGTCCGCCTGGAAGCGGCCGACGGCCTCGGCGGTCCGCTGGTCGAGCTGCCCGTTGACCGGCCCGTCGTAATAGCCCTGCGCCGACAGCGCGCGCTGGGTGAAGGTGACGCGCTCCGCCGGCGCCATGCCGTCGAACCATCCGCGCGCCTCCGCCATGAAGGCGGGGTTGGTCTGGTCGATGCCCAGGCATTGCCAGTAGGGCACGCGGGTCAGCTTGCCCAGCACCTCTATCGTGCTGAGTTCGACCAGCGTGCGCACGCCCTGGTGCAGCCCCTCCGACCGGTTCAGCGAGATGTTGAAGGACAGTCCGGCCTTGCCGATCACCCCGCCGGCATCCGCCCCGCGCCCCGACGACACCACCGCCAGCGTGTTGGACGCCGACATGCCGGGAATGATCTGGCGCGTCACCAGCTCCCCGACATTGAGGTCGACGGAGACCATCGACATCACCTGGTCGGCCGATACGCCGAGGTCCAGCTTCGGCAGCGACAGCCCCGCCCCCGCCGCCTCGCTGACCACATTGTCGTCCAGCTGGGTGATGGCGCCGCGGATGTAGTAGGACGGCGCGCGGAAGTTCGGCTGCACCCCGATCATCCAGTACAGCGCGTTGACGTCGTCCAGCGCCGGTTCGAAATCCACGAAGCGGAAGGCGTTGGACGTCTCCGACATGCGGGAGACGGCGGTGATCAGCATCTCCTTCGTGCCGCCGGCCACCCGGCCGGTGGCGTCGGGCAGGCCGTTGGCGGTGATGTAGATGTCGCGCTTGCCGTGGGTCCACAGCAGCGTGTCCATGCAGCGCAACGCCTCGCTGAAGCTGCTGATGGTGCGGACGGCGGGCGTCTTCGGCTGCTGCACCACGCGGGCCATCTCGCCCGACGTGAAGCAGCCGCCCAGCGCCAGCGTCAGGCCGGCGGAAACCCCGAGCGAACCAAGGAACCGGACCATGCTCATGGGCGCTGTCTCCTGTGGGTTGGTGCGTCCGGGGCCGGGTCTCGGGCTTTGGGCCGTCACCGCGCCGACATTTGCTGGCCGCGGTCGGCACGGACGGTGATGGTGATCTTCTTCGACATGATCGGCGGGTCGTGCGGCACATGGTCTGCGTCGGCCAGGACCAGCTGCAGCGTGTGCCGCCCCGGCGGCAGTTCCAGGATGGTTTCGGTCTGGCCCTTGCCGAAATGCAGGTGCTGCTTGTCGCTGGGGATCGGCTCGCCAGGGTTCTTCAGGTCGGTATCGATCAGCAGATGGTGGTGCCCGGTGCCGTCCTTGCGCACGCCGGCCGGCGCGACGCCGAAATTCCGCAGCCCGAACCACACCTTGAAGCGCGTTCCCACCACCTGGCCGTTGTTGGGCCAGCCGATGTAGAGCCATGCCTCCTTGCGGCCGGGCGTCCGCTGTGCGGCGGGCGGTGCCTGCTCCGCGGTCGCGGGCTTCGGCTCGGCCGTCCGGTCGGGAGACGCCTCGGCCGCAGCCGCGGGACTCGCCGTCACGATCAGTGGCGCAACCGACAGCACGCCCCACAGCAGCAGTTTCAAAGCGGCGCGCGGACCGGGGCCGGCGGCAAGCACGGACGATCCAGTCTTCATGGTGCCCTCCCTGACGAACATGAACCGGCGGACATCAGCCGGCCGGGACCGGTCAGCGGACGGTGATTGTCACCTTCTCCGACATCACCGGCGGGTTGTGCGGAATATGGTCGGCATCGCCCAGCACCATCTGCAGCGTGTGGGTTCCTGGCGGCAACTCCAGCCGCGCTTCGGTCTGGCCGGCGCCGAAATGCAGGTGCTGCTTGTCATTGGGGATCGGTTCGTCCGGGTTCGACAGGTCGGTGTCGATCAGCAGGTGATGGTGCCCGGTATCGGCATGGCTGATGCCGGCCGGCGCCACCCCCATGTTCTGGAGCCCCATGCGCACCCAGAACTTCCCGCCATTGATGACCGTCCCGTTGGACGGCCACAGGATGTAGGCACGCGCGTCGTCGGGCGCTTTCGCCCGGTCGGCCATTCCCTGCCCAGCCAGAAACAGCGGCAGAAGCAGCAGGGCGCCGACTGCGATGACGGCAGTCCGCAGCATGATTTCCCCCTGTTTTCTTCATTGCCCTTTGTCTGATGACCTGCATCTTAGTCTTCGTCCGGGAAGCAGGGTCCCCCCGAATTCTTGGGTAACCCCATCCCGTTGAAACCGCACCGGTTCAGCGCCGCCTGCTTCCGAATTGGCCGAGAATCGCGGCCGGCTTCCCCATACTTGCAGCAGTCCGGGATTACGGGGATGCGAGGCGCGCAATGCGCGCGGTCGGCACCGGTCAGCGCCTGATCCCGAACAGCTGTTCGTTCATCGCCGCGCGGTCAGGGGCACCCGCCCCCGTTGCCCTGCCCTGCGGCGGCGCTCCTGCGCTCCTCATCCCCGGCAGCCCGGCGGCCATGGCTTCAGCCCCCGTCCGGCCGCCGCCCATCCAGGGTGGAAAGGCAACGCCGGCGGCCGGCGATGCGGTGCCGGCGCGGTGCGCCGGCATCAAGGTCGCTGCGGCCGGCAGCGGGATGCCGCCGGACTGCACCTCGAACGCGGAGGCCGGCCGGACGGCGGCCGGGAATGCAGCGACGAGGGTCAGGAACAGGGGGGCCAGGAACAGGGGGGTCAGGAACAGGGGGATGGCGGCAAGTCTGCACATCGGGCATTTCCTTCACGCAAGGACCAGGGCCGGGGAAGACCCACATCCTGCCGTGACCGGCCTGGCGCCCGCTGTGGTCCGGGCCACACTGTCGGCGTGAAAAGCTTCGCCTCGCCCGATGTCGATCAGGACCGCCGCACGCTGTCTGCCATTTTCTTGGCAACCACGAGAAGGTCGCCGTCCGACCGGCTGCCCGCGAGGGTGTAGGCGGTGGCACCGTTGCGCCAATAGACCAGCTGAAGCCCGCGCTGTTCGACGGCGTACAGGCCCCTGTCGTCAATCGGATCCTCGGCGACGACCAGAAGCGTCAGCATCTCGCCATCCCTCTCGCGGTAGACGAACTGCAGACCGACGCCGCTGCTCAACGGCACCAAGGTCGCCCGCACCAGCGTGAGGAGGTTCGGGTCCAAGGCCGGCAGGTTGACGGTGATCGCACCGAGGCGGTGGGGAAGCCCCTCGGCCATCGCCTTCAGGTCCGCCGGGGACAGGTCCGAGAATGCCAGGCTTTGGCTGACGGCCGTCGCGTGCATCTCGGCGGCTTCCTCCGCAAATTCGGGTACGGCATAGGAGGCAGTCTTCTGCTGGTGATGAACCAGGGCCGCGATGTTGGCGCCGCCCACCAGCAGCAGGACCGCCGCCACCAGCGGGCCGAAGCGCCGGACGACGCGCTCCATGCGCAAGCGGCCATACAGGCGCCCGGTCAGGCTTTCCGTGTGTTGGGGAGGATCGCCGGCCGTCCGCGCAAAGCCATGCCGCAGGATCTCCCTTTGATGGAGATAGTCGTGCAGCCGGGCGGCGACCGCCGGGTTGGAGGCGAGGAACGCTTCGAACGCCATCCGGCGCTCGGCATCGAGTTCGCCATCGATGTAGGCGTGCAGGTCGGCTTGCCGCTCACCGTTCATCCCGTTCCCCATCATGGCTTACTTCACCACCCGCAAAGGGGCCGGTCGGCCGTCATCCCCGCGGCCTTCATCCCCGCGCAAGTCACCGCGTACATCGGCGCGCAGGGCCTCCCGCCCGCGCGCAAGGCGCGACATCAGCGTTCCAAGCGGAATGCCGAGAATCCCGGCGGCCTCCTGGTAGCTCAACCCGTCGACCGCGACCAGCATCAGCGCCCGCCGCTGATCCTCGGGAAGCCGGGCGAAGGCCTCCATGGTGCGGGCAAGCTCGACCTGATCGGGTTGATTGGGGGCGACGTCGCTGCGGACGAGCGGTTCGATGGACGCCGCCGCGCGGGTCCGCACCTGATCGCGGCGCAGGTCGCTGACATGGACGTTGTGCAGGATACCGAACAGCCAGGAGCGCAGGTTGGCCTCCGGCCGATAGGTCCTGGCACCGGCGATGGCCCGCACCAGTGTCTCCTGCACGAGATCCTCCGCGTCGTCCCGGTTGCGCACCAGGGTCATCGCATAGCGGCGCAACGTGCGGACGTGATCCGACAACTGGCTTCGCAGGCTGAACGTCACATCGTCGCTCCATGGATGGGGCTGCTTCCATGTGTTCGCGCGGCAAGCCATTTTAATCCCCCGGCCTTTTGATCCCCCGGCGGATGCGGAAACGGCCTCACTGCGCGAAGGGCACGAGGAGCAGCGCGGTGCCCGACACCAGCAGCGCCGCAAGGCTCCGCCGCGCGATGGCGACCGCGGCCGATCCAGGCTCCATCTCGTCCAGCCGCATCGCCAGCAGGCCGCCGAAGAAGCCGGATACGGAGGCCACCACATGCACCAGCGCCAGCGCGTTCAGGACCGGCAGACCCAGCAGGAGCGCGACGACCACCAGGGTGGTTCCATAGAGAAGCGCCTGGGTGAGGATCGGCGCCCAGTGTTCGCGCGCGACATAGGTTTCGAAACCCTCGGCGAAGAGGCCGGTGCGCTCGTCGGGATCGGTGTGCAGGCTCATGATGTCCCTCCGCTTTCAAAGATCCCCGCCGTTGCGGCGCCGTGATGCACGGGTCGCAGCCGCTCGCGGCATGGCGCCGAACGACAGAAGCATCAGCAGGATCAGCGCGACTCCGATGGAATAGGGCGCCCAGGCCCCGAGCCGCTCGTCGGTGATCCAGTCCAGCGCCAGCAGGACGCCGATGGCGGCGATCACGGAGATGGCAAGGCCGGTGGCCCAGCGGGGATAGGTCATGGTGGCCTCCGCGGTTCGGATGGCTCGATCCGGTCACCTCGCGCCACCGAAGAGCGGCGCCCGTTTCGATCGTTCGTTTCCTTGATTACGCGCGGGCGCCCGGAATAATCCGCCGAAGCCGCCGAAAGTCTTGCGCGTCGGGAGCGGCAGCCGGAATCGGGACCGCTACCGGCCGATCATCGGTTTGAGCCAGGGCGAATTGGCGAAGACCTCGGTGAAATAGCCCTGCCGGATCACCGCCCGCCCGGCCTTGTGGATGCCTTCGGGCAACCCGCCCAACTCGCCCTTCCGGGTCACCAGATGGATGGACCGGCGGAATCCCGAGGTGGGCAGCGGCAGCACGCGGATATGGCCGAGGTGCTGGCGGCTCTTCACCAGCGCGGTGGGCGGAAGCAGGCTCCACCCCATCTCCTCCGCCACCATGGCCATCACCGTATCCGTGGCGTCGAAGGCGAAGCTGCGCGGCACCTCCATGCCCAGCCGCCGCAGATGCTGGTCCACCAGCCGGCCCAGCGCGCTGTCCGTCGTGCTGCGGATCAGCGGCAGAGCCCGCGACAATGTCCGCAGTGCGGCCTCGTCGGCGACGTCGGGCCAATTGCGCGGCAGCAGCAGCACGAAGGGTTCGACCAGCAGGCGCAGGCTGTCGACCTGGTCCATGTCGTCGAAACTGTCGATGGTGAACAGCACGTCCAGCCGGCGGGCGAGAAACTGTTCGCGCAATTGCCCGCAAAGGCCGGATGCGATGCTGAAGGACGGCACGCTGTCACGCAGCCGTTGCAGCAGCCGCGGGATGAAGGGGGCCGCCAGCGTATCGATGCAGCCGATGCGCAGCTCCGGCATGAAGGACGCGTCGGCCCCGCCGATGGCTGCCGGCAACTGCCGCGCATCGGTCAGGATGCGGTTGCTCCAATGCCAAAGCCGCTGGCCGGCGGCGGTCAGGGCCATCGGCCGGATGCTGCGGTCGAGCAGTTGGCTGGCGAAGGCGGTTTCCAGTTGACGCACGACATGCGAAACGGCCGACTGGGTCAGCCCAAGCCTGCGGGCGGCGCCCGTCATGCTTCCCAATTCGGCCACGGCGACGAATACCTCGAGGGATCCAAGGTCGAAGTCTCGGTGATGCATGGGGCTTCGATCAGGCTCCCGGTGGCCGGCGGGTTCGGACAGCGATCTGCATACTATCTTATGTATAGGGCTCGTGAACAGAGCCGCCATGAACGGCATTCATGCCGATCATGAAATAAATTTCTTCAGCTGACCGGTGTGCGGGCTTCCGCGGCAGCCTCGCAGGGATATCGATCCCCTGCCGGAGTTCCATCCATGACGACGTCCCCTGACGCGCCTGCCCGTCCCATCCCGGCGGCCCGTCGCATCGGCGATTGGGTGGCGGGCCTGCGGCGGGCCGACATCCCGGCGCCGGCAGCCGCCGTCGCGCTGTGCTGCATCGTCGATACGCTGGGCGTGGCGCTGGCCGGCGCGGGTACGGAGGCTGCGATGCTGGCCGCCGATGTTGCGCGCGACACCTACGCTCCTGGTCCGGCACCGCTTCTGGCGGGCGGACGCCTGTGCATGGAAGGGGCAGCGTTCGCCAATGCCGCTGCCGCCCATGCCCTGGATTTCGACGACAACAGCTACGCCGGCTTCGTCCATGGTTCCGCCATCCTGGTGCCGACGGCGCTGGCGGCAACCGGGATGGCCGGCGGCACGGGGAGCGACCTGCTCACCGCCGTGGTGGCCGGGGCCGAGGCGCAATATGCCCTGGCGGAGGCGGTCGGCAATGGCGTCTACCATGCCGGCTGGTGGACCACCGCCCTGTTCGGCACGGTCGGCGCTGCGGCGGCGACAGCCAAGGCGCTGGGACTGGACGGAATTTCGGCCGCAGATGCCGTCGCTTTCGCGCTCTGCGGCACCGGTGGCCTGCGCGCCTGTTTCGGCACCGGGGCCAAGCCGCTGCTGGCCGCACAGGCGGCGGCGAACGGGGTGCGTGCCGCCCGCCTTGCCGCGCGCGGCCTCACCGTCCCGCATGGCGTCGTGGAGGATCCGCGCGGCTTCGCCCGGCTGGTGGCGGAGGACCGGTTCGATCCGACCGCACTGGAGTCGCTCGGAAGGCGCTGGCGTCTTCTCGATCCCGGCATCGACACCAAGCTCTACCCGGTCTGCCTGTCCTCCCATGCCGCCATGGATGCGCTGCGCGACCTGATGGCGGAGCGACAGCTGAGCGCCGCCGACATCGCGTCCGTCCACTGCCGCGTTCCGCCGGTGGTGGCCGCCAACCTGACCTATGACCGCCCGGCGACGGCGGGAGAGGCTCGCTTCAGCCTGCATTTCGCCGTTGCCTGCGTGATGCGGCACGGCACCCTGACACTGGAGCATCTGAGCCGGACCATGCTGACGGATCCGGCGCTGGGTGCGGCGATGGGGCGTGTCTCCATGGCGGCCGATCCGGACTGGAACGCCGACGCCGACCGTGCGCGGCTTGCGCCGGAAGGCGCGGAGGTGATCGTCGAAACGGTGGCGGGGGAGCGGATCACCCGCTTCTGCCCGTCGGCGCGCGGCACGGTGGCCCGCCCCCTGTCGGCAGCGGAGCATGCCGCCAAGTTCAATAGCTGCGCTGCCCATGCGATCGGGGCGGAGGGAGCGGAGCTCCTCCATTTGAAATTGCAAAGCCTGGAGTTGGAAGCGGACCTCTCGAGCCTGCTTCAACTCTGCACCATGCCGGGGATTCATGATCCCGATGAAAAACGATCATGATCCGCTGCGGGCGCGTCGGTGACCGCCTGTTTTCCGATCAAGCTGCGATGTCGAACAATCGCCAAAAAACTTAGGATTTTCAGCAACTTTCCGGCGCGTGCGCTGCACAAAAACCATGCGCATGCTTCGCCTGCGCAACATTTGGGCAGAATTTTGCCTGATCGGCCGTCCTTCCGCCGCCCTTTCCTCCTGCCGCAGCCTTGTGACACCGTTTGGATCGAGCGGAAACCAAGGTCCACCGCAAGGACCGGAAAACAGAGGGGCTTTCATGATGATGCGACGTTTGGTGGCACGGGCCGTGCTCTCGGCGATCCTCCTGTCCGGAACGGCGATGTCGGTCCAGGCCGCGGGCACGCTCAAGGTCTCGGTGGACTCCAACCTGAACACGCTCGATCCTGCCAAGATGAAGGGCGGGCAGGAGTATGTCGCCGCCTACCTGATCTTCAACGGCCTGACCATCATCGGCCATGACATGACGGTGAAACCCGATCTGGCCGAACGCTGGGAACACAGCGACGATCTGAAGACCTGGACCTTCCATCTCCGCAAGGGCGTGAAGTTCCACAACGGCCGCGACCTGGAGGCCGAGGACGTCGTCGCCACCATCGCCCGCATCCAGGACAAGGCGACCGGTTCCACCGCCCGCGTCAATTTCGAGATCGTGGAGGCGATGAAGGCGCTGGACCCGGCGACCGTCCAGTTCCAGCTGAAGAGCCCCTATGCAGGCTTCGCCGAACTGTTCGGCGAGCGGCAGGCGCGCATCGTTCCGCGCGACGCCGTCGACACGCTGGCCACCAAGCCGGTCGGCACCGGCCCGTTCGAGTTCGTGTCCTTCGCCCCCGGCGACCGCGTCGTCCTGAAGCGCAACGCCAACTACTTCGAACCGGGGCTGCCGAAGTTGGACGAGGTGGTGGTGCGAATCCTGCCGGAATCGGCGGCCCAGGTGGCGGCGCTGACCACCGGCGAACTGGATCTGGTGTGGAACCTGCCGCTGGAGGCCATCGAGAAGGTCAAGGCCGACACGAAGCTGAAGGTCGATTCCGTCCCGACATCCACCTGGGACGGCGTCATCATGAACAACACGGTGAAGCCCTTCGACGATCCGCGCGTGCGCAAGGCGGTGGCGATGGCGATGGACAAGCAGGCCATCACCCAGATCGCGCTGTTCGGCAACGGCACGCCGACCCATTCGCCGATCCCGCCCAGCCATCCCTTCTTCAACAAGGACCTGAAGATCGCCAAGGGCGATCCGGCGGGCGCGAAGAAGCTGCTGGCGGAAGCGGGATATCCCAACGGGTTCGAGGTCACGTTGCACACGCCCGCCGGCCGCGCCACCCGCGAACGGCTCGGCCTCGCCGTGCGCGAGCTGCTGAAGCCGGCCGGCATCACCGTCAATGTGCAGCGCGTGCCCTTCGACGTCTTCCTGAAGGACATCGAGGGCAAGGCCGGCTTCTACATCGACGGCTTCTTCAGCCGCCCGACCGTCGATACGTCCGTCTACCCCTGGTACCATTCGCGCGGGTCGTGGAACACCGCGCTGTGGAGCTATTCCAACCCGAAGATGGACACGCTGCTGGACGGCGCCCGCCAGGCCAAGAGCGAGGATGAGGCCAAGTCGCTCTACACCCAGGTCCAGGCGCTGGCGGTGGAGGATTCGCCGGGCGTCATTCCCTACGTCATCAACCACATCAACGGTTTGAACGCCAAGGTCAAGGGGTTCCAGTCGCATCCGATGATGTTCCTCGACCTGCGCAACGTGTCGGTCGATTGAGGCCGAACCGGGGACCGGCCGCGCCCGCCGCCGGTCCCCTCCTCCTTCCGACGGGGATGCCGCCATGTTCGCCTACATCCTGACCCGGCTCGCCTCCCTGGCGCTGATCCTGGTGGTCATGTCGGTCCTGATCTTCCTGGTGACCCAGGCGATGCCGGGCGACGTCGCTTCGATGATCGCCGGCCAGTTCGCCTCCAAGGAGGTCGTGGACGCCATCGCGGTCAAGCTGGGCCTCGACCAGCCGCTGATCGTCCAGTATGGCCGCTGGGCCGCCGGCATCCTGCAGGGCGACCTCGGCCGCTCGCTGGTGCTGGAACAGCCGATCGGTCCCATCCTGATGGAGGCGCTGGCCCGGTCGCTGGTGCTGGCCGTCGTGGCGCTGGTGGTGGTGGCGGTGGTCGGCATCGCGCTCGGCGTGCTGGCGGCGGTGCGGCGCGGCAAGCTGACCGACCAGATGGTCTCCGGAATCTCCTATCTCGGCATCGCGGTTCCCGACTTCTTCTGGGCCATCGTGCTGGTCCTGATCTTCGGCAGCTACCTGAAGCTGCTGCCCACCGGCGGCTATACCCCGATCTCCGAGGGTTTCCTGCCCTGGGCCGCCCATCTGGTGCTGCCGGTCGTCACGCTGGTGCTGATGCTGCTCGCCCGCATCGCCCGGTTGACCCGCTCCAGCATGATCGACGTTCTCCAGACCAACTACGTGAAGTTCGCCCGCGCCAAGGGCATGCCGGAATCGGTGGTGATCCTGCGCCACGCGCTGAAGAACGCGCTTTTGCCGACGATCACGGTGCTGGCCATCGATTTCGGCCTGATCCTGGGCGGTGTGGTGGTGATCGAGACGATCTTCTCCTATCCAGGCATGGGACGGCTGCTGCTGTTCGCGATCCAGCGCCACGACCTGCCGCTGATCCAGGCGACCATCCTGATCGTGTCCGCCGCCTACTGTCTCGCCAACCTGACCGCCGACCTGCTCTACGCCTTCGTGAACCCGAAGATCCGCCACGGCATGAGGGCCTCCTGACATGACCGACGCGACTTCCATCCGACCGGCCCCGCGGCGCCTGCGCATGTCCGCGCTGCCCGGCTCGCTGATCGTCGGCATCGTCCTGCTGGCCCCGCTGGTGGTGGCGGCCGTCGCCGGTTCCTGGCTCGCGCCCTACCCCTACGACGAAATGAACATCATGAGCCGGCTGCAGCCGCCGGGGTCCGATTTCTGGTTCGGCACCGACGAGTTCGGCCGCGACGTGTTCAGCCGCACTCTGGTCGGCACCGGCAGCTCGCTGGTGATGGGCGTCGCCGCCACGGCGCTGAGCCTGCTGGCCGGCGTGCCGCTGGGGCTGGTTGCCGGCTACAAGGGCGGGCGCGTCGGCGAGGCGATCATGCGCGCCATGGACGTGCTGATGTCCTTCCCGCCGATCCTGCTGGGCATTCTGGTGCTGGCCGTCACCCCGCCGGCTCAATGGAAGGCCATCGCCGCCATCGGCATCGTCTATGTGCCGCAGGTGGTGCGCCTGACCCGCGCCATCACGCTGGAACTGATGCAGGAGGAGTTCATCACCGCCGCCCACCTGCGCGGAGAGAGCGCCACCTACATCCTGTTCAAGGAAATCCTGCCGAACATCTGGCCGCCGCTGGCGGTGGAAGCCAGCCTGCGCGTGGTCTTCGCCATCCTGCTCGGCGCCTCGCTCAGCTTCATCGGCATGGGGGCGCAGCCGCCCTCCTCCGACTGGGGCCTGATGATCAGCGAGGCGCGGCCCTTCGTGGAACAGGCGCCGTGGATCGCGCTGTGCCCCGGTTTCGCCCTGGCCATCGCGGTGATCGGCATCAACCTGCTGGGCGACGGGCTGCGTGCCCTGCTCGACCCCCGCAACACGGGAGCGCACTGAGATGATGACCGCTCCGCAAGCGCGACCGGCCGTGCCGCCGGTGATCGCCCCGGCGATGACGCCCGAAGCGGCGCCGTTGCTGGACATCCGCGGCCTGACCATCAGCTACGGCAATGCCCGCGGCACGCTGCGCGCGGCCAGCGACGTCAGCTTCGCCATCCGCCCCGGCGAGGTGATGGGGCTGGTCGGCGAATCCGGATCGGGAAAGAGCACGATCGCCATGGCGATCCTCGATCTGCTGGGCGGCGGGGGACGGGTGGACTCCGGCGAGATCCTGTTCGATGGCGTCGATCTCCGCCGGCTGCCGGCCGCCGAGCGCCGGGCGCTGCGCGGGGACAGGATTGCCGCCGTCTTCCAGGATCCCTTCACCTCCCTGAACCCGGCGCTGACCGTCGGCCGCCAGATCGCCGAGCCGCTGATCCAGCACAAGGGCTTCTCATCCCGGCAGGCCGCGGTCCGGGTGGAGGAGCTTCTGGCCGAGGTCGGCATCCGCGATCCCCGCCGGGTCGCCGCCTCCTATCCGCACGAGCTGTCGGGCGGCATGCAGCAGCGGGCGCTGATCGCCACCGCGCTCGGCTGCGAACCGAAGCTGCTGATCCTCGACGAGCCGACCACCGCGCTGGACGTGACGGTGGAGGCCCGCATCATCGACCTGCTGGCGAAGCTGTGCGACAGCCACCGGCTGAGCGCGCTGTTCGTTTCCCACAATCTGGGCATCGTCAACCGGATCTGCGAAACCGTCACCGTGCTCTATGGCGGGGTGGTGGTGGAAACGGGGCGGACCGGCCGCGTGCTGTCCCGTCCGGCCCACCCCTATGCGAAGGGACTGGTCGCCGCCCTACCGCGCATCACCGCGGACCGGCGCCACCGCCTGCCCTCCATCCCCGGAACGGTCGCCAAGCTGAGCGGCGCCGTCACCGCCTGCGTCTTCGCCCCCCGCTGCCCCTTCGCCGAGGAGACCTGCCGCAGCCTGCCGCAGACGATGCGGATGGACGAGGCCGGGGACGGCGTGCGCTGCTGGAAGGCCGATGCGCTGGCCGGCACGCCCTGGCCGGACGAGGATGCCGGCGCCGCCCGCCCGCCCAGGGCGCTGCCGCAGCAGTCCGGCCCGCTGGTCGAGGTGGACCATCTGCGCAAGGTCTACGGCGCGAACCGCTCCATCCTGCCCTGGCTGCGCCGCGCCGGCACCGTGGCGGTGGAGGATGTGTCCTTCACCATCGGCCGCGGCGAGGTCGTGGGTGTGGTCGGCGAAAGCGGCAGCGGCAAGAGCACCATCGGCCGTGCCCTGCTGGCGCTGACCGAACCCAGCGCCGGCACCGTGCTGTTCGACGGCGCCGACCTGACGGAGCGGGTCAGGCGCGGCGACCAGGAGCTGCGCCGCCGTGCCCAGTTGGTCTTCCAGAACTCCGCCGCCTCGCTGAACCCGCGCAAGACCGTGGGGGCGGCGATGGACCGGCCGCTGGTGCTGGCCGGCAAAGGCGACGCGGAGGAGCGGGGCCGGACCATCGCCGGCCTGCTGACCCGCGTCGGGCTGCCGGCCGCCTATGCCGACCGCTATCCGCATGAGCTGAGCGGCGGCGAGCGCCAGCGCGTGAACATCGCCCGCGCGCTCGCCACCAGCCCGGACTTCGTGGTCTGCGACGAGGCGGTGTCGGCGCTCGACGTCTCGGTGCAGGCCAACATCCTGAACCTGCTGGCCGAGCTGCGTGACGAGATGGGGCTGTCCTATCTCTTCATCAGCCACGACATCGCCGTGGTGTCGCACATCGCCGACCGTGTCCTGGTCGTCTATGGCGGCACCATCTGCGAGGAGGGCCCGATCGCCAGCGTGCTCCGCCCGCCCTACCATCCCTATACCGAGGCGCTGCTGTCCGCCGTGCCGCGGCTGGCGGAGGACGGGCAGGAGACGCCGCGGATCCTTCTGGAGGATGCCGCCGCCGCACCCGGCGGCCGGGGCTGCGCCTTCGCCGCCCGCTGCCCGCGCAAGCTGGGGGCGATCTGCGACGAACGGGCCCCGCCCGTCCATGAGACGGCCGACGGCCACCGCATCGCCTGCCACATCCCGCTGGCGACGCTGGCCGAACGGGCGTCGGTCTTTCCGGAACTCATCGGGGGCGACGCCCGGCACTGACCTGACGCCCTGCCGCCCAGCCATATCCGTCAGCGACGCTCCCGCGGGGGGCGCCGGACGCCTTCTTCTTGCCCTTTAGAACCGATCCCGCATACCGGAACCAGGGAACCCGCCATGACCGTCCACACCCGCATCCGTCAGTTCAACACCAAGAAGACCTATCCCGAACAGGCGCTGGACAACGACCTGTGCCAGACCGTCGTCGCGCGCGGCACCATGGTCTTCGTCCGCGGCCAGATCGGCCAGAACCTCGACACCAGCGAAAGTGTCGCCGTCGGCGATGCCGCTGGCCAGACCGAGCAGGCGATGGCCAACATCAAGATGCTGCTGGAAGAGGCCGGCTCGTCGCTGGAGCACATCTGCAAGATCACCGTCTACATCACCGACCCGCGTTATCGCGAGCCGGTCTACCGCACCATCGGCAAATGGCTGAAGGGGGTCTATCCGGTGTCGACCGGCATCGTGGTCAGCGCGCTCGCCCGCCCGGAATGGGTGGTGGAGGTCGACGCAACCGCCGTGATCCCCGACGCCGCCTGAGGCGCGGCGCGCCCTTCGCCCATCCGTCATGAACCGACAAGAAGAACCGCCACCATGAGCACCAGCCTGACCAACCCGCCGCGCCGCGAGCTGCAGAGCTTCCTCGATTTCCCGATCTGCACCGACATCGACCAGCTCGACGGCCATATCGGCATCCTCGGCATTCCCTACGGCGATCCCTATTCGATCGACGAGGTGACCAACGACCAGACCAACGCTCCGACCTGGGTGCGCCGCTACACCGAGCGCGCGCTGCGCAAGCTGGAGCGCTGGGATTTCGACATCGGCGGTCCGCTGCTGGGCGGCAAGGACATCAAGGTGGTGGATTGCGGCGACGTGAAGGCCGATCCCCGCAACCTCGACCTGCATTACCGCAACGCCGAGGCGGTGGTGCGCCGGATGCTGGCCAAGGGCATGCTGCCCATCGTCATCGGCGGCGACCACGGCATCCCGATCCCGGTCCTGCGCGCCTATGACGACCAGGGGCCGATCACGCTGGTCCACATCGACGCCCATCTGGACTGGCGCGACGACGTGAATGGCGCCCGCAACGGTTATTCCAGCCCGATCCGACGCGCCGCGGAAATGGACCACATCGGCCAGATCTTCCAGATCGGCCTGCGTTCGGCCGGCAGCGCCCGGCCGGAAGAGGTCGAGGCCGCGCTGTCCTATGGCGCGGTGCTGGTCCCCGACGTGGAATTGCAGGATGTCGGGATGAAGGCCGTTCTCGACCGCATCCCCGACGGCGGCCGCTATTACCTGACCATCGACGCCGACGGCATGGACCCGACCATCATGCCGGCGGTCAACGGCCCCGCTCCCGGCGGCGTCACCTATCCGCAGATCCGCACGCTCATCCACGGGCTGGTGGCCAAGGGCCGCGTCGTCGGCATGGACATCGTGGAGATCACGCCGAAGAAGGACCTGAACGGCATCACCGCCATCACCGCAGGGCGCATCATCTGCAACCTGATCGGAAAGACCATCCAGGCCGGCTATTTCGACGCCAAGTGATGGCGACAAGGTGATTGCGATGAGGAGGATCGGACGATGACTGCCGCGCGCCGGCTCGACCGGCTGTACTGCGACCGGGCGCTGCTGGCCGACGGTTGGGCATCGGGGGTGCTGCTGGGTTTCGACGCCCAAGGGCTGATCACAGGGCTGGAGGCGGGGCTCGACGCCCCGCCGGTCGGGGTCGAGCGGGCCGCCGGCCCCGTCATCCCCGGCATGCCCAACCTGCACAGCCATGCCTTCCAGCGGGCGATGGCCGGGCTGACCGAGCGGGCCGGGCCGGCGGAGGACAGCTTCTGGACCTGGCGGGAGGTGATGTACGGCTTCGTCGGCCGCATCGATCCCGACAGCCTCCAGGCGGTGGCGGCGATGGCCTATGCCGAGATGCTGGAGCGGGGCTATACCTCGGTGGCGGAGTTCCATTACCTCCACCACGATGCCGATGGCCGGCCCTATGCCGATTTGGCCGAGACCTCGAAACGCATCCTTGCCGCGGCGGACGCCACCGGGATCGGTCTGACCCACCTGCCGGTGCTCTACGCCCAGGGCGGCTTCGGCGGACAGCCGGCGGGCGAGGGGCAGCGCCGCTTCCTGAACGATTCCGACAGGCTGCTGGCCATCGTCGAGGCCTGCCGCGCCGCACCTGGCGGCCACCGCACCGGCCTCGCCCTGCATTCCCTGCGCGCGGTGTCGCCCGACGCCATGGCGGCGGCGCTGGACGGCCTGTCGGCGCTCGACCCGACGGCGCCGGTCCACATCCATGTCGCCGAACAGACGGCGGAGGTGGATGCCTGCCTTGCCTGGTCAGGCCGGCGGCCGGTGCAATGGCTGCTCGACCGCGGCTGGCTGGGGCCCTCCTGGTGCCTCGTCCATGCGACCCACGTCACGCCGGACGAGGTTGCGGGGATCGCCGCGTCGGGCGCCGTCGCCGGCCTCTGCCCGACGACGGAGGCCGATCTGGGCGACGGGCTGTTCCCGGCCCGTGATTTCCTGACCCAAGGTGGACGGTTCGGCATCGGATCCGACAGTCAGGTCATCATCGACGCCGCGGAGGAATTGCGGCTGCTGGAGTTCGGGCAACGGCTGGCCGCGAGGCGGCGCAACCTGCTGGCACCGGCGGCCGGCGCCTCGACCGGAGCGGCACTTTACCGGGCGGCCGTCGCCGGGGGCGCGCAGGCGCTCGGCCTGCCGGGGCCGGCCGGCGGTCTCGACACGGGCCAGCGCGCCGATCTTATCGTGCTGAACCCCGACGATCCGCGGCTGTACGGCCGAACCGACGACATGCTGCTGGACTCCTACGTCTTCGCCGGCGCCCGCGACGCGGTGCGCGACGTGGTGGCGGGCGGACGGCTGGTGGTGCGGGACGGCCGGCATGTCGATGCCGACGCGATCCGCGACGGCTGGCGTCGCGCCGTCGACCGGTTGAACGCCGCCTGAAAAGCGCATCGAAGAAGCGGAGGTGATCCATGACGGCGACCATCGACATTCTGGAACGGCTGGTTGCCTTCCGCACCGTCAGCCGCGACAGCAACCTGGACCTGATCCGTTGGGTGCAGGAGCGGCTGGAGGCCGCCGGCGCAACCACATGGCTGGTGCCGAGCGAGGATGGGCGCAAGGCCAACCTGTTCGCGACGCTCGGTCCCGCCGATCGCCCCGGCGTCATGCTGTCTGGGCACAGCGACGTGGTGCCGGTCGAAGGGCAAGCCTGGACCGGCGATCCCTTCCGGCTGATCCGCCGGGACGGCAAGCTGTTCGGCCGGGGCACCGCCGACATGAAGGGCTTCATCGCCGCAAGCCTCGCCCTGTTCGACCGCGCCGCCGGACGGACCCTGTCCCAGCCCCTGCATCTGGCCCTGTCCTATGACGAGGAGGTCGGCTGTCTCGGCGTCCGCCGCCTGATCGAGATGATGGCGGCCCTGCCTGTCCGTCCGCGCTTCTGCATCGTCGGCGAACCGACCGGCATGCAGGTGGTCACCGCCCACAAGGGCAAGACGGCTCTCAGCGCCGACTGCCACGGCGTCGAATGCCATTCGAGCCTTGCGCCGCAGGGTTTGAACGCGATCCACATGGCGAGCGACCTGCTGACGGGATTGCGCCGCATCCAGGACCGGCTGCGCGTCGAAGGCACGCATGACGACGCCTACGACGTGCCCTGGACCACGATCCATGCCGGGGTCATCCAGGGCGGCGAAGCGCTGAACATCGTGCCGAACCGCTGCCGTCTCGACTTCGAAATCCGCCATCTGCCGCAGGATCCGGTGGAACCGCTCCTGGACGCCATCCGGGAGGAGGCCGACGGCATCGTCCGGCGCCTACGTGCCGACTTCCCCACCGCCGGACTGTCGATTGGCGAGTTGTCCAGCTATCCGGCGCTCGACACCGACGGCAACGCGGAGGTTGTGGCGTTCGTCAAGACGCTGACCGGCGGCAACAGCACCGGCAAGATTTCCTTCGGAACGGAAGGCGGATTGTTCCAGCGCCGCCTGTCCATGCCCACCGTGGTGTGCGGCCCCGGCAGCATCGGCGAAGCCCACAAGCCCGACGAGTTCATCACCGAGGAACAACTGGCCGCCTGCGACCGCATGCTGGAGGCCCTGCTCGTCAATCTGGCGTGACGGCGGAGGCAAACAGAGTTTTTGCTTACCACGGCAGGGTCCCGCCCCTGCCGATCTTCTCCTTGCGGGATGCGCGCCGACCGGATATGTTATGTTATAACGTTACATTTTAGCATGTAACGTGATCGAGCAACGACCGGACCTGTATGACGATGACCCATTTGCGGATCGATTTGCGGACGCCCTCCCCGCCCCCCGTCGCTTCCGACGCGCGAGACGACGCCCCATGACCGGCCCGACGTAAACAGGGCCGACATCGGCGCCCAAGTCAGGGTCATGTCGCAAAGAAATTTCCCGCGACCATTTCGTTTCGAACCTTGACCTCTGCAGCAGGGTCGCTCATGAATGGCCCTGGTACTGGTTCTTCCGGCGGCCGCCGCCGGAAGCTAAGAGGGAATCCGGTGAGCCGCATCGTGCGGCAAGACCGGAGCTGTCCCCGCAACTGTGAGCGGTGAGCCGTTCCGTCATTTCCTGCCACTGGCGCCCGTCGGCGCTGGGAAGGCCGGACGGACCGGTGATGACCCGCAAGCCAGGAGACCTGCCAGCGCCAAAACGAAACGTCCTCGGGCGGGGTGTCCCGGTGGAACGCTTGCCACCGCACGTCCGGACTCCGCGCCGGATTGCCCGCGTGTTCCGCAATGCGTCCGCCTCGACCCTCCCGCCCGCAACGGCAGGATGCACGGATGACGCCAGCGCTTTCCCCCACACGGGCACCGCACCCCCGCCGGATCCACGCCGTCTCGGTGGACGGGCTGAGCTGCGAACTGGCCGGCCGCAAGGTCCTGTCGGACATCGGATTTTCCGTTCCGCACGGGGCTATCCTCGGCATTCTCGGACCGAACGGCTCCGGCAAGACCACGCTGCTGCGCTGCCTTGCCGGCCTGCAGGCGCCCTCCGCCGGGCAGGTACGCATCGACGGCGCCGATCCGCGCGCCCTGCGCCCGGCAGAGCTTGCCCGCCGGCTGGCGCTCCAGGCACAGGACTCCGCCGCCGCACTCGGCTTTACCGTGCGCGACGTGGTCGGCATGGGCCGGCTGGTCCACCGCCGCTCGGTCTTCTCGGCAAGCGGGGTGGAGGATCGCGCCATCGTCGAGGATGCGCTGGCCCGGCTGGAGTTGGAGGCGTTGGCCGAGCGGCCGGTCGAACAGCTTTCGGGCGGCGAGCGGCAGCGGGTGATGATCGCCCGCGCCCTGGCGCAACGCCCGCGCATCCTGCTGCTGGACGAGCCGACCAACCATCTGGACATCCAGCACCGCTTCGCCGTCCTCGATCTGGTGCGTTCGCTGGGCATCACCGTCGTGATGACGCTGCACGACATCGAACTGGCGGCGCGCTGGTGCGACCGCCTGCTGTTGCTGAAGGACGGCCGCCTGCAGGCAGACGCTGCGCCGGAAGAGGCGCTGACGGCGGAGCGGCTCACCGCCGTCTACCGGGTCGCCGCCGCGGTGGACCGCCGCCCATGCGACGGCCGGCTGCGCATCGACCTGTCACCGCTGGCGCCGAACCGACTGGACCTCGCATGATCCCGGCCCCGTTCCGCCCCATTGTCCGCAGCGCCCTGCTCGCCGCCGGGCTTGC
This sequence comes from Azospirillum sp., assembly GCF_035628975.1. GTDB lineage: Bacteria > Pseudomonadota > Alphaproteobacteria > Azospirillales > Azospirillaceae > Azospirillum. The sequence goes on along the minus strand of NZ_DASPIS010000087.1, from coordinate 66,779 downwards.
ACTGCCTTTCGCTCCCACCCAGGCGCAGAGCCATCCGGTCGAGGTCGCCAATTGCTTCGAAACCGCCCGGTTCGACGCACCTCCCAAGCGGCCGATGGTCCATGACGTCAACATGACGCAGACCATGCTGGATCTCGGGCTGGCCGACCGGCTGGTCGCGGTGTCCGGCATCGCCGGGGCCGAACGCCACCTGATTGCACCGCCCGGCGCGGTCGCCGCCCTGCCCCAGCTGCCCGACCGCGCCCCGACGTTGGAAGCGGTGCTGGCCGCCGACCCCGATTTCCTGTTCGCCGGCTGGAGCTATGGCTTCAACGAGGCTCGCGGCCTCACCCCGGCCCGCCTCGCGGAGATGGGCGTCGCCACCTACACGCTGCGGGAAAGCTGCATCCGCATCGGCCCGCGCGAGCCGATCGGCATGGAGACGCTCTACGCCGACCTGCTGGCGCTGGGCCGGATCTTCGGCATCGCCGACCAGGCGGAGGCCATGGTCGCCGACTTCCGCCGCCGCGTCGCCGCGGTCACCCGGCTGACCGGCACCACCGCACAGCGGCCGCGGGTGATGTATTGCGACGATTGCCACACCGACGCCGCCCCGCTGTCGGTCGGCCGCGAAGGCATGACCAGCCTGCTGATGGATCTGGCCGGCGGCCGCAACATCTTCGACGACATCGCCGACAGCTATGTCCGGGTCAGCTGGGAGGAGATGGTGCGGCGCGACCCGCAATGGATCATCGTCAGCGACCACCGCATCCCGGCCGAGGCTGCCATCCGCTACCTGCTGTCCGCCCCGCAGCTGGCCGATGTGGAGGCTGTGCGCAAACGGCAGTTCATCGTCCTGACCTATGCCGAACAGACCCCGTCGACCCGCAATGTCGATGCTTTGGAGCGGATGGCGCGGACGCTGCACCCGGAGCTGTTCACGCCATGAACCGCCCCCGCACGCTGCGCCTGTGCCTCGTGCTGTCCGCCGCCCTGATCCTGTCACTGGTCGCCGCGGTCGGCTTCGGCGCCGCCCGCATCCCCGTCGGCACGGTCTGGTCGGTCGTCTCGCACGAGCTTTGGCCGGCGGCCTTCCCGGCGCAAGGCTTCGGCCGGGCGGAGCGCAACATCGTCTGGGAATTGCGGCTGCCGCGCGTTCTGCTGGGCGCGCTGGCCGGCGCCGGGCTGGCGGCGGTGGGTGCGGTGCTGCAGGTGGTGACGCGCAACCCGCTGGCCGACCCCTACCTGTTCGGCGTGTCGGCCGGCGCGTCCGTCGGGGCGGTGAGCGTCATCCTGTTCGCCGGCGTGGTCGCCGGCGCGCTGAGCCTGCCGGCCGCCGCCTTCCTCGGCGCGCTCGCCGCCATGCTGGCGGTCTTCGCCGCCGCGCGCGGACGCGACGGCAGCGTGACCGGCGAGCGGCTGGTGCTGACCGGCGTCGCGGTTGCCTTCGTCCTGCACGCCGTCACCAACACGCTGATCGTCGCGGCGGCGGACCGCAGCGCCGATGCCGCGCTGTTCTGGATGATGGGCGGCTTCGGCACCGCGCGCTGGAGCGTCCTGCCCGCTCCTGCCCTGCTGACGCTGTGCGGGCTCGGCTGGCTGTGGCTGCGGGCCGAGACGGTCAACACGCTGGCGCTCGGCGACGATGCGGCCCGCTCGCTCGGCACCGATCCGCAGCGGCTGCGGCTGGAACTGTTCGTCGTCACCGCGCTGATGACCGGCGCGCTGGTGTCGGCCTGCGGCGGCATCGGCTTCGTCGGGCTGGTGCTGCCCCACATCGCGCGCCTGCTGGTGGGCGGCCATCTGCGGACGCTGCTGCCGGTGGCGGCGCTCGGCGGAGCCCTGCTCCTGCTGTGGGTGGATGTCGCCGCACGGACGCTGTTCGCCCCGCGCGAGATCCCCGTCGGCGTGGCCACGGCCCTGGTCGGTGGCGCCTTCTTCCTGTGGCTGATGCGCCGCCGCCCAGACCCGTAACGTCCGGAGCGACCTTTCAGCAAGTCCCGAACCTTCTGCCGCGAAATCCCTCTTCGCGGAACGCCTTTTCTCGCCCTCTTCAAAGCCATTCCGGAGGACCATCGATGCCGCCTGCCCGTTCCCGCCGCCGCCCCGCTCCCCTGGCGACGCTGTTCCTGGTCGCGGCCACCGTCACGCCAACGGCCACGAGTGCCGAGGAGAGCGACGCGCCGCTCACGCTGTCCCCTGTCACGGTCACCGGCCGTTCGACGGACGCGGCCCCCGCCGGTTTGATGCTCGACCGGCCGAACAGCGGCGGCAGCCGGCTCGACCTCACCCCGCTGGAAACCCCGGCCAGCATCGAGGTGATCTCCGGCCGGACCATCCGCGAGCGCGGCCAGACCAGCGTGACGGAGGCCATCACCCAGAACGCCACCGGCTTCACCACTCTGGCGGCACCCGGCAATGGCGGCTCCGCGCTGGCGACGCGCGGCTTCGCCGGACATGGCTCGGTGATGCAGCTTTATGACGGGACGCGACTCTATGTCGGGTCGGGAACCGTCACCTTCCCCTTCGACACATGGTCGACGGAGCGGATCGAGGTGCTGCGCGGCCCCGCCTCCGTCCTCTATGGCGAGGGCGCCATCGGCGGCGTCGTCAATGTGGTGCCCAAGCGGCCGACGACGGAGTTCCGCAACGAGGCGATGGTCGCCATCGGCACCGACGGCACCCGGCGCGCCGCCGCCGGCAGCGGCGGTCCGCTCGGCGAAAAGCTGTCCTACCGGCTGGACGTCGGCGGCAGCCGGTCCGACGGCTGGGTCGACCGCGGCGACAACAAGTCCCTCGCCGTCTCCGGCGCGGTGAAGCTGCAGGCGACGCCGGACCTCGCCGTCACCCTGTCCAACGATTACGGCGACCAGCAGCCGCAGGAGTATTTCGGGACGCCGCTGATCGCCGGCCGGCTCGACCGCGCGCTGCGGCACCGCAACTTCAACGTCGCCGACAGCGAGATCCGCTATCGCGACAACTGGACTCAGCTGAAGGCCGAGTGGGCGGTGTCCGACGCGCTGACCCTGCGCAACACAGCCTATCACCTGACCAGCCACCGCCATTGGAAGGATGTGGAAAGCTATGCCTGGAACGCCGCCAACGGGCAGGTGGTGCGCAACAGCTACATCGAGATTTACCACGACCAGCGGCAGGTCGGTAACCGCTTCGACGCGACGTGGCGCAGCAGCTTCTTCGGCATGAGGAACGAGTTGGTCGGCGGCTTCGACCTGAACCGGATCGAGTTCAAGCACGCCAACAACTCGCCCTATGGCGGCTCCAGCACGGTCGATCCGTTCGACCCGGCGCCCGGCCTGTTCCTCAACAGCGCCGGCACCACTCCGCGCAACCGGTCGCGCACCCGCCAATACTCCCTGTTCGCCGAGGACCGGCTGTCGGTGACGCCGCGGCTGTCGCTGGTCGGCGGCATCCGCCATGACGCGCCGACGGTGGAGCGCTGGGATTTGGTGACGGGAAGCAGCTACACCAAGGACTTCCGCGCCACCAGTTGGCGGACCGGCGCGGTGTACGAGGTGATGCCCGGTCTGGCCGTCTATGGCCAGTACGCCACCGCGGTCGATCCAGTCGGGAATCTGATTTCGCTGTCGCCGACGCAGAAGGACTTCGACCTGTCCACCGGCCGGCAGGTCGAGATCGGCGTCAAGCAGTCCTTCCTGGAGGGGCGCGGCGAATGGACGCTGGCCGCCTATCGCATCGTCAAGGACAAGCTGCTCACCACCGATCCCAACCGGCCCGGCGTGACGATGCAGGTCGGCCGGCAATCGTCGCGGGGGCTGGAGGCATCCCTGTCGCTCGGCCTGTGGGAGGGCGTGCGGGTGGACGTCAACGGTGCGCTGCTGCGGGCCAAATATGATGACTTCACCCAGTCCGTCTCGGGCCGCGCGGTGTCCTATGCCGGCAACGTGCCGACCGGCGTGCCGGAACGCACCGCCAATGTCTGGGCCAGCTGGACCTTCCTGCCGGGCTGGGAGGCGCGGGCCGGCCTGCAACATGTCGGCAAGACCTATGCCGACGCCGCCAACACCAGCGTGCGGCCGGCCTACACCGTCGTCAATGCCGGACTGGACTATCGGCCGACCGGCAACACCAAGCTGAGCCTGCGCGCCTTCAACCTGTTCGACGAGGTCTATGCCGTGGCCGGCGGCACGAACAGTTGGGTGCTCGGCCGCCCGCGCTCGGCCGAACTGGCCTTTTCGATGACCTTCTGACCTCCGGCGCGCCGCCCGGTCCCGCCGACGGCCGGAGTGGGCGGAACGCCAACCGGTGCCGGCCGTCACTCCTCCGGGATCAGCATTTCCGCCTTGCGGACGAGGTCGGCGACAGAGCGGACCTGCATCTTCCGCATCACCTTGCCGCGGTGGAGCTTCACCGTCACCTCGCTGATGCCGAGATCGCCGGCGATCTGCTTGTTCAGCCGGCCCTGGACCACCGCGGCCATCACCTCGCGCTCCCGCGGGGTCAGGGTCGCGGCCTGCGCCTCGACCGTCATGGCGGCGGTCCGCTCGCGCCGCCGGGACCGGTCGCGGGCGATGGCGGCCTCCACCGCGTCCAGCATGTCCTGGTCGCGGAAGGGCTTGATCAGGAAATCCATCGCCCCGGCCTTCATCGCCCGCACCGACATCGGCACGTCGGCGAAGCCGGTCATGAAGACGATGGGCAGCGCGATGCCCAGGCTTTCCAGCTTCGTCTGGAACTCCAGCCCGCCCAGGCCGGGAAGCCGTACGTCGAGGATCAGGCAACCCGGCCGGTCGGGAACCGCCGCCGCCAGCAATTCGGCCGTGCTGCCGAAGGCTCGGCTTTCGATGCCGACGGACCGCAGAAGATCGACCACCGCCTCCCGCATGCCGCCGTCGTCGTCCACGACGAGAACCAGCGGATCGTCCTTGGCCGATGACGGGGCCTGTTGCACGGCGGGGGTCGGCGGCATGGCGGTCAGTCCTCTCGTGCCGGGGCCAGCGGCGCGCCCGGCGATAGGGTGGCCGGCGATGGGGTGGCCGGCAAATGGGTGGATGGCTCGGGCGACGCCGCGGGAATGGTGAATTCGAACACAGCGCCGCCCTCCGCATGGTTGTGGACGCTCAGCGTGCCGCCACAGGATTCGACCGTGGAGCGGCAGATCGACAGCCCCATGCCCATGCCGTCCGGCCGGGTGGTGAAGAAGGGATCGAACAGGCGGGCGCGGCTGCCCTCGTCGATGCCCGGACCGTGGTCGCGCACGGAGACCCTGACCTGCGCCATGCCCTGGATTTCCTCCGGACTGTCGACAGTTACGGTCAGGTCGCGCCGGGGGCTGCCGGCTTCCGCCATGGCGTGCAGGCCGTTGGTGACGAGGTTGATCAGCACCTGCTGCAGCCCCACGCGGCTCCCCCGCACCGGCGGAACGTCGGCGGCGAAGTCGGTGGACAGCACCGCGGCGGCGGCCGACAACTCGCGCTCCAGCAGCAGCGCCACCTCCTCCACCAGCCGGCGCAGGTCGATGGTCTCGTCGCAGCGGGCATCCTTGACCAGCATGCCGCGGGTCCGCTGCACGATCTCGGCGGCTCGCTTGCCATCGCGGATCATGCGGTCCACCGCCTTGGCGGCGGTCTCGATGTCGGGCGGGTCGCGGCGCAGCCAGCGCAGGCAGGCCTGTGCGTTCAGCACGATGGCGCCCAGCGGCTGGTTCAGCTCGTGGGCGATGGAGGCGGACAGGGCGCCCAGCGTGGCGGCGCGCGCGGCGCGGGCGAGTTCGGCCTGGGCGGCCAGCAGCGCCTCCTGCGTGCGTTCGCGCTGGGTGATGTCGACGATGCCGACCACGACCTGATCGAAGCCGATCCCGTCGTCCGGGAAGCTGATGCCGAGCAGCACGGTCAGAACGCGCCCGTCGGCGGCGATCAGCTGCGCCCGCCCTTCGAACCGGTCGCACCCGTCCCAAAGCGCCAGAAGCACCTGCGGCATCGCCGGGTCGTCTTCGGGAAGGAAACGCTCCAGCGGCCCCAGCACGTCCGCCCGGTCGGCCGCACCCAGCAGTTCGAGGGTGGCGTCGTTGACGTTGGTGGTGACGACCAGCGCGCCCATCTCCCGCGCCCAGCCGGGATTGGCCTGCGCGTGGGCGGCAAGGTCCGTCACGCCATCGGCCCGCAGGGCGTCGAGCGCTGCCGTGACGGCGGTGAAGTCCTGCTCCCACAGGGAAACGCGCGCCTGCTCGAACATGCTGCGGTAACGCTTCTCGCTGCGCGCCAGCGCCCCGTTGGCCCGCACCAGCAGCGCCCGGGACTCATGGTCGCGCACCAGCAGCGCCCCGGTGATCAGGATCGCCGCCAGCGACACGCCGCAGCGCAGCACCGCCGACAGGTCCATGTCGTGCCAGTGCGAAAGCAGGAAGGACAGCACCGCCAGCAGCCCGCAGCCGGCCGCCACCCGCAGGATTCCCCGCCGGGACAGCGTGGTTGCCGCCAGGAGGAGGACCAGGACATAGAGGACGGCGATGGCGCTCTCGATATCGGTGAAGGTGTCGATGACGAACACCGCGAGCGCCAGCGGAATCGCCAGGATGTCGAGCCGGCGCTCGGTCGGCCGCCCGGCCATGTACGAACCGCCCGGCACTGCCCCTCCGCTCGCTCCCATGCGTCCGCCTCCAGCCCCCGCGCCGTGCCGTTCCGTTTCTGTCAGCCTAGAGACGGGCGGCGCCCGCTTCTTGAAGGATCTGACGATGAGTTGACGGATCTGAACGGGCCGCCGCCACTCATACCTTGGTTTGCTTGGAGGACGCCCGGCACCGGCGCTACCATCCTCCCCCACGCCACGATCCCCCGACGAACACATCCGGCCGCAGGAGCCCGCCATGGTCGACGCCATCATCATCGGAGCCGGCCAGGCCGGACCGCCGCTTGCCCAGCGCCTCACCGCCGCCGGCATGACCGTGGTGGTGGTGGAGCGCAAGCTGTTCGGCGGCACCTGCGTCAACACCGGCTGCACCCCGACGAAGACGCTGATCGCCAGTGCCCGCGTGGCGCAGATGGCCCGGCGCGCCGCCGAATACGGCGTGATGCTGGACGGCCCGGTGCGCATCGACATGGCAAAGGTGAAGACGCGCAAGGACGCCGTCTCCGGCCGGTCGCGCCAGAATGTCGAACGCTGGCTGCGCGGCATGCCCGGCTGCCGGGTTCTGCAGGGCCATGCCCGTTTCGAGTCCGCCAACAGCGTGCGCGTCGGCGACGAGCTGCTGACGGCGGAGCGCATCTTCCTCAATGTCGGCGCCCGCGCCGCGGTGCCGGACATGCCGGGCGTGCGCGACGTGGAAATCCTCACCAGCGGCACGATCCTCGACCTCGACCATGTGCCGCGGCATCTGGTGGTGGTCGGCGGCAGCTACATCGGCCTGGAATTCGCGCAGATGTACCGCCGCTTCGGCGCCGAGGTGACCGTGGTGGAGAAGGGGGAGCGGCTGATTTCGCGCGAGGATCCCGACGTATCCGACGCGGTCCGGGACCTGCTGGAGAAGGAAGGCGTGACGGTCCGCCTGTCGGCCGACTGCATCCGCTTCGCCCCCCATGCGGACGGCGTGGAGGTCGGGGTGAACTGTGCGTCCGGCAATCCGTCGGTGGTGGGAAGCCATGTGCTGCTGGCGGTCGGGCGCACGCCCAACACCGACGATCTCGGCCTCGGCCGCGCCGGCGTGGCGACGGATTCGCGCGGCTACGTCACGGTGGACGACAGGCTGCGCACCAATGTGCCGGGCATCTGGGCGATGGGCGACTGCAACGGGCGCGGCGCCTTCACCCACACCGCCTACAACGACTTCGAGATCGTCGCGGCCAATTTGCTGGATGACGATCCGCGCAGCGTCGACGACCGCATCCAGGCCTACGCGCTCTATACCGACCCGCCGCTCGCCCGCGTCGGCATGACCGACGAGGCGGTCCGCCGTTCCGGCCGGCGCGCGCTGGTCGGCCAGCGGCCGATGACCCGCGTCGGTCGTGCGGTCGAAAAGGGCGAAGCGCAGGGCTTCATGCGGATCACCGTCGATGCCGACAGCAAGGAGATCCTGGGCGCCGCCATCCTCGGCCCCGGCGGCGACGAGGCGATCCACGGCGTGCTGGACTGATGTACGCCAAGGCGCCCTACCCGACCCTGCAGCGCGCCGTCCACATCCACCCAACCGTCGCCGAACTGCTGCCGACCCTGCTGGGCGAACTGAAACCGCTGGACTGACCGCGCAGAAGCGCGCGGCGTTCGCACCTCAACGAACTGCCCTGGCCGCGTTCTCCCTCAAGCATTCGACGCCCCCGCCATCAGGCAGAGTGCGGGGGCTTTCGGCATCGCGTCGACTGCCGTATTGCGCTGCCGCCAGGCACGGGGGGAAACGCCGACCAAGCGGCTGAAGGTGCGGGTGAAATGGCTCTGGTCGGCGAAGCCGCAGGCCAGCGCCACGTCGGCCAGCGTCTGGGACCCGTCGCGCATCAGCGTCTTGGCATGGTCGATCCGCCGCTGCAACAGCCACTGGTAGGGGGTGGTGTTGGCAGTGCGCCGGAAGGCGCGGACGAAATGGCCGACCGACAGCCGGCATTCGGCGGCGAGATCGGCCAGGCGGATTTCCCCGTCCAGATTGGCGGCGATCATCTCCTTCACCCGCTTTTCTTGCCAGGGCGCCAGCGTGCCGCCGCTCCTGACCTCGTTCGTCCGGCCATAGGCGGTGACCAGATGGGTCGCCAGCGCCGAGCAGAGATGGTCGTGGAACAGCAGGCTGATCCGCTCCGGGAAGGCCAGCGCCGGCAGCATGGCGGATGCCAGCGCCGTGACCGTCGGATCCTTCACCGGCCGGCTGGGCTCGATCGCCAGATCCTCCAGCCGGCTGCCGCGCACATCCGGACAGACGCTTTCCAGCAGCGAACGGGGAAGATGGAAGGTCAGCGTGTCGAAGGCCGAATGCATATGGCAGTCGATGGTGCGGCGGTAATCGTGGATGGTGGTCAGCCCCGCGATGTTGGCGGGCTTTTCCACCAGCACGCCGTCGACCCAGACGTCGGACTGGAAGTTCGACAGGTGATGGCTCACCAGGAACGCATCCTCGGGCTCGGGACTGCTGAAGCGGCCGATGCCGCCGTTCTGGCAACGGACCCGTGCGACCCCCACCGTTCCGCGGGGCGACCGAAGGACCAGCACGTCGGGCTTTTCCGGGATCGGGACGTAGCGCAGGTGGAGATTGCTCTGAAAGGCCGTGGCCATGGGTGTCTCCGTGGGCTTGCGTGCAGGCTGCCGCTTCCGTCATCCGGAAGACCGGCGGGCGAGCCATGTCGGAACGGCCGGCTTGGCCCCCGACTTGCCTGCACACAGGGTAGGCGCGGCCACATGCCGCACACCACTAGACACAGATAAACCGCGGCAGTGTTTAGGTAGAACGCCCCTAGACTTTGGTTTAGGTTCTCACCTGTCGGCATAAACCATTTACTGGTACGACACTAAATTAGCAAAGAACGTGCAAGCGTCGTCAAGCCCCCGCGCGTGCCGGCCGGCAACCAACTCAGCCGCGGTTTATGCCGAGCGCCTCGGCCAGCCGCACGAGGTCGGCGACCGCCCGCACCCCCAGCTTCTTCATGAGGCTGGAGCGGTGGAGCTTCACGGTGATCTCGCTGATGCCCAGCTCGGCCGCCACCTGCTTGTTCAGAAGGCCGCGGGTCACCCCGGCCATCACCTCCCTCTCCCGCGGGGTCAGGCTGTCGTAGCGGGCTCGGCCATCGGCCAGGACCCGGTCCTGGCTGCGCCGTTCGCCGTCCCGCGTCAGCGCCGCCTCCACCGCGTCCAGCATTTCCTGGTCGCGGAAGGGCTTGGTCATGAAATCGAACGCTCCCGCCTTCATCGCCTTGACCGACATCGGGATGTCGCCATGGCCGGTGATGAAGATGATCGGCACGCGGATGCCGCGCGCGTTCAACTGGGCCTGGAATTCCAGCCCGCTCATCCGCGGCATGCGGATGTCCATCACGATGCAGCAGGTCGCATCGGAGAACTGGGCGTCCATCACGTCCTGGGCCGAGGCGAACAGGCGGGTTTCCAGCCCGACCGAGCGGAACAGGCTGTCCAGCGACGAGCGCAGCAGCGGATCGTCGTCGACGATCAGCACGATCCTGCGGTCCGACGGGCTCTGCTCGGCCGGGCGGCCGGCCGTGGCGGGGTGCATGGTCTTCGGTCACTCGCTGTTGCGGCGGCTGGGTTCCGACGCACGGGCAACCGGCGATCCGAATGGCGTGCGACGGGTCGGCCCCATGATGAACCGCGCCCCCGCGCCCGGCACCTAACCTTTGGTATGGGGTGCCCCCACCCAAGGTTCGCAGCCGCCTCGTGGACGTATGGTTCTGCCGGCCGGCAAGGTCGCCCATATTGAAGGGCAGCATCTCCCTTCGTCAGCAAGGCCGCCGCCATGAGCCCATCGGGCTGCCCATTCCCTTCCGCACCGGCCGCAGCCTCTCCGGCTGGGGACACCGGCCGCTAGCCGCCATGGTTCCGGCTCCCGCCAGCGCGACCATCGCGATCGTCGAGGACGACCCCATTGTCCGCAACAGCCTGGGCAGCCTGATCCGCTCCTTCGGCTACCGCATCTCGCTGTTCGCCTGCGCCGAGGACTTTCTGGCCTCCCCGCCCGACGGCGTCGGCTGCCTGATCTCGGACATCACCATGCCGGGGATGAGCGGATTGGAGCTGCAGGTTGCCGTGAAGGTCCGGATGCCGAAGATGCCGGTCCTTCTGCTGACGGCGTTCCCCGACCCAAGGATCCGCGACCGGGCGATGGCGTCGGGTGCCCGCATGTTCCTGGAGAAGCCCGTCGACCCCGACGACCTCCATGCCATCCTGCACCGGATCCTGGAGGACTCCGACAAAACCTGACGCACAGCCCCTATCCCTTTCGGAGGAAGCCGTAAGCCGTTTGGCGGTTATGCGACCGCCGATGACTGATGTATCACCGGGTCGGGCCCCTTTCACGCAGCCAGCAAGGTCCGATGGCGTCCGGAATCGATCCTCTCCGGGACAGGGAAACACCTGCTCCCACCCGGCCCGCGGCACCGTCTGCGGAGTGGCTGGACGACGCCCGCCCCGAACTGCTGTCCACCGACGGGAACCGCAGCCTGCTGCGGCTGACCGGGGCCGACGGGGTCAGTTGGCTGGCCGCACGGGCCGGCTGGGCCAACGAGGCCGCCGGCCGGCAGATGGACCACGAGCTGAGCCTGAAACCCCTGCTGGACGAGGATTGGGCGCTGGTCCCGGTGGATTTGCGGCTGACCCGCGACGGACCGGCTCTGCTCTACCCGGACGATGGCGGGCTGCCCTTGTCCACCCTGCACAGGCCGCCCCTCATCCAGTTCCTGGAGGTCGCCGCCCAGGCCGCCGCGGCACTGGCCAAGGCCCACAGACGCCATCTGCTGCATGGCGCCCTGCATCCGCAGGCCCTGATCCTCGCCCCGGGTAGAAGGGTCCGCCTGACCGGATTCCAGGCGGGACAGGCATACGGCGAGACCGGACGGCGGCCCACTGCCTACACCGCACCGGAAACCGCCGGACCGGAGGGACAGCCGGGCGACGAGCGCAGCGACCTCTATGCGCTGGGCATCGTGCTGTTCGGCCTGCTGACCGGCCGCCTGCCGCTGACCGGCGAGTCCGCCGCGCAATGGCTGCACGCCCACATGGCGGTTCGTCCCCCCGCCCCCAGCAGCCTGCGCCCGGACGTTCCGCCGATGGTGGACGCCCTGATCCTGAAGCTGATCGCCAAGTCGCCCGACGACCGTTACCGGAGCGCCGCTTCGCTGGCCGACGACCTGACGCGCGGCCTGCGGGACTGGTCCGCCCATCGGCACATCCCTTCCTTCGAGCTGGCGCGGGCCGACCGCGTCCGCCGGCTGACCCCGCCCGATGCCCTGCTGGGACGGGAGGAGGAGCTCGGCCGGCTGGGCGACGCCTATGGCCGTGCCGCGGCGGGCGGACGGGGGCAGCTGGTGTTCATCGGCGGCGCCCCCGGATCGGGCAAGTCCGCGCTGGTCGCCGACTTCATGCGGCACCGGCTGCCGGTGGATGCCCGCATCGCCGCCGGCAAGACCGACCAGTATCAGCCGGCCGTTCCCTACGCCCCGGTGCTCCAGGCGTTGCGCCGGCTGGCGGCCGGGGTGGTCGCCGGTCCGCTGGAGGAACTGGAGGGGCTGCGCGCCGGTCTGGCCGAACGGCTGGACGGGCAGATGGCCCTGTTCCTCCACCTGCTGCCGGAATTCGAGCCGGTGACCGGCCCGGCCGGCCATACGCTGGACGATCCGTCCAGCCGGCAGCCGCTGCGCATCCGCCGTATACTGACCGGCGTCCTGCAGGCCTTCGCCCGTCCCGGCGCGCCGGTCCTGCTGTTCCTGGACGACCTGCAATGGGCCGACGAGGCCACGCTGGCCTTCATCCGCGCCATCGCCGACAGTCCGCCTCCGGGGCTGGTGGTGATCGCCGCCTACCGGGACACCAGCGCCGACATCCGGCCGGGTTTCCGCGGCTTCCTGTCGACCTTGCGGGATGGCGCCACGGCCCCTGCATGGATCGCCCTGCCGCCGATCGGCCCGCAGGCCACCGCCGCCCTGGTCGCCGCGGTGCTGGACGAACCGGTCGACCGGGCGGAGGACCTGCTGCGGCTGATCGGCGAGAAGACCGGCGGCAACCCGCTGCACATCCTGCAGCTTCTCCGTACGCTGGCGGATGACGGGACGCTGCGCCACGACGCCGGCCGCTCGGCCTGGACATGGACGGAGGGCACGACGGCCCTGCTGCCGGGCGGCGATACGGTCACCGACCTGCTGGTCGTCCGCCTGCGCCGGTTGCCGGCTGCCAGCCGGAACGCAGTGCGGCTGCTGGCCTGTGTCGGAAACGGCGCCGACGACCGGCTGCTCGCATCGGTCGCCGGCCTGCCGCCCGCCGCGGTGCAGGCAGCACTCGCGCCCGCGGCAGCGGCCGGGCTGGTGCTGCACGGGGAATCCTGCGGATGGGTGCTGGTGCACGACCGCGTGCAGGAGGCTGCCTATGGGCTGACGCCGGAAGCGGACCGCCCGGCACAGCACGCGGCGATCGCCTCGGCCATGCTGGATCTGTGGCCCGACCGCGGTCCGGAGGAGCTGTTCAGGATCGCCGCGCAGATCGAGCTGTCGTTCGGTGCCCCGCTGTGTGCCGGGCGGGCCGATGATTTCGCCGGCACGCTGATCGACGCGGCGGGTCAGGCGGTGGCCGCGGCAGCGCGCGGCCGGGCGCTGACCTATCTGGCAGGATCCGACCGCATCCTGGGGGAGGAGCGCTGGACCCGCTCCTACCCGCTGGCCTGGCGGACGGCGGTGCTGACCGCCGAATGCCTGCTGGCGAGCGGCGATGCGGTCGGGGCGGACCGCGCCATCGAAACGCTGTTCCGCCATGCCGACGGCGCCATCGATGGCGCGGAGGCGTATCGGCTGAAAGCCGCGCGCCTGACCGTGGCGTCGGATTTCCGCGGCGCGGTGCGGGTGGCGCTGGAGGGATTGGCGCTGCTGGGGATCGAGCTGCCCGCCCAACCGCCGCCGGGGGCGGTCGCCGCCGCCTACGACGAGATCAGGCGCCTGCTGGACGGCCGGCCGGTCTCGGCCCTGGCCGACCTGCCGGCGATGGACGATCCGCGGATGGAAGCGGCCATGGCGCTGCTGACGGCGCTGGAGGCGGCCTTCTTCTACAAGTCCGGGGACCTGCTGCATCTTCATTTCGCCAGGATGGTGGAGCTGACGCTGAAGCATGGCGTGACCGCCGCCTCGGCCCAGGGAATCGCGTGGTTCGGCGTCTCCCTCGCGACCGTCTTCGACGAGTATGAGGAAGGGTTCGCCTTCGCCTCGGCGGCCCTGGCGCTGGTTGATCGCCACGGCTTCGAACGCTACCGCACCCCGGTGCTGGTGGCGCTGGATCAGGTCAGCCCCTGGACGCAGCCGCTGTCCTACGGCCTTGCCCATGTGCGCGAGGCGAAGAGGGTCGGACACCGGAGCGCCGAGCTGCGCATGCTCTGCTACAGCTGCAACCACATCGTCTCCGACCTGCTGGCGATGGGGGAGCGGCTGTCCGCGGTGCGGGAGGAGACCGACCCGCTGATCGCCATCGCGCGGGACGCGGGGTTCGACGACATCGTCGATCTGATGTCGACCCAGCGGGAATACGTGCTGTCGCTCCAGGAGGACGCCGGCCAGACGGTGGGTGCCTGGGAGGCGGCCTTCCTCGACCCCGTGACGGCACCGGGCCGCACGCCGATGTCGGCGCTGTATTTCTGGACTTGGCAGCTGCGCGGACAGACTGCCCTGTACCACCGCGACTTCGTCCTGGCGCGGGCCAACCTGACGCCGGCTTTCGGCATGACCTGGGCGGTGCATCACCATATCTCGGTCGGCGAGCTGACCTTCTACAACGCCGTGCTGCACACCCAGAATTCCGGGACGGATCCCGCGGCGGCACGGGACGAGGTGGCGCACTGCCGCCGGCGGCTGGCCCTGTGGGCAGGCATCAACCCGCTGACCTTCCGGAACAAGCTGGCCCTGGTCGATGCGGAGATGGCGCGGCTGGACGGCCGCGACGTCGAGGCGATGCGGCTCTACGACGACTCCGCGGCGGCGGCGGCGGCCGCCGGCTTTTCCCACGAACAGGCACTGGCCCACGAACTGGCCGGCCGTCACGCCCGGTCACTGCAGCTTGGTTATGCCGCCCGCGACCAGTTGAGGCTGGCGGCGGCGGCCTACCGTCGCTGGGGAGCGCTGGCCAAGGTGAAGGGGCTGGAGGCGGAGTTCCCCTTCCTGGCCGTCGACGGCCCCGCCGATGCCCGTCAGGGCGCCGAGGATCTGGACATGGAGCTGGTGCTGAAGACGGCCCATGCCCTGTCGGAGGAGATCCTGCTGGACCGGCTGGTTGAACGGCTGATGGTCGCCATGATCGTCCATGCCGGCGCCCGGTGCGGCGCCCTGCTGCTGATGCGCGGGGACGAGCCATGGGTGGAGGCGACCGCGACCGTGGTCGACAGCGACATCGTGGTCCGGCTGGCCGACGACGTCCCGGCGGAGGATCAGGTGCCGGCCGCCGTCCTGCACACCGTGCTTCGCACCCGGCGGACGCTCTCCTCCGGCGATGCGGCGACGGCGGGCGGGAAGGCGGGTTCCTTCCTCTGCCAGCCGCTGATCAAGCAGGGGCGGCTGGTCGGCGTCCTTTATCTGGAAAACGACCTCGCGCTCGACGTCTTCACCCCGCGCAAGGCGGCGATGCTGGAGGTGCTGGCCCCGCAGGCGGCCAACGCGCTGGAGGCGGCCCGGCTCTACACCGACCTGATGCTGGAGAACCGCCGCCGCCAGGAGACGGAGGCGGCCCATCGCGTCGCGCGCGCCGATCTGGCGCGGGCAAGCCATCTGACGGTCATGGGGGAACTGGCGGCTTCCATCACGCACGAGATCAGCCAGCCGCTCGCCGGGATCGTCGCCAGCGCCGGGGCCAGCTTGCGCTGGCTGAAAGCCCCCACCCCCGACGTGGCGGAGGCCCTGTCGAACCTGGAGGACATCCGCACCGCAGGCCTACGCGTCGCCGACATCCTGCGCGCGCTGCGGTCGCTCGCGAAGCAGGCCCCCCTGGTGCTGGAACCGCTGTCCGTCGATCCCCTGGTGGAGGAGGTGCTGACCCTGACCGCCGACGAGATCGGCAAGCGCGGCGTCCGCCTGACCGCCGATCTCCGCAGCGGCGGCGTCCAGGTCCGGGGCGACCGCACCCAGCTGCAGCAGGTGGTGCTGAACCTCGTCACCAACGCGCTGGATTCGATGGCCGGCCATGGCGGACAGCGCGAGCTTCTGGTGCAAAGCCGGGTGGCGGACGGCCTGCTCGCGGTCAGCGTCGGCGACACCGGCAGCGGCATTTCCCCCGACATACTGGCGCGAATCTTCGATCCCTTCTTCACCACCAAGGACAGCGGCATGGGAATGGGGCTGTCCATCTGCCGTTCGGTCATGTCCGCCCATGGCGGGACGCTGTCGGCGGACAGTGACGGCAACGGCAGCCGGTTCACCTTCACCCTGCCCATTGGAATGGAGTGACGGCCCCGGCCGGCGGACCTTACGGCAGGTGGCGGTTCAGCGCGTCGATCACCGTCCCGGGGGCCGACATGTGGGGCAGATGCCCCGACGCGTCGAGCACCTCGAGGACACTGCCGGCCAGATGGTCGTGCAGATACTCCGCTGCTTCCCGAGGGACCGCGGAGTCCTCGCGGGTCTGGAGGACGACCGCCGGCACCGTCACCTCGGGCAGGCGGCTGCGGAGGTCGCTCTGCAGAATGGTCAGCAGCAGCGACAGGGCCATGTCCGGACGCATCGCCCGCAAAGTGGCGACGAATTCGCGCACGGTCGGATCCTCCGCCGGGGCGGACACGACCATCTGTCCGAACTGCGCGGTCCAGCGCAGGTAATCGCGGGTGGCCCTTTCGATCTGGTTGTCGATCTCCGCACTCTCGAACCCGCCGCGATAGCTGCCGATGTTGCGGTAGCAGGCCGACGCCCCCAGCAGCACCAGCTTGCGGAACAGATGGGGGGCCTTGACCGAGGCGAGCGCCACCACAATGCCCGCGACCGAATGGCCGACGCAGACGCAGCGCTCCACCTTGAGGGCGCCGAGAACCGCGACGACATCGCGGGCATAGGCGTCCAGCGTCCCGTAGCGGGCATGGTCGTAGTGGATCTGGTTGGCCGGCCCGACCCCTGCCAGATCGAAGGACAGGATGCGGTAGCGGTCCTTGAAGGCATCTACGACATGGCGCCAAGCCGACTGTTCGGTGCCGAAGCCGGGAATGAGGACGAGCGTCTCATCCCCCGACCCGACGAGGGTGGCGTTATGCCGCTCCAGAATGACGCTGGCGCTTTCGATCATCTTCCGGGGGCCTGCTCAAAACAATGGCAGATGCAACCATGATGTGCATCGCACGCGCAAGCAGGAACATCCGGTCAGGCGGGATTCACATCATTTCGGCGCCTTCGCGGCAGCCCCTTCATTCTGTGCCGGCTTGGCCGGACGCCGCTTCAGCCAATCCTGCAGTTGCGCGATCTCCCTGGTCTGGTCGTCGACGATCTTCTGGGCCAAGGCCCGGAGTTCCGGATCCTTGCCGTATTGCAGCTGGACCTTCGCCATGTCGATGGCTCCCCGGTGGTGGGACAGCATCATGCGCGCGAAATCCTGGTCGGCATCGCCGGTCATCGGCTTGCGCATGTCGCGGTTCATCTTGCGCATGCCGTCCATGTAGGCTTGCGAGGCCGGATCCCGGGTCAACTGGTCCTGCGGCAGGTGATCGGAGGGCATGGCATCACCCTTGGCGTGGTCCTGGGCGTGCCCCTGCATCCGGTCATGCCCCGGCATCGCGGCGGAGCCCGGCTGATTGGCGGACGGATTGGCGGGCTGGGCCAGGGCGGTGCCGGCGATCAGGGCCAGCGCCGCAACGCAAGGCGCGAGGATGCGGCGGCATCGGGTGGTCGTCATGGTCTGCTCTCCCTTGGCATCGACGCCCCCTAATTGCGGGCGCCTGGAGCAGACAACAGCCCACCGGATCGGTGGTTCACCGCAACAGGTGGCGGCGAACCTCCCCGGCGGCCAGGACCACCGCCGCTTCCGCCGTCCGGACATGGCGGGTCATGCTGGCAAAGGAATGGGGAAGCGTGTCGTGCAGCACCAGACGGTGCGGAATCCGCGCCGTCTCCAGCCGCTGGGCAAGGCGCAGGCTGTCGTCGCGCAGACAGTCCAGCCCGGCCGCCGCCACATGCAGCGGCGGCAGCCCCTGCAGGTCGGCAAGCAGCGGGGCGGCGGCCGGATCGCGGGTGATCCCGCCTTGACCGAGATATTGCCGCCAGTACCAGCGCATCCGCTCCGTCGTCAGGCCATAGCGCCCGCCGCCGAACAGCCGGTGCGACTCCGTATCGAAATCGTGGGCGAACATGCCGTAGAGCAGCATGCCGAAGGACAGCGGCGGTCCAGGCTCGTTCCGTGCATCGAGCGCCAGACCGAGCGCCAGGTTGGCCCCCGCCGAGTCGCCGCCGACGGCGATCCGCTCCGGGTCCAGCCCATGGCCGGCGCCATGCCTCACCACCCAGCGCAGGGCAGCCAGCGCCTCATCCCGCTGATGGGGGAAGCGCCGCTCCGGGGCAAGGCTGTAGGCGACGGCGCAGACTGCCGCACCGCTGTGCCGGGCCAGAAGCCGCAGCAGCCGGTCATGGGTGTCGACGGAGTTCAGGACGAAGCCCCCGCCATGGAAGTAGATCAGCACCGGCAGGGGATGGCCGCCCGTATGATCGTCGTCGGCCGGCGGCCGGATCAGACGCAGGCGCAGCGGACCGGCGGGGCCGGCCGCCTCGACCTCCCGCACATCGGCAGGCAGTGCCGGGCCGTTGAGGAAGAGGTGGTAGCGCTCCGCCGCGTCGCGCACCTCGGCCAGCGGCAGGCGCAGCGGATCGGCCGGCACCAGCCCGGCGCGGGCGGCCAGTTCGCCCAGTGCGGCAACCTGGGGGTCGAGCAGATCGCGGTGAAGCGGCAGGAGGGTATCCGGCATCCGAGATCTCCCCATGCTCAGAGGATGTAGGACATCACGAGATACAGCACCGCCTCGCCGTCGCCGGCATTGCGGTAGCGGTGGGGAACGTCGGCCTCGAACAGGATCGAGTCGCCGTCTTCAAGCCGATGCTCGCCGTCGGCGGTGGTGACCTCGACCCGGCCGCGGCCGACCAGGATGTTCTCGACCGTGCCCGGGGAATGACCGTCGGAGGACTCGTCGGCACCCGGCGACAGGCGAAGCTCATAGAATTCCACCTGCCGCTCTCCCTTGAGCGGGAACAGCGCGCGCGAGGTGAAGCGGCCGTCGCGGGAGGTCAGGCTGCGCTGCTCGGCCCGCCGTATCACCGTGGTCCCGGCATCGCCGCCGGTGCTGAGCAGGCTGGAAAAGGACAGGTCCAGCGCCTTGGCGACCGTCCACAAAGTGCCGATGTCCGGGCGCTGGCGTCCTTCCTCGATGGCCGTCAGCAGCGCCGGATCCGTTCCGGACAATTGCGCCAGCCCATCCACCGACAGGCCCTGGCGTCGGCGGAAGCCGCGCAGATTCTCGCCGATCACGCCGACCAATTGATCGACCGAGGCCTGGGGGGAAGCGGGGGCAGGGGCGGAGGTGGTGCCGATCGTCATGGATCCATGCTCCTGCAACAGGATGACCGGGGCGATGCGGACCGCGCCCGACGGGGGTCTGGAGGATTGAACACCAGGAATGGCTACTCATCAAGTAGGATTTTGATTTTTGCTGTGTTGTTTGATCGCCTTTTCCAAATATTATACACTATAATCTTGTCAAAATTGCCGAAACAGCAAAAACGCCACGCCCGTCCGGGATGGTCGGACGGGCGTGGCGCTGGACGGATAGACGCGGAAATGCCGGACGGTGCGCTTACGACAAGGCGGCGTCGGGCGCCGGAGTATGGGACTTCACCTCGTGCCGGTGCCGCTCGGCGAAGCGTTCCAGGACACGGCGGGCGGCGTCGAAGGCATCGCGGATGGCCGCATCGGCGGTTTCGTGACCATGGCCGCCGGATTTGTCGCTGTGGACGACCAGTTCCTCTCCGGGGACGGTCAGGGCAATCTGGACGGTGAACTGCTTGCCCTGATGCTGGTGGCGGTGGGGAACCTCGAAGACCACGCGCTTGGCCAGGATGCGACCGAAGAAACGGTCGAGCTTTTCGGCATGCTCGCGGATCAGATGCTCCAGGGCGGGAGACGGGTCGATGTTGCGGAAGGCGATCTGCAACGGTTGACGCATGACCAAACTCCTTGTTCGGCGCGCGGAATGGACCTGAACGGCCGCTCTCCCGCGGGGCCCGGCGCGACCTCCGGTGCCGCATAAGGGGCTCGGGGGTGGCGGGGACTTGATGAGGTCAGGATCGCACACCGGCAAATTCACGCATTAATCTGGGTCAATGCGTCCTTCGATTGCCGGATGTAGAATCCCGCCCGTTTTCAGGCCAGGCCGATCACATGGATCAGGCCAAGGCTGACCGCGCCCAGCATCAGAAGGGACAGGACGACCGCCGCGGTCACCCGCCCGCCCGCCCGCGCCACCGTCCGCACATCGACCCCCAGCCCGAGCGCCGCCATCGACACCACGGTCAGCAGGGTCGCCGCATGCCCCATCGGCACCAGGGCGGCCTGCGGAATGAGGTCGAGGGAGCGCAGGGCGATCATCGCCAGGAAGCCCTGGATGAACCACGGCACCAGATGATGGACCGGCGGTGCGGCCGGACGCGAAGCGCCGGGCGCATCCCCGTTCAGCCTCGGCGCCAGCAGCGACAGCAGCAGGCAGACCGGCCCCAGCATCAGCACGCGCACCAGCTTCACCAGCGTGCCGACCTGCACCGCCGTTGTGCCCAGCGGGGCGGCGGCGGCGATCACCTGCGGCACGGCATAGACGGTCAGCCCCGCCAGCGCGCCATACTGCACCCCGCTCAGCTGCAGGCCCAGGCCGATCAAGGGCAGGCCAAGCACCACGGCCACCCCCAGCACTGCGGTGAAGGCGATGGAGGCGGCGACGTCCTCGCTGTCCGCATCGATCACCGGCGCCACCGCGGCGATGGCCGAATTGCCGCAGATGGCGTTGCCGCAGGCGACCAGCAGCGCCATCCGCGGCGGCAGGCCGAGCAGCCGCCCGATCCCGAACCCCGCCGCAACCGCCACCGCCACCACGGCGGCGATGCCCAGCAGAAGCGCCGGTCCCGCCGCCAGGATGGTGGCGGCGCTGACCGTGGCGCCGAGCAGCACGACCGCCACCTCCAGCAGGATCTTGGCCGAGAAGGCGATACCCGGCCGCCACAGCGCGGGCGGCGTCCACATCGTGCGCAGCGCGGTTCCGATCAGGATCGCCAGGACCAGCGCTTCGATCCACGCTTCGCCGAACAGCCGCGCCTCCCCCCAGACGGCAACGAAGGCCAGCGCCGTGACCGTGGCGCACAGGGCGACGCCGGGTGTGACGGTGCGGATATGGCCGAGGACGGGGTATCCCGGCACCGGCCTTGCGGGTGCCACGGCGTCAGGGGGCATGGGACGGGTCTCCAAAGGCGGTGCGGCGGGAGGCGGTGCCGCTCCGATCCAGGGAGTATGGAGACCGTGATCGATCACATCCAACGCAAAGACCTGATGCGTTCGATCACTTCAATTTATCGAGCGCTCGCTCGGTCCGGCAGGCAGTCGTCGAAATCCGGCACTTGCCACGGTCCGCCAAGCGCGGCATTGCGCAGCAGAAGCACCAGTTCGTCGCGCGACCGCGTGACGGCGGTGTAGAGCCAGCGCCAGCGGTGCTCCCGGAAGGCGGCCGAGTCGTCCACCACCGTGACCGACGGGAATTCCGACCCCTGGGCAGCATGGCAGGTGATCAGCCAAGCCCAATCATAGACCTGGATGTCCTTGCCCACCCGCGGCTGGACCATGCCTTCGGTATAGTGGGCCTGGAACATCCAGGGATGGACCATCAGCTTGCCGCGGGACCGCACCTCGTCCTCCATCTGCACGCCCAGCGACCACAGGCCGGCGTCGCGCCCCTGGGCCTCGGCCGCGGGACGGGTCAGCGAGCCGATCATCCCGTTGTAGAGCCCCTCGTCCTTCTGGTTGCGCCGGCAGATGACGCGCTCCCCCGTCTGCGGCATCACCGAGTCATGGCCGAGCAGCGAGCGCATCCGCTTGGTGTAGGTGGTGCGGACACGGTGAGTGCCGCAGATCGCCTGCGACGAGGGACGCATCACCAGGGACTGGGTGCTGCGTTCCAGCGGCAGGACGTGGACCTTGCCGACGGCGCCGAAGCGGCGGGGCATCTCCTGCCGGCGCAGCAGGTGGGCGAGCCGGATCACGGGACTTTCCCGCGCGGTGCGGTGCGGCTCGGTCAGGCGGAAATCCGGCTCGCCGCTGGTGAACAGCCCCTGGCCTGAGACCGGCGGCAGCTGATAGTCGTCGGCGATCACCAGGATCTTCTTTTCCGTCCGCAGAAGGTCGCGGGCCACGTCGTCGCCGATCATCGACCCTTCGTCGCAAACGATCAGGTCGGCATCGGCCATCGGCCCGTCGCTGCGGCGGGCGAAGAACAGCTCTCCGGTGTCGCCGTCCTTGCGCGGGGCGTAGAGCAGCGAGTGCAGGGTCGCCGCCCCCTCGATCCCCTTCTGGCGCAGGACCTGCGCGGCCTTGCCGGTCGGCGCGCCGACCACATAATCCCTCAGCCGACGGCGGTCCTGCAGATGCTCCAGCACGAAGGCGGTGGTCTTGCTCTTCCCCGTTCCCGCCTCTCCGGCAAGCCAGAAGACCTGCGGCGCCTGGTCGTCCATGTACCATGCATCGATCGCCTGGATCGCGCGGTGCTGCTCGTCGGTCGGCGTATCGGATTGCATTGGGTCCAAACCGGGATCAAACCATGAATCAAGGCGGCACAGTAGCCTGCCCACCCGCCAGCGGTCCAGTGGCGATCCGCCTTCGGAGCGATTTGCGGCACTCCCCCTTTCAAGCATGGCCCAGGCTGCGCAAATGTTGATGTCCCAGGCCGTCACCGCCACGACACGGAGGATCCGTCCCGCATGCGCAATCCCTACTGGCAAGGACCCGTCTCCTCGAACTTCGATGGGGTGCGCTTCTTCAACCCGGGAGAGCCGGACACCGACCGCTCGCTGCGCCAGCTGCTGCGCTGGCAGTTCGGCCGTCAAAAGGTCAAATGGCCGGGCGAGGTGCCGGTCACCCCGGCGGTGCCGGAACCGGAGGCCGACGCGTTGCGCGTGACGGTGGTGGGGCATGCGACCACGCTGATCCAAGCGCCGGGGCTGAACATCCTGACCGATCCGGTCTGGTCGGAGCGCGCGAGCCCGGTGCGGT
Organism: Azospirillum sp.; assembly: GCF_035628975.1. GTDB lineage: Bacteria > Pseudomonadota > Alphaproteobacteria > Azospirillales > Azospirillaceae > Azospirillum. The sequence goes on along the minus strand of NZ_DASPIS010000087.1, from coordinate 43,883 downwards.
TCGCCGGACCGAAGCGGGCGACGGCGCCGGGCATCCGGTTCGACGACCTGCCGAGGATCGACGCCGTCCTGCTGTCGCACAACCATTACGACCATATGGACATCGACACCCTGCGGCGGCTGCATGAGCGCGACCGGCCGCTGGTCGTCACGCCGCTCGGCAACGACACCATCCTGCACAGGCATATTCCCGGAATAAGGACTGCGGTCGGCGACTGGTGGAGCCGGTTCGAGCTTGCCGCAGGTGCGGAGGTCCACATCGTTCCGGCCAACCACTGGTCGTCGCGGACGGTGCGCGACCGGCGGATGGCGCTGTGGGGAGGCTTCTTCCTGCGCATGCCGGCCGGCACGCTCTATTTCGCAGGCGACACCGGCTATGGCACCGGGGCGGCCTTCAAGGCGATCCACCGGCGGCTGGGCGGCTGCGACCTCGCGCTGATCCCCATCGGCGCCTACGATCCGCGTTGGTTCATGTCCGCCCAGCATTGCGACCCGGAGGAAGCGGTGCGGATCATGCTGGATGTCGGGGCGCGGAAGGCCGTCGGTATCCATTGGGGCACCTTCGCCCTGACCGACGAGGCGCGCGAGGAGCCGCCCGAACGGCTGCGCGCCACGCTGGCCGGCCACGGCATCGAGCCCGGCCGGTTCGAGGCGGCCTTCCCCGGAATGGTGGTGAGCGCCTGACGGGGCGGCGCCCACCCGCCCCCATCAAGCCGGACACCATCAAGCCGGTGTCGGCGCCTGTTCCGGCAGGACGCCCGACGCCTTCAGCTCCCGCCAGAAATCGGCGGGGATCGGCTGCGCCATCAGTTGGACGTTCTCGTGCACCCGCGCCGGGTTCTTGGTGCCGGGAATGACCGAGGCGACGACAGGATGGGCGGCGCAGAACTGCAGGGCTGCCGCGCGAAGATCGACGCCATGGCGGCCGGCGATCTCCGCCAGACGGTCGCGGGCGGCGACCTTGTCGGCTGGGGCCTCCTGGTACTCGAAGGTCTTTCCCCCGGCGATGATGCCGGAGTTGTAGGGGCCGCCGACCACCACATGCACGCCGCGCTCCCCGCAGCGCGGGAACAATTCGTCGAGCGCCGGCTGGTTCAGCAGGCTGTAGCGGCCGGCCAGCAGGAAGACGTCCGGATCGGCGCGCTCCAGCGCCATGACGCAGGGCTCCACCCGGTTGACGCCCAGGCCCCAGGCGCGGATCACCCCTTCCTCGCGCAGTCGGGTGAGCGCCACGGCGGCCCCCTTCATGGCGGTGTCGAAGACCTCCAGCCAGCGGTCGCCATGCGCGTCCTCGGCGCAGTCGTGGATATAGGCGATGTCGATCCGCGCCATGCCCAGCCGCTGCAGGCTGTCCTCGATCGACCGGCGGACGCCGTCGGCGGTGTAGTCGTAATCGACGCGGAAGGGCAGGCCCTTCACGAAGGGACCGTGCCGCCCGCCCTTGCTCTGGTCCGCGCGGAGCAGCCGCCCGACCTTGGTGGACAGCACGAACCGGTCGCGCGGGCGGTTGCGCAGGACATGGCCGAACCGGTGTTCCGAAATGCCGGGACCATATTCGGGAGCGGTGTCGAAATAGCGGATGCCGGCGTCCCAGGCGGCGTCGAGCGTGGCTTCGGCGATGTCGTCCGCCACCTCCTCGAACATGTTGCCCAGGGGAGCGCCGCCGAAGCCGAGCGGCCCGGGCGGAGCGAAATGCGCGCTGTCTGGCATGGGAACCCTCATCATATCCGGCGCCCTTGCCGCTGGGCGGGGCGCCGATGCCTTTGGTTGCCTACCGTCAACACCGTCGTTCGCAAGGCCGTTCCGCCAGCGCTTGAACACCGTTTTGCCGACGACCAGCTTGGTTGGGGTGATGCGGCATCGGACCAGAGCGGACATGGCAGCGAAAGGCCAGAGCGGACACAGGGCGGGCAAACCGGAGGCAAGCGCGGCAATCCTTGCCGAGGCCCGCCGCATCGTCGCCGCCGATGACCGGAGCGCCCTGGCGCCGACCGCATCGCTGGCCGAACTGGCGGAAGCCCTCGCCGATACCTTCGACGAGAGCTATACGGCGGAGCGGGTGCTCTCCCTGCTTGCCCCCGCCCACCGCAGACGTTTGACCAGCCGCTTCGCCGAACCCGATGAATCCGGCGGCGCGGAGGTGTGGCTGCCAGCGGATGTGCTGGACAGGCTGCGGGGCGTCGCCGACAGCCCGTTGGACGCGATCCGCACCCTGTTGGACAGCGGACGCGGCCTGCCGGAGCCGGGCAGCGAAGAGCATTGCCGCAACCGCCGTTGCGCGCCGCGCATCCTCCTGTCGGATCCCGGCGGCTGGCAATGCAGCACCTGCGGGCTGAGCGGGCGCACCGACTTGGCCCCCAACGCCATCGTCGCCCAGCGGTTGGCCGACCAGCGCAGCCGCATCGCCGACCTCCACGCGCTGACCGCCGGACTCTACGAGGGCTGGGGTGCCGCCGAGCGCTTCACCGCCGCGGATGCCGCGGCACAGCGGCCGCTCGGCAACCGGACCGATCGCGACCGGCTGAAGGCCATGCTTGCCGATCTCGTGCAGGAAGGGCTGATCGAAGAGGCGCCGGGGCCCCGCGGCGGTGCCGGCTATCGCGTGCTGGAGGAGCCGCCCGACTGGATCGCCGACGCCATGGCGGAACGCCGCCGCCAGCGCGAGGCCGAGGCCCGCCTCCGCGACGAGCGCGCCAGCTTGCTGCGCCGGGTGCTGGAAAATGGGCTGACCCACACGACCCTGTCCGGGGAACTGGTGGAGATCGCCCAGAACGACCGCGGCCTGGAACTGCGCTTCCCCTCCATTCCGTCCTGGGAGTTGCGGGAGGAGATGAAGCGGCAGGGTCAGTGCCGGTGGGACGGCCGCCGCCGGCGCTGGTGCCGGCTGTCCCCCGTCACCAGCGTGGAGCCCTGGCTTGCCGCGGCGCTGGACGCCGGCGCGACCGTGGCCCCGCTCGGCACCGCCGACCCGGATGCCGAGGATTGGGGTTATGAGGACTGGGACGACTGAGCGGCCAAACGGCGGAAACGCTCTAAACGTCCACCTCCAGCGTGACCTTCACCGGGTCGAGCACCACCAGGGTCTGGAAGGCCTGCACCAGTTCATTGTCGGCGAACAGGCGGCGCGACAGCACCTCGTAGCTTGCCATGTCCGGGACCAGCAGGATCAGGATGAAGCTGGCCTTGCCGGTGACCAGATAGCACTGCTGCACCTCCGGCGCCTCGCGGAACAGGCGCTTGGCGGCGGCGATCACCGGGGAGCGGTCGTTGACCGTCTGGACCTCCACCACCACGGTCACGCCCTGGCCGACGCTGGCCGGATCGACCACCGCGATGTTGCGGCGGATGATGCCGGCCGCCTCCATCCGGGCGATGCGGCGCTGCACCGCCGGGGCGGAGAGATTGACCGCCTCCCCGATGGCCCGCTGCGAGGTCTTGTTGTCGCGCTGGAGGATGCGCAGGATCGCGCGGTCCTGGTCGTCGAGCTGGTCCGGCGGCCGAGCGGTTGTTGAGCGCATGGGGGCTCTTGCGAAATAACGATGCGTCGATGGGGCGAAACTTAAGCGCTCAGCGCCGCGACGTCACAGTATCTTTTCGTCCGGTCCCACTCCCCAATCCGGAGCCCCCGAGCGTGGCGAACGCCTCCACCGACCCGACGACCGCCGGCAGGACGGAGCACGCGGCGCTTCCCCTGCTTCTCCTGCTGGCCTCGCTGCTGTCGCAATATGTCGGCGCCGCATCGGCCAAGTCGCTGTTCCCGCTGGTGGGGGCGGAGGGCGTCACGGCACTGCGGGTCGGGCTGTCGGCGCTGATGCTGGCGGCGATCCTGCGGCCCTGGCGCAGCCGTCCCGGCCGCGGGGATTTGCGCAACCTGCTGGTCTACGGCACCACGCTTGGGGCGATGAATTTGTCGATCTACCGGGCGATGGAGCTGATCCCCATCGGCATCGCCATCGCCATCGAGGTGACCGGGCCGCTGGCGGTGGCGCTGTTCGGTTCCCGCCGGCTGAAGGACTTCCTGTGGATCGCCTGCGCCGCGGCCGGGCTCGTCCTGCTGTTGCCGCTGCGGCAGGCGTCAGCCGCGCTCGATCCGGTCGGCGTCGCCTATGCGGCGGCGGCGGCGCTGTGCTGGGCGCTTTACATCGTGTTCGGCAAGCGTGCGTCTTCCCTGCCGGGGGGACAGGCGGTGGCCTGGGGCATGCTGGTCGCCGCCAGCTTCACGGTTCCGCTGGGGGTCGCCCATGCCGGCGGCGGATTGCTGGTCCCGTCCGTGCTGGCGGTCGGCTTCGCGGTGGCGGCGCTGTCCAGCATGCTGCCCTACACGCTGGAGATGATGGCGCTCCGCCGCCTGCCCGGCCCCGTGTTCGGCCTCGCCGTCAGCGCGTCGCCGGCCGTGGCGGCGCTGATCGGCTTCCTGATGCTGGGCGAGCGGCTGAGCTGGGTGCAGTGGGCGGCCATCGCCTGCATCATGTGCGCGTCGGCCGGCAGCGCGCTGGGCAAGGCGGCGGGCGACGCCAAATCGGGCTGATCAGAGTCGTCCGGCGGCTCAGGCCGGTACGATCCGGACACCCGCCGTGGCGAGCCGCCCTGCCCGCTCGTCATCAAGGCCGCGGTCGCAGCACAGGAGGTCGAAGCTGTCGAGCTTGGCGAAGAAGGCCGGCTTCACCTGATCGAACTTGCTGGTGTCGATCACCAGCGCCTTGGTGACGGCATTGGCGATGGCGGTCTGCTTGATCTCCACCTCGTGGAAGTTGGAGCAGCTGATCCCCAGCGACTCGTGCACGCCGCCGGCCGAGATGAAGGCGGTGTTGATGCCGATGCCGCGCAGCATCTCCAGCGACTCAGGACTGGAGAAGGACGCCGACGAGGCGTGGTAGAGGCCGCCCAGCATGACCACGCGCACGCCCGGCTTGCGGCAGACGATCTCCGCGATGTTCATGGCGTAGCAGACCACCGTGATCTGGCTGTCGGCCGGGATGCGGCTGGCGAGGTGGGTGGTGGTGGTGCCGCAGTCGATGAAGACCGTCTCCCCAGGCTTCAGCAGGGTCGCCGCCGCCTCGCAGGCCGCCCGTTTCATGTCGATATGGGCGTCGCGCTCCCGGTCCAGCATGTAGCCCATGCCGCCGCTGCTCTCCAGCCCGCCGGCGATGTAGCCGCCGAGATAGGCGAAGCGTCCGCCGCAGGACGCGATGTCGCGGCGCACCGTCATCTCGGAAACGCCCAGCAGCCGGGCCGCATCCTTCAGCCGAAGATAGCCGCCGGCATCCAGCGCGGTCTGTAACCGGTCAAGGCGATCGGCCCTTCTCATCGACATATCCGCATCCCGTAGCGCTTCCACCCGGCCAAGACTCGGCCGCACCCTACAATCCAAACGGGTTAATCCCAATGGCGCGATGCCTGGAACGGCATGGCCGTAGCCAAACTCACAATCGCATGCATTGATCTTGACACACTGCGCGGCAGCGTGAAACTATCCTTTCAGAAAATGTTATGATGTTAACATCAATACGCGAGATGTTGGCATTCCGGCGACAATCGAGGAGAGGCCCGGCGAAAAGGGCCTCCCCGGGAGGACCAAGATGCCCGTTCCCAGCGTCCCGACGGAGTCGGCCGGTCTGGCTCCGTTCATCGACCACACCATCCTGCGCCCGGACGCCCAGCCCGCCAATGTCGAGCGGCTGTGCGACGAGGCGCGCGCGCATGCCTTCAAGGCGGTCTGCGTCAACCCGGTCTTCATCCCGCTGGTGACGGAGCGGCTGGCCGGATCGCCGGTGGCGCCCTGCGCCGTGATCTGCTTCCCCTTCGGCGCCGACCCCACGGCCATCAAGGCCGACGAGGCCGAATGGGTGGTCCGCCACGGCGCCCGCGAGGTCGACATGGTGATCCCCATCGGCCTGCTGAAAGCCGGCCGGACCGCGGAGGTCCGCGACGACATCGCCGCGGTCCGCCAAGCCTGCGGCGACGCCCTGCTGAAGGTCATCATCGAGACCTGCCTGCTCACCGACGACGAGAAGGTTCTGGCTTGCCGCCTGTCGCAGGAGGCCGGGGCCGATTTCGTCAAGACCTCCACCGGCTTCGCCGGGGGCGGCGCCACCGTCGAGGATGTGGCGCTGATGCGCCGCACCGTCGGCGACGAGATGGGCGTCAAGGCGTCGGGCGGCGTGCGGACGACCGAGGATGCCCGCCGCATGATCGCGGCCGGTGCCTCGCGCATCGGCGCCAGCGCCAGCGTGGCGATCGTCGGCGGCTGACGCCGCGGGCCCTCGCCGCACAGCGTGCCGGTGGGGCGGGTGTTCCGTCCGTTCCAGCCGGCACGGCATCATCAAAAACGGAACGCGGAAGGGGGTGGCAAACACCCCGGCACCGCCGGTGGATCGAGGTTTCCCCTCCCCCACCGGGCGGCGCACATCGCCTGCCATGGGAGTCACGCCAACATGAAGAAGTTGCTGTCTTCGCTCATCGTCGCCGCGTCGCTGGTCTCCGGGCCGGCGATGGCCGCCGATCCGGTTCCGACCCCGGATGCCGTCAAGACGCTGAAGTCCGACGCCACCAAGAAGAAATACTCCATCGCCACCGTGGTGAAGGTCGACGGCATCGCCTGGTTCGACCGCATGCGCGACGGCGTGAAGCAGTTCGCCGGCGACACCGGCCACGACACCTGGATGGTCGGACCGAGCCAGGCCGACGCGGCGGCGCAGGTCCAGCTGGTCGAAAACCTGATCGCCCAGGGCGTGGACGCCATCGCCATCGTCCCTTTCTCGGTCGAGGCGGTGGAGCCGGTGCTGAAGAAGGCGCGCGACCGCGGCATCGTGGTGATCGCGCATGAGGCGTCGAACATCCAGAACGCCGACTATGTGCTGGAGGCCTTCGACAACTTCGCCTATGGCGCCAAGCTGATGGAAGTGCTGGGCAAGGCGATGGGCGGCGAAGGCAAGTATGTCTGCACCGTCGGCAGCCTGACCTCGAAGTCGCAGAACGAGTGGATCGACGGCGCCATCGCCTACCAGAAGCAGAACTTCCCCAAGATGCAGATGGTGACCAACCGTCTGGAGACCTATGACGACGCCAACACCGACTACAACAAGCTGAAGGAAGTCCTGACCACCTATCCGGACCTGAAGGGCATCATCGGCGGCCCGATGCCGACCTCGGCCGGCGCCGGGCGTCTGGTGGCCGAGCGCGGCCTGAAGAACAAGCTGTTCTTCTCCGGCACCGGTCTGGTTTCGGTCGCCGGCCAGTATCTGGCCCAGGGCGACATCCAGTACATCCAGTTCTGGGATCCCGCGGTCGCCGGCTATGCCATGAACATGATGGCGGTGATGGCCCTGGACGGGAAGAAGGACCAGATCAAGGCCGGCCTGAACCTGGGCCTGCCCGGCTACACCAATCTGACCACGCCGCAGGGCGCCAAGGCCAACCTGCTGTACGGCCAGGGCTGGGTCGGCGTGACCAAGGAAAATATGGACGCCTACGACTTCTGATGACCTGAAGGCGGGCGCCGATGGCCGGAGGACGGCTGCCGGCGCCCCCGTCTTCATCCTTTCCTCGAACCGCCGGGCGGAAGACATGTCAGACGGTTTCATCGAACTCCGGAACATCCGGAAGGTGTTTTCCGGCGTCGTCGCGCTGGACGCCATGTCCCTGGTCATCAAGCCCGGCGAGATCCATTGCCTGGCCGGAGAGAACGGGTCGGGCAAATCCACCGTCATCAAGATCATGTCCGGCGTCTACCAGCCGGACGGCGGCGAGATGCTGATCGACGGCAAGCCGGTTCCGGGCATGACGCCGATCGGCGCCATCGCCCACGGCGTCCAGGTCATCTACCAGGACTTCTCCCTGTTCGGGAATCTGACGGTCGCCGAGAATCTGGCGATGAACGTCCATCTGGGCGAGAAGCGGCGCCTGATGAACTGGCGGCGCACCCGCGCCATCGCCCGCGAGGCGGTCGACCGGCTGGGCGTGGAACTGGATTTGGATGCGGAAGTCGCGTCGCTGCCGACCGCCGGCAAGCAGCTGGTCGCCATTGCCCGCGCGCTGATGTCCGACGCCCGCCTGATCATCATGGACGAACCGACGACGGCCCTGACCCGCAAGGAGGTCGAGACGCTGTTCCGCATCGTCCGTGACATCCAGGCGCGCGGCATCGCCATCCTGTTCGTCAGCCACAAGATGCGCGAGATGCTGGAGATCAGCGAGCGCATCACCGTGATCCGCAACGGCCGCAAGGTGGCGGAGGGGCCGACCGGCGACTTCGACGAGGCGTCGATCACCCGCCACATGACCGGCAGCGACATCCTGAGCGAACCCTATGTCTGGACCCCGCCCCCCGGTCCGCCGCCGGTGCCGCGGCTGGAGATCCGCGGCCTGACCGTCCCCGGCAAATGCGAGAGGCTGAGCCTCGCCATCCGGCCGGGCGAGATCGTCGGGCTGTCGGGCCTGCTGGGCTCCGGTCGCACCGATCTGGCGCTTGCCCTGTTCGGCATGGTCCCGCGCTATGAAGGCGAAATCCTGATCGACGGCGCGCCGGTGCGGATGCGCTCGACCCAGGAGGCCATCGACGCCGGCATTGCCTATGTGCCGGAGGACCGGCTGACCGAAGGGCTGTTCCTGCCGCAGAGCATCAAGCGCAACATGCTCGCCACCTCCTACGAACGGCTGGCGCGCAAGCTGGTGATCGACCGCGACCGCGCGGAGGAGATGACGCAGGGCATGGTCCGCGCCATGCAGATCGCCACCCCCACCGCCGAGAAGCCGGTGATGCAGCTGTCGGGCGGCAACCAGCAGCGCGTGGTTCTGGCCCGCTGGCTGCTGACCGACGCCCGCGTGCTGATCCTGAACGGCCCGACCGTCGGCGTCGATGTCGGATCGAAGGCCGAAATCCACGCCAAGATCCGGGAGCTGGCGCAGCATCACGGCCTCGCCGTCCTGATGATCTCCGACGACGTGCCGGAGCTGGTGCAGAACTGCAACCGCATCGTGCTGATGCATCGCGGGCGCTTCATCGAGGATCTGCCCGCCGCCGACGTCACCGAAGAGACGGTCAGCGACCGGCTCAAGACCTTTACCTAGGGGAGGAACCGATGGCCCTGCTCCGCCGGTCGGAAACGGTCATCGCGGGCATCCTGCTGCTCGCCATGGTCCTCATCGGCACGATCAACCCTGCCTTCTGGCAGCTCGACAACCTGTTCAGCCTGATGCGCAGCAACGTCATCATCGGCATCATGGCCTTGGGCGTGCTGCTGGTGCTGATCTCCGGCGGCATCGACGTGTCCTTCCCGGCCTTCGCCGTCGCCGCCATGTATCTGACGATCAAGGGCATGCTGGCGCTGGGATACAACGGCGTCGTGCTGCCATTGCTGGCGGCCACGCTCATGGGTCTGCTGCTTGGCGCGGTGAACGGATTCTTCGTCTACAAGTTCCGCATGATCCCGCTGATCGTGACGCTGGGCACCAGCGCCATGGTGCGCGGCTTCCTGCTCGGCGTCGTCGGCACCAGCATGATCAACATCAACAAGATGCCGACCGCGCTGATCGACTTCGCCCGCACCGACGTGATCAGCGTGACCAAGGCCGACGGCACCACCTACGGCCTGACGGCGATGGTGCTGATCTATCTGGGGCTGGCCGTCGCCATGCATCTGGTGCTGCGCTACACCATGATCGGCCGCAGCGCCTATGCGCTGGGCGGCGATCCGGAGGCGGCGCGGCGCGCCGGCTTCGACCTGCGCAAGACCATCTTCTTCATCTACTGCGTCGCCGGCGCGCTGGCCGGCTTCGCCGGGCTTCTGCACAGCGGCATGATCTGGCTGGCCAACCCGCGCGACTTCGTCGGGCTGGAGCTGGACGTCATCGCCGCGGTGGTGCTGGGCGGGGCGTCGATCTTCGGCGGGCGGGGGAGCGTCCTCGGCACCATGCTCGGCGTCTTCATGCTGGTGATGGTCAAGAACAGCCTGATCATCATGAAAGTGGACACCACCTGGCAGCTCGTCGCCGTGGGTCTGATCGTCATCGTCGCGACCGCCCTGTCGGCCTGGCGCGACCGTCGCCGGATGGCGTGAGGAGGCGGACCATGAAGGCACAGATGAACATCCGCAGTCTGGTCAACCGCGACAACAACATCGTCCAGCTTCTGGTGATGACGGTGCTGATCTTCGCCGTGATGACGGCGCTCAGCCCCGACAAGTTCCTGCGCTACTACAATTTCGAGTCCATCACCTACATCTTCCCCGAACTGGGACTGCTCTCCATCGCCATGATGATCGCCATGCTGACCGGCGGCATCGACCTGTCGGTGGTCGGCGTCGCCAACCTGTCGGGCATCCTGGCCGGCGTGCTGTTCCACAAGATGGCGGGGGCGGCCGGCATCGCCGACACCGGCATCCTGACCGTCCTGCTCGGCGGCGTCATCGCGCTCGGCACCGGGCTGGTGGCGGGGACGGTGAACGGGCTGCTGATCACCCGGATGGGCATCACGCCGATCCTGGCGACACTGGGAACGGGACAGGTCTTCACCGGGCTCGCCATCGTGCTGACCGGCGGGCCGGCCATCGTCGGCTTCCCCACCGCCTGGGCCTTCCTCGGCAACGGCAAGATCCTGGGGCTGGCGACGCCCTTCGTGCTGTTCGCCGCCATCGCCGCCCTGATCGCCTTCATGCTGACCCGCACCGCGCTGGGCATCAACCTGATGCTGATCGGCACCAATCCGAAGGCGGCGCTGTTCGCCGGGCTGAAGCGGGAGCGCATGGTGCTGTACAGCTACATGCTGACCGGCGTGCTGGCGTCGGTCGCCGGGATCATCCTGTCGGGGCGAACGAATGCGGCGAAGTCGGACTACGGCAACTCCTACCTGCTGCAGGCGGTGCTGATCGCCGTGCTGGGCGGCACCAACCCGGCCGGCGGGCGCGGCACGGTTCTAGGCATCACCATCGCCGTGGTGGCGCTGATGCTGCTGTCGAGCGGCTTCCAGATCCTGCGCTTTTCCAACCACCTGATCGACTTCATCTGGGGCGCGTTCCTGCTGCTGGTCATCGTGATCAACGCCTACAAGAACCGCACCCGCTAGCATGCTTCTACGGGGGGACCACCCATGAACGTCCGGACCGCAATCCATTTCCGCAAGAGCTTCTTCGGCGAGGCGGAGCGCCCGGTCGCCGAGGCGTACGGCATGACCGCCAGCCTGTTCCGCTACGACAGCGGGATCGAGGCGGTGCGGCTGTCCAACCGGCGCGGCCATCTGGTGGTGCTGCCCTATTACGGGCAGATGGTGTGGGACGCCGTGTTCGACGGCGTCGATTTGACCATGGCGAACATGTTCGACATGCCGCGTCCGGCCACCGAGATCGTCGGCACCTATGGCTGCTTCGCCTTCCATTCCGGGCTGTTGCGCAACGGCTGCCCCGGTCCGCAGGACAGCCACCTTCTGCATGGCGAGATGCCCTGCGCGCCGATGGATGCCGCCGGGCTGGAGGTGGGGGAGGACGACGAAGGCCCCTACATGGCGGTGACAGGCCGGCGCGAATATGTGATGGGCTTCGGCGCCCATTACGCCGCCCGCCCGCGCGTGGTCCTGCGCCCCGGCTCCGCCCTGTTCGACATCCGGATGGAGGTGGAGAACCTGTCGGGTGCGGCCATGGATCTCATGTACATGTGCCACGTCAACTTCGCCTTCGCCGAGGGTGCGCGCATCATCCAGCCGGCCCCCTTCACGCCGGAGGCGACGGCGGTGCGCACGGTGGTGCCGGCCCATGTGCCGCGCAGTCCGGCCTATGACGCGCTGCTGTCCGACCTCGCCCGCGATCCCGCGGTGATGGAGGTGCTGGACGAGCCCGAGCGCTACGACCCGGAGCAGGTCTTCTACATCCGCGGCCTGCGCACCGACGAGGAGGGCGGCACCGCCGTGATGATGCGGCGGCGCGAGGGCGACGCCTTCCACATCGCCTACAGCACGCGGGAGTTCCCCAAGACGGTGCGCTGGGTGCTGGTCAACAGCGACCAGAAGGTCTGCGCCTTCGCCCTGCCCTCCACCTGCGAACCGGAGGGCTACAATGCGGAGGCGATGAAGGGCAATGTCCAGAAACTGGCGGGCGGCGAGACGCGACGCTTCGCCGTCCGCCTGGGCTACCTGACCGCCGACGAGGCCGAAGCCGAGGAATGCGCCATCCGGGCGTTGTGATTTTAGGGCGCTGTGAGAGGAGACACAAAGATGGGCAAGATCGCCGTGGTCGGCAGCAACATGGTCGACCTGATCACCTACACCGCCCGCATGCCCGGCCCCGGCGAGACCATCGAGGCGCCGCGCTTCGAGATGGGCTGTGGCGGCAAGGGTGCCAACCAAGCCATCGCCGCCGCCCGGCTGGGGGCCGAGGTGATGATGGTCACCAAGGTCGGCGACGACATCTTCGCCGACAATACCATCCGCAACTTCGAGGCGTCGGGCATCGACACGCGCTATGTCGAGCGGGTTCCCGGCACCTCCAGCGGCGTCGCCCCGATCTTCGTCGAGCCGTCGGGCGAGAACAGCATCCTGATCATCAAGGGCGCCAACGCCCTGCTGTCGCCGGCCGACGTCGACCGCGCGGGCGACGATCTGAAGGGCTGCGACCTGATCGTCATGCAGTTGGAAGTCCCGCTGGAGACGATCTACCACACCATCGAGTTCGGCGCGCGACACGGCATCGAAACCCTGCTGAATCCGGCCCCGGCACCCGCCGATCTCGACCCCAAACGGATCGAACAGGTCACCTTCCTGGTGCCGAACCAGACGGAACTGGCGACCATCTCCGGCTTGGCCGTGAATTCTGAGACGGAGGCCGAGACGGCGGCGCGCTCCCTGATCGACCGCGGCATCCGCACCGTCATCGTCACGCTGGGAGCGCGCGGTGCCCTGCTGGTGACGAAGGGCGAGGAGACGCGGCGGATCGAACCGGTGCGGGTCACGCCGGTGGACACCACCGGGGCCGGCGACGCCTTCATCGGCAGCTTCGCGCGCTATTATGTGGAGAACCGCGACCTTGACGCGGCGCTGCACATGGCGGTGCGCTATGCCGCCGACAGCATCACCCGGCCGGGCACCCAGAAATCCTACGCCAGCCGCGAGGCTTTCGAGGCGTTCTGCGCCAGCCTGTAGCTTTTTGATTTTCCGTGCGATTCACGCTTCAGACGATTCCGTCTGAAGCGATCGCACTCCAAGCGTCGGACGGAGGACATGCCATGACGCGCGCCGTGATCGGGGTGGATGTGGGGACCGGCAGCGCCCGCGCCGGCATCTTCGACCTTGCCGGCCACCGGCTGGCCGCCGCATCGCGCCCGATCCGGATGTGGAAGCCGGAAGCGGACTGGGCGGAGCAGTCCTCCGACGACATCTGGAGCGCGGTCTGCGCTGCCGTGCGCGAGGCGATGGAGGGTTGCGGCGAACGGCCGGAGGTGGTCGGCATCGGCTTCGACGCCACCTGTTCGCTGGTGGTGCTGGACGCCGCCGGGCGGCCGGTGACGGTCGATCCGGAGGGCGACGACGCCCGCAACGTCATCGTCTGGATGGACCACCGCGCCATCGACCAGACCGACCGCATCAATGCCGGCGGTCATGAGGTTCTGCGCTATGTCGGCGGTAGGCTGTCGCCGGAGATGCAGACGCCCAAGCTGCTGTGGCTGAAGAAGAATCTTCCGCAAAGCTGGAGCCGCGCCGCCCATTTCTTCGACCTGCCGGATTTCCTGACCTGGCGGGCGACCGGGGCAACGCGGCGGTCGCTGTGCTCGCTGGTGTGCAAATGGACCTATCTGGGTCATGAGGGCCGGTGGGACGATGCCTATCTTCGCGCCATCGGGCTCGGCGATCTGGTCGACGAGGGGCATGCCCGCATCGGCACCGATGTCGGCGCGGTCGGCAGCGCCATCGGCGGCGGGCTGACCGTGGAGGCGGCGCGCGAACTTGGCCTGACGCCGGGCCTCGCCGTCGGCACCTCCATGATCGATGCCCATGCCGGCGGGATCGGCGTCATCGGCGCCCCTGTATCCGCCGGTGACGCCATCGATTATGATCGGCGGCTGGCGCTGATCGGCGGCACGTCGAGCTGCCACATGGTGATGAGCCCGGCCGCCCCGCGCTTCATTTCCGGCGTCTGGGGTCCCTACCACTCCGCCATGCTGCCGGGGCTGTGGCTGAACGAGGGCGGGCAGTCGGCGACCGGCGCGCTGATCGACCATGTGGTGCAGGGCCATCCCCGCCATGCCGATCTCGCCGCCGAGGCCGCCCGGCGCGGCACTACCGTTTACCAACTGCTGAACGACGAACTGGCCGCGCTGGCCGGGCGCAGCGGCGGGCCGATGGCGATGCTGACCCGCGACCTGCATGTGCTGCCCGATTTCCATGGCAACCGCTCGCCTCGCGCGGATGCAAGCCTGCGCGGCGCCGTCAGCGGGCTCCGCCTGTCGGATGGGCTGGAGGATTTGGCCCTGCTCTATCTGGCGACGGTACAGGCCGTCGCCTACGGCACCCGTCACATCGTCGCGGCGATGAACGACACCGGCTATGCCATCGACACCATCCTCGCCTGCGGCGGCGGCACCAAGAATCCGGTGTTCCTGGAGGCGCATGCCGACGCCACCGGCTGCACCCTGGTCCTGCCGGAGGAACCGGAGGCGGTGCTGCTGGGGTCCGCCGTGCTGGGTGCGGTCGCGGCGGGCGCCTTCCCCGACATCGCCGCCGGGATGGCCGGCATGACCCGCGCCGGCCGCAGCATCGCGCCGGCCGAAGGGCGTTTGCGCGCCTACCACGACGCCAAATACAGCGTCTTTCTGCGGCTTCACGAAGACCAGATGGCCTACCGCGCCCTGATGGCCGCAGCGGGCTGACCCCTCCGCCACGCCACCGTCCTTTCACTCCGGCAGCTGCCCAGGATTTGGGCGGCCTGCCTGGAATGCATGTGCATGCGCGGATTTTGGGCACTCCCATCCCCCTGATCTTCCATCTGCCCACGGCCATGGACCGCGGGAACCGCCACGTTCCGCCAGTTGCCCGATCTGGCCCGTATTTTGCGTCGCAGCGTGAAATCCTCCCATCCGGCCGGCAAGAGGGCCAAGAATCAGGATTGACAGGGGGCGCCGGCCCTCGTTAACGTTGGAACAAGAATTAATTGGGCGAATAATAAAATCGCCTAACCGTATGGAATACGGTGCATAAGCACCCCGAATGGGGGCAATCCCTGCGCGCGTCTCCGGCAGGTCCGGCACCCGCTCGGGCGTGGGATCACGACCAATTCCACACATTCCCCAAGGGACAGGAGGGTTAGAGATGTACCGCTATGTTCTGGGATGCGCGCTTGCGGCCGGTGTCGCCGCGTCCGGTATCGCCGCATCGGGTCCGGCCAACGCGCAGGACAGCGTGAAGATCGGCCTCGTCGAGCCGCTGACGGGCTCCGTCGCCTATAACGGGAAATCGGTGGTCGAGGGCGCCAAGCTGGCGGTCGAGCAGATCAACGCCAAGGGCGGCGTGCTCGGCAAGCCGGTCGAGCTGGTGATCGAGGATGGGCAATGCGCCCCCGCCAACTCGGTCAACGCGGTCGAGAAGCTGGTGCAGAAGGACAAGGTGGCCGTCCTGGTCGGCGCCTTCTGCAGTTCCGCCACCGCGGCAATCATGCCGGTGGCGGCGAAATACAAGATTCCGCTGGTGACCGGCGTGTCGTCCAGCGCCGCCCTGACCGAACAGAACAATCCCTGGTTCTTCCGCGCCGCCGAAACCGATGCGCTGATGGCCAAGGCCTTCGCCAAGATCCTCGCCAACGACCTGAAGCTGAAATCCGTCGCCTATGTCGGCGTCAACGACGACTGGGGCCGCGGCGGGGTGGAGGAATTCTCCCGCGACCTGTCGGCGTTGGGCGTGAAGACGGCGCTGACCGAGTATTTCGACCACGGCTCCACCGATTTCTTCACCCTGCTGACCAAGCTGCGCGCCGCCAAGCCCGACGGCATCTTCGTCGCGGCGGAAACGCAGGACGGCTCGATCCTGGTCAAGCAACTCCAGGAAATGGGCGTGCAGAGCAAGGTGTTCGGCGTCGGCTCCTGGGCGACCGCCGACTTCATCAACCTGACCGGCGACGCGGCCGAAGGCATCTATGCCGCCGTTCCCTACGTCTCCAGCGTCGACACCCCGCGCAACCAGGACTTCGTGAAGGCCTATGAGGCCAAGTACAAGGTGAAGCCCGGCAAGTATGGCGCGGCCGGCTACAACGCGCTGAACATCACCGCGCAGGCCATCGCGCAGGCCGGCAGCACCGACGCCGAGGCCATTCGCACCGCGCTGGGCAAGACCGACTACAAGGCGCCGAACGGCGAATACCGCTTCACCGCCAAGGGCCAGGCCTATGGCTTCGACGCCGTGCTGGTGCGTATCGAAGGCGGGACGCCCAAGGTCGTCGCCTCCTCTCCGGTCGAAGCGCCGCAGTGAGGCGGCACGGCCCCACACCCCATGCCCCACGCGACGAGCGAGGCTGAGACTGCAATGGATCTGTTCCTGCAATTCCTGACCAACGGGCTGGTGGTCGGCGTCTTCTATGCGCTGTCGGCGCTGGGGCTGACGCTGATCTTCGGTCTGATGCGGGTGGTCAACTTCGCCCATGGCGAATTCTACATGCTGGGCGGCGTGGTGGGGTGGTTCGTCACCACCTACCTCGGGCTCGATTTCTTCTCGGGCCTGGTGCTGGTGGCGCTGGCGATCGGCAGCTTCGGCTGGCTGGTGGACCGCTTCCTGATCGAGCGCGTCCGCGGCCAGGGCGAGGAGCCGGGCATCCTGCTGACCATCGGGCTGTCGATCTTCCTGGTCAACATCACCCTGCTCGCCATCGGCCCGGCGCCGCTGAAGGTCGCCCGCGCCATCACCGAAGGGCCGATCTTCCTCGGCCCCGTCACCATCACCAAGATGCGGCTGCTCGCGATGGTCATCGGCATCGCGCTGATCGTCGGCGCGCATGCCATCATCCACCGCACCCGGCTGGGCAGCGCCATGCGGGCCACCTTCCAGGACCCGATGGCCGCCAGCCTCGCCGGCATCCGCACCAAGCAGGTCTATGCCGCGACCTTCGCGCTGGGCTGCACCCTGTCGGCGCTGTCGGGCATGCTGCTGGCCAGCATCTATTCGGCGCAGGCGTCGGTCGGCGGGCTGGTCAGCCTGAAGAGCTTCGTCGTGGTGATCCTGGGCGGCATGGGCAGCTTCCCCGGCGCCATCGCCGGCGGCCTGCTGCTGGGCGTCGCCGAGGCGCTGTGGGGCGGCTATGTCGCCACCGGCATGGTCGACATCATCGGCTTCCTGCTGGTCATCCTGATCCTGGTGCTGCGGCCGCAGGGTCTGTTCTCGATCCGGGCGGAGAGGGCCTGACATGACGCTCGAACGCAACATCCTGCTCGGCCTCGGGGTCCTGGCGGCGCTGCTGCCCTTCGCGATCACCGACCAGTACATCCTGCACCTCGCCATCATGGCGATCTTCTACGCCATCCTCGCCAACAGCCTTAACCTGGTGGTGGGCTATGTCGGCGAATTCTCGCTGGGCCACACCGCCTTCCTCGGCACCGGCGCCTACACCGCGGCGCTGCTGTCGGTGAATGCCGGCTGGCCGATGTGGGCGGCGATACCGGCGGCGGGCGTGGTGGCCGCGCTGTTCGGGCTTGCCATCGGCGCCATCACGCTGCGCCTGCAGGGGCCCTACTTCGTCATCGTCACCCTGTCCTTCGCCGAGGTGCTGCGCATCGTCGCCAACAACTGGATCGCGGTGACCAACGGCCCGATGGGGCTGGCCGGCGTCGGCCAGGGCGGCATCGCCGACAAAAGCGCCTTCCTCGCCATCGTGCTGGGGCTGGCGGCGCTGACCTTCTACCTGTCCTACCGCTTCGTCTATTCCAACGCCGGCCGGGCTGCGGTGGCGGTGCGCGAGAACCGCTACGTCGCGCAGTCGATCGGCGTGAACCCCTTCGGCACCGCCATGCAGGCCTTCGTTCTGGGCGCCTTCCTGGCGGGATTGGCCGGCGGTTTCTATGCCTTCTACATCTCCTTCGTCGGCCCGGAGGTGTTCCGCTTCGCCTTCATGGCGACGATCATCATCATGGTGCTGATGGGCGGCAAGGGCACGCTGCTGGGCCCGGTGGTGGGCGCGGTCATCGTCACCCTGCTGGAGGAATATCTGCGCGAGTTGCAGGAGCTGCGCCTGTCGCTGTTCGGGCTGATCGTGATGGCGATCGTGTTGTTCCTGCCCAACGGCCTGATGGGCTTCATCGCCCGGCGTCGCGAACAGCGCGGCGACACCCCGTCCCTCTCCCCCGCCATCGAGGAGCGCACCGTATGACCGCCCTCCGCAACAGCGAGCCGCTTCTGCGGGCCGAGAACCTGACGATGCGCTTCGGCGGCATCACCGCGGTGAAGCAGGTGGGGTTCGCGGTCGGTCCCGGCGAGATCGTCGGGCTGATCGGCCCCAACGGCGCCGGCAAGACCACCTGCTTCAACATGCTGACCGGCTTCTACACGCCGACCGAGGGCCGGGTCTTCTTCAGGGGCACCGACATCACCAGCCACAAGCCGCACGCCATCGCGCGGCTCGGCCTGATCCGCAGCTTCCAGAAGACCAACGTGATGAAGCGGCTGACGGTGTTCGAGAATGTGCTGACCGGCCATTACATGGAAGGCCGCCAGTCGCTGCTCGCCACCTTCTTCCCCGGCGAGACGGTCCGCCGCGCCGAACGGGAGGCGCGGGAGAGCGCCGCCGCCATCGTCGAGACCATGGGCCTGTCCCGCCGCATGAACGCCCCGGCGCATCTGCTGTCCTGCGGCGAGCTTCGCCTGCTGGAGGTCGCCGTGGCGCTGGCCGCCAAGCCGACCCTGCTGATGCTGGACGAACCCGCCGCCGGCCTGAACAGCCACGAGGCCATGCAGTTCGGCGAAACGCTGAAGACGCTGGTCGGCAAGGCGGTGCAGTCGCTGCTGATCGTCGAACACAACATGGAGCTGGTCATGGGGGTGTGCGAGCGCATCGTCGTGCTGAACTTCGGCCAGATGCTGGCGGAAGGCGAACCGCGCGCGATCCTGGACAACCCGATGGTCGCCGAGGCCTATCTCGGCAAGGCGGCGGCATGAGCGCGATCACGATGGACGCCCCGGACGCAACCGCGGGCACGGCCGAACCGGTGCTGCGGGTGCGGGACCTGCATGTCTCCTACGGCAGCACCGCGGCGTTGCACGGCATCTCGCTCGACGTCCATGCCGGGGAGACGGTGGCGCTGATCGGTGCCAACGGCGCCGGCAAGAGCACGACGCTGCGCGCCATCTCCGGCCTGCTGAAGGCGCGGTCGGGAAGCATCGCCTGGAACGGCAAATCGATCGCCAACCGCCCGCCGGAGGAGATCGTCGCCGCCGGCATCGCCCATTGCCCGGAGGAACGCCACGTCTGGCCCGGCATGACGGTGGAAGAGAACATCGCGCTCGGCGCCTATCTCTGCCGGTCTAAGGACGAGGTGCGCACCCGCATGGGCATGGCCTTCCACCGCTTCCCGCGCCTGCGCGAACGGGCCCGGCAGATGGCGGGCACGCTCAGCGGCGGCGAACAACAGATGCTGGCCATCGCCCGCGCGCTGATGTCGGAACCGCGCCTGCTGATGCTGGACGAGCCCAGCCTGGGCCTCAGCCCACGCATGGCCGAAGAGGTGTTCGAGGTGGTGCGCGCCATCAACGCCCATGGCGTCACGGTGCTACTGGTCGAACAGAACATCCATAACGCGCTGGCCGTCGCCAGCCGCGCCTATGTGGTGAAGACCGGCCGCATCGCCGCCGCCCGCCCGGCTGCGGAACTGCGCGGCGACCCGGAGTTGCTGAAGGCCTATCTCGGCGGGTGAAGCTGTGCGGCGTTAGACCCCCTCCCTAACCCTCCCCCGCTTCGCAGGAGAGGGGACTGCCGCCGCTCTGCGCGTGCTCCCTCTCCCGCAAAGCGGGGGAGGGTCGGGGAGGGGGCAGCACCCCACCAAATCGCTAGCGGCCCAGGCCAATATTAATTAAACAGCCGGCCGATTAATTATCGGCGTCTCCCTGAAGGAGGGATAGAGTGAGAAGCAAACTGCGGATTGGAATCGTCGGCGGCGGAATCGGCGGCGTGGCGCTGGCCGGGTGCCTGCTGCAACGGGGCTTCGAGGTGCGCCTGTTCGAGCGCGCCGCCGGCTTCGGCGAGATCGGCGCCGGCATCCAGATGACGCCGAATGCCGTCAAGGTCATCAAGACCCTGGGCCTGCTGGACAAGATGCTGGAGGCGGGCTTCCTGCCGCAAGCGCTGGTCGGGCGCAACTGGCGCACGGCGCGGGAGAATTTCCGCACGCCGCTGACCGACTGCCCGACGCTGTACGATGCGCCCTTCATCCACATCCACCGCGCCGACCTGCATGCCATCCTCGCCTCGGTGGTGCCGGAGTCGATCGCGACCTTCGGCGTCGGCTGCACCGGCGTCCGGCAGGAGCCGAACGGCGCCGTCGCCACCTTCGACGACGGCAGCGAGTTCGAGGCCGACCTGATCGTCGGCGCCGACGGCGTGCGCTCCGCCGTGCGCACCGCCCTGTTCGGGCCGGAGGCGCCGCGCTTCACCGGACACATGTGCTACCGCGCCGTCGTACCGGTCGGCGGCCCGGTGGATTTCGTGGCGCCGGAGGCGTCCTTCTGGTTCGGCCCGAAAAGCCACGTCGTCACCTACTATGTCCGCGGCGGCAAGGCGGTGAACATCGTCGCGGTCGCCGAGACCAGCGAATGGGTCGAGGAAAGCTGGAACGCCCCCAGCAGCCGCAGCGAATTGCTGAGCGCCTTCCAGGGCTGGCACCGCAATGTGGAGACGCTCTTCCAGCGGGTGGACACGGTCTACAAATGGGGCCTGTTCGACCGCGATCCGATGACGGGCTGGTCGAAGGGCCGGGTGACGCTGATGGGCGATGCCGCCCACCCGATGCTGCCCTTCCTGTCGCAGGGTGCCGCCATGGCGATCGAGGACGCCTATGTGCTGGCCGCCTCGCTGGAGGGCCACGGCCGCGACGTGCCCGCCGCCCTGCGCGACTATGAGCGCGAGCGGCTGCCCCGCACCAGCCGGGTCCAGTTGGAGGCGCGGGAGCGTGGGCGGACCTACCACCTGCCCTCGCCGCTCGCCCAGGCCAAGCGCGACTTCGTCTACTGGCTGCGCGGCCTGATCAACCCGCAGGCCACCGGCATCCAGGCCAACTGGGTCTACGAGTACGACGCCCGCAAATTCCGCCCCGGCGTCGCCGCCGCTTCCGAACTCGCCGCCTGAGGGACGCCCGCAATGACCACCCGCACTTACCGCATCGGCCAGATCGTCCCCAGCTCCAACACCACGATGGAGACGGAGATCCCGGCGATGCTGACCGCCCACGCGCTGGCGCACGGCACCCGCTTCACCTTCCATTCCAGCCGCATGCGCATGAAGACGGTCGCGAAGGAGGAATTGGCGGCGATGGACGCCGAGTCCGACCGATGCGCGCTGGAACTCACCGACGCCCGCGTCGATGTGCTGGGCTATGCCTGCCTCGTCGCGATCATGAGCATGGGCCGCGGCTATCACCGCGTCTCGCAGGAACGGCTCCAGGGCCGCACGGCGGAGAACGGCGCGCCGGCTCCGGTCATCACCAGCGCCGGCGCCCTGGTCGACGCGCTCCCCGTCATCGGTGCCAAGCGCATAGCGCTGGTCGCCCCCTACATGAAGCCGCTGACCAAGCTGGTCATCGACTACATCGAGCATGAGGGGGTGGAGGTCGCCGACTGGCGGGCACTGGAGATCCCCGACAACATCGCAGTCGGCCGCCATGACCCGGAACGCCTGCCGGAGATCGTCGCCGGCATGGACACCCGCAACGTCGACGCCATCGTGCTGTCGGCCTGCGTACAGATGCCGTCGCTGCCGGTGATCGCGAAGGTGGAGGCGATGACCGGCAAGCCGGTGATCACCGCCGCCGTCGCCACCACCTACGCCATGCTGAAGGCGCTGGACCTTAAGACGGCGGTGCCCGGCGCCGGTGCGCTGCTGTCCGGCGCCTATTGAGGGAGAACGGCATGGACAGCACCTTCCAATACGGCGCCAACATCCGCGCCAACGGCATCCGCCAGCATTACCTGCGTTATGGCGGCGCCGGGCGCCCGGTGGTGATCGTTCCGGGCATCACCAGCCCGGCGCCGACCTGGGGCTTCGTCGCAGAACGCTTCGGCCGCAACTTCGACACCTATGTGCTGGACGTGCGGGGACGCGGCCTGTCGGAAGCCTCGGACACGCTCGATTACGGGTTGGACGCCATGGCCACCGACGTGGTCGCCTTCGCGGCGGAGTTGGGGCTGGCGGACTATGCGCTGGTCGGGCACTCCATGGGTGCGCGCATCGGGCTGCGCGCGGTCAGCCGTCATGGAGCCGAGCCCGGCTGCCTCGTCATGGTCGATCCGCCGGTGTCGGGACCGGGCCGCCGCCCCTACCCGGCGCAGCTTCCCTGGTATGTCGATTCCATCCGCCTGATGGCGCAGGGCGCCGATCTGGAGGCGATGCGCCCCTTCTGTCCGACCTGGACCGACGAACAGCTGCGCCTGCGCGCGGAATGGCTGCACACCTGCGACGAGCGGGCCATCGTCACCGCCTATGAAGGCTTCCGGACCGACGACATCCACGCCGATCTGCCGCGCGTGCGCTGCCCGGCTCTGCTGATCGCCGCCGGCCGCGGGGACGTGATCCTGCCGGACGAGGAGGCGGAGATCCGCGACCTCAACCCCGCCATCGGCGTCGTCCGGGTGGAGAACTCCGGGCACATGATCCCCTGGGACAACGAGGACGGCTTCTACCGCGCGTTCGGCAATTTCCTAGGCAAGCCGGTCTGACCCCCAACAGAAAGGACCCCCGCGATGTCCGTCAGCGATGCCGACATGGTCCGCGCCTGGACCCATGTCCTCACCCTGTCCAACCTGAAGCCCGGGAACACGGTCACCCTGCTGACCAGCGCCAACACCCACCCGCAGACCCTGCAGACCGCGCGGATCGCCGCCGGGATGATGGGGGCGGTGGTGAACCGGCTCGACCTGCCGCCGATGAATGCCGAGTTCGCGCACAGCCGCGACAGCCTGGCCTATCTCGGCACCACGCCGCTGACCGGGAACCGCGCCGCCATCGCGGCGCTGAAGGAAAGCGACATCGTTCTCGACCTGATGACGCTGCTGTTCTCGCCCGAACAGGCGGAAATCCTGGAGAGCGGCACCCGCATCCTGCTGGCCGTCGAACCGCCGGAGGTGCTGGTCCGCCTGCTGCCCAGCCTGGAGGACAAGGCCCGCGTGGCCAAGGCCGCCGCCCTGCTGTCGGGGACGAAGGAGATGACCGTCACCTCGGCCGCCGGCACCGAGCTGCGGCTGCCGCTGGGCGAGTTCCCGGCGATCCAGGAATACGGCTTCGTCGACGAGCCCGGCCGCTGGGACCATTGGCCGAGCGGCTTCGGCCTGACCTTCCCCAACGAGGGCAAGGCGGAGGGCCGCGTCGTGCTGGAGCGCGGCGACATCCTGCTGCCGATGAAGTCCTACGTCACCGAACGCATCGAGATGGCGGTGGAGAAGGGCTATGTCACTTCGATCACCGGCGGGATGGATGCCGATCTGCTGAACGACTACATGGAGGTCTTCGACGATCCGGAGGCCTACGCCGTCTCCCATATCGGTTGGGGCCTGCAGAAGCGGGCGCGCTGGTCGACGCTGGGCCTGTACGACCGCGAGGGCACCATCGGCATGGACGCCCGCGCCTTCGCCGGCAACTTCCTGTTCTCCATGGGGCCGAACAACGAGGGCGGCGGGTCGCGCACCACCGCCTGCCACATCGACATTCCCATGCGGAACTGCACCGTCCGGCTCGACGGCCGCGAGGTGGTCCGTGAGGGCCGTCTTCTGGAACGGGAGTCCGTGGCATGAGCGAGCCGACCCAAGCGGTCTACGAGCGCCAGGGCTTCGGCCAATCGCTGGGCATCCAGGGGCGGATCGGCCTGCTGATCGTGGATTTCGTCAACGGCTTCGCCGACCCGGCGGTGTTCGGCGGCGGCAACATCCCCGCCGCCATCGCCCGCACGGTGACGGTGCTGGAGGAGGCGCGCAAACGCGGCTGGCCGGTTGCCCACAGCCGGATCGTCTATGCCGACGACGGATCGGACGCCACGGTCTTCTCGATCAAGGTGCCGGGCATGCTGACGCTGACGGAGGACGCCCCGGCCAGCGCCATCGTCCCGGAGCTGACGCCGGCCGCGGGCGAGCTGGTGGTGCGCAAGACCAACCCGTCCGCCTTCTTCGGCACCGGCCTCGCCCCCTGGCTGACGCGGATGGGGGTGGAGACGCTGCTGGTCGCCGGCTGCACCACGTCGGGATGCGTGCGGGCCAGCGTGGTGGACGCCATGTGCCACGGCTTCCGGCCGGTGGTGCTGTCCGACTGCGTCGGCGACCGGGCCATTGCCCCGCACGAGGCCAACCTGTTCGACATCGCCCAGAAATACGGCGACGTCGTACCCGCAGAGCGTGTGCTGTCGCTGTGACGGGGTGAAAGGAGTGGATGCGCCCTTGCCCAAGGATGATATACGTGTCCGCGACAGGGACGATTCCTCCGCGGAAGCCATGAAATCAGCGAGTTCACAGTCCAAGGCGGCCCCGGAACCGGAGGCGGCGCCGACGGAATCGGCAGGCAAAAGGGGACGCCCGGCGCAACGCCGCCGGGCCGGCCCCGGCCGTCCGGAAGGCGTCAGCAACGTGCGCGACGAGATCCTCGACGCGGCGGAGATCGAGTTCGCCAACCTCGGCTATGCTGGCACTAGCCTGCGCAACGTCGCCGAGGCCGCCCAGGTGACGCAGGCGCTGATCAACTATTACTTCGGCTCCAAATACGGCCTGTTCGAAGAGGTCTTCCTGCGCCGCGGCCGGCAGATCGCCGACGACCGCATGCAGCGGCTGGAGGAGTTGCGCCGCAGCGGCAAGCCCCCGGCGGTGGCGGACATCGTCCGCGCTTTCCTGATGCCGGCCCTGTCGATGCGCTCCACCGCGGCCGGCCGCACCTTCATGCGGCTGCAGGCCCGGCTGCACACCGAACCGCCGGAAATCTCCTACAAGCTGCGCAACGAGGCTTACGAAACCTCGACCCGCCTGTTCACCGAGACGCTGCGCGACGCCCTGCCGCATCTGTCGGAAAAGGACGTCTACTGGCGGATGACGCTGATGATCGGCGCCTATCTCTACGCCTTCTCCGACACCCACCGGCTGGAGGAGATGGCGCCCGGCATCGTCAACCTGGACGATCCGGAGGAGATCCTGAAGGCGATCACCAGCTTCGTCACCGCCGGCATGCTGGCACCGGCACCCTGAGGGGGCGCCGGCCCCCTCGCCCGCCCCGTCACGCGCAAAACTGATCTGCATCAAGGCATCTCCACCCCTGTTGCGACTTTATTAATCGGTCGATCAATTAGAGGGTGCCGATCATGCCGATCTCCTTTCACACATCCGCCGCCGCTCCCGCCCGCACCATCGCCCGCGGCGGCTGGTGCGCGTCGCTGCTGGCGCGCTGGCGCGGCGGGCGCCAGATGCAGGCGCTGGCGGCGCTGGAGCCGCTCGACCGCAAGGCGGTGCTGCAGGACGCCGGGCTGACCGAGGGTGACCTGCCGGCCCTTGCCCGCGGCGGCCATGTGCAAAGCCTGCTGCCGGCCGCGCTCGCCCTGCATGGCCTGGACGGCGCCACGCTGGAGGCCGAGCAAGGTGACGTCATGAACGACCTCGCGCGGGTGTGCATGCATTGCCGCAAGGCCCGCGCTTGCAGCCGGCTGCTGGCCGGGGCCGCCCGCGAGGACCATGGCCGCATCTGCCCGAACACAATCACCATGGCGTCGCTGGAGTAGTCCCCGGACACAATTCGCCGGTGCGGGCCACACGGTCGGCAAGAAAAACTGTTTGTTCGGATACAAACTATTGTCTATCATATTCCAGTCGAAGCAATCGCATAGCAATTATTCGGGCCGGGGATTTCCTGCTCCCGCTGCCGCCGGTTGCCTTGGGCAGAAAGCCCCCACTCGGCCCACTTCATATCTTCGGAAAGAGATACGCCATGGCCCTGCACCGCTGGTTTTCCGACCGGAAACTGGTCCATAAGCTGCTGATCCCGGCGGTCCTGCTGCTTGCCGTCATGGGAAGCGTGGTCTGGACCGCCCGGTCGGCGCTGATCGACCTGACCGCTTCCACCAGCCGTGTGACCGATGTGGTGGCCGGACGGCTGTCGGCGGCGCTGGCGATTCAGTCGGCCATGAGCGACGCGATGGACGCGGAATCCAACGCGCTGGTCGCCGGCACGCGCGAGCGCATCGACGCCGCCTTCGCGACCTACAAGGACAACATCGGCAAAGCGACCGCCGCCATCGACCGCCTCGCCGCCGCCTATGACGCCCCGGCCGACCGCGAGGCGATTGCCGGGATCAAGTCCATCGTCGGCGAGTATGAGCGGGTGTCGCAGAAGGCGGTCGATCTGGCGCGGGCCTACGACACCGACAGCGCGATCCGCGTGTCGATCGACGTCGGCCGCCCGGTCCGGCAGAAGCTGACCATGGCCTTGTCGGAGCGGGTGGACCACAGCCTGGAAGAGACCAAGCGCGCCGAGGAGCGGGCATTGGCCCTGTCCTCCAGCGTCATGACCCGCCTGTATGCGGTCGCCGGCGTCGGTCTTCTGGTCGCCTTCGGCCTGTTCGGCTCCATCATCGTGGCCTTCGTCGTCCGGCCGCTGCACCGGCTGGTCGCCGACATGACGGCCATCGCCGACGGCAACCTCGCGGTCGAAATCCAGGGCGCGGCGCGCCGGGACGAGGTCGGGCTGCTCGCCCGCGCGCTGCAGGTGTTCAAGAGCAACGGCCTTGCCATGCGCAGCCTGCAGGAGGAGCGCGAGGCGCAGAAGCTGCAGGCCGAGCGTGACCGGCAGGCCGCCATGCGGGCGCTGGCCGACCGCTTCGACGCCGACGTGCAGGACGTGGTGCAGGCGGTGGCGTCGGCCGCCCGCCACCTGCGCGGCAATGCCGAGACCATGACCGCCATCGCCTCCCACACGACGGAGCAGGCCTCGACCGTCGCCGCCACCACGGCGCAATCCTCCGCCAACGTCGCCACCGTCGCCGCGGCGTCGGAACAGCTGGGCAGTTCCATCGGCGAGATCGGCCGGCAGGTCAACGCCGCCGCCGCCATCGCCCGCAACGCAGTCGAGGAAGGCGGGCGGACCAACGCGCTGGTCGCCCGGCTGGTGCATGCGGCCCAGAAGATCGGCGACGTGGTCAGCCTGATCCAGAACATCGCCAGCCAGACCAACCTTCTGGCGCTGAACGCCACCATCGAGGCGGCGCGCGCCGGAGAGGCCGGCAAGGGCTTCGCCGTCGTGGCGCAGGAGGTGAAGGCGCTCGCCACCCAGACCGCCCAGGCTACCGAGGAGATCGGCAGCCAGATCGCCGAAATCCAGACGGTGACCGACGGCACGGTAACGGCGATCCAGACCATCGGCCGCACCATCAACGACGTCGATTCCATCGCAGGCGCCATTGCCGCGGCGGTGGAACAGCAGACCGCCGCCACCCAGGAGATCGGCCGCAACATCCAGCAGGCCGCACAGGGAACCCAGTTGGTGACCGGCAACATCGCCGCGGTCAGCAGCTCCGCCGGGCAGGTCGGTCAGGCGGCGGGGGAAGTGCTGGGCGCCGCCGACAGCCTGTCCCGCGACTCCGACCGCCTGCGCGAGCGGATCCAGGCCTTCATCGGCGAGGTCCGCGCGGCCTGACGCGGGGATCAGGACTGGCCCCGGATGGAACGTTTGAAACGCTGTGGAACGGTTTTCCGGGCCTGTTTCATTGTTCCATCCGCCCGCCGCGTGGATGCGCAACGCCGGGTTCAGGCCGCGGAAACGGCGGTTTCGCTCAATTGTTTCGGATGAAGGACGAGTGGACCGCGGCCACCGGGCCATGCCTTCCCTCCGGCGGGTGAAACACAGGGGGTTCACCCGGTTCTACCACCGCCGGCGGCCGCCGCTAAGCACGGGATGAAAATCGCCGTTTTGCGGCCGGGAGCTTTTCCGCGCCGAATGCCGTCCGCTGCATGGCCGTTGCGGCCAAACCGCAATTGTCATGTGCGAACCGTTCGTCTAAAGGTCGGCCCTGCCAGGCCGGGCCCCTCTGACAGTTCGTCGAACTGTGATGTCGGACTGGAAAGACGTTCAGAGTGGCCCCGACCCGTGCCTGCCGGCAGCGTTCATTCCGTATGTCCGGATCGGCTCCCTTGGGTGCCACTCTCTTGCCCGATGTAAGAGGAAAGCACCATATGACCGATCTGTTCACGGCCGACGCCCTCGCCGCGTTGCTTCAGGTGATCGCCATCGACCTCGTGCTTGCCGGCGACAACGCCATCGTCGTCGGCATGGCCGCCGCCGCGGTGCCGTTGGCCCAGCGCCGCAAAGTCATCTTCTGGGGAATCGCCGCGGCCATCGTGCTGCGCATCTTCTTCGCCCTCATCACCACGCAGCTGCTGGCGATCATCGGCCTGACGCTGGCCGGCGGCGTGCTGCTGCTGTGGGTCTGCTGGAAGATGTTCCGCGAACTGCGCAGCCATGGCGAGGACGAGGTCGCTCCCGACGAGGCCATGAGCATGCCCGATGCCGGCGGTGTCGCGACCGCCGGTTCTGCCGGCAATGCCGCCGTCGCGGCGGCCGGCGCCACCACGGTCGGGGCGGCCATCTGGCAGATCGTCGTCGCCGACGTGTCGATGTCGCTGGACAATGTGCTGGCGGTGGCCGGTGCCGCCAAGGAGCATCCGACCATCCTGGTGATCGGGCTGGTGCTGTCGGTCGTGCTGATGGGTGCGGCCGCCAACATGATCGCCCATGCGCTGCACAAGCACCGCTGGATCGGCTGGGTCGGCCTGCTCATCATCACCTATGTCGCCCTCGACATGATCTGGCGCGGCAGCAACGAGGTTCTCCGGCAGATGGCGCTTGTCTGACCGCAGCTTTCCGCACCTGCCGATGAGAACCACCAGCCGATTCGAAGCCATTGCAATAAAGTAGTATAGGCACAGACCTGTGAGGCCATTCACAGTGCGTTAATCTGTAGGGCCTTATGGTCTCTCCAGGTTCATCGTTTCCTCCCGAACCTGAACTAAAGGCCGCGCCTTCCTGGCAGCGGCCTTTTTCTTGTCCGGACGTCCTGAGCCATCCGGAAGGAGTCGGGTCGGCTGCTATCCGCTCCAATTCCATTTGCAGAACCGGAGCCTGTCGAAGCATTGTTCTTGACAAGACGCACCGATGCCACAGCAATTTCAATTTGAAAATGGCAAGAAATCAAAAAGACAAAGTCTCTTTTCGTTTTTTACATGCTCTGTGTTGCCTAGTCTAAAAATTGTCACAGCATGACTTGTTCCTCCTCAAGCAATGCTTCATCCGATTGGAGGGGGCATGGCACAGGCAAAGATCGCTGTTTTCACGGCCACATTGCAAAACACGGGAACCGAGCCCTGGATCACCGACGGCACGCCATCGGGGACCCGCCTGCTCGCCGACATCAGGGCGGGCGAGCAGGGAAGCGCCCCCAGCGATTCCGTCGTCGCCGGCGGCAAGCTGTTCTTCACCGCGGATGACGGCGTGCATGGCCGCGAGCTCTGGGTCACCGACGGCACAGGCGGCGGAACCCGGCTGTTCGATGCCGCGGCCGGCGCCGCATCCAGCACCCCGGACGACCTGACGGTGGTCGGCGATCGGCTGTTCTTCACCGCCGACGACGGCATTCATGGCCGCGAGCTTTGGGTGAGCGATGGGACCACGGCCGGCACGCGGATGGTGGCGGACCTCATGCCGGGAACCCAGGGGGCCTCTCCGTCGGCGCTGACGGGCGCCCATGGCCGGCTCTACCTGCATGCGGACGGCGGGGCACAGGATGGCATCTGGAGCTCCGACGGCACCGCCGCGGGAACCCGCCTCTTCCATGAGATGGCGCCGCGCCCCCCATGGTCCCAGGGCATCACGCTGGTCGGCATGCCCGACGGAGGGCTGGCCTTCCACGAGGGATCGGCATCCTGGCCGTCCAAGCTCACCTTCGTCGATGCAGGCGGCACCGCGACGGCCTTCACGGAACTCGTTCCCGACGGCGGCGGGGCCGTCCGCTATGCCGCCACGCCCGACGGGCTCGTCGCCTCGGTCACGACCGTGACCGAGTGGACCGGCAGCATGGAGTGGCCGATCGCCTTCCGTCATTCGACCTTCTGGGCCACCGACGGCACGCAGCAAGGCACCCGGTATCTTGGCGACCTGACGATGCAGGGCTGGGACCTCGACAGCGTCGCCGGACTGCGCAACGGCCAAGTGATGTTTACGAGCGACATGGACACCTACCGCGTCGAACAGGGTGCCGCATCGAGGATCGGCGTGCTGGACGCCGCCACGGGAACGGCGAGTTACCTGGCGGGACAGGACCTCGCCCGGCCGCTCGGCTGGCTCGATCAGGGGAGTGCCGGTGAAGACGGCGACCGGCTGCTTTTCCTGGACGAGAATTATTGGTCGGGGGCCCAACGCCTGCTGGTGACCGACGGCACGCCCCAGGGGACCTCCCAGCTCCATCAGAACGATTGGATGTATGGGGACATCGAACTCGCCGGCAACCGCGCCTTCTTCCTGACGGATCACGGCGGAACCAGCCCCGCCGGCCTGTGGGTGACCGACGGAACATCCGAAGGCACCCGCCAGCTGTGGCAGACGGCCGGGGGAGCCTACGGCGACACGCTGCTCGGGGAGTTCGCTGACGGCGTGCTGGGGTTCGACCGCGACTATTCAGCCAGGATCGACCGCTTCTTCCTGTCCGACGGCACGACGGACGGCACCATCGTGCTGGCGGAGCTTCCCGCCGGAAGCGGGGCCGATTACTGGGACCACACGGCGAAGCTGATGGGCGTCATCGCGGCGCCGGGTGGCGCGGAACCGGACGACATCCGCAAGGGGACCGAAGGCGGCGACACGCTGTTGGGGCAGGATGGCGCGGACAGAATTCACGGCCTGGGCGGCAACGACCGGATCCTGGCCGGCGCCGGAGACGACCGGCTGAACGGCGGCGCCGGCGCGGACCACATCGACGGGGCGGAGGGCGCCGACCGTCTGTACGGCATGTTCGGCCGGGACGTCCTTGTTCCGGGGGCGGGACGCGACATCGTCGATGGCGGTGCGGGAGATGACGTGCTGCTGGCCGAACGGGATGGCGAAAGCGACCAGTTCTTCTTCGCCCCGGGCAGCGGCGCCGACGTGCTGACCACCGTCGACCCGTCCCTGGACGTCATCATCCTGAAAGGGTTCGAGGCGGCCATCGGCACGGCGGCATGGCGGGCGGAGCATGTCGTCGCGCTGGGAGACGGTGTGCGGATCGATTTCGGCGGCGGAGACAGTCTCCTCGTTCTCGACACGATGGTGCAGGACCTGCGCTTCACGGTCCACGATCCGATCTTCTAGATCGCCAAGGCTTAGCGGCCGTCTTCATCGCCCCGGCCGTGCAGACCGGAAGGCATGGCATCGCCTTGAGCCGGCGCCGGCTCGATCCGGTAGGCGCAACGGCGGGCGTCAGCCAGAATATGCTCGACACGTCGGACCGGAGCATCTGGCCCGATCACCTGCTGGAAGACGGCCAGTTCTGCGCGGCAAAAGCCGTCATGGGCCGCGGCGGCGGCACAGATCGGGCAGTGATTCTCGACGAGGAGGAGCGAGCCGTCCGCTTCCTCCCACCAATCGGCCATGTAGCCTTCCCGGTTGCGGATCGCCGCCACGCGCGCCACACGGTCCTTCACACCGACCACATCCCTCAGCTCGGCCATGTAGTTGGCCTCGGTGTCGGCACGGCGCGCCGCGATCAGCGTATCGAAAGCGCCCGGCCCCAGATTTTCGCCGATGCTCCGGATCAGTTGCACGGCCAAATCCGCGTGGGCATCGGGAAAACGGGCATGACCGGCCGCTGTCAGCTGCCAGACCTGGGCCGGCCGGCCCACCCCGCGTGGACGGGACCGGGCCTCGACCAGCCCTTCCGCCCCCAGCCGGCTCAGCTGCTGGCGAATGTTCTCCGCCGTCGTGCCGAGCGCCTGCCCCAGCTCCGCCGTGGTTTGAGGGCCGTGCGTCTTCAAGAACGCCAACAGCTTGTCGGTCACGGTCCTCGGCGACCACGCATGATTTTCCAAGCCGCGGCTTGACATATTCCCTGCCACCCAATAAACCAAGTTTGCACTTTGAATTTAGCCGCTCGGCACTGCCAACGCAACGGCCGGGCGGCCTTGGCGAAGGAGGAACCGATGACCGCTGCGTTCGTTCTGCCCGATCTGCCTTATGCTCCCGATGCGCTTGGGCCGGCGATGTCGCTGGAAACCATGACGCTTCACCACGGCAAGCACCACGCCGCCTATGTCGCCAAGCTGAACGAGCTGGTTCCAGGATCGGCCTTCGCCGGCCTGCCGCTTGAAGAGGTGGTGCGGCAGTCGTTTGCCGATCCGAAGGCCCAGGCCATCTTCAACAACGCCGGCCAGCATTGGAATCACATCCATTTCTGGACCTGGATGAAGCCCGGCGGCGGCGGGGCCGTTCCCGGTGCGCTGGAGCGCCGCCTCGTCGACAGCTTCGGGTCCGTCGATGCGTTCCGGGACGGTTTCGTCAAGGAGGGTGTCGCGCAGTTCGGGTCCGGCTGGGTCTGGCTGACCGAGGAAGCCGACGGGCGTCTGGCCCTGATGCGCACTCCGAACGGCGAGAACCCGCTGGCGCACGGCCGGCACGCGCTGCTGGGCTGCGATGTCTGGGAGCACGCCTATTACGTCGATTACCGTAACCGCCGTCCCGACTATCTCGCGGCGTTCCTGGAACAGCTCGTCGATTGGGAGGCCGTGGCCGCCCGCCTGGGGCAGGCTTCCGGCGCATCCACCACGGGGTGATCGCCGCCCGGCGATGGTGTTGAAAGTTTGACGGTCAGGCTGGCGTCACGGGCATCCGTGGCGCCGTCTGTCTGATGGGGTTTCGACACGCTGCCGGAGCGGAAAAAAGACGGTGGCTGACGTTCAGGCTTGGGAGGCTGACGGCTGGCTTCCGCTGTAGGTGCGTTCGAATGTCTGAATGATAACGATTCTCATTCTCATGTCAAGCACCCTCCGCCCTCACCTGCGCCTTCCGCCGCCGGAGGCTGCGACCATGGCGAAGAACTGCGCCTCGTCAATGGTGTCGGGCTTGCCGTATTTGGCGCGCCGGGCGGCGGCGGTGTCCAGCTTGGTGGCGCCGGGAGCATGGCCGACGACGAGATAGTCGGTGTCCTTGCGGACGCTGTGATGCCAGCTTCCGCCCAGCGCCAGGATGCGGGCCATGACGGCTTCGCGCGGCAGGCCGGTCAGTTCGCCGGTGACGGCGAAGGCATAACCATTGATGCCGTGCGTGATCGGCGCGGCCGGCGGCCGGACCACCGGCGGCGGGTCGATCTGGTTGGTCGGCGCCAGATGGGGAACCGCCAGCATCTCGGCGCTGCCGAGGATCATCTTCTGGAACAGGCGGCTGGTGATCTCGGCATCGACGAAGGCACCGTGGAAGCGCGCCCGGATGCCGACATCGATGCCGAACAGCGTCGCCACCGCGTCGAGCGACGCGCGCCCCGCCACCTGCCCCCGGGCGTGGTGCATCGTGCAAACCGATTGGGGCGGCGCCCAGGGAAGGCCGCAGAGTTGGAACTCGTGCCGCAGGAACTCGATGTCGAAGCCGACATTGTGACCGACCAGCACCGCTCCCTCCAGGAAGCCGCGGATGTCCTGGGCGACGCTGTGGAACGGGTCCTGGTGGCGCAGGAGGTGATCCGGCAGCCCATGCACCTTCAGCGCATGCGGGTTCGATTTGCGTCCCGGATTGAAGATGAGGCTGAGACAGCGGCCGGTCGGCGCCGCCTCCGCCAGTTCGATCGCGGCGAAGCTGACCATGCGGTCGCCGCCGGCCGGCGACAGCCCGGTGGTCTCGCAATCGATGACGACGAAGCGGCGGGCGGATGATTGCGTCCGGACGGGTTTCGCCACCGCCGACGAACGGCCAAGCACTGCATCGATCAAACGGCTCATGAACTCTCGCCCCGGGGGCAGGATGGCCCTGCCACGTCTCACAATCCCGGACTATAGGCAGGTCCGCCACCGCAGGTCGAGAGTCCCTGCCGTCGCAGTGCCGACGGCTCGTCCGATCCGGCCATCCATCACTCCCGCCCCTGATATTTCGGTGCCTAACCAAAAATTCGGTCTCTATGCAAAAAGTGGATTGTTGGCGCACCAATCACGAGGTATCATATTTCAGTTGAAGTAATCGAATAGCGATTACAAAGACAGACACCATGCAGATCAAGGAGATCGCGTGTGGACGTGATCGCTGAGCTGTCGGGCCTCATCGGCGCCGACGCCGTTCTGACATCCAAAATCGACCTTGACGGCGCGACGGAAGATTGGCGCGGGCGTTACCGCGGGCCGGCACTCTGCCTCGTCCGGCCGGCGAATGCCGGGCAGGTCGCCGCGGTGGTTCGCTGCTGCGCCCGGCACGGGATTCCGCTGCTGCCGCAGGGCGGCAACACCAGCCTGTGCGGCGGCGCCACCCCATCGGAGACGGGCCCGGCCCCGGTCATCCTCAATCTGGCGCGCATGCGTGCGATCCGCGGCATCGACCCGGTCAACAGCACGATGGAGGTCGAGGCCGGCTGCGTGCTCGCCACCGTGCAGGAAGCGGCGGCGGCGGCGGGACGGCTCTATCCGGTCAGCCTGGGCGCGGAAGGCTCCTGCCAGATCGGCGGAACCATCGCGACCAATGCCGGCGGCACCTCGGTCCTGCGCTACGGCAACACGCGCGACAATGTGCTGGGGCTGGAGGTGGTGCTGGCCGACGGCACGATCTGGTCCGGGCTGTACGGCCTGCGCAAGAACAACACCGGTTACGACCTGAAGCACCTGTTCATCGGGTCGGAAGGCACGCTCGGCATCATCACCGCGGCGACGCTGAAGCTGCACCCGCTGCCGACGCGCCATGCGGTCGCCTGGGTCGGGATGGCCGATCCTGCCGACGCGCTGACCCTGCTGACCCGTGTGCAGCAGCGCTGCGGCGCCCGGCTGTCGGCCTTCGAGATGATCAACCGCCTCCAGCTCGATCTGGTGGTGGAGCAGGTTCCGGGCCGCCGAAGCCCGATCGATACGCCGGCCGACTGGCATGTGCTGATCGAGCTGTCCGACAACAGCGACGGCGACGCGCTGGACGCCGAACTTCAGGCGATCCTGGAGGACGCCTTCGCCGACGGGCTGCTGACCGACGCGGCGCTCGCCGCCAGCGATGCCCAGCGCCACGCCCTGTGGGAGGTGCGTCACAGCGTTTCGGAGGCGAACAAGAAGGCCGGCGTCGGGCTGACCACCGATTGCGCCGTGCCGCTGTCGGCGGTGCCGGCCTTCATCGACGGCGCCACCGCCGCGGTGCAGGCGCTGGTGCCCGACCTGCCGGCGATCGTCGTCGCCCATCTCGGCGACGGCAACGTCCACTTCATCCCCTTCTTCACCTTCGACGCCTGGAACGCCATCCCCGACCGCGAAGCTCTGGCCGCCGCCATCCGCCACGCGGTGAACGACGAGGCCGCCCGGCTGAACGGCACCTTCAGCGCCGAACACGGCGTCGGCCGCGTCCAGCTGGGCGAGATGGCGCGCTACAAGCCCACCGTCGAACTGGCGCTGATGCGCACGGTGAAGCAGGCGCTGGACCCGCAGAACCTCTTCAACCCCGGCCGCCTGCTGCCGCCGGGCTGAGCCCTCCTGCCTTCCATTCTTCCGCCGTTCCGGCCCACCAAGAGGAGTTCCGACATGAGCATCCGCCAATCAGGCTGGTCCCGCCGCACCCTGCTGAAAGCCGGCGCCGTCGGCGCTTGCGCCCTTGCCATGCCGGCGATCTGGAGCCCGGCGCGCGCGCAGAACAAGCGGATCGTCGTGCGCGACGACGGCGGCATCTACACCAAGGCCTATGGCGAGGTGTTCTACAAGCCCTTCACCGCGGCGACCGGCATCGAGGTGATCGGCGTCCAGGCGAATGCGGAGCCGACGGCGCAGATCCGCTCGATGGTGGAAGCCAAGTCCTACACCTGGGACATGGCCAAGATCAGCCAGCCGGCCATCCTGATGCTGACCGGCGGCAACAAGCCGCTGCTGGAGAAGCACGGGCTGGAGGCCGACCCGGCCGTTGCCTCGATCCCCAAGCAGTACATGTCGGAATACGGCGTCGGCACCAACGTCTACACCACGGTGCTGGCCTACCGCACCGACGCCTTCAAGGACCGCAAGGCGCCGGCCTCGTGGAAGGACTTCTACGACGTCGCCAACTTCCCCGGCCGCCGCGCCCTGCGCAAGCACCCGTTCGACACAATCGAACAGGCGCTGATGGCCGATGGCGTGCCGGCGGGGCAGGTCTATCCCTGCGACCTCGACCGCGCCTTCAAGGCGCTGGACCGCATCAAGAAGGACGTCTCGGTCTTCTGGACCAGCGGCGCGCAGGTCGAGCAGATGCTGCTGTCCGGTGAAGTCGACATGGTCCCGACCTGGGTGTCGCGTCCGCAGGCGGCCATCGCCGCCGGCGCGCCGGTCGGCATCGTCTGGGACCAGAACATCTGGGGCCTCGACAGCTGGGCGATCCTGGCCGGCACCCCCAATGCCGACGCCTGCCGCCAGTTCATCAAATTCGCCTCCGACCCCAAGCGGCAGGCCGAGCTGGTGAAGTATTTCCCGGCCGGCGTGACCCAGCCGGATGCCTTCAAGCACATCGACGCCAAGGTCGCCCCCGACTGCCCGACCTTCCCGGCCAACATCGAGCGCGGCGTGCAGATCAACGCCGACTACTGGCTGAAGAACCAGCAGAAGGGGCTGGAGCGCTACAACGCCTGGCTGCTGAGCTGAGGCTAAGCCTCGCTTTTGCCCCCTCCCCAACCCTCCCCCACCTTCGGTGGGAGAGGGAGTTAGTCGCAGCGCGGCGGAGTTCCCTCTCCCACCGAAGGTGGGGGAGGGCTAGGGAGGGGGCAAAGGCACGCCTGCGCTTTCTCCACCTGCCAATTTCCCCCTTCGGCCCCACCCCCTTCGCGAGGAGGCGCGCATGTCTTCTTCCAGCCTTTCCGTCCAGGGCCTTGCCAAGCGCTACGGCGACTTCGTGGCGCTCGCCCCGACGGATCTCGTCGTCGCCGACGGCGAATTCCTGACGCTGCTCGGCCCGTCGGGCTCCGGCAAGACGACGCTGCTCAGCCTGCTGGCCGGGCTGGTGCCGCCCGACGAGGGAAGCGTGCGCATCGGCTCGCAGGACGTCACCTACGCCCCGCCCTATGAGCGCGACATCGGCGTGGTGTTCCAGAACTACGCGCTGTTCCCCCACATGACGGTCGAGGAGAACATCGCCTTCCCGCTGAAGATGCGGAAGGTGGCGGCGGCCGAGGCCAAGCGGCGCGCGCGAGAGGCGCTGGAGATGGTGCATCTGCCGCACATCGCCGGCCGCTACCCGCGCGAGCTGTCGGGCGGCCAGCAGCAGCGCGTCGCGCTCGCCCGCTGCATGGTCTACAAGCCCTCGATCATCCTGATGGACGAGCCGCTGGGCGCGCTCGACAAGAAGCTGCGCGAGCATATGCAGCTGGAGATCAAGCGCCTGCACCGCGAGTTGGGAACGACGGTCGTCTACGTCACCCACGACCAGGAAGAGGCGATGACGATGTCCGACCGCATCTGCCTGATGAATGCCGGGCGGATCGAACAGCTGGGCACGCCGGCCGATCTGTATTTCCGTCCCCGCTCGCTGTTCGTCGCCGATTTCCTGGGCGAATCCAACATCCTGCCCGCCGCCCTGCGCAACCGCAGCGGCGACGAGGTGGAAGTCAGGCTGGGCGGGATGGGCGTTTCCGGCCGGGCGCTGGCCAACGGCAACGACCTGCCGCCGGGTGCCGAGGTGCGGGTGATGGTGCGGCCGCAGAACCTGACGGTCGCCCGCAACGCCGGAAACGCTCCCGACAGCCTGCAGGGCCGGGTGTCGGAGGTGATGGTCACCGGCAGCCTGACCAAGGTCTATATGGAGCCGCTCGACCGCGACCTGCCGCCCCTGGTCGCCGCCTTCCCCACCCGCAACGAGGCCGACGCGGTGCGCATCGACGACGTGCTGACGCTGTCCTGGAGCGGGCGCGACGCCGTGGTGATCGCCGACGTGATCGCCGATGCCGCTCGTGCGGCCGGGACGGCGTGAGATGAGCGGACAGTCCATGACCATGACCCACGCCGCAGGCGCCAAACGCCATTCGCCCCCTCCCGTCTGGCGCAAGCCGGTGCTGATGGGCGCCCCGCTCGTCCTGCTGCTCGTCGCCTTCCTGGTCTTCCCGGTCGGGCAGCTGCTGGCGCTCAGCGTCTACAACGGGCAGGGCTTCACGCTGGCGCCCTATGCGCAGCTGTTCGCCTCCAGCCTCTACGTCACCGTCCTGTGGATCACGCTGAAGATCTCGCTGGCGACGACGCTGGTCTCCGTGGTCGCCGCCTATCCCATCGCCTACCTGATCTCCATCGCCAAGGGACCGGCGAAGAGCCGGCTGATCTTCTGGGTACTGCTGTCCTTCTGGACCAGCTTCCTGGTGCGCGCCTTCGCCTGGGTCGTCATCCTCGGCCGCAACGGCGTGATCAACAGCACGCTGATGTCGCTGGGCATCATCGACACCCCGGCCGACCTGCTCTACGGCTTCGGCGCCGTGCTGGTCGGCATGGTGCACGCCATGCTGCCACTGGCGGTGATGACCATGCTGGCGGTGATGGAGAACATCGACCGCACCCTGCCGCGCGCCGCCGGCACGCTGGGCGCCCGCCCCGGCACCGCCTTCTGGACCGTCTATTTCCCGCTGTCGCTGCCGGGCGTGGCCGCGTCGGCGATCATGGTCTTCGTGTCGGCCATCGGCTTCTTCATCGTGCCCGCCCTGCTGGGCGGCCGGAAGGAGACGATGATCACCCAGCTGATCATCGATCAGGTGCAGCAGACGCTGAACTGGGGGCTGGCCGGCGCCATTTCGGTCCTGCTTCTGACCGTCGTGCTGGTGGTCTTCGTGCTGTACGACCGCGTCTTCGGCTTCGCGTCGCTGACCGGTGAGAGCGCCGTGGTGCGCAACCGCGACACCGCCATGCGGCGGCTTGGCGGGCGCGTGCTGGCCGCTCTCGGCTCGGCCAGCGATGCGCTGATCGGCCTGCTGCCGCGCCGCCACCCCATCCGCGGCCGCGCCGAGCGTCCGCTGGCGCTGACCGTTTTCGTCTGGCTGCTGCTGGCGCTGATCAGCCTGCCCGCCTTCCTGATGATCCCGCTGTCCTTCGGCAAGGGCGGTCTCGCCTGGCCGCCGTCGGGCTTCACGCTGCAATGGTATCAGCAGCTTCTGGACTCGCCGATCTGGATGCAGGCGCTGTGGCGCTCCATCGTGGTGGCCTTCGGCACCGGCCTGCTGTCGATGGCGATCGGCGTTCCCGCCGCCTTCCTGATGGTGCGCGGCCAGATGCGTGGCAAGGGCGCCATGCTGGCCTTCATCCTGTCGCCCATCGTCGTGCCGCGCATGATCATCGCCGTCGGCATGTTCTATGTCTTCGCGCAGATGGGTCTGGTCGGCACCGTGCTGGGGCTGGTTATCGGCCACACGGTGGTCGCCGTGCCTTATGTGGTCATGACCATGATGGCGGTGCTGCGCAACTACGACACCCGGCTCGACCTTGCGGCGCAGAGCCTGGGCGCCCGGCCGCTGGCGGCGCTGCGGCACGTCACCTTCCCGATCCTGGGGGCCGGCATGCTGTCCTCCTTCCTGTTCGCCTTCGCCACCTCCTTCGACGAGCTGACCATCTCGCTGTTCTCCTCGGGCGGGCTGAGCGCCACGCTGCCCAAGCAGTTCTGGGACGAGGTGACGCTGCAGGTCTCCCCCGTCATCGCGGCGGTGTCGACCGGGCTTCTGCTGTTCGTCGCCACCCTGATCTACGTCGCCGACCGGCTGCGCCGGCGCAGCCTCGCCAGCTGAGACCGGCTCCCGAACCGCCTTTCACCACCCGCTTCTTCCAAGGACAAGACATGCTTGACGCCACGAAGCTTCGCGGCATTCTGCCCGCCACCCCGACGCCGGTGACAGCCGACGGCACCATCGACGTGGCGGCCTCCAAGGCGCTGTTCTCCTGGCTGTTCCGCCAGGGAATCGACGGGCTGGTCCCGCTCGGCGGCACCGGCGAATACGGCGCGCTGGCGAAGGACCAGCGCATCCGCTTCGCCGAGCTGTCGGTGGAGGCGATGGCCGAGACTGGGGCCGGGGGCGGCGAGAAGCGCGGCCCGGTGATCGCCGGCGTGCTCGACACCGGCTATTACGACGCACTGTCCGCCGGCCGCGATTTCGCGGCGGCGGGCGTGGACGGGCTGCTGGTGCTGACGCCCTACTACACCAACCCGACGCAGGCCGGCATCCGCGACTATTTCCTGCGCTACGCCGACGAATCGCCGGTGCCGATCCTGATCTACGAGATCCCCTACCGCACCCGCATCGCCATCGATCCGGAGATCCTGCACGAGCTGTCGCGGCACGAGCGGATCGTCGGCATGAAGGCCTGCAACACCGACATGTACCATTTCCTGCGCACGGTGGCGGGGGTCGATCCGTCCTTCGCGGTGCTGAGCGGCGAGGACACGCTGTTCCCGCTGCAGGTCGCGGCGGGAGCCAAGGGCGGCATCGTG
The DNA here is from genome assembly GCF_035628975.1 of Azospirillum sp. GTDB lineage: Bacteria > Pseudomonadota > Alphaproteobacteria > Azospirillales > Azospirillaceae > Azospirillum. The sequence goes on along the minus strand of NZ_DASPIS010000087.1, from coordinate 3,091 downwards.
GTGACGGCCAACCTGCTGCCGCGGGCGTGGCGGCTGATCCACGACCTCGCCTCCACCGGCAAGCTGGACAAGGCGCTGGAGATCCACCGCACGCTGATCCCGATGATGAACATGGCCTTCGCCGAGACCAATCCCGGCCCGATGAAGTCGGTGATGGACCTGATCGGCGTGGACGCCCCGGCGATGCTGGCGCCGCTGCGTGAACCGGCCGAGCCGCTGAAGCGGTCGCTGCGGCGCGAGCTGTCGCGCCTGCTCGTCACTTACGAGGGAATGCCGGCCGCCCAGCCGGTATGATGGGTTGCATCGCACGACGCGTGGCATTCGGTTCGCCGGATGCTATGCGTTGGCGCGGAGGCGCCGGGCGACAACCCGGCCGGATGAAGACTGCCTTGGGGGATTGCCGATGACGCGGACAGCAGGACGGACACCGAAGGCGGAAGGAGCCGTGACGGAAACGGGCCCGGCTGCGGCGGCTGCGGAACCGGACGGAACGCCGGAGGGCAGGAAGGCCGACCCGCGCGAGTCCTCGCTGTTCGTCGGCTCGACCGAGAAGACCTTCCAGATCCTGCACGCCTTCGACGGGCCGCACCGGCAGATGCCGCTGTCGGAGATCGCCAAGGCTGCCAACCTGGACCGCAGCGCCGCCCAGCGGCTGGTCTACACGCTGGAGGTTCTGGGCTATCTGCGCCGCGTCCACGGCACGCGCAACTATGCGCTGACGCCGAAGCTGCTGCAGTTCTCCTACAACTACCTGCGCGCCAACGAACTGATCGAGAAGGCCTTTCCCTATCTTCTCGACATCAGCCGCAGCGTCGGTGAGACCACCAACCTGCAGGAGCTGGACGGCGCCGAGATCGTCTTCGTCGCCCGCTTCCCCGGCAAGCATCTGGTCAACATCGAGTTCATGGTCGGCAGCCGTCTGCCCGCCTACTACACGGCGTCCGGCACCGCCATCCTGTCGCGCCTTTCGGAGGAAGAGCAGGAGGAGATCCTGGCCCGCACCGACCTGCGCCCGCTGACCCCCTTCACCGTCTGCGATCCCGACCGGCTTCGCGCCCGCGTGCGCGAGGCGGGGGAGAAGGGCTATGCGCTGCTGGTCAACGAGACGGTGATGGGCGACATCTCCGTCGGCGCCGCCATCACCGACGAGCATGGCCGCGCGGTGGCCGGCCTCAGCATCTCCGTCCCCGCCACGCGCTGGACGCCGGAGCAGGTCGAACAGGAACTCGCCCGGCATGTGCAGGTGGCCGCGGCCTCCATCTCCGTCCACCCATTCGGCAGCTATTCCCGATAGCGCGCCACCCCGCGGGAGGCGGTGATCCCATGGCGGCCCATAAGGCATGCCTGAACATCGACGAGTTGCGCCAGCGCGCCCGCCGCTTCCTGCCGCGCGGCCTGTTCGAATACATCGACCGCGGCACCGAGGATGAAGCGGCCCTGCGCCGGCTGCGCGAAAGCTTCGAGCAGGCCGAACTGACGCCGCGCGTGCTGGTCGATTGCGGCGAGCGCCACAGCGGCGTGACGCTGTTCGGCCGCGAGCGCCCGATGCCCTTCGTCATCGCGCCTACCGCCGCCGCCGGTCTGGTCCGCTATGACGGGGAGGTGCTGCTGGCGCGCGCCGCCCGCGCCGCCGGCATTCCCTTCTGCGTTTCCACCCAGTCGATCACCAGCATCGAGGCGATCACGGAAGCCGGGGCCGAGCTGTGGTTCCAGCTTTATGTCTGGCGCGACCGCAGCCTGACCCATGCCCTGCTGGACCGGGTCGCCGCCTGCGGCGTGGACACGCTGATCCTGACGGTGGACACCGCCGTTTCGCCGAAACGCGAGTATAACCGACACAACGGCTTCAACGTGCCGGTCACGCCGTCGCTGCGCGGCGCCATGGACGTGGCGCGCCACCCGGCCTGGGCGGGCGGCGTGCTGCTGCGCCTGCTGGCCGACGGCGGCTGGCCGGGATACGCCCATTACCCGCCGCAGTTCCGCACCCGCATCACCGACGCCACGGCACACGATCCGATCCGGCTGTGCGACCGGGTCAGCTGGGACGATGTGGCGGAGCTGCGCCGCCGCTGGCCGGGGCGGATCATCCTCAAGGGCCTGCTGGCGCCGGGGGATGCGCTGCGCGCGGCCGAGTCCGGGGTCGAGGCCGTCGTGGTGTCGAACCATGGCGGGCGCAACCTCGACTGCGCGCCTTCGCCGCTTGCGGTTCTTCCACGGATCATGGACGCGGTCGGCGACCGGATGACGGTGCTGGCCGACAGCGGCGTTCGGCGCGGCAGCGACGCCGCGAAACTGCTGGCGGCCGGCGCCGCGGCAGTGCTGCTCGGCCGGGCGCCGCTGTTCGGGCTCGCGGCCGGCGGACAGGCGGGGGCGCAACACGCACTGGCGATCCTGCAGGACGAACTCGACCGCACCATGGCCCTGCTGGGCTGCCGGACGGTCGCGGAGTTGCGGACAGTTCCCTTTCCCCGGGGGGAGAGGGAGATCTTCCCCGAGCTATGATACTGTGGCGCTTCGGCCAGAAGCCTCCAACGTCATGAGGAAAGATCGCACAATGTCGAACATCGCCCCGAACACCGCCACCAACCCGAAGACGGCGATGGTCACCGGCGCCACGTCGGGATTCGGCGATGCCATCGCCCGGCGGCTGGTGGCGGAAGGCTGGCGGATCGTGGCCACCGGCCGGCGGCAGGACCGGCTGGACGCCCTGGTCGAGGCGCTGGGCGGACCGGCGGTGGTCCATCCGCTGTGCTTCGATATCCGGGACGAGGCGGCGACGCGCACCGCCCTGGAATCCCTGCCCGCGGAGTTCGCCGACATCTCCGTCCTGGTCAACAATGCCGGGCTGGCGCTGGGCACCGGGGCCGCGCAGGACTGCGACCTGGAACAGTGGCGCACGATGATCGACACCAACGTGACCGGGCTGGTGACGATCACCCGGCTGCTGCTGGACCGGCTGATCGCGCAGCGCGGGCTGATCGTCAATCTCGCCTCCGTCGCCTCCAGCTGGCCCTATCCCGGCGGCAACGTCTATGGCGGCACCAAGGCCTTCGTGAAGCAGTTCTCGCTCGGCCTGCGCTGCGACCTGTCG